>CAVSWN010000008.1:0-160628 GCA_963731545.1 uncultured Acidobacteriota bacterium | reverse complement strand
CCGGGGCTGACTTGGCGGCCCCCGGTCCATCCCACCGGCTGACCACCGGCGTCACCTCGTACGCCAGCCGCTTGATGTTCAGCAGGTGACGCGGGGTGATGTTGTCCGACGTGATGTTCCCGCCGTACCCGCCGCAGCCCAGCGTCATCGCCGGATCGAGGCCCGTGGACAGCCCCACCGAGCCATGCGTGGTCGGCGAGTTGACCACGATCCGGAATGCCGGCTTGTGGAGGCCGAACTCGAGGATCACCTGCTCGTTCCGGGAATGGATGGACATCGTGTGCCCCATCCCTCCGTAGCGCAGGATCTGCTTGCACCGCTCGCACCCCTCGCGCCAGTCCCTGACGACGTAGTAGGAGAGGACGGGGCACAGCTTCTCAATCGACAGCGGATAGTCCCGTCCGACGCCCTCGAGCGGCGCCAGCAGCACGCGCGTCTCGGCCGGGACGCTGATGCCGCACTTTTCCGCGATGACGACGGCCGACCGCCCGACCAGTGCCGGATTGGGCAATCGCTGCGGCGACACGAGCTGGCGGGCCAGCGCGTCCATCTCGCCCGGCGTTCAGGAAGTACGCGTGCTGGGCCTGGAACTCGCGCTTCACGTCCTCGGCAATCGGCTCGTCCACGACCACGGAGTTTTCTGACGAGCAGAGCACGCCGTTGTCGAACGTCTTGCCGGTGATGACGTCGTGCACCGCCTTCCTGACGTCCGCCGTCCGTTCGATGAACGCGGGAGCGTTCCCCGGCCCCACGCCGTACGCCGGCTTGCCCGCGCTGTACGCCGCGCGGACCAGGCCCATGCCGCCGGTCGCGAGAATGACCGCGACGTCCCGGTGCTTCATCAGCTCCTGTGTGCCTTCGAGCGTGACCGTGCTCATCCAGTTGATGGCGCCGGCCGGCGCCCCGGCGCGGCGGGCCGCCTCCTCCATCACCTCGGCGACGCGCGTGATGCACTTGACGGCGGCGGGATGCGGACTGATCACGATCGCGCATCGCGCCTTGAGCGAAATCAGAATCTTGTAGATCGCGGTCGACGTCGGGTTCGTGGACGGAACCACCGCCGCGACGACGCCGAACGGCTCCGCGATCTCGACAACACGCCGATCCTCGTGGCGGGCGATGACGCCGACGGTCTTCATCGGCTTGATGAAGGCGTGGACCTTCTGCGAGCTGAAGAGATTCTTCTGGACCTTGTCTTCGACGACGCCGTAGCCCGTCTCCTCGACGGCGAGCCGGGCAAAGGCCTCGGCCTGCGGCGTGGCGGCTTCGGCCATCGCGTCGACGATCGCGTCAATCTGCGTCCTGACTGAATTCGGCGAGCGTCAGCCACGCCTGCTTGGCGCGGCGGGCGAGGGCACGGGCTTCGGCAATGGAGGCGAGGTCGCGATCGGATTGCGCTGGCGGAGCTGGTTCACCCATTGCCGTCGTCGGAGCTAGGGTGTTCCTTTCGGAAGGATGCGTTCGACTTCGGCGTGCGGGCGCGGAATCACGTGCACCGAGATGAGCTCGCCGACACGCCGCGCGGCGGCGGCGCCGGCATCGGTGGCCGCTTTCACGGCGCCGACGTCGCCGCGCACCATGACGGTGACGTAGCCGGCGCCGATGTATTCCTTGCCGACGAGCACGACATTCGCGGCCTTGACCATCGCATCGGCGGCTTCCACCGATCCGATGAGGCCGCGCGTTTCGATCAGACCGAGGGCTTCGAGCGACATCTCTCGGCGCGCACTCTAGCAGATGGTGTGGGCAGCCGCAACCACGCTATAATGCCGCCTCACCGCAGTTTACGCAGTCGATATCATCACGATTCATCAGTAGCCTATGATCTTGCGTCGCGCCGTCACGCCGTATCTGCTCGCCATCGTTCTGCTCGCTTCCGCTCGCTGTCGGGTGCGGAGGCAAGGAGCCCGCGGCGCCGCCCGTGGCGACGGCTTCGGTGCAGCTCAGTCGCCAGAAGGCGCCGCTCGGCAGCCCGCTCGACATCACCTACAAGTTCGTCGTCGCCAACGACGCGCAGATCACCGAAGACCATCGCGTCATGCTCCACGTCGTGGACAGCGACAACGAGCTGCTGTTCACCTTCGATCACAACCCGCCGACGCCGACGTCGCAGTGGAAGCCGGGCCAGACGATCGAGTACATCGCGGACCGAGTTCATTCCCGTCTATCCGTACGTTGGCGAGGCCACCGTGGAAGTCGGCCTGTATTCGATCCAGAACCAGCGGCGGCAGCCGCTGGCGGGCGGCGAGGACGCGGGCCAGCGCGCCTACAAGATGGGCACGCTCACGCTGCAGCCGCAAACCGAGAACGTCTACGTGGTGTTCAAGGACGGCTGGCACCCGGCGGAAGTGGCCGAACACAACGCCGCGGTCGAATGGCAATGGACCAAGCGGGTCGGAACGCTGGCGTTCAAGAACCCGAAGAAAGACTGCGTCTTCTATCTGGATGTCGACCATCCGGCCGGTGTCTTCCCGGAGGCCCAGCAGGTGGACGTGAGCGTCGCCGGCGAGCGCGTCGATCAGTTCACGCTCGCGGCAGGGGACCGCACGCTGAAGAAGATCCCGTTGAAGGCGACGCAGTTCGGATCCGCCGATACGGTCGAAGTGCAAATCGCCGTGGACAAGACCTACGTGCCCGCGACGCTCAACGTGGGGAACAACAAGGATCCGCGCGAGCTCGGCGTTCGCGTGTTCCATGCCTTCGTTCAGCCCGCGAGCTAACGCGCTCCTTTCTCTCCTCGTCGTCGCCGCGCTGACCGTTACCATCCGGCTCCCGTTCCTTCTCCACGCCGACCGGTTCTTCGACTCCGACGAAGCCGTCGAGGGCTTGATGGCGCGCCATGTCCTGCAGGGCGAGCTGCCGGTGTTCATCTGGGGACAGCGATACAAGGGCGTGCCGGAGGTCTACCTCAACGCCGCGGTGTTTTCAGTGGCCGGTTCGAGTGTCGTCGCGCTGAAGGCCACGACGCTCGCCTGTTTTGCGATCGCCGTGTGCCTGCAGTTCCTGCTCGTCGCACGGATGTTCTCGCGTCGGGTCGCGTGGATCGCGACGGCATTCCTGATCGTGGGTCCGCCTTCGCTCGTCCTCTGGACCTTGAGCGCGAACCCGGAGGTCGTGCTCACGTTGCTCGCGGGCGCCGTCATGGGCCTGGGGCTGACTCGAATGGGAGCGATCGGGTTCGCGCCTCGCGCTGGCCGCCGCGGCGGGCGCGGTGGGTTTCGGCCTCTGGGTGCATCAATACATCCTCTATTACGTGGTCGCGCTCGTGGTCGTACGCGGTCTGGACGGCCCCCGCCGTGCGAACCCGGTTGCGCGAGCTCGTCGACGGCCAAGGGTTGCCTCCGTGGTTGCGAATCGCAACCGCAGCGGTCGGCGTGATCGCGGCCGTCTATGTCGCGCTGGGACTCATGGCGTTCGTGACCAGCGGGTTCGATGTGACGATTGGCGGACTGTTCATCGGTCTGAAGAACCCGCAGAAGCTCTGGCGCCTCGGCGCGGCCTTGCTGATCGTGTACGGCGGCGGCGCGATTCGCCGGTCAACTCGTTCAATCGAATCACCGCGACGAGCGGCCCCTGGCTGTGGCCGGTCTGCTCGGCTTTCTCCTCGGCTACGCGCCGGTCCTCGCCGCCAACCACGGTTCGCTGAGCCTCCCGCTCGCGCGCATGGACGCCAGAGATCTCGTCCACGCAACCGGGACCATCGCCACCTTCATCGTCCCGATGACGCTCGGTTTCCGGAGCCCGTTGACCGAGTGGCTGCCCGTGTCGCTGTGGTTTGGGTTGATCCTCGCGGCCGTCGTCGATCGTGTCGTTCTTCGCGCTGCGGCGGCGCGCCGTCTCGCCGTTCTTTCACATCTTTCTCGTCGTCGTGCCGATCGTGTTCGTCGCAAGCGGGAGCTATCACGACCCGCAGTCGTATCGATACGTGATGCCGCTGTTCGGCGCGTTGCCCGTGGTGCTGGCGGTCGGGATCGACCAGGTAGGGCAGTGGAGCAAGGCGGCGGCGGTGGCGGCGTTCGTGAGCGATCCTCGCGATGTTCGGCAGCCAGGAATTGGCCTGGTATCAGCGGCTCGCACCCGACACGCGGTCCCCGGCGACGCTCGAGTGTTTCGCGAGTAACGGAGTACAAGGGCGCGCTCGCCGATTACTGGTTGAGCTACAAACTGACGTTTTTGTCGGGCGAGCAGGTGATCGTCGCGCCCACCAACGGCGTAGATCGTTATCCGCCGTACACCGCGTTTGTTCGTTCGCTCGACCTCGCCGGCAGGCGAGCAGCCGTGCCAGTCGCTTCTGCTACAATGACGATCCCCCTGTGAAAGTCGCTTTTTCGTTTGCCGTCGTTGGCTGTACTCCTGTCGGCCGCTCCGGTGCGCGCCGAGTTGGCGTACTTCCATTCCGGCCGCACGCTGTCGATCAAGGGACACCAGGTCGAGGGGGACTCGGTGGTCCTGACGCTGCGCAACGGCGGCCAAATCATCTGCGAGGCGTCAGTGATCGCGCGCTTCGCGCCGGATGAGGTGCCGTATCCGGAGCCGGAACCGGAGCCTGCGCCGGCACCAGTCGCCACGGAAGCGCTGCCGCTGGTCCCGTACGGCGAGCTCATCGACAAGATGGCGAGCGCGCAGGGCGTGCCGATCAAGCTCGTGCGGGCCGTCATTCAAGTGGAATCGGCCTATCAACCTCGCGCCCGGTCGCGCAAGGGCGCGATGGGTCTCATGCAGTTGATGCCTGAAACCGCGCGCCAGTACGGCGTGGCAAACCCCTACGATCCGGTCGCGAACATCGAAGCCGGCATCAAGCATCTCAAGTCGCTGACCGAACGTCTGCCGCTGAAGCTGGCGTTGGCGGCGTACAACGCCGGCGAGGCGGCGGTGGCGCGGTTCCGCGGCGTGCCGCCGTATCCCGAGACACAGGCCTACGTCGGCCGCATCCTCAAACTGATCGGCCAGTAAGAAATCGCGCAGCCCCGCCCAGCCTTTCGCAGCCGCGGCACGGTCTAATCCCTTGAGTCGCGCGCAAGAACGACCGATAAGTTGGTAGAATTACAGGCAGTTCCATGGAATTTCGCTGTCGCCTCGCTTCGCCCAACGGCGAAATCGTCGAAGGGGTCTATGTTGCCGAGACCGAAGCCCGGCTGCGTCACGAGCTGGAGGAGAAGGGCCTGTTCGTCCTTTCGCTTCAGCCCAAGAACGCCATCGCCGGGGTGTCGTTCAACCTGCCCCAGCGCCGCGGCCTCAACACCCAGGAGTTCCTGGTCTTCAACCAGGAGCTGGCGACCCTGCTGCAGGGCCGGCATGCCGCTCGTCCAGTCCCTCGACCTGCTGCGGAGCCGGGTCACGTCCCCGACGTTCCGGCGGGTGCTCGACGATGTGCATGAGAAGGTGCGGGCGGGGACGGCCCTGTCGGATGCCTTCGGGTCGCAAGGCGACATCTTCCCGCGGGTCTACACCGCCTCGCTGCTGGCCGGCGAGCGCAGCGGCAACCTCGACGCCGTGCTGCGGCGCTACGTCGAGTACACGAAGATCATCGAGACGGTGAAGCGCAAAACGGTCTCCGCACTCGTCTACCCCGCCATCCTGATTTCGCTGTCGCTGGTGCTGGTCACGGTCATCGTGGTCTGGGTCGTGCCGGCCTTCTCGGATTTCTACGGCTCGTTCGGCGCCGAGCTGCCGTTCATCACGAAGGTCATCCTGCGGATTTCCGGCCTGGTGCGGACGCAGTACGCGCTGATCCTCGTCGCTGCTCGGCGTAGCCGCCGTGGTCGGGTTCACCTGGATCCGGCGCGCAGGCCAGCGGGCGCAATTCGATCACCTCATCCTGGGCTTGCCGGGACTCGGCCCCGTGGCGCGAAAGTTCGCGACGTCGCAGATGTCGCGCACGCTGGCGACGCTGCTGGGCGGCGGCTTGCCGCTGGTCAACGCGCTCGATATCTCGGCGAAATCCATCGGCAACCAGTTCATGGCGCAGGCAGCTCGATGTCGTCGCGGCGCGCGTGCGCGAGGGCGCGTCGTTCGCCTCGTCGCTCGAGGCGCGCGGGGTGTTTCCCGACGTCGCCGTCAAGATGGCGGAAGTCGGCGAATCCACCGGCGCCCTGCAGGACATGCTGAACACGGTGGCCGATTTCTACGACGAAGAAATCTCGACGACCATGGAGCGGTTCGTCACGCTGGTTGAACCGGTACTCCTCGTCATCATGGGCATCGTGATCGCGGCGCTGCTGCTGGCGCTCTACATGCCGTTGTTCCAATTGAGCTCGGTGCTCGCAGGCTAGGAATGGCAACGACCAACACGGATTTGAACCGTCGCCGCTCGGAGCCGTCACCGACGACGAACGGCGCGCCGAGGAAGAACACGCGCGCCGGCTGGCCGAGCGCTACCGGCTCGAGTTCGTGGACATGGATACGTTCCATATCGACCAGGAGCTGTTCCGGTCGATTCCGGCCGACCTGATGCTGCGCTACGGCTTCGTGCCGCACCGCCGCGTCGGCAAGGCGCTCGAGATCGTCGTGTCGGATCCCACCGATCTGCCGATGATCGACGAGCTCGGCGTCCTGCTCTCGACGCCCATCAAAGTGGCCGTCGGCCCGCGGTCCGCGATCGAGTCGATCCTCAAGAAGAGCGAGAGCTCGCAGCGCGTGCTGGAGGACGCCACCGAGAGCTTCCAGCTCCAGCTGCTCAAGGAAGAGGACAACGGCGAAGAGAGCCTGACGGTCGAGCGGTTGACGAGCGACATCAGTCCCGTGATCCGGCTCGTCGACTCGACGATCTACACCGCCATCCAGCGCCGCGCGAGCGACATCCACATCGAGACGCAGGACGACGCGGTGCACGTGAAGTACCGGATCGACGGCGTGCTGCAGCCGGCGATGCGGCCGATTGCCAAGCAGTTCCACAGCTCGATCATCTCGCGCATCAAGGTCATGGCGGAGCTCGACATCGCCGAGAAGCGCGTGCCGCAGGACGGCCGCTTCAAGCTGCGCATGCCGGGCAAGACGATCGACTTCCGCGTCTCGATCATGCCGAGCGTCCACGGCGAGGACTCGGTCATCCGTATTCTGGACAAGGAATCGATCAGCGAGCAGTTCACCGAGCTGCGGCTCGACATCCTCGGCTTTCCCGAGCTCGAGCTGAAGCGCTTCCGCAAGTACATCGCCGAGCCGTACGGCATGGTGCTCGTCACCGGGCCGACCGGCAGCGGCAAGACGACCACGCTGTACGCGGCGCTGTCCGAGATCAAGTCGATCGAAGACAAGATCGTCACCATCGAGGACCCGGTCGAGTACCAGCTCAGAGGGATCACGCAGATCCCGATCAACGAGAAGAAGGGGCTGACGTTCGCGCGCGGTCTCCGATCGATTCTGCGCCACGACCCGGACAAGATCATGGTCGGCGAGATCCGCGACAACGAAACCGCGCAGATCGCGATCAACTCCGCGCTCACCGGACACCTGGTGTTCACCACGGTTCACGCCAACAACGTGCTCGACGTGCTCGGACGCTTCCTCAACATGGGCGTCGAGGCGTACCAGTTCGTCTCGGCGCTCAACTGCGTGATGGCGCAGCGGCTGGTCCGCACCATCTGCACCCACTGCAAGCGCCGCGCGAAGGTGACGCGAGCGCTCGCTCGAGGAGTCGGCGCTCGATCCCGAGCTCGAGCACACGCATCCGTTCTACGAGGGTCTGGGCTGCATCGAATGCGGCGGCACCGGCTACAAGGGCCGCACGGCCATCTGCGAGCTGCTCGACCTGAGCGATCACATTCGAGAGCTGATTCTCGAGAAGCGGCCGACGTCCGAGATCAAGAAAGCGGCGCGCGAAGAAGGCATGCGCTTCCTGCGCGAATCGGCCGTCGAGCGCGTCATGAGCGGCACGACGACGTTGCGCGAGATCAACAAGGTGACGTTCGTCGAATGAATCTGTTCAGTTCGCTGCGCGAGGCGCCGGCGCCGGGAGTGGCCGTGGAGCTCGCCGCCAGCCGCGTGTCGGGCGCGACGCTCGACTGGCGCGGCGGGCAGCCGGTTGTCGCGGCGCACGCCGTCGAGCCCTTGCCCGAAGGCGCGCTCGTGCCCTCGTTGACCGCGGCGAACACGCACGACCGGGCGGCCGTGACCACCGCCCTCAACCGCGTCATGGAGCGCCTGGGCCGGCCGCGGCGCATCGGCCTCGTGGTGCCGGACGTCGTGGCGAAGGTGTCGATCCTCAAGTTCGAGAAGATTCCGGCGCGCGCGCAGGATCTCGATCAGCTCGTGCGATGGCAGGTCCGCAAGGCCGCGCCGTTTCCGATCGAAGAGGCGCAGGTGAGCTTCGTCAACGGGCAGCGTGCTGCCGACGGCCAGGAGCTCATCGTCTCGCTGGCGCGCCGCAGCGTGATCGAGGAATACGAGCAGCTGTGCGCCGAGGCGGGCGCCTACGCCGGGTTGGTCGATCTCGCGACCTTCAACGTGATCAACGCGGTGCTCGCCGGACGCGGAGCGTCCGCAGGCGGCGGGAGCGGGGCAGGAGGACTGGCTGCTGGTCAACGTCGCCGCCGACTCGGCGTCGATCGCGCTCCTGCGCGGACCGCATCTCATCTTCTTCCGCAACCGCGCGGCCGACACCGACGGCACGCTCGCGGATCTCGTCCATCAGACCGCGATGTACTACGAGGACCGGCTGCAGGGCGGCGGCTTCGCCCGCGTGCTGCTGGCCGGAGGCGCCGGCATCCGCGTCGCCGCCGAGCTCGATCAGGTGCGGCACAGTCTCGAGGAGCGGCTCACCACGCCGGTTGACGCCGTCGATCCGCGCGCGGCTGCCACGATTGCCGATCGCATCGCGCCGTCGCCGGCCCTGTTGGACATGCTGACGCCCCTCGTCGGGCTCCTGCTGCGCGACCGGAAACCCGAGGCGGTGCCCGCGTGATCCGCACGAACCTCTCGACGCGCCCGTTCTACAACGAACGCGCCGTGCATGTCTGGCTGCTCATCGCGGCCCTGCTCGTGCTCGCCGCAACCGTGTGGAACGTGACGACGGGACTTCGCTATCAGCGGGGAGACAGCGAACTGGCGCGGCAGGCCGACGCCGACGAGGCGCGCACGCAGCAGACTGCGCCAGCAGGTGACGACGCTGCGCGGCAGCGTCGATCCGCGCCAGATCGACGCCGCGTCCACGGCGGCCCGCCAGGCGAACGAACTGATCGACCGGCGCACGTTTTCGTGGACCGAGCTGCTGAACCGGTTGGAAACCACGCTGCCCGCCGAGGCGCACATCGTGGCGGTGCGGCCGAAAGTCGATCGGGCCAACGGCATCGTGCTCACGCTGAACATCGTCGCGCGCGACGTCGACGATGTGAACCAGTTCATGGAGAACCTCGAGGAAACCGGGGCCTTCAAGAACCCGCGTCCGACAACCGAGCGCTTCAACGATGAAGGGCTGTTCGAGTCGATCCTCGAAACGAACTACCTGCCCGCGAACGCCAAGCCGGAGCCGGAAGCGCCGGCCCGAGGGGCCCGGCCATGACGCTGGCCAAGCGCATCTTCGTCGAGAAGCGGGCGCTGATCATTCCGGTCGTGCTCGGGTGCGATCCTGAATATCGCCGGGTACGCGTTCGTCGTCCGGCCGCTGGCCATCAAGTCCGCGAACGTGTCCGACCGGGCCGCGGCCGACAAGCAGGCGCTCGCCGCCGCCGAACGGGAATTGACGGTCGCCAACGCGCTGGTCACTGGCACCTCGCGCGCCGGCGAGGAGCTGGCAACGTTCTACGAGGAAGTCCTGCCCGCGGATCAAACCTCGGCGCGGCGGCTCACGTATCTGTCGTTCTACCACCTCGCGCGCCGGATGAACGTGAAGTTCCTCGACCGCAAGATCGACGTCGAGGCCCCGAAGCGCGACGCGCGCGTCGGCCGCCTGAAGATCCGCACCGAGCTGCAAGGCGAGTACGGGAACCTGCGGCAGTTCATCTACGAGCTCGAGAGCGCGCCGGAGTTCGTGATCATCGACGACGTGACGCTGTCGCAGAACGACCCGACCAAACCCTTGACGCTGACACTCGAGCTTTCCAGCTATTACCGACTGGACGCGAATGGCAACTAAGCGCCGCCAGCAGATCCTGCTCGCGCTGCTGCTCGTTGTCCTCGCCGTTGCCGGATATCGGGCGTGGACCTCCACGTCTGCCGTGCCGTTGCCGGCGTCTAACGGAACAGGCCCCGCGCCGGCCGCACGGCGCGCCGCGCAGCAGCAGACCGCCGCGACCGCGCCCGATGTGCGTCTGGAAGCGCTCGACGCCGATCGTCCCAAGCCGGGGTCGGCCGAGCGGGACTTGTTCCGGTTCAAGCCGAAGCCGCCGCCGCCCGCGCCGATGCCGATCGCGCAGCCGGCGGCGCCACCGGTGCCGACCGGTCCGCCGCCGCCGCCACCGCCGCCGCCGATCCCGTACAAGTTCATCGGGCTGGTGGAGTCGGGGCCGGCGAAGCGGCTGGCGGTGCTGAGCGACGGTCGCGGCTTGCCGGTGTACGGGCGCGAAGGCGATATCATCGAGGGCCGCTTCCGCATCGTGCGGATCGGGGCGGAATCGATCGAGATGGAGCACATCGACGGACGGGGGCGGCAGACGATCCGCCTGAGCGGGTCGTGACTGACATGACGAAACGACTGCGTAGCGCTTGTCTCGATTCGTCTCGGTGGCCGTGGTCCTCGGCGGATGCGCGGCAAGCCGGGCGTACCGCCAGGGCAACGATGGCGCTGCGCGCCGGAAATCTGGACGACGCCGTCGTGCTGTATCGCCGGGCGGTCCAGGGCGATCCCGACAACCCGAACTACAAGATCGCGCTGGAGCGCGCGATGGTGGCCGCGTCGCGCGCGCATCTCGACAAAGCGCGCGAGTTCGAGCAGAACGATCAGCTCGAGGCGGCGCTCGGCGAGTACCGCCAGGCCGCCGAGTACGACCCCAGCAACCGCATGTGCGGTGTCGAAGGTGGCCGAGCTCGAGCGGACGATCCGCGATCGCATCGAAGCGTCGCGGCCGAGGCCGCCGATTCGAGGAAATGCGCGAGCGGGCGCGGGCGGCGTCGGCCGAGCCGGTGCTCAATCCCGCCTCGCGCGATCCGCTGCGGCTGATCTTCCCGAACACGAGCCTGCGCGACATCCTCAACTTCATCGCGGTGTCCACCGGCATCAACGTCACCTACGACCGCGACGTGCAGGATCGGCTGGTCACCGATCAGTCTCGACGGCGTCACGCTCGAGCAGGCGCTGAACCAGATCATGACGATGAACCAGCTCTCGTACAAGGTTCTGAGCGAGCGCTCGATCTTCGTCTTCCCGGACACCGGCCCGAAGCACGCGCATCTACGACGAGCAGGTGGTGCGCACGTTCTACGTGTCGCACGCCGACGCGACCGAGCTGGCGCAGACGCTCGAGCACGATCATGCGGCTGCCGGGCATGGCGATCCAGCCGGCGATCATCGCCAACAAGACGGCGAACACGATCACGGTCCGCGCGACGGCGTCGGTCGTGCAGATCATCGAGAAGATCATCCAGCAGAACGACAAGCCGCGCGCCGAGATCGTCATCGACGTCGAGATTCTCGAAGTCGATCGCGAACGCGCACCAAGGCGTACGGCATCAACCTGTCGGACTATGCGCTCGGGACGATCTTCTCGCCGGAAGCGTCCCCGAACGGCACGTCGACGACCGCCGACGCCCGCCGGGACGGGCGCCGGCGACGACCGCCGACGACGCGGCGGAACGTCCACGCCGCCGAGCGGCGTCCGTTCGCCGGCGCCGTTCAACCTGAACACCATCTCGCGCGGCGTCAGCACGTCCGACTTCTACCTGGCGGTGCCGACCGCGATCGTCAATTTCCTCGAGACCGACACGCACACGAGGATCATCGCGAAGCCGCAGATTCGCGGCGCGGAGGGCACCAAGTTCACGCTCAAGCTCGGCGACAAGGTGCCGGTCATTTCGACCAGCTATACGCCGATTGCGACCGGCGGCGCCGGCGTCAACCCGCTTGAGCTCGCTATCAGTATCAGGACGTCGGCGTGAACCTCGACATGACGCCGCGCGTCACGCTCGAGGGCGACATCCTCCTCGACTCTGACGATCGAAAACACGCTCACGCAAGGCCGACGTCGCGATCGCGGGCATCAACATCCCGTCGTTCGGCCAGCGCACGGTGACGACGCGGCTGCGGCTGCGCGACGGCGAGTCGAACCTGCTCGCCGGGCTGCTGCAGGAGAACACGTCGGAGTCGATCAGAGGATTTCCCGGCGCGATCCACGTGCCGGTGCTGAAGCAGCTGTTCTCGGGCAACAACAAGACGATCGATCAGACCGACATCGTCATGCTGCTCACGCCGCACATCGTGCGCACGCACGAGATCACGGAAGACGATCTCAAGCCGCTGTTCATCGGATCGCAGCAGAACCTCGGCGTCGGTGGGCCCGCCGCCGCTGATCGCGCCGCCGCTCGCCGAGGCTGCCGCCGGCGGCGCCGGCGCCAGGGACGCAACCGGGCTTTGCGACGCTGACGCCGCCTGGCGAGATCGTGTCGGCGCCGAATCCGCAGCGCGGGCCAGGGGGCACCGTCGTCTCGGCGCCGCCGGGATCGTCGCCGGTGCCTGGAACCGTGCTGGTCACGCCCACGCCGGCGCCGACGCCGCCCGCGCCGACCGTCGTGCCGGTGCCGCCGCCTGCCGCCCGAGCCGCCGCCGGTTACGCCGCCGGTCACGCCGCCGCCACCTGCGGCCGCGCCGACGCCGGCGCGCCACCGGCGCCGCCGCAGCCGATCACGTCAGCGGGGATCGGATCCGCGCTGGTGACGGTTACGCCGCCGCCGACCATTCGCGTCGGCGGCGGACCGTACACGGTACCGATCTCGATCTCCGACGCGTCGCGCATTTCGACGATCACGCTCACGCTGCTCTACGATCCGACACGAGCTGCGCGTCCGCTCCGTCCAGGAAGGCAGCTTCATGCGCGCGGGCGGGGCGACGGTCGCGTTCAGTCAGCAGGTGACCGGGAACCGGATCGACATCACGCTGGCGCGCGGCGGCGATGCCACCGGCGCCTCCGGCACCGGCCTGCTCGCGGCCGTCCTCTTCGACGCGGTGGCGCCGGGCAGCAGCACGCTCACGCTGAGCGGCGCGGCCACCGGTCCGGGCGGCGCGGCGATGGGGCTTCGATTCGCTCCGGTCACGGTGACGATCCAGTAGCGATGCGAAAGTTCAGATCGGGCGAAGGGGTACACGTTCGTCGAGCTGCTCGTGGTGTCCACGATCATCATGATCCTGGCATCCGCGATCATGCCGCTCGCGAAGGTCACCGCGCGGCGCCAGCGCGAAGCGGAACTGCGGCGCGCGCTGCGCGAGATGCGGACCGCGATCGATCGGTTCAAGGACGCCGCCGATCTCGGGCAGATCGGCTCACTCGATCTGAAGGCGGGGAGCGAGAACTATCCCGCGGACCTCGAGCAACTGGTCGAGGGCGTGACCGCCGCGAACGACGCGACCGGCAAGAAGCTCAAGTTCCTCCGCCGCATTCCCGTCGATCCCATGACGCACAACACCGAGTGGGGCCTGCGGTCGTATCAGGACAAGCCCGACGCGACGAAGTGGGGCGGCCAGAACGTCTTCGACGTCTTCACGACGTTCGAGGGCACCGCCCTCGACGGAACCAAGTACCGGGACTGGTAGGTCAGCCATGAATGCCATTCGCCAACTCGCCAGGTCGCGCATTCGCCGACTGAACTCCGGCTTCACGATGATCGAGTTGCTGGTCGTGCTCGCGCTCATCGTCATCTTGTCGACGATGGGGATGGCGCATATCGCTCGAGCGTCATCCACGCGAGGGAAGCCGTGCTGAAGCAGGATTTGTTCCAGCTGCGCGATGCGATCGACCAGTACTACGCGGACAAAGGGCAGTGGCCGAGCACGCTCGATGCGCTGGTGAGCGAAGGCTACGTGCGCAAGCTGCCCGAGGATCCGTTCACGAAGAGCGCCACGACCTGGCAGACCGTCCCCGCCGAACCCGACCCGAACAATCCCTCCGCCGAGGCCGGCGTCTACGACGTCAAGAGCGGCTCGGAGGCGACCGCGCTCGACGGCACGAAGTACGCGGACTGGTAATCGCGCCCGCGTTCACCTCACAGTGATCGTACCGTCACACTCCGACGTTGCCGTCGCGGTCCGACCTTGATTGTCGGTCACGGTCAACGTGACGGTCTTCGTGACCCGTGGTGGCGTACATGTGGCTGGTTGTGACGCCGCTGCCGGACATGCTGTCGCCGAAATTCCACTGGTAGGTGAGCCCCGCTCCCGTCGAAGCGGACGCATTGAACTGGAAGTTCGTGCCGATCGTGCCCGACGACGGGTTGACCGTGAAGCTCGCCGTCGGGCCCGCGCGTCGTGCCAACGACGATCACGGTCGATGCCGGATCCCGACGCACCGCTGGTGTCGGTCGCCGTGGCGGTCACCTGTCTTGCTGCCCGGCGTGGTGTAGACGTGCTGCACCGTGCGCCGCATTCCCAGCGAGGTTGACACTGTCTGGCCATCGCCGAAATCCACGGAGATCGACGTGATCGGATTGCCTGCCGTCGGCGTCGCCGTGATCGCTAAACGTCACGGTCTGGCCGACCGCCGGGTTGCTGGGCGTCGCCGAGATCGACACGGTCGGCTGCGCGCGCGGCTAACGGTCACCGACTGCGACGCGCGTGGCGCGTGTCACCGAGCGCGTCGAAGCCCGTCACGACCACGAGATACGACCCTTGCCGAACCGTACGCATGCGAGATCGCCGACGGCGTGCTGTTGAAGTCTCTCTGGCGGCCATCGCCCCAGTCAACGTCGACGCGGATGATCGCGCTCGCACCGGTGGTGCTCGCCGGATACGTCAGCGGGAACGAGACGGTCTGACCCGACTTGCGGCGACGCCGGCGACGGTGCGCCGATCGTGATCGTCGCGGTCGAGTTCACCGTTACGGTGACCGTCGAGGACGAAGGCGCGGTCGTCGTCGTCGTTCCATTCCCGTTTCCATTGGTCGGCGGCGTCGTCGTCGTCGTCGTGACGCCGGCCGTTGCGGTGACTTTCGCGGTCCGGTTCGTCGTCAGCACGCTCGTGGCGATTCCCTGCGAATTCGTATTGGAAACACTTTCGCTCATCGAGCCCGCATCGGTGGTAAAGGTCACCGGGATGCCGGCGAGCGCGTTGCCGCCGGCATCGGTCACCTTCGCGCTGATCGTCGCATTGCCTCCGCGCGACGACACGATCGCCGGGTTGGCGGTCGCGACGACGGCGCTGACCGCCGCCGACCCGACCGCGATCTTGATCGCGTTCGCCGCCGCGACGGTCGCGCCGCCGGAGCTCGCGATAATCGTGGCGATCCCTGAGGAATTCCCGGCATTGAAGCGCGTCGTGGCGCGCCCGTTCACATCGGTCTGCACCTCGGCCGGCTCGACGGTCCCGAGGTTCGTCGAAAACGTGATGTGGGTTCCGCTGTGCGGCGGGGTCCCGGCGGCTTCAAGAACCTGCGCGCTGATGTCGGCCGTCCCGTTGAACCCGAGCGCGCTCGTCGCCGTCGACAGCGTGATCGTCGAGCCCGAAGGCGCCAGCAGCGGCACCTTCTCGCAGGAAAGAGCGGCCAGCGCCACGTAGACGAAGACACCAAGCGCACGGATGGCGCGGCGCGAACGTGTTACCATGAAACCGCTAAACATATTAAGGGCCATGAACTTAGCCGGTCAAGCTCCTTGCCGCACACGAGCCGCGCGAAGGCGGCTACGCCATGGTCGCCCTGCTGGTCGCCATGAGCATCATGGCGGTCATGATGACGGTGGCCATGCCGGTCTGGAAGCACCAGGTCCAGCGCGAAAAGGAAGAAGAGCTCGTGTTTCGCGGCAAGCAGTACGTGAAGGCGATTGAGCTGTACGGACGGAAGTACGCCAACACGCAGCCGCCCAGCCTCGACGCGCTCGTGGAGCAGCGCTTTCTGCGCAAGAAGTTCAAGGATCCGATCACCAACCAGGACTTCGACCTCGTGAGAGCGAACCAGGCGCCGCAGCAGGGTGGACAGCCCTCGGCGACACCGGGCCGCGGTGGAGCACCCGGCAGTGCCACACCGGGCGCGGCCGCGGCCGGCGCGCCGGGCGCGCAACGCGGCACGTCGGCGATTGGATCTCCGGGCGCGAACCCGATTGGCGGCATCGTCGGCGTGGCCAGCAAGAGCAAGGAAAAATCCATTCGTCTGTACAACGGACGCAGTCGCTACAACGAGTGGGCCTTCATCTATCAGCCGCAGCAACAAACCCCTGGCGGCGGCGCCCCTGGCGCCGGTGTTCCGGGCGGAATGCCAGGACAACGCGGCGGACAGCCCGGTATCGGCGGCCCTGGTCCTATCGGCGGCCAACGCGGGCGCGGCGACGGCCGGGGCGGGCGCGGCGGCTTTCCCGGAGGTCCGGGCTTCGGCCCCGGCGGTTCCGGATTCCCGACCAATCCCAGCGCGCCGCCCCCCGGACGCGGCCGGCAATAACAAGAGTTAGGACGCCGCTGGTGTAGCGCGGGCCTTTCAGGCCCGCGAGTCGTCGGGCTTCCCTCGCGACGCTAGCGAGCGTAGCTTCATTCCACGACCGATTTCCAGCCGCGGCGCTGCAGATCGCGCCAGATGACGAACGTTGCGGCCGCCGCGACGCCAAAGCACGCGAGCGCCGGCACGATCGATCCGAGGACGGCGGTGCCGATTCCGAAGAGGACGGCGTAGATCAGAATCCAGCCAGCGACCCAATCAATGACCAGGCCGCCAATCGGTTCTGGCGGGGGACCGCCAGCCTTCCGCGCAATGGGTCCCCAGCCCGGTCCACCAGGCCTGACGCGCCGATAGAACGCCACGAGGTGCGCTTCGGGTTCGGGCGGCGTGGCGAGCGTCACGACCAGCCAGCAGATAGTGGTCCACGCCACGAGGTAGAGCAGTGTGTATGGGAACGCGATCGACGTGAACGCCTTCAAGTAGAAGAATCCCAGCGCGGGCGCCACCATCGCGGCGATTTCGGACCACGCGTTCACGCGCCACCAGTACCACCGCAGAATCAGCACGAGTCCGATCCCCGCGCCTGACTCCAACACGAACTCCCACGCCTGGCGGATGCTGTCGAGATAGAACGTGACGATGGCCCCCAGGATCATCGTGACGATCGTGGCGAAGCGAGAGACCCACACGTAGTGCTGCTCGGTGCCGTCCGTGCGAACGAATCGCCGGTAGAAGTCGTTGACGATGTAGGACGTGCCCCAATTGAGCTGGGTCGAGATCGTCGACATGTAGGCCGCGAAAAACGCGGCGATCAGGACGCCGCGCCAACCCGGCGGGAGGAAATCGCGCATGACCATGACGTAGCCGGCCTCTTTGTCGGCAAGGCCCGGATACAGGATCAGCGATGCCAGTCCGACGAGGATCCACGGCCACGGACGCAGACAGTAGTGCGCGATCGTGAACCACAGCGTCGCGAAAAACGAATGGCGCTCGTCGCGCGCCGACATCATCCGCTGGGCGATGTAGCCGCCGCCGCCGGGCTCCTGTCCCGGATACCAGCTGGCCCACCACTGCACGCCGATGAAGGCGAAGAACGACGCGAGCGGCAGCGCCAGGCCCACGCCGGCCGAGTCCGCTTCGCCGATGCGAGGAACGAACTCGAACGTCGACGGCGGCAGCTTCTCGAGCAGGCCCGCGATGCCGCCGACGCCCGGCGCCTGCAGTGCGAACCAGGCCAGCGCCGTCGTCCCCGCCATCGCGAACGCGAACTGAAAGAAATCGGTGACGACGACACCCCAGAGTCCGGACAGCGCAGAGTAGAACCCGGTGATGGCGAGGCTGACGAGCACGGCGGTCAGCCGATCCCATCCCATCGTGACGGCGAGAATCTTCGCCATCGCGAGATTCACCCAGCCGATGATCACGCAGTTGATCGGCCAGCCGAGATACAGCGCGCGGAAGCCGCGAAGAATCGCCGCCGGACGGCCCGCGTAGCGCAGCTCGGCGAACTCGACGTCGGTCATGATGCCGGCCCGGCGCCAGAGCCGCGCGAAGAAGAACACGGTCAGCATGCTGCCGAGCGCGGCGTTCCACCAGATCCAGTTGCCCGCGATCCCGTCGCGCGCGACGAAGCCGGCGACGGCGAGCGGCGTGTCGGCGGCGAACGTGGTGGCGACCATCGAGGTGCCGGCCAGCCACCAGGGCAGGTCGCGGCCGGAGAGAAAGTACTCGCCGACGCTCTTGCCGGCGCGCTTCGAGTAGTAGACGCCGATGGCCAGCGAGATCAGGAAGTACGCGGCGATGATCGTCCAGTCGATGGCGAGCATGCGGTGAGGAGCCATCTCAGATCGTAACACGCGAGCGCGTCATGGAAGGCGCGGCGCACGGCGCGCATGGCGTCGAGCGAGCCGCCGCCGCAGACACGATTCGTCAGCAGCACGTAGTACCGATCGCGCGTGGGATCGATCCACAAGCGAGGTGCCGGTAAAGCCGACGTGGCCGAACGCCTCTGGCGACATGCGCGTTCCGCAGGAGGAAGTCGGGAGCATCGTATCCCATCCCAACGCGCGCGAGCTTCCTGGAACGGTGCTCTTCGTCGTGAACGTCGCAACAGTCGCGGGCGAAAAGGGCGGCGGCGCATCGGTCGCGCCGCGCGCGGCGCGCAGGATGGCATGCGCGAACCGTCCGACCGCAGACGCCGTTCCGAAGAGCCCGGCGTGGCCGGCCACGCCGCCGAGCGCGGCGGCATAGTTGTCGTGCACCTCACCGGCGAGCACACGTCCCCGGCGCGAGTCGTCGTCCATCGGCAGCGTCGGCGCCGTGACCCGTCGCCGATCGGGCGGCAAGTCGAACGTCAGGTCGGCTGAAGCCGGACGTCACGACTGTCGGATCCGCGTAGCGTCGGCGGTCCGGCTTTAGCCGGACCTTCACCGCGTCAAACTGAGCCGCGAGCGACCCTCCGCCGCGATCCTCCGCGAGAAAGCCGAGGAGGATGAATCCGAGATCGCTGTAGATCGATCGCGATCGCGGTGCGTATTCGAGCGGCATCGTACAGATCTCATGCTCGAACTCGCGGCGGCCGGCGGGAGGCGCGTCGACGAGTCGCGCCGGCAACCCGGAGGCATGCTCCAGAAGGTCGCGCACCGTGACGCCTTCCCGGTCAGCACCGCGCCATTCGGGAAAGAATCCGGCGATCGGCTCGTCGAGCCGCACGACCCCGTCGGCGACCAGTTGCATCATGACCGGCGTCGTCGCCAGGACCTTCGTCAGGGAGGCCAGATCGAACGGCGTCTCGACGTCGGCAGCGATCGAATCGTGATCGAACGTGAGCCTCCCGAATGCCTCGCGCCACAGCACGCCCTGGCTCGCACCGACTTCGGCGACCGCCGCGGGGAACACGCGGCCCTCGATCGCGTCGCGGACGACGCGGGCCGCTTCGTCGGTCGCGCTCATGCCGGCCGGAGACGGCGCGCAACCATCTGCGCCGCCCACGCGCACGCCATCGTCGTCGTCGAACCGATGAAGACGTACCAGGTGAAGGCGATGGACGTCCACCCCCAGACAAGGGTCATGACGACGAGGCCGGCGATCATGCCGACGAACGCTGGACCTTCTTCAATCGACGGCGCCAGGGTGCCAAGCAGAAACGCGCCGAGGACCGATCCCGATGCGTACGACAGCACCGCGAGTCCGGCGTCGAGCACCGACCGCTGCATCCATTGCGCGCCGATGGCCACCGCCGATTTGCACGACCCCCCAGATGACGGTCCACATTTTCGAGACGCGCATCAGCGTCGCCTCGTCTGCGTCAGGCCGGACGTACTTCGCGTAGAAGTCGTTGACGGTCGTGGCCGCCATCGCGTTGATGGATGGCGAGAGGGCAGCCGCGACAATCGCCGCCACGATGAACCCGGCGGCGCCGTGGGTGAGCGCGGTCACGATGAACGTCGGCAGGAGTTCGTCGTTGCGGGCCAGTGTCCGCGGCAGCGGCACGTGCTGGTAGTACGTGAACAGCATCACGCCGATGAGCAGAAACATCACGAACTGCGCGAGCACCAGGAAGCCACTGAGCACGAGTCCCCGCGACGCCTCGCGGGGCGACCGGGCGGCCAGCAGTCGCTGCACCAGAAACTGATCGGTCCCGTGAGTGGAGAGCGTGAGCGCGATGCCGCCGATGATCCCGGCCCAGAGTGTGTACGGCCGGGAGAACAGCAGGCTCAGATCGAAGATGCGGAACTTTCCGGCCGCGGTGCCTGCGCGCACGACTTCCGCCCAGCCGCCGGGAATCAGCGCGAGCAGCGACACGAAGACGACAATCGCGCCGGCCATGTACACGAACAACTGGACCACGTCGGTCCAGATGACAGCCGACGCGCCGCCGCGGACGGTGTAGACGATCATCGCCGCGCCGATGATCACGATGGCCCACGTGACCGGCAACTGGGTGACGACGGAAATGACGAGCGCGGTTGCGAAGAGGCGAATGCCGTCGGCGAGCGAGCGCGTCACCAGAAAGATCGACGCGGACAGGTTCTTGACGCGCGACCCGAACCGGCGCTGCAGCAGTTCGTACGACGTGAACAGCTCGCCGCGAAAATACGCCGGGATGAAGAGCAGGCTGACCAGCACGCGGCCGATCACGTATCCGAACACGAGCTGCAGAAACGTCATGTCGCCGGCGTAGGCGGTGGCCGGAACGCTGATGAACGTGAGCGTGCTCGTTTCGGTCGCGACGATCGTGAAACAGATCGCCCACCACGGCACCGATCGGCCGGTCAGGAAATAGTCGCGAGTGGTTTTCTGGAAGCGCGCGAAGTAGGAACCGAACGCGGTGATCGCCAGGAGGTACCCGCCGATTACGACGTAATCGATCCAGGTCAGGACCACGAGCCGTTCGGCGAGAGTAGCATAGAATTTCCGCCACTCATGCACGTGCTCGGCATCGATGCCGGTGGTACCAAGACCGTCTGCCTGCTCGCGGACGCGCGCGGCGGCGTCATCGCCGAAGCACGCGGACCTGGCGCGAACCTCCACGTCGCCGGAGAAGCCGGCGTCGAAAGCACGCTGCGCGAGGTCATCGCGAAAGCCATCGGCGATTCCGGCGTCGACCCCGGCCGCGATCTGCCTCGGCATCGCCGGCGTCGATCGCGACGACGAGGCGCGGGCGATCGACGGCATCGTGCGCGGCATCAGCCCCGGCTCGCGGCTGCTCGTCGTCAACGACGCGCTGATTGCGCTCGTCGCCGGCGCCCACGACGCGCCCGGGATCGTGATCATCGCCGGCACAGGTTCGATCACCTATGGGCGGAACCGGAATGGCGAAGCCGCGCGGGCCGGCGGCTGGGGACACATGGTCGGCGACGA
Source organism: uncultured Acidobacteriota bacterium (assembly GCA_963731545.1). Taxonomy (GTDB): domain Bacteria; phylum Acidobacteriota; class Vicinamibacteria; order Vicinamibacterales; family CAVVIG01; genus CAVSWN01. Next base: position 139,266 of record CAVSWN010000008.1, on the reverse strand, counting down.
GGGGAGCGGCTACTGGATCGGCCGCGAAGCGGTCGCGGCGGTGATGCGCGCCGGCGACGGCCGCGGTCCCGCCACCCGGCTGACGGCGGAGATCCTCGCGCATTTCGATGTCGCGGACGTGTCGCGTTTGCCGCGGATCGTGTACGACCGCGACGTGCCTCGGGTGAACGTCGCCGCGCTTGGACCCATCGTCCAGAAGGCGGCGGAGCAGGGAGACTCCGTGGCGCGGCGGATCCTGGAGCGGGCGGCCGACGAGCTGGTCATCGCGGCGGGATCGGTCGCGACGCGCCTCGAGATGCGCGGCGAGGCGTTCACGTTCCACCTGGCGGGCGGAGCGTTCCAGGTGGTGCCGTGGCTGGTCGCCGAGCTGGGCGCGCCGGCTCGTCGAGGTGGCGCCGCGGGCGCGGGTACAGCAATTGTTGGAAGAGCCGGCGAAGGGCGCGGTCTGGCTGGCGCTGGCGGAAGCGCGGGGCGGCGCGAAGGTTCCCGCGTACAAGGCATGGCGAATGGCTGATGTGCGAGTCAGGGTGTTTGACGATGCTCGCGTCGTCGCACGGGCGCTCGCGCGGAACGTGGCGAACGGCGCTCTCGGCGAATCCGCGGCTCGTCCTTGGCTTGCCGAGCGGCCGCACGCCGATTCCGCTCTACGACGAGCTCGCGCGCCTGCATGCGCGCGGGCCGGGCGGATTTCCGTCTGCGCGACCACGTTCAACCTCGATGAATTTCTCGGCCTGGCGTCCGGCGATCCGGGCAGCTATCGCGCCTTCATGCGCGAGCATCTGTTCGATCGCGTCAACCTGCAGGCGAAGAACATCCACTTTCTGAACGGAGCGGCGGCCGATCCGATCGCCGAATGCGCGCCGGTACGAGCGCGCCATCGCGCGCGCCGGCGGCATCGACCTGCAGATCCTGGGTCTCGGCCTCAACGGCCACATTGGATTCAACGAGCCGGGCCGCGCGCTGGTTGCGGCCACGCATCGCGTCCGCCTGACGCTGGCGACGCGGCGCGCCAACGCGGCGCTGTTTCGACAACCGCATCCGCGCCGTGCCGAACGAGCTGCGTTGTCGATGGGAATGGCCACGATCCTTGGCGCCCGGCGAATCGTGCTTGTTGTCGACGGGCGTTCGCAAGGCGCGATGCGTCGAGCGGATGCTCAGGGGGCCGGTGACGACGAGGCTGCCCGCGTCGTTTCTCCAGTTGCACGCGAACACCGAGGTGTGGCTGGACCGGGCCGCGGCTCGTCGGCTGTCACGTGACGTACGTGTCCGCCTTCAGGCGGACCTACCCGACTTTCAGCAGTTCCTTGAGCCGCGCCTCGACGTCCTCGCCGATCGCGTCGCGAACGAAATCGTGCGCGCGGCGCAGGCGCGCCAGCGCCTTGCGGGTAGCGACAGGCCCGCCTTCTGCATCACGATGGCGGCCTTGACGTTCCAATGCGCGCGGCGGAGCAGTTCGTCCGCCGCGTCGTACTCGAGACCGGTGACGATCGTGATGATCCGGCGGGCGCGATCCTTGAGCTTCTCCGATCCCATCTGCACGTCGACCATCAGGTTGCCGTACGTCTTGCCGATGCGGATCATCGCGGCCGTGGTCAACATGTTCAGGACGATCTTCGTGGCCGTGCCGGCCTTCAGCCGCGTGGACCCCGCGATCACCTCGGGACCGACCGCCGGCGCGATCGTCAGATCGACGAACGTCTGCAGCTCGGTCCGCGGGTCGCACGTGACGAAAATGATCTTCGACCCGGCGCGACGCGCGCGGGTCAGCGCACCGCGGACGAACTGCGTCATCCCGCTCGCGGACACGCCGATCACGACGTCTTTCTTGGTCGGCCGCAGCCGGTTCACCGACCGCGCGCCTTCCTCGTAGTTGTCCTCGACGCCTTCGCGCGCCTTCAGAACCGCGTTCTTGCCGCCCGCCATGATGGCCTGCACGAGATCGGGGCTCGTCCCGAACGTCGGCGGCATCTCCGCCGACTCGAGCACGCCGAGCCGGCCGCTCGTGCCCGCGCCCACGAAGACGATGCGGCCGCCTTTCCGCAGCGCGTTGGTGATGATGTCCACGCCGACGGCGATGCGATCCTTTTCGCGCCTGACCGCCTCGAGCATCTTGCGGTCTTCGTTCAACATCCCTTCGACGATGTCGCCGGAGGACAGCTTGTCGATCGCAAGCGTGGCGGGATTGATCTGCTCGGTGGGAAGCGACTGCCACTTCGAACGCACGGGCATGCGGTCAGGACCTCGGGAACAAACCGCGGATACTATCATAGTGGCGTCGAGTCGATGGTCATCAGTGGTCACGTCCAGCTGACCACCTCGACTCGGATGACCGTCGACTCGTGATCACGTACCTCGACCATCTGCGCGTCGAGCGGCGGCTCGCGGCGCACACGCTCGAGAGCTACGGGCGCGACCTGGAGGCGCTGGCGAAATTTGCCGCGGCGGCCGAGCAGCCGGATCGAGACGCTGGATCGCGGAGCGCTCGAGGCATTCGTCCGGCAGCAGATGGCGAGCGGCCTGTCGCCGCGGTCGGTGGCGCGGCGCGTCGCCGCGATCCGCGGCTTCTACCGGTTCCTCGTCCTGGATCGCCGCCTCGAGCACAGCCCGGCCGACGACCTGCAGCCGCCCCGCGCCTGGCCGGCGCTGCCCAAGCTCCTGTCGCTCTGCCGAGGTCGACGCGCTGATCGCGCAGCCCGACGTCACGACGCCGCTGGGCCTGCGCGATCGCGCCATGATCGAGCTGCTCTATGCCACCGGGCTGCGCGTCTCGGAGCTGGTCAGCGTTCGGTTCGGCGACCTGCACCTCGACGAGGAGTACCTGACCTGCGTCGGGAAGGGCAACAAGGAGCGGCTGGTGCCGATCGGCGACCAGGCAGCGGAGTGGGTTCGGCGCTACCAGCGCGACGGGCGTCCGCAGCTGACCGACTCCGCGCCGAAGGCGCGCGACACCGTGTTCGTCAACGCGCGCGGCGGACCGCTGACCCGCGTCGGCTTCTGGAAGATCCTGAAACGGTACGGCCGCACCGCGCAGCTGCCGCGCACGCTCAGCCCGCACGTCCTCCGCCATTCGTTCGCGACGCATCTGCTCGAGCGCGGCGCCGACCTGCGCGCCATTCAAATGATGCTGGGCCACGCCGATCTCTCGACGACGCAGATCTACACGCACGTGCTCGAAGCGCGCCTGCGCACCGTCTACGACCGGTTTCACCCACGCGCTTGATTCTGCTAGACTTAACCGTTTCTCGTCACATAAGGAGCGCAGCGCATGAGCCGTAAGGGACGGCATCTGTTCACGTCGGAATCGGTCACCGAAGGACATCCCGACAAGATCGCCGATCAGATTTCGGATTCGATTCTCGACGCCATCCTCGCCCAGGATCCCGTCGAGCCGCGTCGCGTGCGAAACGCTGGTCACGACCGGCCTCGCCTTCGTCGCCGGCGAAATCACGACGAGCGCGTACATCGATTACCAGGAGGTCGTCCGCGACACGATCACCGAAGTCGGCTACACCCGCGGCAAGTTCGGCTTCGACGCCGAAACCTGCGCCGTGCTCTCGTCGATTCACAGCCAGTCGCCCGACATCGCGATGGGCGTGGACACCGGCGGCGCCGGCGACCAGGGCCTGATGTTCGGCTTTGCGTGCACCGAAACCGACGAGCTGATGCCGCTGCCGATCATGCTGGCGCACAAGCTCGCCAAGGGGCTGTCGTGCGCGCGGCGCGACGGCGTGCTCGACTACCTCCGGCCGGACGGCAAGTCGCAGGTCACGGTCGAGTACGACGGCGGCACGGCCGGTTCGCGTCGACGCCGTCGTCGTCTCCAGCCAGCACAGCCCGCTGGTCACCCAGGAGACGATGCAGGAAGACATCATCGAGAAGATCATCAACCGCGTCATTCCCGCCGAGCATGATGGACGCGAACACGAAGATCTACGTGAACCCGACCGGCCGCTTCGTCGTCGGCGGACCGCACGGCGATGCCGGCGTCACCGGCCGCAAGATCATCGTCGACACCTACGGCGGCGCGGCGCCGCACGGCGGCGGCGCGTTCTCCGGCAAGGATCCCACGAAGGTCGATCGCTCGGCCTGCTACATGGCGCGCTACATCGCCAAGAACGTCGTCGCGGCCGGCATCGCCGAGCGCGCGCTCGTGCAGCTCGCCTACGCGATCGGCGTCGCCGATCCGGTGTCGGTGATGGTGCACACCGAAGGCACCGGCCGGATTCCGGAAGAGCGCGATCACCGAGCATCGTGCGCGACGCACTTCAAGCTCACGCCGCGCGGCATCATGGAAGAGCTCGACCTGCGCCGGCCGATCTACAAGAAGACCGCCGCGTTCGGTCACTTCGGCCGCACCGAGCCGGAGTTCACCTGGGAGCGGACCGACAAGGCGGCGGCGCTGCGAGTCGGCGGCCGGAGCTGTGACCACGCGTCACGTCGAGCCGGCTCGTGAAGAAGCTGTTCTGCTGGCAACGGCGGCCCTCGTGGCCGCCGTTGCTGTTTTGGTCGCTCGTCTCGCTGCCGCCGCGGCCGCCTCGACGCTCGACACCGCGCGGCACGACGGCACGGTCCCCGGCATCCTTCACGTCCACACCAACCGATCCGACGGCCGCAGCACGTCCGGACGAAGTCGCGGCGGCCGCCGCGCGCGCCGGCCTGAAGTTCATCGTCTTCACCGACCACGGCGACGCGACGCGCGACGCCCGATCCGCCGACGTATCGCTCCGGCGTGCTGTGCCTGGACGGCGTCGAGATCAGCACGACCGGCGGCCACTACGTCGCGCTCGACATGCCGGCCGTCGCCGTATCCGCTCGGCGGGCGAACCGCGCGACGTCGTCGAGGATGTCCGGCGGCTCGGCGGGTTCGGCATCGCCGCGCACCCGGACTCGCCGAAGCCCGAGCTGCGCTGGAGCGACTGGGACGCGCCGTTCGACGGCCTCGAGATCGTCAACCCCGACACGAGCTGGCGCGTCTGGGCGCAGCAGGCGTCCGGCGGCGCGCGCGCCTGCGCCAGCGCCGGAGCGCGCGGCGCCGCTCGGGCTCTCGCTGCTCGACTATCCGCTTCCGTCCGCCGAGACGATCGCGAGCCTGATGCAGCTGATCGCCCGAGAGCGTCGGCGCCGCTGGGAGGCGCTGACGCCGCGCGCCGGCGTCTGTCGGCGTTGCCGGCGTCGACGCGCACGCGAAGCTCGCGCTGCGCGCGCCGATCCCGGCGACAACCGCTTCGCGCTGCCGTTTCCCGGCTACGAGTCGTCGTTCCGCGTCGCTGTCGGTGCACGTGACGACCCGATCGGCCGCTGACCGGCGACGCCGCCGCCGACGCGCGCGCGTTGATGCGCGGGATTCGCAGCGGCCATCTCTACACCGCCGTCGACGGCCGTCGGCGACGCCGCCGTCGTTCGAGTTCACGCGCCACGAACGCGCGCGGAACGGCGCAGCGGCGGCGACGAGCTCGCCGTCGGACGGCCCGGTGACGCTGCGCGTGCGCAGCAACGCGCCGGCCGGTTCACCACGACGGTCTGGAGCGGGACGCGAGTCCTGAGCGGCGACCATCACGAGCCGGAGTTCACGGTCGCTGCCGCCGGCCGAGCCGGCCGTGTACCGGGTCGAGATCCGATCGACCGGATCGCGCCGCGCCGATGACGTGGCTTCGCAGCAACGCCGATCTACGTCCGGAGCGGCGAACCGGCGCCGCGTGCAGCCGGCGCGGCCGCCCGCGTCGAGCGACCCAGCGCGATCTTCGACGGAACGTCAGTCGCCGGCTGGCGCGTCGGAGCACGACGCGACGCTCGCTCGGCGCCGATCGAGCTCGCGGCGATGCGTCAGCGGGAACGAGCTGCGCTTCCGGTTCGGGCTCGCCGGAGGGATCGCCGTGCGGTCAGTTTGCCGCGCTCGTCCACGACATACCGCGGACGCATGTCGTCGCCGATCGCGCTCACGTTCACCGCTCGCGCCGAGCGGCCGATGCGGATCTCGGTGCAGCTGCGCGCGGCGAGGGAAGGCGTCGGCGGACCGCTGGCAGCGATCCGTCTACCTGGACACCGCGACGGGAGCACACGGTGCTATTTCGACGACTGCATGCCGGTCGGGCACGCACGCGCACGCTCGCAGCCGCCGCTCGCCGAGCATCCGCAGCCTGCATGTTCGTCGTCGATACGACGAACACGAAGCCCGGGGCGTCGGGGCGCTCTGGATCAGGAACGGCGGTCGTTCGGAAAGTAGCAGCGCGGCTTTCAGGCCCGTCGAAGCGGCCCTGAGCCGGCCGCGCTACGTGCGCACCGTCAGCACCATGTACAGCCGCGGCCGCACCGAACAGGATGTTCGGCGCCCAGGCGGCCAGCATCGGCGTAAGCAAGCCGCCCGCGCCGAGCGCGCCGAACACGCTCATGCGCCGTCCAGTAGACGATCGCCAGCACGATCCCGATGCCGACGCCGTACAGCGCGCCGCGGCGGCCGGTCGTGACCGCGAACGGCACCGCGAGCAGCGTCATGATCACCGTGACGAACGGGAACGCGACCTTGCGCTGCAGCTGCACCATGTAGGGCACGACGTGGGAGCCGCTGCGCTCGCAGCTGCGCGATGTAGCTGCTTGCAGCTCGCCGTAGGTCATGCGATCGGCGTCGGGATCCTCGGTTCTTGAAGTAGGCCGGCGGCTCGAGCGACGAGCGCCCGCTCGGCGAACGGCGTCGTACTTGACCGCGGTCCGCTGATCGCGTCGCTGCCCGACCGTGCGTGAACTCGCGCCGCCAGCCGTCGTGCGCGATCCACACTCAGCGCCGGCTGGCCGTCCGCGCCCGGCTCGCCGCGACGAGCGTCGACCTCGGTCGCGTAGGTCAGCGACGCCAAGCCGCCAGGCCGATTCGTCCATGTGAAACATCGACGAGCCGCGTGAACTGGTTCGCTCGGCGGATCGTAGAAGTCGTAGTGGTAGATGTCGCCGCTCGTGCCGACGAGCCAGCGCCGATTGAGCACGCCGAAGGTCGGCGGCGGCATAGCCGCGGATGATGCGCGTTCAGCCGGTCGCGCCTCGCGGTTGGCGTCGGCGAGCACCCGCTCCTGCAGGACGAACAGGACGCGCGCTGAACAGCGACGCGCGAACAGCAGCAGCGGCAGCGGCCGAGCGGTACAGGCTGATGCCGCAGGCGCGCATCACGATCAGCTCGCTGTTCTTCGTCATCACGCCGACGGTCACCAGCGTCGCGACGAGCGCCGCCATCGGAATGATGTAGTAGACGAACTGCGGCGTCTGGAAATAGAAGTAGCGAAGCAGCATCGCCGGTCGTCGTCGTCCCGCGGAACAGCTTGTCGGCCAGGTCGATGAACGTCGAGATGTAGAAGATCCCGAGCAGCGCCGACGAACGCCAGCAGCGAACACGCGCAGGTACTGGCGCGCGATGTAGATGTCGAGCAGGCTCGGCGCGGCCAGATCGAGGTGCGGGATGCGGACGACGAGCACGATGCGCCGCCGCGGCGTCGGCACGCGAGCGCCGCCGGGCCGCGGCGCCGCGCCTGCGACGCCGCGCCGCCAGAACGTCGGGAGGCTGATGCGAATCGGCTGGTCGGCGGCGCCGGCGCGCCAGATGATCAGCGCGACGCCGGCGACGCCGAGCACGATGTTCGGCATCCACGGCGCCAGCTCGGGCGTGAACCGTCCGCCGATGGCCGCCGCGCGCGAGCGAGTACAGCAGGACGTAGTAGACGAAGATGACGCCGAAGCCGAGCACGAAGCTGGCGAGCTTGCCGTCCTTGCGGTTGCTGGCGCCGAGCGCCAGGCCGATCAGCGCGAGGACCAGGCACGCCGCCGGCATCGAGAACTTCTGCTGGATCATGAAGCGCTGGCTGTGCGCTGGATCGCGCCGCGTCTTGGCGTTCTCGGCGATCTGTTCGCGCAGCTCGGCGATCGTCATCTCGTTGTCGCCCTTCGAGGAGCTGGCCGCGGGAACACCGTCTCCGGTCGAGGTTGAGCGATCAGCTGCTCGAAGGCGCTGCCGTCGTACTCGTCGGGCTGTGTCGGTGGACGTCGTGTGGCTGGTGCCGTCCTCGAGCAGCCAGCTGCACGATCCGCTTCTCGCGATCGATGCAGCAGCCGGCCGCTCTCGCGCGAAGTACACCGTCGTCTGATCCGGCTTGCGTGTCGTCGGCGAGGAAGACGTCGCGCCAGCCGCCGCCGGGCGGGAGGTCGCGGACGTAGATGACGCGGTTCGGGAAAGTCCGTCGAAGAACACGCGCGGCTTGACGTCGCTCTCGACGCTCGATGGCGACGACGTTGAAGGTGATCTCGCGGAAGGTCTGGTTGGCGTCCGGCAGCGCGACGATCGTCTCGTAGGCGGTCGCCGCGGTGCCGAGCAGCGCGAGCACGAGCAATCGGGCGCAGCAGCCGCAACAGGCTGACGCCGCAGGCCTGCATCGCCACGAACTCGCGATCGGCCGACAGCCGGCCGAAGCCGATCAGGATGCCGAGCAGCACGCGCCATCGGAATCGTGAGGCTCAGCGCCTGCGGGCAGCAGCGTCAGCAGCACCCGCGCGACGATCGGCCACGTCGACGCCCTTGGCGATGAGCTCCTCGCCCTGCTGCAGGATCGGCGGAATCATCGAGGACGAAGGTGAGCACGACCAGCGCCGATGCACGAAGCGGCAGCAGCGATCTCGCGAACGAGATAGCGGTCGAGAGATTCTTGAACATGCGGCTGCGTGACCTAGACTAACACCATGACCCGCGTCGCGATCCTCTGGCACATGCACCAGCCGTACTACGAAGACCTCGTGACGCGCGAGCACATCCTGCCGTGGGTCCGGCTCCACGCGCTCAAGGACTACTACGGCATGGTGGCGCTGCTGCGCGAGTTCCCCGACGTGCGGGTCACGTTCAACCTGGTGCCGTCGCTGCTGGTGCAGCTCGAGGCGTTCGCCGAGGACCGCGCCCACGATCGGTACCTCGAGCTCGGCCTCAAGCCGGCGGATGCGCTGACCGACGGCGACGTCGACGTTCATCCTCGAGAACTTCTTTCACGCGCAGCGGCAGCGGATGATCGACGTCTACCCGCGGTACGCCGAGCTGCTGGCCAAGCGTGGCGGCTCGACGGCGACGGCGGCGGATCGCCGCGGCAGCCGCGCGCGGCTTCACGAGCGACGACCTCCGGGATCTGCAGGTCTGGCACAAGCTGGCGTGGATCGATCCGTTCTATCTGGACGGCGACGCGCGCGTGCGCGCGCTGGTCGCCAAGGGCCGCGGCTTCACCGAAGACGGACAAGGAGCGCTGCGGGCCGTCGAGCTCGAGCTCCTGAACGCGGTCATCCCGGAGTACCGCGGCGGCGGCCGCGCGGGGCAGATCGAGCTCTCGACGTCGCCGTTCTACCACCCGATTCTGCCGCTGCTGTGCGACACCGACATCTACCTGCGCACGCATCCTGATGCCCGCCGGCCGCGGCGGCCGTTCACACACCCCGAGGACGCGGCGGAGCAGTTGCAGCGCGCGGTCGCCTGCCATCAGAAGCTGTTTGGATCGGCGCCCGACGGGCTCTGGCCCTCGGAAGGATCGGTGTCCGACGCCATGGTGCCGCTCGTCGCCGCCGCCGGGCTTCAGTGGATGGCGACCGACGAGCTGATTCTGGCGCGGACGCTTGGCGTCAACTTTTCCCGCGACGGCAACGGCCGTGTCGATCAGCCCGAGCGTCTCTACACGCCGTATCGCATCCGTGTCGGCGGCGCCAGCGTGGCCTGCGTCTTCCGCGACCACGTGCTGTCCGACCTGATCGGCTTCACCTATGCGGGCTGGGCCGCTGACGCGGCCGCGGACGATTTCGTCAGGCGCCTCGTCGACGCGGGGCGCGCCTATGCCGACCGCGGCGGCAGGGGAGAGCCCGCCGTCTCGATCATCCTCGACGGCGAAAACGCCTGGGAGCACTTCGAGGGCGGCGGCCGTCCGTTCCTCCGGGCGCTCTTCCGCCGGCTCTCGGGCCATCCCGAGCTGCGGACCGTCACCATGGCCGAAGCCTGCGCGGACCCGCGGGAGGAGCTGCCGGCCATCTTCCCGGGCTCGTGGATCGACGCCAATTTCTCGATCTGGATTGGCCACGCCGACGACCAGCGCGCCTGGAGCCAGCTGGCGGATGCCCGGGAGGCGCTCGAGAGCGCCGGCGCCGAGCGACGCCGCGGCCAAGGCGCGGGAGGAACTGCTGATCGCCGAAGGCAGCGACTGGTTCTGGTGGTACGGCGACGACCATTCGTCGGCCCACGACGCCGAGTTCGACGACCTCTTCCGCCGGCACGTGCGGAACGTCTACCGGCTGCTGGGCCGGACCGTGCCCGGACGAGCTGTACGCCAGCAACCGCACACGGACCAGACCTCGCTGCCGCAGGCCGAGCCGACCGCGCATGCTGGCGCCCGTCATCGACGGCGAGGTCACCAGCTATTTCGAATGGCTCGCGGCAGGCTCCTTCGAGGTCCGGCCGGTCGGCCGGTGCGATGCAGCGGAGCGACCGGACGCAGCCCGCTCATCCGGCAGATCCGGTTCGGCTTCGATGCCGAGCGTCTGTTCGTCTGCGTCGAGGGGACCACTCCCATGGTCAACCTGTTCGGAGAAGGCCGGCAGGTCTCGCTGACCTTCCTCGCGCCCGCCGACCTCCGATTCCTCGTCCGGCAGACCTCCGGAGCGCCTCGAGGGCCTCTTCGCCACGCGTCATCCGTCCACGTCTGCGTGGGTCACCGAGACGGCCCGTGGCGCGTCCGTGGCGGCGGGCTCACATCCTGGAAGTCGCGCTGCCGCTTGCGGCGCTCGGCGTGGCGCCTGGCGGCATCGTGACGTTCTTCGTGGCGGTGGACCAGCGGGAGACCGAAATCGAGCGGCACCCATCGGATCGGCCGATTCAGGTGAGTCTGCCGGATGCGGCGTTTGCGGCGCGGCTGTGGAGCGCCTGACCACCGACTGAAGAAACGGGCCTTTTCCAGGGCTCTTCTGACCCGTAGGTTAACATAACATACATTTCGACCTTCTTCGTGGCGGTGGACCATCCGGGACAACGAGATTGAGCGACACCCAGCGGACCGACCGATTCAGGTGAACCTGCCGGATGCGGCGTTTGCGGCGCGGCTGTGGAGCACCTTACCAGCGTCTGAGGGAGCGGCCTTTCAGGGCTCTGGCGACCGGTAGGTTAACATAACATACATTATCAGACCCATCGGAATGGCCGTCGGCACCGCAGTCCGCACTTCGAGCCGCCAGGGATTCGCGAATTCGAGGCGTGGCGAATTGGTATCTGAGGAAACTGGCGACGACGTGCTCGCCAATTCCCAACTCGCTACTTCACCAATGGCGCCGTTCTACTTTTCTTGCGGAGGTCCCGCAGGATGGCTTCGAGCGCGTCGATGATCTCGTCGCGCGTGGCGCGGCTCTTCGCGAAGCTGATCTTCAGGTTGAACGCCTTGGTCGTCGGGCGGTAGGCGAACACGTAGTGCTTCGGCCGGCCGGCTTTGGGCTTCCGGACCGCCTCCCGGAGCTGCTGGCGCGTGGCCGGGCCGCCCTGGCTGGCCATTTGCTCGACCAGCGCGGTCATTTTCTCGGGTGAGTCCTGCCTAACTACCTGCAGCAGCAGTGACTTGGAGGAAATGTCGGCCAGCCGACACAGGTTCCGGACGTCTTCCGGCATCGCCGTCAGCGCCAGCGACTCGGTGACCGACGTGCGCGACTTCCCCAGCCGCCGCGCCAGGTCCTCGTGCGTGTAGCCGCACTGTTCCGCGAGCCCGTGCAGCGCCTCGGCTTCTTCGAACGGCGTCAGGTCCTTGCGCTGGAGGTTCTCGATGAGCGCCAGCTCCAGCATCTCGGCCTCGTCCACGTTGCGGACGACCACCGGCAGCTCGCGCAGGCCGACCTGCACGGCCGCCTGGTACCGCCGTTCGCCGGCCACGATCTGGAAGCGCTCGCCGCGCTGGCGCACGACCAGCGGCTCGAGAATGCCCTTCTCGGCAATCGAGGCGATCAGCTCCGACAGATCGCCCATCACCTGCCGCGGCTGGCTCGGGTTGGGGTCGATCCGATCGATCGGCACCAGGCGGCCGATCGGCGTCCCGGCCGACGCGGCCAGCTGCTCCACGTAGTGTTCGTCGTGCCGCATCGCCAGCGTTTCCGGCAGCCCTCGTCTAGGCACGGTCGATGACCTCCTCGCACAGGCTGTAGTACTCGGTCGCCCCGGACGACTCCGGCGCGAAGGTGAAGATCGATTCCTTGTAGGCCGGGCTCTCCTCCAGCCGCACGCTCTTGGTGATCACGGTCTTGAACACCTTGCGGCCGAACACCTTCTGAATCTGCATGCGGATGTCGCGGGCCAGCGCCGTCCGCTTGTCGTGCATGGTGATGACCACGCCCAGAATCCGCAGCGCCGGGTTCGGCCGCGCCCGCACCTTCTCGATCGTTTCGAGCAAGTCGTCGGTGCCTTCGAGCGCGAAGTACGACGACTGAATCGGAATCAGCAGGTGCGTCGCCGCGACCAGCGCGTTGACGGTCAGCAGGCCCAGCGTCGGCGGGCAGTCGATCACGATCTGCGGATACGTCTTCCGCAGCGGCTCGATCTTGTCCTTCAGCCGGAAATGGGCGTCGAGCTCCCCCACCAGCTTCGCTTCGAGCTTGGCCAGCGCGATCCGCGACGGCGCCACCGACAGCCCCGGCAGCGACGAGGGGATGATCACCGTCTCGAGCGGCAGATGCGGATCGGAAATCGCGTCGTAGACGCTCTGCTCGACCTGCTGCATGTCGAGAAACGACAGGGTGCTGTTGGCCTGCGGGTCCAGGTCGATGAGCAGCGTCGGCTTGCCGCGCAGCGCGAGCGCGGCCGCCAGGTTGATCGCGGTGGTGGTCTTCCCCACTCCGCCTTTTTGGTTGGCGATGGCGACGATCATTGGGGGCGAGCGGCGGGATTGTACCAGACGGTGCGGTGGCGGGATCGGGTAATTGGGTGATCTGGTAATCGGGTAATTGAATTGTGCGATCGACCAATGAAATTACCCGATTACCCGATTACTCGATTACCCGATTCTCGATCACATCTTGTACTTGCCCAGGTCGTCCGGGTCGAGGCTCTCGAGCCACTTGTGGAGCCGGTCGGCATCGGCCTTTTCCGTCGTGAAATCGACGGTCTTGGCGTGGTCGATCACCCGATCCTCGACGAAAATCGGGGCCCGCGTCCGCAGCGCCAGCGCGATCGCGTCGCTGGGACGCGCGTCGATGGCCATCGTATCCCCCGCCAGCGCGAGGTAGATGAGCGCGTAGAACGTGTTCTCCTGCAAATCGCACACGACGACCTTCTGCACCGTCGCCTTGAGGTCCTGGATGACGTTGCGGAGCAGGTCGTGGGTCATCGGCCGCGGCGTGGCGATGTTCTCGATCTGCAGCGCGATGGCGTTCGCCTCGAAGATGCCCACCCAGATCGGCAGCACGCGCTGGCCGTCCTTGTCCCGCAGGATCACGATCGGCATGTTCGTGATCGGATCCACCATCAGACCCTTGATCGACATCTCGATTTGCATAGCCCTACAACCTAGGCGTCGAAGGCACGCCTGTCAAATCGCGCGGCCCCAGACGCTATGGGGGCCCGCGCGCTCCACGCGCACGGTTGCGGTCCGGCCGATCCAGTCCGCCGGCCCGGGGAGGTTCACCACCACGTTGCTGCTCGTGCGGCCCGACAGCTCGCTGTCGGATCGCCGCCGGCTGGCCGCATCGACGAGCACCTCGACGTCGCGGCCGAGCAGCCGCTCGTTCAGCCCGGTCTGAATCTCGCGCTGCAGCGCCTGCAGCGCCACGATCCGCCGCGTCTTCTCCTCGTCTCGGCACATCGTCGGGCATCCGCTTCTCGGCGAGGGTGTTGGGTCGCGGCGAATACTTGAACGAAAACATGCTGTGGTACCCCACCGCCCGCGTGAGCGTCAGCGTCTCGTCGAAGTCCGCGTCGGACTCACCCGGGAAGCCGACGATCATATCGGTCGAGAGCGACACGTCCGGCAGCGCCGCGCGGATCTCGCCCACGAGATCCAGATAGCTCTCGCGCGTGTAGCGGCGGCGCATCGCCTCGAGCACGCGCGTCGACCCCGACTGCACCGGCAGGTGCAGATGGCGGCAGATTTTCGGCAGCCGCTGCATGGCGGCAAGGAACCGCGGCGTGACGTGCCGCGGATGGGGGCTCGCGAACCGGATCCGATCGATGCCCTCGACGTCGTGCACCGCTTCCAGCAGGCCGGTGAAGTCGCACGACGGATCGTCGGGCGCGTCGTAATGGTTGACGATCTGGCCGAGGAGCTGCACTTCCCTGTGCCCGGTCGCCGCCGCCTCGCGCACTTCGGCGAGGATGTCCGCCTTGGGCCGCATCCGCTCGTGCCCGCGCGTGTAGGGCACGACGCAGAAGCTGCAGAACTCGTTGCAGCCCTCGATGATCGTGATGTAGGCCTTGACCGGGTCGTGGCGCGCGGTCACGCCGAGCGGCCACGTCACGTCGTCCTGCGCGGTGAGGTCGATGAGCGGCATCGGCCGCCGCCGGTTCGGGGTCTGATCCGGATCAGACCCCGTTTGGCGCGAGAATTGCGCCTGCCGCGTCGCCTTCCACGAGCATCGGCAGGCGGCGAATCGCCTGCGTCCCGACAATGACGTCGGCCACGCCGGGCGCGCGCCGCGCGATGGTCTCGCCTTCCTGCTGCGCGACGCAGCCGGCGACGGCGACGATCGGATCGTGACCCTGCTCGGCGGCGAGCTGGCGCAGCTCACCCAGGCGCGTGTAGAGCTTGTCCTCGGCGCGCTCGCGCACGCTGCACGTGTTGATCACGACGACGTCCGCGTCCTGCGCCTCGTCGGTCGCTTCGAATCCGGCCTGCTCCAGCAGGCCGGCCATGCGCTCCGAGTCGTGGACGTTCATCTGGCAGCCGAACGTTTCGATCAGGTATTTGCGCGCCATTCCGCTTAGTTTCGCTTTCGCCTTTCGCCTTTCGCTTTCGCCTTTCGCCCTGAGCCGTCGCCTCGAAGCGGCCCTGCCCGCCAGCATCTCACGAGCGGACGCCCGCACACCAGCCGTGACCGTCGTCCCTCCGAGCATGCGCGAGAGCTCCTCGACCCGGCCGCTCTCGTCCAACCGCACGACCGTCGTGCGCGTGCGGCCGCGCGACACCTGTTTGTCGATCTGAAAGTGTGTGTCGGCATACGCCGCGATTTGCGGCAGGTGCGTGATGCACAGCACCTGAAACGCCGACCCGAGGCCGCGCAGCCGCCGGCCCACCACGTCCGCCACTCGCCCACCGATGCCGGCGTCCACCTCGTCGAAGATCAGTCCGGGCGCCGAGGCGCTCGGCGGCCGATCCTCCGATTCGGAGAACCCGTGGCGCGACGTCGCCGCGAGCGTCTTGATCGCCAGCATGATGCGCGAAAGCTCGCCTCCGGACACAATTCGGGCGAGTGGCCGAAGATCCTCGCCAGGGTTGGTTGACACGTAAAACTCGGCGACATCGATCCCGTTCCCGGTCCAGGCCGACTCCTGCAAGGCCGAATCCGCAAAGCGAAGCTCGATTCGGCTCCGCTCCATCGCCAACTCGCCCAGCGCATCCTGGAGACGACGACCCAACTCCACGGCCGCTCGACGCCGTGCCCCCGACAGGGTGTTCGCCGCATCGAGGTACGCAGCGCGCGCGGGACTCGAACTCTCGCTGGAGCTCGCCGATGCGGTTCTCGCCGCCTTCCATCTCGTCCAACTCGCGTCGCAACGCGTCGCGGCGGGCAATCACGTCGGCGACGGTCGGCCCGTACTTGCGCTTGAGCCGCTCGATCAGCGCCAGCCGCTCCTCGATGCGCTGCAGCGCGGCGGGAGACGCTTCGACGCCGTCGGCGTAGCGGCGCAGAAACAGCGCCAGGTCCTCGAGCTGCGACTTGATGCCGTCCCTCGCCTCGATGTACGGGGCGAACTGCGGGTCGATGGCGGCCAGCTCACCGACGCGCCGCCACACCTGCCCCAACGCCGCAAGAATCGCATCGTCGCGTTCGTACAGCGACGCGTAGCTCTCCGCGCACAGCCGCTCGATGTGCTCGGCGTTCGCGAGGATCGGTTCGCTGCGCGGTCAACTCGTCGTCTTCGCCGGGATTCAGCGCGGCGCGATCGAGCTCGCCGAGCTGATAGGTGACGAGATCCTGGCGAGCCTCGCGGTCGGTCATCGCGGCTCGCAATCGAGCGAGCGCATCGCGAGACCGCACAGAGCGCGTCGAACGCCGACTGCGTTCGGCGCCGCGAGCGCGTCGAGTCCGCCAAAGCCGTCGACGACTCCGAGATGTGTGGAGGGATCGAGGAGCGTGTGATGTTCGTGCTGACCGTGGAGTTCGACCAGCCGCGACGACAAGTCGCGGAGCGCGCCGGCGGTTGCGAGCGTGCCGTTGATGAACGCGCGGCTGCGACCCTGCGCCGTCAACTCGCGCCGGACGAGCACCTCTTCCCCACCGCTTTCGAAGATGGCTTCGACCGTCGCCGTGTCTTCACCGGTGCGAACGAGGTCGCCCGTGGCGCGGCCGCCCAGCAACAGGCCGACGGCACCGACGAGCATCGATTTGCCGGCCCCGGTTTCTCCGGTCAGGACGTTGAACCCGGGTCCAAACTCAACCTCGACGGCGTCGATCACCGCGAGCTGCCGAATTCGCAGAAAGCGCAGCATTTATGGTTGAGTCGGGTCCGACGCCGGCCCGGACCGTCGCGACGGCCGGAACTTCAATCGTAACATAGGTTTGACAGCTGTTTCACACCGTGATACATTGCGGCACAGTCGCGCTGTCCCAGGCGCATTAACCATGTCTCGGAGGCCCCCTTGCGCACGTTCGGAAGCCTGTTGGCTGCCCTGCTCTTGCAGGCGCAGGGTGGGATTGCGTTAGAAGGCACCAGCACCTCGATCGTCTCGCTCCTCGCCGGCTCAACCTACACTCGCGCGTCTCGTCCTGCTCGTCCTTGGTCTGTTCTCGATCATTTCGTGGGGCATCGTGCTCCACAAGGCCTGGACGTTCAGTCGCGCGGAACGTCAATCGTCGCAGTTCCTCGACGTGTTCCGGCGCAGCAACAAGTTCTCTGAAGTTCACGCGGTCTGCAAATCGCTTGGCGCGAGTCCGCTCGTTGGTCTGTTCCAGTCCGGTTACGCGGAGCTGACCGCGCAGCTCAGGCAGCAGTCGCCGGAATTGTCGAACGGTCCCAATCCAGGCACGGCGTCCGGACGTCCTACTCTCAAGAGCCTGCCGTCGGTGGATCGAGCATTGCTGCGCGCATCGGCGGTTGAGATCAACAAGCTCGAACACTGGGTGCCGTTCCTCGCGACGACGGCGAGCATCACGCCGTTCATCGGGCTGTTCGGCACGGTGTGGGGCATCCTGATCGCGTTCGCGGGGATCGCCCAGACCGGTTCGACCAATCTCAATTCGGTCGCGCCGGGGATCGCGGAAGCGCTCGTGACGACGGCGGCGGGGCTGCTCGCGGCGATTCCGGCGGTTCTCTTCTATAACTATTTCTCGCATCGTGTGAAGATGTTCGCGTCGGGGATGGACGATTTCGCGATGGAGTTCCTGAACATCGCGGAAAGGAATTTCACGTAGTGAAAGCACCGCAGGCAGCCGCCGGCCGGCGGGGGACGTTCCGCGCGCGGGCGGCGCATCACCACCTCGCTCGCCGAAATCAACGTCGTCCCGCTCGTCGACGTGATGCTGGTGCTGCTCATCATCTTCATGATCACCGCGCCGATGATTCAGCGCGGCGTCGACGTGAAGCTGCCCGTCGCCACGCGCACGAACCAGATCAGCGGCGATCGCGCGTTCATCACCGTCCCCATCGGCTATCGTCAGAACCGTCTGGTGTTCCTCGGCGACGAGGCGATCCGCGCCGACGCGCTGCAGGAGCGCGTCCGGCAGAAAATCGAGCACGCCACCGACAAGAAGGTGTACCTTCGCGGCGACGGCGGCGTGCAGTATCAGGATCTGATGGAAGTGTTCGATCGGCTGAAGGCGGCCGGCGTCAGCGACGTCGGCCTCGTCGCGAAGTTTCCGGGCGAACGCTGATGGACCCGACCGACATCCTCCGCGACCGGATGCGCCAACCCCCCGGGTTTCAGCGCATGGTCACGCTGTCGATCGCGATGCACGCGCGTGATCGCGGCGCTCGTGGTCCTCGCGCCCGGCGGTTTTCTCGGGAAGCGGGATACGATGCGCGAGGTCATGACGATTTCGCTCGGCGGCGGCGGCGAAGGCCCGCTCAGCGGCGGGTTCACGACCATCGGCGGGCGGCCCGTGCAGGCGGTGACGCCGCCGGACGAGCCGCCGAAGCGCGAGGCGGTGCGTCCGCCGGCCGCGAAGCTGCCGGACATGACGCTGCCCACGAAGGCGCCCGCGAAATCGGCGAAGGCCGCCGGATGTGAAGCAGGCGCCCGATGAGGCGCGCGGCCGGACGCCGACGAAAGGCGCGCAGATCACACCCGGCACCGCCGTCGCCGAAACGGGCGCGCGCGGCCAGGGATTCGGGCTCTCGACGGGCGGCGGTCCTGGCGCCGGTTCGACGCTGGACGTGGCCGACTTCTGCTGTCCCGAATACGTTGCGACGATGGTCGAGCGGATCCGATCCGTGTGGGTCTGGCGTCAGGGGGCGGCGGGCCAAACCCTCGTCAAGTTCACCATCCAGCGTGACGGCACCACCACCGCGTACGAAGTCGAACGAAGCAGCGGCTCGCCGGTGCTCGATCTCGCGGCGCTGCGCGCCGTGGCGCAGACGCGGAAATTGCCGCCGCTCCCCAGCCAGTTCCCTAATCCGACGCTGACCGTTCACCTCAACTTCGAATACCAATGATGAAAATCTTTCTCCCGGCGACACTCACGATCGTGGTGCTCGCGGCATGGCCGCGCGCGCAGCAGCCACCGCCGCAACCCCCGCCGCAGCAACCGACCGAAATCGGCGTCGCCGTCACGGGCGAGAGCGGCGCAGCGCCTCGACTCGTCGTCCTGGACTTCATCGCGCTCACGCAGGACGCTGAAACGGTGGCGGTCGCCAAAGCGGTCGGACAGGTGCTGTGGGACGATCTGAACTTCGAGCGGGAATTCAGCTTCATCCCGCGCGACGTCTACGCCTCGGTGCCGCGCGCCACGTCGTTCGAGACCATCCCCTTCGATCGCTGGCGCGAGCTGAACGCCGACGGGCTGATCGTCGGCACCGTGCAGAAGGCGGCCGACGGGATCAAGGCGCAATTGCGGCTCTATAACGTGCGCACGCGGCAGATTGCCTACTCGCGCGAGTACACCAGCGCGAACGCCCGCCTGATCGCGCACACGGCGTCGGACGAGCTCCACGAATCGCAGCGCGCCCTCAAAGGCGTCGCCCGGACGAGAATCACCTTCAATTCCGATCGCGCCGGCGAGCGCATGGGCGGCACGGTCGAGAATCGCGGCGTCAAAGACATCTTCGTCGCCGACTACGATGGCGAGAATGCGCGGCAAATCACGGCCGAACAAGACGCTCAATATCGCCCCGCGCTGGTCGCCCGACGGCCGCTCGATCGCCTACACCTCGTACCGGCGCGGCGGCGCCAACGTCTTCATCTCGAATATTTTTCAGGGGACCCTCGTCGAGGTGACGGAGGGCTCCAAGGTCGGCGAGAACTGGCTGCCGGCGTGGTCGCCCGACGGCACGCACGTGGCGTTCACCTCGACGCGCGACGGGAACCCGGAAATCTACATCGCCGCCCGCGATGGATCGAACGTGCGCCGCTTGACGAACCATCCCGGGATCGACATTTCTCCCACGTGGTCGCCGTCGGGCACGCAGGTCGCGTTCACCTCGGACCGCACCGGATCGCCGCAGATCTGGACGCGTCGGCGCCGATGGGCTCAACATCCAGCGCAAGACCTCTGAGTCCTACTGCGACAAGCCGACGTGGTCGTCGCCGCCCTACAACGAGATCGCGTATTCGTCGCGGACCGGTCCCGGCTTCGACGTCAAGGTGCTCGACCTGGCGACCGGCCAGACGCGTCAGCTGACGTTCGGTGAAGGGAGCAACGAGAGTCCCGCCTTCGCGCCCAACGGCCGGCATCTCGTGTTCACGTCCACGCGGTCGGGCAAGACCCACGTCTTCACCATGGCCCGCGACGGCAAGGACGTGCGCCAGCTCACGAAAGCGGGAAACAATGAGAAGCCGGATTGGTCCAAATAGATCAGGTACGTTTGTCAGCAATGGAGCGACGACGATGAGACGGATGGCTCTGGTGATCTCGGTGGCGGCGCTGGTAGCGAGCGTGGCCTGTGGCAAGAAGCAACCGGCCGTCGCCCGGCCATTTCCGCCGGTGCCCGCGAACACGTCTTCGACGCCGCCTCCGCCGACGCCGCCCTCACCGGTGCCGGCGCCGCCGATGGTGCCGCCCGAGCCGGTGCGCGACGACGCCATCGCGTCCGCGTCGCTGGACGACCTGAACAAGAACTCTCCGCTCAAGCCGGTGTTCTTCGAGTACGACAGCGATGAGCTGAGTCCCGCCGCGCAGCAGATCCTCAACGAGGACGCGACGGTTCTGAAACGCTATGCCACCTGGACCGTGACGATCGAAGGCCATTGCGACGAGCGCGGGACCGCCGAGTACAATCTGGCATTGGGCGAACGGCGCGCCGTCAATACGCGCGCCTACCTGATGTCGCTCGGCATCGCCGCGGAACGGCTGCGCACGGTGAGCTACGGCAAGGAATTCCCGTTCGACGCCGGCGCGGTCGGAGGCGGCGTTCTCGAAAAACCGCCGGGCGCATTTCGTCATCACCGCGAAGTGAGTGTCCTATGACGCAGAAACTACTCGCCGTCGTCACTGGAGTCCTGCTGATCGGCCTGGCGGCGCCCGTGTCGGCCGCCAACAAAGAGCATCAACAGCTGATGGCCGACATCCGCATGCTGCAGGAGCAGACGCAGCTGCTGCAGAACCTGCTCGGCCAGTTCAACGAGGCGCTGAAAGCCGTCAACACGCGTCTCGATCAGCAGACCGAGACGAATCGGAAGATGGCCGCCGATCAGAAGCTGGCGATCGACAACCTGACCAACGACGCGCGCGTCATCCGCGAAAAGCTCGACGACAACAACGTGCGCGTCGGATCGCTCACGCAGGAAGTGGACGCGCTGCGGCAATCGATGCAGCAGATGGCGACGCGGCCCACGGCCACCGATTCGCTCGATCCGAGCACCGCCGGCGGCGCCGGCGTGATGCCGCCACCAGGCGGCTCGGCACCGTCCGCGGCGCCAATGCGCCGGCGTCGGCCATGACCGCGTCGCCTCGCCAGGTCTGGGATGCGGCGTACGCCGACTACACCTCCGGCCAGTACCATCTCGCCGTGCTCGGGTTCGAGGCCTACATCCGGAACTTCCCGAAGTCCGACTCCGCCGACGACGCCCAGGTGCTGATTTGCGCCGCCTTCCTGGCGGACAAGAAGTACCAGAAGGCCGTGGACGCGTGCGACACCGCGATTCGCACCTATCCGAGCGGCAACGCGATTCCCGATGCGTACTTCCGGAAGGGGCTGGCCCTGGCGGACATGCGCGACGTGAACGGCGCGCGCGCCGCCTGGGAAATCGTCGTCAGGAACTTCCCCGACAGCGATGCGGGCCGCCTCGCCAAACAGCGGCTGGAGCAAACCCGCCGACAACGACTAGCTGCAGGCGGACCTCGAGCAGCCGGACACTTCGTGCTGCTTTGCACGCTGATTCGGGTGTGACCTGTCCTGTCAGACCCGCTGGAGTAGAATCGTCGTCCTATGGGATCGGTCAACAAAGTCATTCTCGTCGGGAATCTGGGGCGCGACGCCGAGTTGCGCTACACGCCGAGCGGCGCCGCGGTCGCCAAGTTCAGCCTCGCGACCACCGAGGTCTGGAACGACAAGGGCGGCCAGCGCCAGGAACGCACCGAGTGGCACAACATCGACTTGTGGGGCAAGCAGGCTGAGTCGCTGTCCGAGTACCTCGTGAAGGGCAAGCAGGTGTACGTCGAGGGCCGCCTTCAGACCGACGAATACACCGACAAGGAAGGCACCAAGCGGAAGAGCACGAAGGTCCGATGCGACCGCGTGGTGCTGCTGGGTGGCGGCGGTGGTGGCCGCGGCGCCGGCGCAGCGCTCCGCGAGGCGGCGACGACATGGGCGGCCGCATGCCCGCCGAACCCTCATCCGAACCGATCACCGACGACGACATTCCTTTCTAGCCGTATCGTCAGGCTGACCGTTCTCGATTCCTCTTCCCTGCCGTAGCGATCCTGGAGCCTGACGACGTCGTCGAGCTCCGGTGTTGAGACTTCGAAGATATCGCTGTCTTCGATGGCCGTCATGCGGTGGACGGTCTTCGGCGTGATGTGCACGCGCTCGCCGGGGAGCATCTCGCGCTCGACCAGCTTGCCGTCCTCCTGAATCTCGAACCGCAGCCGTCCCGAGTGCAGGTAAATCGTCTCGTCCTTGACGTTGTGGTACTGGAGGCTCAGCGCGTGCCCGGCGTTCACGTGAATCAGCTTGCCGACGTAGCGATCGGTCTTGGCCCAATGGAGCTCGTAGCCCCACGGCTTCTCGACGCGCGCGATGCCCTCGGTCACGGAGTCACTCCCTTGATGAGCGTCAACCTGCCCATGGCGGTCATCAGCTCCCGTTCGATCTCGTCCCCTGTCGCCAGCCGCAGCACTCGCCGAGCGAGCGCGCGCAGGTCGTCGCGGCGAAGTTCGCCGAGCACCTGCCGGGCGACTGGAATGGCGCCGGGCGTCATGCTGAATTCGGTGAGGCCGAGGCCGACGAGCAGGGCCAGCAGCGCGGGGTCGGAGGCCATCTCGCCGCAGACCGACACCGGGATGCGCTGACGCGCGGCCGCGCGCCGCACCATCAGAATCATGCGCAGGATCGCCGGATGGAGCGGCTCGTACAACTGCGAGACCCGCTCGTCGGCGCGATCGACGGCCAGGCAGTACCTGAATCAGATCGTTGGTGCCGATCGCGAAGAAATCAACCTCGCGCGCGAGCAGGTCGGCCGTGTACGCGGCCGCGGGGATCTCGATGGTGACGCCAATCGGCACGGGCGGGATTGCGTCGCCGCGCCGCGCGACGTCGGCCGCGGCCTCGGCCACCAGCGCGCGCGCCGCGCGCAACTGAGCGACACTCGACACGAACGGAAACATGATGCGCAGCTGGCCGTGCTTCGCGGCCCGCAGCAGCGCGCGCACCTGGACGCGGAAGAGCTCCGGACGCATCAGGCTGAGACGCAGGCCACGCCGGCCCTGGCGGCTCGCGCGCACCTCGTCGGGCTGCCAGCCCGGCGTGATCGGGTGCCGGACGCGCCGCGCCGCCAGCTGATCTTCGTCGATGTCGAAGGTCCGGACGGTCACCGACCCCGGCGCCATCGCCTCGAGCATGCCGCGGTAGAGCGCGTATTGGCGATCCTCGTCGGCGAGGACGTCGACGTCGGTCGCGAGGAGGAACTCGGATCGATACAACCCGATGCCTTCGGCGCCGGCGTAGCGGGCGGCGGCGAGATCGTCGGGAAACTCGATGTTCGCGTCGAGCCGAATCGCGGCGCCGTCCACCGTCACGGCCGGTCCGCGCGGCTCCCCTTCGATGCCGGCCGCGGGCCGCCGATCGTCCGCGTGCTGGGCGGCGCGCGTGAGCTCCTCCGGCGTCGGATCGAGGATCACCAGGCTCGCAGATCCGTCGATGACGATCATCTGACCAGGCTGGATGCGCTCGCTGGCGTTGTGCAGGCCGACGACCGCGGGCACGTCGAGCGATCGCGCCAGGATGGCGGTGTGATACGTGCGGCTGCCGGCGTCGGTCGCGAAGCCGCGGACCTTCGTCCAATCCACCTGCGCCGCCAGCGACGGCGTGAGCTCGTCGGCGACGAGCACCGACGATTCGTCGAGCTCGCGGAGCAAATCGCGCGGCGTGGACACGTCGCGCCGCAGATTCATGCGGAGCCGGCCCACCAGATCGGCGACGTCGCCCTTCCGCTCCCGCAGGTACGGATCCGCGACGTCGTCGAACACGGCGCTGAACTCGTCGAACGCCTGCTGCACCGCCCATTCGGCGTTGACGCGCTGCGAGCGGATGACGTCGGCGGCGCGCTGGGCCAGCATCGGATCGTCGAGCATCAGCAGCTGGGCGTCGAAGAGCGACGACATCTCGGGCCGCCGCTCGGCCACGCCGGGCGCGAATCTCCACCAGCTGCGCCCGCGACCGGTTGCGGCTTTCGTCGAGCCGCGCGAGCTCGTGCGCCACGCGAGCCGGCGCCACCTGATACCGCAGGACCATCGCGCGCTGGATGAGGATGACGGCGCGTCCGGAAACGACGCCCGGGGGAGACGCCGATGCCGGTCAGCCGCTGCATGCGTCCTCGCCGAACCCCGACTCGACCAGCGCCGCGAGCGCCGACACGGCGTCGTCTTCGTCGGAGCCGTCGGCCGAGATGGTGATGGTCGATCCTCGCGCGGCCGCCAGCAGCAGGATCCCCATGATGCTCTTGCCGTCCATCTCGCGGCGATCGCGCGCCACCCGCACGTGCGCGGTGAACCGCGCCGCGAGGTGCACGAACTTCGCCGCCGCGCGCGCGTGCATGCCCAATTGATTGACGACGGTCACGGAGCGCGAGGTCATGACAACCGGGCGGGGCGTTACTGCCCCGCTCTTCTCGCCTCTCAAGAAGTCTGAGGCCACCCAGATGGCGTTGCGGCCGTGCTCGCGCATTTCCTTGGCAACGGCGAGCAGATCCGACGAGGTGCGCAGGCCGGCGAGCTTGATCAACATCGGCAGGTTCACGCCGGTGATGACCTCGAGTCGATCCTTCTCGAGAAACGTCATGCCGAGATTCGAGGGGGTGCCGCCGAACATGTCCGTGAGGAGCAGAACGCCCGCCTCGCCGCGCACCCGCTCGATCGCCTGCGCGATGTCCTCGCGCGCGTCGTTCACGTCTTCGTGCCACCCGATCGACACCGCCGTGAACTGCGGCAGGTCGCCGACAATCATCTCGGCGGCGTTCACGAGCTCCATGGCCAGCTGCCCGTGCGTGACGACGACAACGCCAATCACAATCTGTCTATCGTAGGCAGGTAGGGCGCCTACGCGTGTCCAATGTCGCGGTGCCGGACGCGGACCCGGGCGACGCCGACATCGGCCAGGGCTTTGCGCAGCCGTTCTGCAATCATCACCGACCGATGCCGCCCGCCCGTGCAGCCGATGGCCACGGTGAGATAGCTCTTCCCTTCGGCGATGTAGTACGGCACCACGTACTTCAGGTACTCCTCGAGCCGATCCATGAATGCGCGGCTCGCCTCGGTCCGTTCCATGAACTCCACGACGGCGCGGTCGCGACCGGTGCGCCGCCGCAACGCGGCGACGAAATGCGGATTCGGCAGGCAGCGAACGTCGAAGACGAGGTCCGCGTCCACCGGAATCCCGTGCTTGTAGCCGAAGCTCAGCAGCGTGATGACGAGCCGGGGCCGCACGCGCGCGCGCGACAGGCCCATGAAGAACTGCCGCAGCTCGTGCACCGTCATGTCGGACGTGTCGACGATTTCGTCGGCGAGATCGCGAATCGCGTTCATGCGGGAGCGCTCGTCGCGAATCCCCTCCGAGACCGAGCGATCGGGCGCGAGCGGATGCGGACGCCGCGTCTCGCTGAAGCGGCGCACGAGCGCCGAGTGGCTGGCCTCGAGGAAGATCAGCACCGGGTTCAACCGCGGCATGCTCCGCAGGCGCTTGAAGATCTTGGGGAACTGGCGACAGGAACTCGCCTTCGCGCACGTCGACGACGATCGCGACTTTCTCGATGTCGCTGCCGCCGCGCAGCGAGAGCTTGGCGAGCGTCGGAATCAGCGTGGTCGGAAGATTGTCGACGCAGAAATAGCCGAGATCTTCGAGCGCGCGAATCGCCTGCGACTTGCCGGAGCCCGACAGGCCGGTCAGGACGATGAACGGCTGCGCGGCCCGGACGCGCCGCCACCCTTCGCCGGCGACGATCGGACTGCGCGTCGGCCTTCGCGGCCGGCGTCCTGCCCGCTTCCGGCCTGCCCTTCCCGCCTTTCCTGCCTGTCCTGCCCATCGCCGCCGCTTAGCGGCTCCCCCGGGCTCGAGCTCCTCGTCCTCTTCGTCGGCCGGCGACTCGAGCGCCGCCTGCCGGAGCTGGCTTTCGAGACGCTCGGCGAGCGCGCGCGCGGCGTGATGTCCGCGCGATCGCAGGAGCTGATTGCGGGCGGCGACCTCCACGAGGATGGCGATGTTGCGGCCGGGCGCCACCGGCATGCGGATGAGCGGGACGCGCAGCCCGAGAATCTCGAAGAAGCTGTCATCCAGGCCGAGCCGTTCGTATTCACGCGACGGATCCCAGCGCTCCAGCTGGACGGTGAGCTCCACCCGCTTCGACGAGCGCGTCGAGGCAATCCCGAACAGGTCTTTGACGTTGATCACGCCGAGGCCGCGCAGCTCCATGTGGTGGCGCGTCAGCTCGGGACACGTGCCGATCAGAATCGACTCCTGCCGGCGGCGCACTTCCACGGTGTCGTCGGCGACGAGGCGATGGCCGCGCACGATCAGGTCCAGCGCGCACTCGCTCTTGCCGATGCCGCTCTCCCCCGAGATCAGCACGCCGAGGCCGAGCACGTCCATCAGCACGGCGTGGAGAATGATGCGTTCGGCGAGCGAGTCTTCGAGTATCGACGCCAGCTTCGCGATCGCGGTCGGCGTCGACGTGGCGGTCTTGAGCAGCGGCACGCGCGCGCGCTCGGCTTCGATCACCAGCTCCACGGGCGGCGAGAATCCGCCGGTGATCAGCACGCAGGGAAAATCGAGCGTCAGCGCGAGCCGCAGCGCCGACACGCGCGCGATCACGTCGAGGCTTTCGAGGTAGCGGATTTCGCTCTCGCCGAAGATCAGCACCCGCCCGCGCTTCAGATACTCGTGAAATCCGGCGAGCGCCAGGCCGGTCTTCTGGATGTGCGGGCTGGTGATGACGCGATCCAGGCCGTCCGCTCCGGCGAGCAGCTCGAGCGGCAGCCCAAAGACCTCCGGCCGGCTGGCCAGAAGCGCGGCGACGGTGACGCTGGGTTGAGAGACCAAGGACTACAGACTAACGACTATGCGCGCCGTACGTCTACGCTTCAGTCTCCACCAGCGCCAGTTCGCCGTTCGGCCGGCGATACAGGACATTGATGCCCTCGGTCGCAGGGTCGCGAAAGATGACAACGCCTTCGCGCGCGATGTCCATCTCCTTCGCGGCCTCGGCCACCGACATCGGCTTGATCGTCTGACGCGACGCGCGGACGATGCGCGGCATCCGCACCCGCGCCGGCGCCGCGCGGCCAGCCGGCCGCACGGCCACGGCCTCGCGATGCTCGGGCACGGCCGGCGCGTCTTTGGCGCCGCCCTGCCGCTTGCGAGCCTGATACTTGCCTTTGATCTTCTGGGCCTGATGGCTGATCTTGCCGATGGCGGCGCTGAGCGAGGTTTCCCAGCTGCTGGAGTCGCCCACGCCGTGCAGGAACTTCTCGCCGCGGGCGTGCAGCGTGATGTCGGTGCGATGCCGGTGCTTTTCGCGCGTCAGCACGGCCTGCGCCGACACGGCGCTGTCGTTCAGGACGCGTTCGAGTTTGCCGATCTTGATGTTCGACGAGCCGGCGAAGCGCGGGAGTGATGTCGACGTGACGGCCGGTGAGTTCGAGTCGCATATGGGTCGCTCGGCTGAAGCCGTCGCGCTGACATCTGCGAGCGGCTGAGTCACAGAGACTTTGCGTTGATTCGACGTCGGAATCTTCAGTTCTTCGCGGTATTTCGCAATGGTACGCCGCGCCAGCACGAGCCCTTCGCGCTGCAGGATGCTCACGATCTTCGAGTCGCTGAGCGGTTTGCGCGGGTCTTCGTTTTCGATGATCTTCCGGATGCGCTGCTTGATCGTGACCGACGAGACGCTTTCGCCGTACGAGCTGCTGATGCCGCTGTGGAAGAAGTACTTCATTTCGAACACGCCCTGCGGCGTGTGCATGTACTTGTTCGTCACCACGCGGCTCACCGTCGACTCGTGCATGCCGATGTCGTTGGCCACATCGCGCAGCACCAGCGGACGCAGATGCTCGATGCCGTGATCCAGGAAATCGCGCTGGAAATTGACGATGCTCTTGGCCACCTTGAAGATGGTCTTCTGCCGCTGCTCCACCGACTTGATCAGCCAGAGCGCCGACCTGAACTTGTCCTTGACGTAGGCGCGCGTCTCGTCCGTGTTGTCGACAGCGGTCTTGTCCAGCAGCCGCCGGTACACCGGGCTGATGCGCATCTGCGGCAGCCCGTCTTCGTTGAGCACGACGACGTATTCGTCCTCGACCTTCATGACGTAGACGTCGGGGATGACGTACTGCGACTGCGTGGGGTTGTAGCGGCTCCCCGGCTTGGGATCGAGGTGCCGGATGACCTCGACGTGTTCCTTGAGATCGTCGATGGTCATCCCGAGCTTGCGGGCGATCTCCGGCACCTGATGATTCTGAAGCAGACGCAGATGCTCGGTGACGATCTTGTCCGTGGGCGTGCCTTCGAGGCCGAGATGGCGCAGCTGGAGCTGCAGACACTCCTGCAGATCGCGCGCGGCCACGCCGGTTGGATCGAAACCCTGAATCATCGCCAACCCGCGCTCGACGTCCGACACCGGCCACGGGCCCATGGCCGCCAGCTCCTCGAATGACGCCACCAGGTAGCCGTCGTCGTCGAGATTGCCGATGATCGCCGACCCGATCTCGCGCATCAGCGCATCGTCGGTTTGCATCGAGAGCTGCCACATCAAGTGATCGGAGAGCGAACTGCTGGTCGACAGCGTGTTCTCGATCGGCGGCAGTTCTTTCACTTCCTGCGGCGCCTTCGGCCGATAGCCGTCGTCCAGGTAGTCGCCGAAGAAATATTCGTAGTCCTGGTCGTCCCAGGTATCGGTCTTGTTGGGCGCTTGTTCCGGTTCGGTTTTCTCGGGCGCTGGGTGCGGCTTCGGCGGGCTGCAGGTCTTCGGTGGGCACTTCCTCGAGCATCGGGTTCTCAACCATCTCCTGGTTGAGCAGATCGGACAGCTCGAGGGTCGACATCGGCAACAGCTTGATCGCCTGCTGCAGCGACGGCGTAAGTATCAGCTTCTGAACGAGCTTGGTGTGAAGCTTCTGCTGAATGCCCATGAATAGGAGCGTTAGCTAAGTTGTTGTCGCATAGCCACTTGCATGAATCGACGACCGGTCGTTGTGGCCGGCTCGTTAGCGACGCCTCAGCTGATGCAATTCCCACGCCCATTTTAGTCCAATCGGAACTCGGTCCCGAGATAAATCCGACGCACCTCGTCATCGGCCGCCAGCATGTCGGGCGTGCCGCTCTTGAAGATCGCGCCGTCGTGCACGATGTAGGCGCGGTCCGTGATGCGAAGTGTTTCGCGGACGTTGTGATCGGTGACCAGGACGCCGATGCCGCGGTCCTTGAGGTGGAAGATGATTTTCTGAATGTCGCTCACCGCGATCGGATCGATGCCCGCGAACGGCTCGTCGAGCAGGATGAACTGCGGCGAGATCACGAGCGCGCGCGTGATCTCGGCGCGCCGGCGCTCGCCGCCCGACAACGTGTGCGCCGGCGCATCGGCCAGCGGCGTGAGATTCAGCTCGGCGAGCAGCTCGCGGAGGCGCGTCCGGCGCGTGGCGCCGTCGAGCTTCATCGTCTCGAGAATGGCGAGGATGTTCTGCTCGACCGTCAGCCCGCGAAAGATCGACGGCTCCTGCGGAAGGTATCCGATCCCCTTCCGCGCGCGGACGTACATCGGGTCGTCGGTGACATCCTGCCCGTTCAGCTCGACGCGGCCGGAATCGGGCGCGGTGAGGCCGACGGTCATGTAGAACGTCGTGGTCTTGCCGGCGCCGTTCGGCCCCAGCAGGCCGACGATCTCACCCGACGCGACGTCGAGGCTGACGCCGCGGACGACCGTCCGGCCGTTGTAGGACTTGGTGAGTTTGTCGGTGCGAAGGGTCGCCGTTACGGACACTTCCCTCCGCCTTTGGTCTGCGTGCGGATCTGATCGCTGCCGTCCACGACGATCGTGTCGGTGGCTTTCGTGAACGTCAGCGTCTTGCCGGTCGTCTTGCGGCCGCACTGGTCGGCGATCTCAACCGGCAGCCCGGTAATCACGTACTTTTCGTCGGCCGTCGTGTACGTCAACCGCCCGCCGGTCGTCGTGCGATTCTGCTCGCGCAGCTTGAGTTTCTCGTAGGCTTCGGCGCGTTCGAGCTCGTCGCCCGATTCTTTCAGGTACAGCTCGATCTTCGCGGCGTCCATGTCGCCCTGAGGCCCCGTCATGTGCGCCTCGCCCGTGTAGGTCAGCCGCCGCGTCGCGTCCTCGTACTTGAAGTCCTTCGCCCTCCCGATCGAGCGCGTGCGGTCTTTCTTTCCGTCTTTGTCCGTCTGTTCGAGCATCGTCGTGGTGGTGACGGGGCCGGTCGCGCTGAGGTCGCCGTTCTTGTCGTCGAGCGCAATCTCGGCCGCCTTGATCGATGTATCACCCTGAAACAGCCGCGCCTCGCCCGTGTACACGCTCTTCGACGCCGCCCCGTCGTAGTCGAGCGAGTTGGCCAGCACCGTGACGGGTTGATCCTGTTTCAGCATCGACGGCATCTTGCCGGTTTCGCCGGTCTTCTCGTCTTTCTTGGGCGGCTGCAGCACGCTCTTGACCGGCGTGCCGACGGCCTTCACGCGCGGACCCTCCAACGTGACGTCGATGGTGACGCCGTCCACCGCCACTCGATCGTTGACGACGTGCGGGGCTTCGAGTCCCGGGTCCGAGCCGCTCAGGGCCAGCGTCCCTTTGTCGAGATCGTAGATGCCGGTGACGGCAACCGCCGTCATGTTTCCATCCACGAACTTGACCTTCCGCCTGAATCGCGCGTCCTCGATCGTGCTGAGGCCCGGCTTCAGGCCGACGTCGAGGCGTCCCGGAGTTGGCCTGGCGATCGACGCCCGCGCCACGTTCGCGGTACTCGACATCGCCGGTAAACAGCGCGCGCGTGAGACCCTTTCCGGCTTCCCCCTTCGCCTCGAGCGTCGCCGCCTGGATCCGTCGCCCGGGGATGTCGGCTTCCGGAGGGAACGTCAGGACGACGCCATCGCGCGCCGTCAGCGCAATGGGCGTCGATCCGTCTGGCGCCAGCGTGATGTCGATGGCGGGCGCCGTGATCTGCCGGCCTTCCTTCCCCACCTCGCCCGCAAGCCTGAGCTCGGCCTGACCGATGATCGTCGCGCGCTCCAGCGCCTGGCCGTCGGCGCTGTATTTCAGATCCATGTCGCGGCCGCTGAGCGATTGCAGCGCGCCGACCGCCGGCTTCGCCGTCGTGATCCGGGAGTGCCCGCGCAGTTCGACTCTCTGAATGTGATCCTCGTCGTCGGTCAGGTAGCCGACGGCGTTGTCGGCCTCGATGGTCTGGCCCGGCTGCTGGACCCGCACCGACTGCTCGAACTTCACGAACTTGTCTTTTCGCGCGAACGCCGAGATTTCCGACGTCACGTCCGCGGAGCCCGCGCCGTTCTTGTCGGGACCAATCCGGATGTGCGAGTCGGCGTTCAGCCACAGCAGATCGCGGCCCTTGTCGTAGGTCATCCCGACGCCGGTGCCGCTGACACGCCCGCGCGTGAAGCTCGCCGGCCCCGGCGTGCGCACGACGCCGTCGCTCTCGGCGTAGGTCGCGTGGTCGGTGCGCGCCTTGAGGCCGTCCGATGCCGTCAGCTCCACGTTGCCGTTCACGGTGAACGTCGATTCCTTCTGGCCGACCTGTCCTTCCTTGGCGGTGACCGTGAACGTGCGTCCGCCGCTGCCGCGCTCGGGCGCGACGATGCGCAACCCGAACAGCTTGGTCGATCCGTCTTCGTAGGTCAGTTGGCGATCGAAGTAGACCGTGAAGTCTTCGCGCGACGAGTTGACGCGAAAGACATGGCCGCCGGTGCTCTCGACGACCGCGCCGGGATCGGTTCGAGGCACGGCCGGCTGCGCGACTTCGGGTGTGCGCGGCTTGAGCTGCCGCGCGACGAAAACCCCGAATCCAATCGCGAATACGGCGAGCAGCAGGCGCGCGTATTTCCTCAATGTGAAATCTGAACTGTCACGAGCTAGCCAGGTTCCCTCAGATCCGCCAGCGTCAGCTCGACGTAGGTCTCTCCATTGTACTGATTCTGTTCGAGGGAAAAGGCCACGTCGAGCGCGGCCTTATGGGCTTCGAGGAAGTCGTGGCGTTCGGCGGCGCGCCAGGCGATGGCGCGGAAAATACGGCCCTCCTGCTTGATCGCCATCTTGAGATGGCGCTCCTTCAGCTTCCGCGGACCGTCGATGATCTCGACGCCGCGGGCGGCGAAGACCGGCCGGGGATTGCCGGCGCCGAACGGCGCGAGCGACACCACGCCTTCCGCCACCTGCCCCGTGATCGCGCGAAAGGACAGGTCGCCGTCGATGCGCAGCCGCGGCATCAGATCTTCGGGGCCGAGCGTCTCGTCCGCGACGGCGTTGACGGCGCGCCGGAACTCCGACACGCGCGACGCCTCCATGGTGAGCCCGGCGGCCTGCCTGTGGCCGCCGAAACGCACGAAGAACGGTGCGCATCGTTCCAGCGCGCCGAGCATGTCGAAGCACGGGATGCTGCGGCACGAGCCGTGCGCCACGCCATCCTCCACCGACAGCACGATCGCCGGCCGGTGGAACGCGTCGACCAGCTTCGACGCGACGATGCCGATGACGCCGCGGTGCCATCCGTCGCCGGCGACCACCAGGATCGATCGCGCGCCGACCTCGGGATCCGTCTGGACGACTTTCTTCGCCGCCGCGAGAATCCCCGCTTCTTCTTCCTGGCGCCGCAGGTTCTCGGCGTCCAGCTGCAGCGCGAGCTGCCGCACATCGTCGCCCGCGGCCTCGTCCACGGCCAGGAGCAGGCGCGTGGCGATGTCGGGCGTGCTCATGCGTCCAGCCGCGTTCACGCGGGGCGCGAGCATGAACCCGATGTGGTAGCTGTCGATCGTCTTGCCGGTCAGCCCGCAGACGTCGATGAGCGATCGCAGACCGACCTTGTGCGGGCCGCGCGACAGCAGCCCGAGCCCGATCTTCGCGATGACGCGATTCTCGCCGACGAGCGGCACGACGTCCGCGAGCGTGCCGATGGCCGCGATCTTCACGAACCCGGGCAGCCACGCATCGCGGCCCGCGTGCTTGCACAGCGCCTGCACGAGTTTCAGCGCGACGCCAACGCCGGCCAGGTACTTGTCGGGATACGAACAATCGGAGCGCTTCGGGTTGATCACCGCCAGCGCCGCCGGCAGCGTCGCGTCCGGTTCGTGATGGTCGGTGATGATCAGATCGACGCCCAGCTCGCGCGCGCGAATCGCCGCTTCGGCGCCGCGGATGCCGCAGTCGACCGACACGACGAGGCGGACGTTGTCCGCGTGCAGGCGATCGATCGCCGCCGGCTGCAGGCCGTAGCCGTCGCGCAGGCGCTCCGGGATGAAGTGGACGACGTCGGCGCCCATCAACTCGAGGGCGCGCCGCAGGATCACCGTGGACGTGATGCCGTCGACGTCGTAGTCGCCGTGGATCGCAATCCGCTCGCGCCGCGCAATCGCGCCGAGGATGCGATCCACCGCGACCCGCATGTCGGCCAGCGCCATCGGGTCGTGCAGTTGATCGAGGGACGGATTCAGGAAGTGAGTCGCGCGCTCCGGGTCGGAGAACCCGCGCTGACACAACAACCGCGCGACGATCGGCGCGACGCCAATCGCCGTCGGTCAGGCGCGTGACGGCCGCTTCGTCGCAGCCAACGGTGTCCCAGCGCGGTGCGGCTGTCGGCATACTAGCGGCGGCTCGGTACTTGCAGCATCAAGGCAACACCACGGAGGACACGGACACGAACGGAAATCACGGAACAAACTGGTTCATGGCCACATCACCAACGGTGTGCTCAGCGCGGCATACAAGATTCATTCGCGTCTAGGTCCCGGTCTGCTCGAGAAGCCATACAAAGCCTGCATGTGTTACGAACTCACGCGGCTCGGGTTCGCGTTCGAAGAGGAGAAGCCATTCCCGGTCATCTACGAGGACATCACCATCCCGCTCGGGTATCGCGTCGATCTTCTCGTCGAAAACGAAGTCATCGTCGAAATCAAATCCGTCGAAGCCATCCTTCCGGTTCATGAAGCCCAACTCCTGTCGTATCTCAAGCTCGGTAAGAAGCGCGTCGGCCTGCTGATCAACTTCAATGTGCCGCGTCTGCGAGACGGCATTCGTCGAAGAATCTGTGGTTATTGATCTTTCAGTGTCCTCCGTTTGTGTCCGTGTCCTCCGTGGTAGTGCTTTGATGTCGCAACTACCGGGAAGTAGCTACCCGGGTGGGAACGCGCTACCCGCCTCGTCGACGAAATCCACTCCCAGCCTCCCCATGTTCCGGAACTTCTCGTACCGCTGCGCCAGCCTGGCTTCGCTGTCGAGCGCGCTCACTTCGGCCATCACCCGCGTCAGGACCTCGTCCACTCGCGCCGCGGCCGCTTCGGGATTGGTGTGCGCGCCGCCGACCGGCTCGGGGACGATTTCGTCGATGATGCCGGCTCGCAGCAAGTCCGGGGCCGTGAGCTTGAGCGCGTCGGCCGCTTCGACCTTTCTTCGCGGGATCGCGCCACAGGATCGCGGCGCAGCCTTCCGGCGGGATGACGCTGTAGATCGCGAACTCCTGCATCAGCACGCGGTCGCCCACGGCAATGCCGAGCGCGCCGCCGCTTCCGCCTTCGCCGCTCACGATGATGATGATCGGCGAGTCGAGGAGCATCATGTCGCGCAGGTTGACGGCAATCGCTTCGGCGACGCCCCGCTCCTCGGATTCGATGCCCGGATACGCGGCCGGCGTGTCGACGAACACGATGATCGGACGCCGGAACTTCTCGGCCAGCCGCATGGCGCGCAGCGCCTTGCGATAGCCCTCCGGCCGCGCGTAGCCGAAGTTGCGGAAGATCTTCTCCTTCGTGTCGCTACCCTTGACGTGGCCGACGAGCAGGACGGCTGATCCTTGTAGTCCGCGAAGCCGGTCATGATCGCGTGGTCGTCGGCGAAGCGGCGATCGCCGTGAATCTCGGTGAAGCCGGTGAACAGACGCTCGACGAAGTATTCGAGTCCCGGGCCGGTTGGGATGCCGCGCGACGAGCACGCGCTGCCACGGCGTCAGCGATCGGTACAGCTCGGCGCGCACCAGATCGATCCGGCGCTTCAGCGACTCGATCTCGCGATCGCGCGCGTCGGTGCGCGGCAGCAGTCCCAGCGCCTCGATTTCCTTCAGGAGTACGCGCGATCGGTTCCTCGAACTCGAGCGTCTCTAACGGCATCTATATCTCGGTATCGCCACGAAACCACGAAAGCACGAAAAAGACCGGAAAGGTTTCGTGTTTTCGTGTTTCGTGGCTGATCCGTGCTCATCGAAGCTCCACCGATCCAGCCCCCACCACCTGCTCGACCTCCGCCACCAGCGCAGACGTGGGCGCGACGCGGATCTGCGCCGTGACGTCGAGCGTCACGCGCAGGCGGTTCGGCGGTTCACCCGCCTCGACTTCGAACGACACGCGCCGATCGCCGCGGTGACGGGCGAAAATCGCGCCCAGCGCCTCGAGGATCGACGGTCCGCCGGCCGCCGCAGATGAATCGAGACCTCGCGGGCCAGCCGCTCGCGGACCGTGTCGAGCGGCGCCACGTCGGCCGCCAGCATCCGCACCGTTTCCTCGTCTCGCTCGATCCGGCCGCGGACGAGGACGAGCGTGCCGGTTTCGATCATGGCCGCGCTGCGCTGAAACGCCTCCGGAAAGACCACCACTTCGACGCTGCCCTGCGAGTCCTCGAGCGTGAACACAGCCATCCGATCGCCCTTGCGCGTCTTGAGCGGCCGCACCGTGGCGATGATCCCGCCGAGGCTGGTTTCCGGCTCGATCGGTTTCGGACCTTTCGGCCCCCATCCGTTATCGCTCGGAGCCGTGACAGGTGAGGTCGCGAGCTCGCCGATCGTCTTGGCGCCCAGCTGTTTGAGCGAGGCGGTATACCGATCGACCGGGTGGCCGCTCAAGTACAACCCCAGCGTTTCCTTTTCGAAGGCCAGTTGCTCGGCGTCGCTCCACGACGCGGCCTCCGGCAGCCGCATCGCGGACGCATCGCCATCCGTGCCTGCCCCGCCGTCTGCCGCCATCGTCGAACGCGCCGAACAGCTGCGCCTGGCCCTCGCTGCGATCGCGCTGAACGCGCGCCCCGTGCTCGCACACCGGGTCGATGGCCGCGAAGAGTCGGGGTCTGAACGTCGAGGACGGCAGGCCGGCGTACGGCGTGCCTGTCGTCAGTGAATCGAAGGCGCCGGCCTTGACGAGACTCTCGAACACGCGCTTGTTGACCAGCCGCAGATCGAGGTCCTCGCACAACGCGGTCAGCGATGCGATGCGTCCCTGCTTCTTTCGAACCTCCAGCAGCGACTCGATCGCGCCCTCGCCGACGTTCTTGATCGCCGCCAGGCCGAATCGGACGCCTCGTCCCGGTTCGACAGTGAATCGGAGCTGGCTCTCGTTGACGTCAGGCGGCAGCACGGGGACGCCGCGTTCGCGACACTCCGCCAGGTAGAGCGCAAGCTTGTCGGTGTTCTGCGATTCGATCGTCAGCAGCGCCGCGGTGAAATGCCACGGATAGTTCGCCT
Organism: uncultured Acidobacteriota bacterium; assembly: GCA_963731545.1. Classification (GTDB taxonomy): domain Bacteria; phylum Acidobacteriota; class Vicinamibacteria; order Vicinamibacterales; family CAVVIG01; genus CAVSWN01. The sequence continues at coordinate 102,546 of CAVSWN010000008.1, read as the reverse complement.
TCAGATAGGCCGTCTGGTAGGCCAGGAACGCATAGGCGGTCGAGTGCGCCTTCGGAAAGCCGTACCCCGCGAAGTGCTCCATCAGATCGAAGATCGGCCCGGCCTTCTTCTCGGCGACCCCGCCTTTCTTCGCGCCGTCGACGAACTTCGCGCGTTGCGCCTGCATGACGGTCGCGTTCTTCTTGCCCATCGCCTTGCGAAGGATGTCGGCTTCGCCGAGCGTGAAGCCGCCCAGCTCGCGGGCGATGCGCATCACCTGCTCCTGGTACGCGATGACGCCGTAGGTTTCGCGCCAGGATCGGCTCGAGCTGCGGCAGCTCGTACTTGATCTCGATCTTCCCGCCTTTCCGGGCGATGAAGTCGTCGACCATCCCGCTTCGCAACGGACCGGGTCGGTACAACGCGTTGAGCGCGATGAGATCCTCGAGCGACTGCGGCTTCGCCTTGCGCAGAATGTCGCGCATGCCGCTCGATTCGAACTGGAAGATGCCGAACGTCTGCCCGTCCTGGAAAATCTGATAGGTCTTCGCGTCATCGAGCGGCACGCGGTCGATGTCGAGGTGCTCGCCGGTGGTCCGTTTGATCTCCTTCGACGCAGTCGTCGATGAGCGTCAGCGTGCTGAGCCCGAGGAAATCCATCTTGAGCAGGCCGACCCGCTCGATGTCTTTCATCGACCATTGCGTGACGATTTCGTCGTGCGCGCCGCGGTAGAGCGGCGCGAACTCCGTGATCGCTCGCGGCGCAATGACAACGCCGGCGGCGTGAACCGAAGCGTGGCGGGTCATCCCTTCGAGCCGCCTGGCCACGCTCAACAGTTCCTTGACCTTCGGATCGGTCTGCTCCATCTGCCGGAGCGTCTCGTTCTCCTCGAGCGCTTTGTCGAGCGTCATGTCGAGGGCGGCCGGAATCTGCTTCGCGACCTTGTCGACGTCGGCAAACGGCATCTCGAGCACGCGTCCGACGTCGCGGACGACCGCCTTGGCCTTCATCGTGCCGAACGTGATGATCTGGGCCACGTTTTCCCGGCCGTACTTCTGCGTCACGTAGTCGATCACTTCGCCGCGCCGCCGCTCGCAGAAATCGATGTCGATGTCAGGCATCGACACGCGCTCGGGGTTCAGGAAGCGTTCGAAGATGAGGTTGAAGTCGAGCGGATCGACGTCGGTAATCCGCAGACTGTAGGCCACCAGGCTGCCGGCGGCGGATCCGCGACCAGGCCCGACCGGGATGCCCAGATCGCGCGCGTAGCGGATGAAGTCCCAGACGATCAGGAAGTACCCGGGTACTTCATCTGCTTGATCATCTCGATTTCGTACGCGAGCCGCCGCTCGTACTCGTCGATGGTCTGGCGCAGCCGCCCCTCCGACGCCAGCTGTTGGAGACGCGGCAGTCGATACGCGAATCCCTCGCGAACGACGTGCTCGAAGTAGTCGTCGAGCGTGAACCCGGGCGGCACGTCGAAATTCGGCAGGTAGTTCTCGCCCTCGCCGAACCGCACGTTGCAGCGCTCCGCGATGCGGACGGTGTTGGTGAGCGCGTCGGGATAACCCGTGAACGCCGCCGCCATTTCCTCCGGCGTCTTCAGGAAGAACTGTCGAGCCTCGTATCGCAGCCGCTTCGGATCGCTGAACGCCTTGCCGGTTCCGATGCACAGCGAGGACATCGTGTGGGTGGGCGTCGGTCTCGCGCAGATAGTGCACGTCGTTGGTGCACACGAGCCCCAGACCGAGATCGCGCGCGATCGCGGGGATGCCGCCGTTGACGATCCGCTGCTCGTCGATCCCGTGCCACTGCATTTCCAGGAAAAAATTCCCGGCGCCGAGAATGTCGCGATACGCCCCCGCAGCCTCGCGCGCCTTGCGATCCTGCTGCCGCGTCAACCCCTCGGCCACTTCGCCCTTCAAGCAGCTGCTGAGGCCGATGAGACCCTTCGAGTGCTGGGCGAGCAGGGCTTTGTCGATGCGGGGCTTGTAGTAGAAGCCCTCGGTGTAGCCCGCCGACACGAGCTTGATGAGGTTCTTGTACCCCTCGTTGGTCTCCGCGAGCAGCACCAGATGATTCGCGGTTTCGCCGGGGTTGCCGTTCTTGCTGCGCCGATCGCCCGGCGCGACGTACACCTCGCAGCCGAGAATCGGCTTCACGCCGCGCTGATACGCGTGGTCGTGAAAGATGACCGACGAAAACAGGTTGCCGTGCTCAGTCACGGCAATCGCCGGCATCTTCGCCGCCGCCGCCTGGTCGAGCAGCTCGTCGATCCGGCACGCGCCGTCCAGCAGCGAGTACTCGGTGTGCAGGTGCAGGTGGACGAACTCTGTCATTCCCATTCAATCGTGGACGGCGGCTTCGAGCTGATGTCGTAGACCACCCGATTGATGCCTTTCACCTCGTTGACGATGCGCGACGAGATCCGCGCGAGCAGGTCGTGCGGCAGCCTCGCCCAGTCGGCGGTCATGCCGTCGCGGCTTTCGACGGCGCGAATCGCGGCGGTGTACTCGTAGGTGCGCTCGTCGCCCATCACGCCCACGCTCTGCACCGGCAGCAGCACCGCGAAGCTTTGCCACAGCTTCGTGTACCAGCCGTCGCGCTTCACTTCCTCGGCGACGATCGCGTCCGCCTTCCGCAGCAATGCGAGCCGCTCCTCGGACACCGCGCCCAGGATCCGGACCGCCAATCCAGGCCCAGGGAACGGCTGGCGGACGACGAATTCCTCGTCGAGGCCGAGGGTCCGGCCGACGACGCGAACTTCGTCTTTGAACAGCTCGCGAAGCGGCTCGACCAGCGTCATCCGCATGCGCGCGGGCAGGCCGCCGACGTTGTGGTGGCTCTTGATCAGCGAAGCCTGTCCGACGATCGGAACCGATTCGATGACGTCCGGATAGAGCGTCCCCTGCGCGAGAAAGTCGACCTGGCCCAGCTTTGCCGCCTCGGCTTCGAAGACATCGATGAACGTGGCGCCGATGATCTTTCGCTTCGTCTCCGGATCGGTGACGTCCGCAAGCCGCTCGAGGAACAACCGGGACGCGTCCACGAACACCAGCGGAAGCTGAAGCCGCTCGAACCGCTTGCGGATCTGCGACGCCTCGTCGAGCCGCAGGACGCCGTTGTCCACGAAGATGCACGTCAGCCTGTCGCCGATCGCGCGGTGAATGAGCAGCGCGGCGACCGTGGAATCCACGCCGCCGCTCAACGCGCAGACCACTCGTCCGTCGCCCACTCGCGTGCGGATCTTCTGCGTCGTCTCCTCGACAAACGACGCCATCGTCCAGTCGCCCGTGCAGCCGCAGATGCCATACGCGAAATTGCGCAGGATCTCGAGGCCGCGCTCCGTGTGCACGACTTCGGGATGAAACAGGAGCGCGTAGAGCCCGCGCTCGACGTGCTGCATCGCGGCCACCGGCGCATTGGCACTCGTGGCGAGGACCGCGAACCCATCCGGCGCGGCGGACACGAAGTCCCCGTGACTCGCCCACACGCGGATTTCCGGCGGCACATCGGCGAGGAGCGCGCTGGGCGCGCCCAGGCGGACCGTCGCGTGACCGAATTCGCGCTGCGGCGCCGGCGCCACGGAACCGCCAAGCGCGTGCGCCATCAACTGCATGCCGTAGCAGATGCCGAGCACGGGGCGTCCGCTGTCGTAGACGCCGACGTCGCACATCGGCGCGCCTGGATCGGACACGCTTTTCGGCCCGCCGGACAGGATGATGCCCGCCGGCGCTCGATCGCGGATCTTCTGGACCGGCGTGTCGGGCGGCCACACCTCGGAGTAGACCGACAGCTCGCGAAGGCGTCGCGCGATGAGCTGCGTGTACTGAGACCCGAAATCCAGAACGATAATGGTTTGGTGGGCCAAGGCCGGGGGCGCAGTTATTATAACGGGGTTGACCACAAGATGTTGTAGTGCCGTTGCCCTAATAGCTCTGTCTGTCGTGAGTCTGGCCGCGTTCCGACAAGGTCGAATCGACGCCGTTTTCGCTCTTCCCCACCCGTCAAATCTGGAACCTCTCGCTCAACAGCCAGATCACCGTTCCACCGGCGTACGACGCCGAGCGTGTCTTCTTCGGGATCGACGGCGAACGCCTCGTCGCGTACACCATCGCGGATGGCACGCAACTCTGGCTGGTTGCAAGCTCGACCGCTGAAGCAGCCCGCCGTTGGCGACGGCATGGTGTTTTGCGTCGAACCAGCCGAGATCGTGGCGCGGCGCATCACGGACGGATCGGTCGCGTGGCGTCAGCCGTTGACCGACGACTCCAGCGTTGCTCCCACATGGGCCGCCGGCTGGCTGATCGTCGTCACCGCCAAGGGTTCGGCGACGATGTTTCGCGCAACGGACGGCAAGGTTTTCTGGACGCGCGAGATCGGTTCACCGGCGAACGCGTCACCCGCCGTGGCCGGCGATCGCCTCTACATCCCAACCAGCGACGGCCGCGTCGTCGCGTTGTTCGTCGAAACGGGCGAATCAGCCTGGGAGCGCCGTCTGGGCGGCGCCGCGAATGACGTGCTGGTGATTGAGGACCGGCTCTACACCGGCTCGAAAGACAACTTCCTCTACTGCATTCTCACCAAGAACGGCGCCGTCGACTGGCGCTGGCGCACCGGCGGCGACGTCATCGGGCATCCCGCCGTCGACGATCACCACATCTACTTCGTCTCGCTCGACAACATCCTGCGCTCGCTCAACCGGATCAGCGGCTCGCAACAATGGATGCGTCCGCTGCCGGTGCGGCCGGTCTGGGGGCCGCTCAAGGTGATCGATCGGCTGATCGTCGGAGGTCAGGCGGCCAAGCTCCACGGCTTCAACCTGAAAGACGGCGCGAGCGCTGGAACGCTCGAGGCGGGCGCGGAGGTGGCCGCGGCACCGCATCTCGTGAGCGACGCGTCGGCCCTGTTGCCAGTCGTGCTGGTCGTGACGCGCGACATCGCGAAAGGCGCGGCAGCGCGACTGGTGACGCGACGCCTCGAACCCGAGGGGACGCCATTGAACGATCCGCTCCCGAACGTGATCAAGATGGGCGCGGCTGCGGCCTGCGCGAAACCCTAGACAGTAGCTCCTATGCTGGATGTTGGAGCGGCGATCGAACAGACTCGCGCCCGGGCGCTTCCGCCCGGCGTGACACGTGCCCCTGATAGAGCGTCACATACGCGCCGAGCGCGGTCAGCCCGAGGTATTCGAAGACGAGACCGCGCAACAGCAGCGCGGCAATCTGCAGCGGGAAGACCGCGAGGCCGACGAGCGGCACGAACGCGATCAAGCCGACGCCGGACCAGGCGAGCGCCGACACCAGCATCGCCGCGGCAACCAGCGCGAACACGACCAGGAACACCAGCGCGAGATCGCGAAATTCAGCGCGCACAAACCGCACGACCGCGCGACCGCCGTCAACGAGGCCGACACCTTCGGCCGCCATGGCGATCTGCATCAGCAGATACAAGAGATTGATCAGCGTGATCCACCCGACCAGGATCGCCGCGGCGAGCGCCGCGATGAACGTCCAGCCAATCACGAGCATCCGGCCCTCCGCCACCTGATAGCCGTACACGACAAACGTGAGATATCCCGCGACCGAGATGAGATAGGTCGCGATCAGCACGAGACCGAGCAACAGGTACCGCCGCAACATGCGCGTGCAGCCGTCGGTGAATCGCTGCAGGGTGAAGCGCGATGCCGTGCGGATCGTCTCGAGCGCCAGGGGCTGCCGCTCGATCGGTCCGGTCGTGGCATTCGCCTCGAGCAACACCGTCACCGTGCCGCCCTTCACGACGAACATGAGGGCCGAGCCGCCCAGCAGCACGACGCTGAAGGCGGTGATGAACGCGACGAGGGCGAGTGGTTCCGAGAAGAGCGCGCTCGCGATGGTCGAGAACATCTCGCGCATGTTCTGCTGCAGCAGATCCGCGAGATCGGTGCCGAGCAGGACGCCGACGAGGATGGCTGCGCCGATGATCGGAACGGCGAGCAGCACCTGAAAAGTCGTTTGCGCGACGAACTGGATGGCGATCGTTGGCCAGTTGGCGGCGACGAGGAGCGCGCCGCGTTTGAGGAGGTGCTTCAGGTCCAAGCGATTTCTCTATTGTATCCTGTGCGTTGACGGTGAACCTCATCCCACGCGTCGTCCGCATCGGCCTCGTTGCCGCGGTGGGCGTTGCCGTGTCCGGGTGGATCGTCGAGCGCGTCCGTTTCGGCCCGTCGGAACAATCGGCAGTCGCGAAGGTCGAGGCCGAGCTCCGGCAGCGCATCGGCACCGAGGCTGAAGCCCTTCAGCAAACCGCAACTCGACTGGCGGCGTCGCAGGATCTGCTGCGCATCGATCCACGCGATCAGGCTCAGGCCCGCCGCCTGTTCGACCTCGTCGACGCCACGGTGCCCGACGAGGCGCGGAATCGAGCCGGCGTCACCATTTACGAAGCAAGCGGCGCACCGGTCGCCTGGGCGGGCCGCGTCTGGGACCTGCCGGCGGGCCGGATTCAGGGTCCACGCGCCGTGTTCGTGGCGCCGGGCGCGCTGGGTCCGCGACTCATCCACGTCGAGCCGCTTGTGGAAGGCACCGGAGCGACGGCTGCCCGGCGCGCGACGATCGTGGTCGAGCAGACCCTTGGAACCGACCAGCCAATAGCCGGAGGCGGCGACGCATTCGTCCTGCCGACCTCAGTCGCGCCGGTCACCGTGCGGCCCGCGGCCATCGCCGGCGACGATGGCCGGCGGCCGTTCACCTTCGCGGTGTCAGGGCCCAACGGCGCCGCGCTGCTGGAAGCCAACGTCACGCCGGCCGATCTCTCCGGCGCGCGGACCCGATGGCGCCGGATGGTGCAGACCGCGCTCCTCCTCGTCGCGGCCGTCACCGTCCTGTTCTGCGCGGCACCCTTCATCGATCGGCGGCGATCCGCGCGCGACATGCGCGGCTTCGCCTTCAGCACGGCGGCGCTCGTCGCGCTGGTGGTCGCGGCCCGCTTCATCCTGTATTTCGCCCTGCTGCCCTTCTCGGAGACTGGCGTACCGACAACCGCTCGACCTGCTCCTCACGACGCTGACGATGACCACGCTGGTGTGGATTGGCGTGGACTTGATCGAGCGCCGGCGCGTGGCGCGGCCGAGGCCGCGGATGCTTCCGGCCGGCAGCGGCGCGGTTGCCTTCGTCGCCGTGGCGTTCGCCGCGGCCGGCGTGGCCGACGTGGTCTCTGCTCTGGAACTACGAGCGCCTGCTGCGCAACATCGTCTCTGAAACGGCCTTCGACCTGATCCGTTTCTCCCTGCATCCGCTCAGCGTCGCGCGGATCGGTCTGTCGTTTTCGCTCGTCCTCCTGCACGCGGCGGCGATCTGGACGGCGGCGGCCATCATCCGCCTTCCGTCGCTCGTCCGGCGGGTGCCGCGCACGCTGGCGTCTCGGGGCGCCCCGATTGCCTGGTTCGCCGGCGCGGCCGTGGCCATCGTCGCCCTGCGCACGGTCGCGGCCGTTCCCACCGGGCCGCTCCTGATCGCGTTGCTGGCCGCCGGTGGTTGTGCCGCGTCATTGGTGCGGCTGCGCAGTCGTGCCCGTCATGCGTCGCAGGCGGCGCGGATGTTTGCCCTGCTTCTCGTGCTGGTCGACGCCCGCGCTCGCGATGTATCCGTCCCTCTACGCATTCGCGACCGAGGCCAAAGAGCAGCTCGTCGCGACCGAGTTCGGACCGCAGGCGCTCGGCCAGCGTGAAGCGCTGAAGGAACAACTGCAGCAGACCGTTGATGAAATCGACGCGCAGCCGTCGCTCGCGCAGTTCGTGGCCGGATCGCAGACCGGCTCCCCCGCCGCCGACCGCGCGTTTCTCGCGTTCGTGATCTGGTCGCGCACGCCGCTGGCCACGTATCGGCTGAAATCGGCCGTCGAGCTCTACCATCCGGACGGGCGCCTCCTCAGCCGCTTCGCACTGAATCTCCCGGATTACGAAACGACACCGTATCGGCCGGTCGGCTGCACCTGGGATTCGCTCGAGGAAGCCTCGCCATTCGGATCGAGCGAGCGCCACGTGCTGCGCGCGAGTCGTGGCCTCTGCGACTCCAATCGCCGCCCGATTGCCGGCATCGTCGTCCGCGCGATGCTCGATCCCCAGGATCTGCCGTTCATCTCCTCACAGAGCCCGTACCTGGAGGCGCTGCGACCAACCCGCCGGACGCAGGCCGAAGCGGTGTCGGGCCGCGACGTCGAGTTCGCGATGTACGGATGGAGCCGCGGCCCGATCTACGCGCTGGGCACGGAAGTCTGGACGCTCGCTGACTCGGTGTTCCAGCGCTGCGTCGAATCACGCGCGCCGTTCTGGACGACGATCGAGCGAAACGGCACGGACTACCGGGTCTACATCCTCAACGACCGCGGCGGAATCTACGCGCTGGGCTACCCGACCGTGACGTGGACCGGTCACCTGATCACGCTGGCCGAGCTGATGATGCTGGCGTTCGTGCTGTACGCACTGCTCGTCGCCGGCGCCACGCTGTTCAGCGTGATGATGCTGCGGGCGCCGGAGAGCGGCCGCGCGCTGCTCCGCGAGATCCGTTCGAGCTTCTACCACAAGCTCTTCCTGTTCTTCGTCGCGGCGGCTGTCGTGCCGGTCCTGATCCTGGCGATCGTCACGCGCAACTACTTCCTGGCACAGGTGCTCGCCGGCGCCGAGGAATCCGCCGCGCGGACCGTCACCACGGCGCAGCGTCTGGTTGAGGACTACGCGACGTCTGCAGCAGCGCGGCACGTCGGGTCTCGCGACGATCGACGACCAGATCATGATTCTCGTCCGCCGCGCGGTGGACGAAGACGTCAACCTCTTCGATCGCACACGCCTGCAGGCGACCAGCGCGCGCGACTTGTTCGCGTCAGCAGCTGCTTTCGCTGCGCACGCCGGGCGAGATCTACCGGAACATCGTGCTGGATCGCCTGCCGACGATGGTCAGCCACGAAGAAGTGGGCGAGTTTCCCTATCTCCTTGCGGCGGCGCCGGTCCGCGGCGGCGGGCGCGAGGAGATCGTGACGGTGCCGCTGACCAATCGCCAACAGCAAATCGAGGAGCAGATCGACGAGCTCGATCGGCGCGTGATTTCGGCAGCAGTGCTTTTCAGCCTGCTTGGCGCCGCGCTCGGCTACTGGATGGCGGAACGGATTGCCGATCCTGTCAACCGCCTGACGCGGGCCACCCGGCGCATCGCGCGCGGCGACCTCGACGCCCGCATCGCCGCGACCTCGTCTGACGAGCTGCGGCGGCTGGTCGAGGACTTCAACCAGATGGCCGCCGATCTCAAGCGGCAGCGCAGCGAGCTGGAGCGAACGCAGCGGCTCGAGGCGTGGGCGGAAATGGCGCGACAGGTGGCGCACGACATCAAGAACCCGCTGACGCCGATTCAGCTGTCGGCCGAACACGCGCGGCGCGTCAACATGGATCGCGGCCGTCCGCTCTCGCCGGTGCTCGACGACTGTGTCAACGCCATCCTGACGCAAGTGAAGCTGCTCCGGCAGATCTCCTCGGAGTTCTCGAACTTCGCTTCGTCTCCGACGCCGCGGCCGGAGCCGACGGCGTTGCCCGCCCTCATCGATGAAGTCATCGAGCCCTACCGTGTTCCGCTCGCCGGCCGTATCGCGATCGAGGTTGCGGCGCCAGAGGACGTGCCGCCCGTGACGATCGACCGGGCGCTCTTCTCCCGAGCCTTGACCAACATCATCGAGAACGCGCTGCACGCCATGCCCGGCAACGGACGCTTGACGATCACGGCGTCGGCGGTCGCACGCGACACGGGCCGCGCGGTCGTCGTCGAAATCACCGACACCGGCGTGGGGTTGGACGACGATGCGATGGCGAGGCTGTTCGAACCCTATTTCTCGACCAAAGCCACCGGCACCGGCCTCGGGCTCACGATCGCGAAACGCAACGTCGAGTTGAATGGCGGAACGATCGCCGTGCAGAGCGAACGCGGACGTGGAACGACTGTGACGATTACCCTGCCGACCGCGTAGATCGCGGCGAGGTCGCACGGCCAGGCTCGCGCGGCTCCTTCGGCTCGGGCTTGGTCTCGATCGCGGGGCCGCGGCCCCCGCGATGCTTGATCCGCGTGACCGCCAGCTCGATGAATCCAGACGCGAGATAGGTATAGGCCGCCACGACGAGCACATACCGGTGCAGCGCGGTGATGAGGATGTAGGCCGCCGCGATCAACAGCAGCACGCGATACGGGCGTCGCGTCGGCGCGGCCAGATTCTTGAAGCTGCGGAACTTGATCGTGCTGACCATCAGCATCGCGGGAATCAGCACCATCGCCAGCGCGGGCAGCGCCTCGCGATAGTCGGGCAGACCGTACGGATAGGCGAACACCGTCGCCGCCGGAATGGCCGCGGCCGCCGGACTCGGCATCCCGACGAAGTACCGCTTGTCGCCGCCGCTCGACGACTGAATGTTGAAGCGCGCCAGCCGCATGGCCGCCGCCGCGACGAACAGGAATCCGGCCGCCCATCCGAGGCGCCCAAGCGGCTGACAACCCCCACTGGAACGACAGAATGGCGGGCGCCATGCCGAAGGAGATGACGTCGGCGAGCGAATCGAATTCCACGCCGAAGGCGCTCGCGGTTCCGGTCAGCCGCGCGATGCGGCCGTCGAGCATGTCGAGCACGATGGCGAAGCCGATGAACGGCGCGGCCGTCTCGTATTCGCCGCGCATCGCGTAGACGACGCACGCGTAGCCGCAGAACATGTTGCCCATCGTGAGCAGGCTGGGCAACAGGTACACGCCGCGCCGCAACTTTGCCCGCCGCTGTCTGCCGCGCGGCGGAGAAAGCGAAGCCGGGGTTGGTTCTGCGCCATGGTCGTCGTAGTGTCCAGGCGACACGCGGATCCAGTTTCAGTGTAGCACCGCGATGACCGTTTCCCCGCCGCGCACGGTGTCGCCCACCTTGACCTTGAGCGTCGGCGTCGGCGGGGACGAACACGTCCATCCGCGACCCGAACTTCATGATCCCGTAGCGGTCGCCGGCACGGACCTCGGCACCCGTCTGCACGCGGCAGACGACGCGCCGCGCCAGCAAGCCGACGATCTGGCGCGCCACGATCGGCCGTCCGCCGTGATCGATCCAGACTTCGCTGCGTTCGTTGGCGGTGGCGGCGTCGGGGCGATACGCGGGCAGAAACCGGCCCGCCTTGTAGCTCACCTGCGTCACGACGCCCCGAGGCGGGGATGCGATTGACGTGGACGTCCATCGGCGACAGGAAAATGCTGATCTGCTGAAAGTCGCCGGGCGGCGCGTTGCCCGGCTGCGGCGCCCCGGCGACGAGCACGCGGCCATCCGCCGGCGACAGCACTTCATCGTCGCGCGCCGTGATGCGGCGATCGGGATCGCGGAAGAAGAACGCGAAGAACGCGCTCAGCGCGACGAAGCCGAGCGCGAGCGGCCAGCCGACGAGCAGGCCGCCCAGCAGCGCCGCGATCAACGCGCCGCCGATGAACGGCCCGCCGGCTGGATCGAGTCGCAATCCTGCGGACTACGCCTGCCCGGCGCGATGCCGGCGCAGGATGTCTTCCATCCGGTCTTTGAGCTGGAGCTTGCGTTTCTTGAGGGTGACTTCTTCGACGTTGTTCGGGTTCCGAGAGGTAATGCTTGGAGGTCAGTTCGTGCAGGCGATCTTCCAGTTCGTGGTGCTTGGCGACGAGTTGGTGGAACTCCTCGTCGGTTCGCACTAACTCTGCCTTCAGATCCTGCGACTGCTGCATTCATGCTCCGCCTCCTTGGACGTCGATTAAGCGGGGACTTCTCGAACGATGAGGGGGGCCCTGCGGCTGCATGTAACCCGGCGTGCTGTTTCGCGCCGAACGTACCACAAGGGCCCCGGGGTTTCAAGATCAACGGGCGTCCCGTTCGCGGAGCGTCAGCCGTTGTCGAACCCGTCCAGACGTTCACGCCATAGCACAAGCGCGTCCTCGACCGGCTTCGTGTAGTACGCGTGGCGAATGCCCGACACGACGAACCCGAACCGTTCGTAGAGCAGGCGCGCCGCCTCGTTCGATCGACGCACCTCGAGCGTGGCCCGGGTCGCGCCGAGGGCCACGCCGTGCCGTCAAGACAAACGTAAGCAACGCCGTCGCCACGCCGGAGCGCCGGCGGCTCGGCAGCACGCGCCAGGTTGTTGATGTGCAGTTCGTCGAGCACGCGCCAGAACGAACAGAAGCCGACGATCGTGCCCGCTGTCGTCCTTCGCGACGTAGCAGTAGGACACGCCCGTGGTTGTCGAGCTCCGCGAGGTACATCTCGCGCGTCCAGGGATTCGTGAACGACGCGACCTCGATGGCCAGGATCGCGTCGATCTGATCGGGCGACGTCACCTGCTCGATGTGCCAGGGACTCCATGGCACCAGCGCTTGTCGCGGGCCACCTCCACGTCCGGACGCCGCACGTACAGCGGCTGAATCGCCGGCCGGATCGATGACGGCGCCGTTTCGCGCGGCGGCGACGGCCATGCGCCCGATCGCCCCGGCAAGCGCGGGCGGCTCGACGATCGTCGCGCCGGGATGCGCGGCGGCAATCCGGTCGGCATACAACACCGCCCCGTCGCCGATGAACGCCGGACGCTCGCCGTGCAACAGACCGCTCCAGCGCGCGAGCACCGCGTCTGGATCCTCGGCGCTGGGCGGGTCGAGCGGCATGAGCCGCGCGGGATCGAACAGCGGCGCCGCGGAGACGCGATAGAGCGCCGCGAACACCTCGCGGCGATGCGCGTCCATCCATGCCGCAACCGTCGTGTCGGGAGCGAGATCGCGACTCGCCATCTGCGCCAGCGCGTCGAGCGCGGAAACGCCCGCGACGCGACGGCGCGTGACGAGCGCCAGGCCTGAATCGTCGCGATGCCGATGCGCAGTCCGGTGAACGACCCCGGGCCCGATCGCCACCGCAAACAGATCGATCGCCGACAGCGCGACGTCGTGCGCGTCCGCCAGCGCGAGGAGTTCCTGCGGCAACCGCTCGGCGTGCGAGCGCGTCCCATCGCCGCGCCGCTCGTCGACGACGCGTTCGTCGTCGACCAACGCGACGCTTCCGGCGCGCGTCGTCGTGTCCAGAGCGCAGCACACGCATGCGGCTCTCAGACTAGTTTAGACTTGATGACATGTCAGCGTCGGCGACGCCGGCGATGCGGCAGTATCTCGACGCGAAGCAGCAGCATCGCGACGCGATCCTGCTCTTCCGCATGGGCGACTTCTACGAAATGTTCTACGAGGACGCGCTCGTCGCCGCGCGCACGCTCGAGCTGACGCTCACCTCGCGATCGAAGGACGCCAACGGCGGCGGCATTCCGATGTGCGGCGTGCCCTTCCACGCCGTCGACGGCTACATCGCGCGCCTGGTCAAGAAGGGATTCCGCGTCGCGATCTGCGATCAGGTCGAGGATCCGCGCAAGGCCAAGGGGATCGTCAAGCGCGAAGTCGTGCGCGTCGTCTCGCCCGGCACGCTCACCGACGCGAACTACCTGGATGCGCGCGAGCCGGCCTTCCTCATGAGCGTGGCGTCGGCTGCCAAGCGACGCGCCGCGACGGTCCGACGATTGGCGTGGCGCTGCTCGACGTCTCCACGGGCGAGTTCACGCGCCGCCGAGTACGTCGGCGCCGACGGCCTGCAGGCGCTGGCCGACGAGCTCGCCGTGCTGCGGCCGCGCGAAATTCTGGTTGCCGCGAGCGAGGCGCGCGGCTCGTCGAACGGCGGCGACCACGATCGACGCGCCGGCGCCGGTCGTCGCCTCGGGCCTGCCGATGACGACGGTCGGATGCCTGGACCTTCGATCTCGAATCCGCGCGGCGGGCGCTGCTCGATCAGCTGCGCGCCGGCGGGCTCGAAGGGTTTCGGCCTCGACCGACATCCGGCCGCCGTCCGCGCCGCCGGCGCGCTCGTGCACTACCTGCGCGGCACGCAGAAGGTCGATCTCGCGCACGTCCGCGCCATCGCCTACCGGCAGCGCGCCGACGCGCTGCTGCATCGATCCGACGACGCTCAAGCATCTCGAAATCGTCGAGGGCGCCGAGGGCGGACGCGACGGGTCGCTGCTCGACGAACTCGATCGGACGGTCACGTCGATCGGCAGTCGCGGCTGCTGCGCGCGTGGCTGCTGCGGCCGCTCGTCGTCGCTCGAGCCGATTCGCGATCGCCTCGACGCCGTCGAGGAGCTCGCGTTTCGCACCACCGAGCGCGGCAAGTTCCGCGACGCCATCAAGGCCGTCCAGGATCTCGAGCGGCTCGTCGCGCGCGCCGCGCTCGGCACGGCCGGACCGCGCGACCTGGTCGGCCTGAAGCAGTCGCTCGCCGCGGTTCCCCGCGTCGCGCGCGATCCTCGGCGAGCTCCAGGCGCCGCTGGTGCGCTCGCTCGTGCCGGAGCTCGACGACCTGCCGGACGTGCGCGGGCTGATCGAGGCGACGCTCATCGACGATCCGCCGGCGCTCGCGCGCGACGGCGGCTTCACGCGCGACGGCGTCGACCCCGAGCTCGACGAGCTGCGCACGATCAGCCGCTCCGGCAAGCAGGTCATCGCCGAGATGGAAGAGCGCGAGCGGGCGCGCACCGGCATCGCGTCGCTGAAGGTCCGCTACAACCGCGTGTTCGGCTACTACATCGAGATCTCGAAGTCGAACCTGCACGCGGTGCCGCCCGACTACCACCGCAAGCAGACGATTGCCGGCGGCGAACGCTTCATCACGCCGGCGCTGAAGGAGTACGAAGAGAAGGTCCTCGGCGCCGACGAGCGGATCCTCGAACGCGAGCTCGAGATCTTCGAGCGGCTGCGCAGCGCCGTCGCCGCCGAAGCGCCGCGCATCCAGGCCACGTCGCGCGCGCGCTGGCCACGCTCGACGTCCTCGCCGCGCTGGCCGAGACGGCGGCGGTCAACAACTACACCAAGCCGCACGTGCACGACGGCGACGAGATGATCGTCGTCGACGCGCGGCATCCGGTCGTCGAGCGGCGCGGCGGCGTCGGGTCCACCGGCGAGCGCGTTCGTGCCGAACGACGTGACGCTCAACGGCTCGGCGTCGCCAGCTCGTCATCCTGACCGGCCCGAACATGGGCGGCAAGTCGACCTATCTGCGGCAGACGGCGCTGCTCTGCGTGCTGGCGCAGGCCGGATCGTTCGTTCCGGCGCGCGAGGCGAAGATCCCGCTCGTCGATCGCATCTTCGCGCGCGTCGGCGCGTCGGACAACATCGCGCGCGGCCAGTCGACGTTCATGGTCGAGATGCAGGAGACGGCGAACATCCTGCACACGGCGACGTCGCGGAGCCTGGTCGTGCTCGACGAGATCGGCCGCGGCACCGCCACGTTCGACGGCCTCAGCCTCGCCTGGGCGGTCGCCGAGTATCTGGCGACCAATCCGAAGCTCCGGCCGAAGACGCTCTTTGCCACGCACTACCACGAGCTCACCGACCTCGCCGACGCCACGCCCGGCGTCGTCAACTTCCACGTCGCGGCGCGCGAATGGAAGGACGACATCATCTTTCTCCGCAAGATCGTGCCGGGCCGATCGGATCGCAGCTACGGCATCCAGGTCGCGCGGCTCGCCGGGCTGCCCGCGACCGTGATCGACCGCGCGCGCGAGATTCTGGCTGGCGCTCGAGCGCGACGAGCTGACGCGCGGCGGCCGGCCGTCGGTCAGCGGCACGCCGACCGAGCCGCAGCGGCAGCTCGGGCTGTTTCAGCCGCCGGCCGCCGGACGATCGACTGCGCCAGAAGATCGCCGCGCTCGACGTCGATCGCATGACGCCGCTCGAAGCGCTGACGCTCGCTCGCGGAGCTCAAGAAGGAGCTATGAGCGGCCGTCGACTGACGCAGATCCGTCGCTTTCGTGCTGTCGTGCTCGTGGCCATCGTCGTGCTGCGTCGTCGGCGTCGGCGCTGCCTCCGCCGCCCAACGCCGAATCCGAACATCATCGTCGTCGGCGTCACGAGCGGACCGAACAACCTCGACCCGCGCATCGGCACCGACGATGTGTCGGCGAAGACGGCGCAGCTGATCTTCAACAACCTGATGACGCTCGACGAGCACCTGCGTGTCGTGCCCGAGCTCGCCGAGCGGCTCGACAATCCGGATCCGACGACCTATGTCGCCGTCCTCCGGCGCGGCGTCCGGTTTCACGACGGCCACGAGCTGACCTCCGCCGACGTCGTCTACACCTTCACGAGCCTGCTCGACCCGGCGTTCGTCTCGCCGCGCAAGGGCGCCTATCGCGATGGTGAAGACCGATCGAGGCGCGCGATCGCTACACCGTCGTGTTCATGCTGAAGGAGCCGTTCGGATCGTTTCCGGTCAACCTGGTGATGCCGATCGTGCCCGACGGCGCCGGCCCGGCGTTTCGCGAGCATCCGGTCGGCACCGGACCGTATCGGTTCGTCCGCTACGTCGTCGACGACCAGCGTCGAGCTGGCGCCGTTCGACGACTACTTCGGCGGCCGGCCGCGCAACGACGGCCTGATCCTGAAGGTCGTGCCCGACGACATCATGCGCGGCCTCGAGCTGCGCAAAGGGACCGATCGACATCGTCGTCAACGACATCGCGCCGGACATCGTCCATCAGCTGGGCCGCGATCCGACGCTGCAGATCGTCGAGTCGCCGGGCGTCGACTACCAGTACATCGGGCTGAACCTGCGCGATCCGCTGCTGCAAGGACCTGCGCGTCCGCCAGGCGCATCGGCTACGCCATCGATCGCCAGGCGATCGTCGAGTACCTGCGGCGCGGCCTGGCGGCGCCGGCCGCCGGCATCCTGCCGCCGGTCTCCTGGGCGTTCGAGCCGGCGATGCTTCACGTTCACCTACGATCCGGCGCAGGCGCGCGCGCTGCTCGACGAGGCCGGCTATCGCCGACCCGGACGGCGACGGCCCGCAGCCCCGTTTCATCTGACGCTGAAGGTCTCGAACATCGAGTTCAATCGCCTGCAGTCCGCGGTGATCCAGCAGAATCTGCGCGCGGTCGGCATCGCGCTCGACGTCCGGACCTTCGAGTTCGCGACGCTGTACGCCGACGTCCTGAAAGGGAACTTCCAGCTGTTCACGCTGCAGTGGGTCGGCGGCGCGGTGGCCGATCCGGACATCCTGCGCCGGGTCTTCCACTCGACGCAGATGCCGCCGGCGGGCTTCAACCGCGGGTTCTTCAGCAATCCGACGGTCGATCGACTGCTCGACGAAGCGGCCGTCACCGACCGACGAGGAACGCCGGCGTCAGTTGTACGGAGAGGTGCAGCGGCCGATCGCGGAGGAGGCGCCGTACATCAGTCTGTGGTACAAGACCAACGTCGCGGTGGCCCAGCGGACGCTCACCGGCATCCAGATTCCGCCGCTCGCCGACTTCACTTTTCTCCGAAGATGTCGCGCGTGTGGCGCCTGACGGCGCTCGCTGCTCATTAGCCTCGTCTCACGCGCGCCGGACCTCGTCGGCGGCGACGCTGTTCGATCCCGCGCTCCGGTTCCGGGTGATGCCACGGAGCACTTCATCATCTACTTCCATCAGGGCGAGGAACGCCTCGCCGGCCGCCTGGCGAACATTGCCGAAGACGTGGGCAGCGCTCGCGCAGACATTCGAGCGCCTGCCGCCGCGCCGTGACCCACGTCGTGTTCGTCGACCAATCGGAGCTGGCGAACGGGTAGGCGACTCCGCTTCCCCGACAACACCATCGTGATCGCCGCCGCGTGGCCGGCAGGCTCCGAGTTCATCGGCAACATCGACGACTGGCTGCGGCTCGTCTTCACCCACGAGTTCACGCACATCGTGCATCTCGATCGATCGGAGGGCTGGGCTCGCGCCGTGCGCGCGGTGTTCGGCCGGACGCCGATCGCGTTTCCCAATCTGTACTTGCCGACGTGGCAGATCGAAGGGCTGGCGACCTACGAAGAGAGCGCGCTGACCGGCGTGGGCCGGCTGCACGCGGGCGACTTCGGCGCGATCGTCGGCGAGGAAGTGCGCGCAGCGCGCGATCGCAGCCGCTCGACCGCGTCAACGGCGGGCTGACGGACTGGCCGGCGGTTTCGGCGCCGTACGCGTACGGGCTGCGGCTTTCACCAGTATCTGGCCGATCGATTCGGCGCCGCCTCGCTGGGGCGGCTCTCGACAGCGACGGCTGGCCGCGTGCCGTACTTCGCGGCCGGCGCCTTCAAACGCGTCTTCAGCGAGTCGCTCGGCGCGCTCTGGGCGACTTCGAGGCAACGCTTCGCAGCGCATCGCGCAGCGACCGCCGTGCACCGACCCGCGGATTGTCCGGCTCACGCACCACGGCTTCGTGGCCTCGGGCCCGCGCTTCGATCGGTTCGCGCGACAACGTCCATCGTCTATTCCGTGCGCACCCCGCACGGGTTTCCGGCCTTGAATCGCGTCCGCATCGACGGCTCGGCGCCCGAGCGGATCGCGACGCGCTATCTCGGTCGACACGCGGCCGTCGCCGCGATCGCATCTACTTCGATCAGCAGGAATTCCGGCGCAACGTCGGCCTGTACAGCGACCTCTATGCCTGGTCCCGGTCGAACGGTCGCGTCACTCGGCTGACGTCCGAAGCGCGGCTGCTCGATCCCGATCTCTCGCCCGACGGGACGACGATCGTGTGCGTGCAGCAGAAATCGGGACGACGCGATCTGGTGTTGGTCCGGCTAAAGCCGGACGCGAGCCGCGACGCTGGCACGACGCCAGACCGTGCGATAACGACCCTTATCTCCGAACCCGAGACGCAATTCAACGCGCCGCGCTGGTCGCCGGACGGCCGCACGATCGCGGTGGAACTGCATCGCCCCAGCGCCGGCACGGCGGCGTCCGACGTCGTCCTCGTCGACGTCGCGTCCATGAGCATGCGCATCCTCCCGTGGACGGGACCAGCGCGCATGGTCACGCCGACCTGGCGTCCGGACGGCCAGCGCAGTCGTTGTTGCCGTGGCGCCGGGCGAGGAGCCCTTCAATCTGTACGAGTTCAACCTCGACGGGGTCAGCTCGCCGCGCCAGTTGACGCGCACGACCGGCGGCGCGACCTGGCCCGACGTGTCGCCCGGGCCGAGCGGCCGTGACCGATCGTCCGAACCCGACACGCAATTCAACGCGCCGCGCTGGTCACCCGACGGCCGATCATCGCCGTGGAACGTCATCGCCTCGGCTCCGTTCACGAAATCGTCCTCGTCGACGTCGCATACGAATCGGTCCGATCGTGGCCTCAGCCGACGCGCGTATCGTGACGCCGGCGTGGCGCCGGACGGCCAGGCGATCGTGCGCGGCGGCCGAGACGACGACACGTTCGAACCTGTATCGAGTTCGCCTGGACGCGGATCCGCACGCCCGCCAGCTGACGCACACGACCGGCGGCGCGACGTGGCCCGACGTCTCGCCGACGGCAGACGATCGTCTTCGTCGGCTACACCGTCGACGGGTTCGATCTGTTCACGATGCCGTATCCGGCGATCCGGAGCCGCGATGCGCCGTCAGGCGTCCGCACAGACCCGCGCCAAGCAGCGATGCTGGCGAGCTGCGATCGCCGTCGACCCGGCGCGTCGCGTATTCGCCGTTGCCGACGCTGCGGCCAACGTCGTGGTACCCAGTCATCGAAGCGACGGCGATCAGCTGCGCGTCGGCGCCGGCGACCGGCGGATTCGACGTGCTCGGCTGTCACGCCTACGCGCAACGGCCACGTGGCTGTTGTCGGCCCGCGGACGCGCCCATGCCGACGCGGCCGTGCCCGACTGGAATCTGTATTACGCCTACGCTCGCTGGCGGCCCAGTTCTGGGCTCGCAGCGTCGAGTCATCGACGTCGTTCTTCGCGCGGCCCGCGCGACCGCCAGCGGGCACAGCCGTCACCGGCGACGCTGCGCGAGCGCGAGATCGAGGGCGGCGTGCTGTTTCCGATTCGCCACGCTCGCAGGTCGCACCAGGCGCTCGTGTCCGTCGCTCGTCGACCGTGGACGACTTCACGATGGCCGGATGGCGACGCTGTCGCGCGATCGCGTCGCGCTTCGGGCGCGCTGACGACATCGACCGCGCGTACGTACGGCTACTCGATCAGCCCGGAAGGCGGCGTTCGAGTCGGCGGCAACCGTGGAAGCCGTCCGGCAAAGCGCTCGGATCCTCCGCGGACGCGACGATCGTTCACCGCCGACGTGCGCGCGTACCTGCCGTGCCGGCCGCCCATCACGTGCTCGCGGTTCGGCTCGCCGGCGGTGCGTCGTCGGGCGACGTCAACCTCCGCCGCACGTTCCTGCTCGGCGGCGCCGGCCCGAACGCCGAGCGTCATCGACTTCGGCCGCGATGCGCTCAGCCTGCTGCGCGGCTTCCCCGCCACACCGTTCGCCGGCAGCCACGTCGCGCTCGCTGAACGCCGACTACCGATGGCCGATCGCGCGGCCGCAGCGCGGCGTCGGCACCTGGCCGCTGTTCTTCACACGGTTCATGCGGCGGTCTTCGCCGACGCCGGCCAGGCCTGGACGCGCACGTTCCGCGCGCGACGCGATCAAGACGTCAGTCGGCGGCGAGCTCTCGCTGGACATCGTCGCCGGCTACTTCTTTCCCGTTACCGCGACGGTCGGGCGCGGCGTGGGGCCACGACGGCAGCGGGCGACGCACGCGCGAATCGCGGCGACGCTTCTACGTCCGAGTCGGCCGCGGCGTTCTGAGCGAAGCTGCTGACTGTCGATGTTATAATGTGCCGCGCATGAAAAAGAAATCGCGGTTCCTGCAGACGCCGGTCGAGCCGTTCGCCGTCGAGGCGGGGCTGACGGCGGATCAGATCCTCGCGCGCATGGAGCGGATCTCGTTTCAGGGGCGCAATCTCGCCACCGCGCATCGCATCTGGCAGAAGATGCTGCAGGACGACGTCACGATCTTTCTGGGCATGGCGGGCGCGTTGTCGGCCGGCGGCCTGCGGCTGATCGTCGCGCACCTGATCCTGAACCGCTACGTCGACTGCCTCGTCTCCACCGGCGCGAACCTCTATCACGACCTGCACGAAACGCGCGGCCAGCACCACTACGTCGGCTCGCCGCACGCCGACGACGCGGCGCTGGCCGAGGATCGGATCGATCGCGTCTACGACACCTACGCCAGCGAAGAAGAGTTCATCGCCAACGACAACTGGATTGCCGACTTCGCCGCGACGCTCGAGCCGCGGCCCTACACCACACGCGAGTTCCTGTATCTGCTCGGCGGCCATCTGTGGAAGACGACCGGCCGCGACGGCATCCTCACCGGCGCGTACCGCGCCAACGTGCCGATTTTCTGTCCGGCCATCGCCGATTCGTCGATCGGCATGGGCCTGTCGCAGGCGCGGCAGAAGACACCCGGCGCCGGCTACATCGACATCATCGGCGACATCGTCGAGTCGGCGAACCTGATCATCCGCCGGCCGCGGACGGCGTCGGTCGTGCTCGGCGGCGGGACGCCGAAGAACTTCATCAACCAGGCCAGCGTGCAGGCCGAGTTCTACAGCGACGAGGTCGGCGGCCATCGCTACGCGCTGCAGATCGTGACCGACGTGCCGCACTTCGGCGGCGCGTCGGGATCGAGCCTCGAGGAAGCGCAGAGCTGGGGCAAGCTCGCCACCGATTCGGCGCAGGTGTCGGTGCAGGCCGACGCGACGATCGCGCTGCCGCTCCTGGCCAGCGCGCTGGCGATCGACCGCGGCCGCCGCTGCTGGCGACGCGCAAACGCCGGTCTTCACCCTGGCCTCGCGCGTCATGACGATCGACGGCCAGACCGTTCCGAGCGAGCGCTTCGAGGAAGTGAATGAACCTGCCGTTTGAGTACGACCGCGTCGCCGTCGGCGAGTTCGGCGGCACCACGCCGACCACCACCGATTTCGAGCAGCGCCCGCGTCGTCATTCTTCCGATTCCGCTCGATCGCACGACGTCGTACGTGCCGGGCACGCGCAACGGCCCGCACGAGATTCTCGTCGCCTCGTCGCACATGGAGCTGTGGGACGAGGAAACGCAGACCGACGTGCACAGCATCGGCATCTTCACGCTGCCGGAGATGGAGTTCCCGTTCGCGACGATGGACGAGGTCATGCGCGAGATCCACCGCGTCGCGTCGGAGCTCGTCAGCGCGCGACAAGTTCCCGTGGTCCTCGGCGGCGAGCACTCGATTACGGCGCCCGTCGTCGCCGCCGTCGCGGCGCAGCACCCCGGGCTTGTCCGTGCTGCAGATCGACGCGCACGCCGACCTGCGCGACTCGTTCATGGGCACGCCGCACAACCACGCGTGCGCGATGCGGCGGGTGCTCGAGCACGCGCCGACCACGCAGGTCGGCATCCGCAGCCTGTCGCCGGAGGAAGCGGCGGCGGTCGCCGACGCTCCGGACGACGATCTTCTACGACTACAACATGCGCCAGGATCCGCACTGGATGGATCGCGTCGTCGATTCGCTGACCGACACGGTCTACATCACGATCGACTGCGACGGCCTCGACCCGGCGATCATGCCGGCGACGGGCACGCCGGAACCGGGCGGCCTGTCGTGGTACGAGACGCTGGCGCTGCTGCGGAAGGTGATCGAGCGCGCGAACGGTCGTCGGCTGCGACCTCGTCGAGCTCTCGCCGATCGCGCGGCAATGTCGCGCCGAACTTCCTCTGCGCGAAGCTGGTTTACAAGATCCTGTCGTACCGGTTCGGCGCGGGAGATGCGGACGCGATAGCGACGCTAGGTCTTCTTCAGGTTCTCCAGTTCCTTGCGCGCATCGCCGATGAACGGCGACTCGGGAAACTCCTCGACCAGCCGGTTGAAGGTCTGCTGCGCGTCGCTGCGTTTGCCCGCCTCCGAGGTAGGTGCGCCCAGCCGCATCAGGATGCCGTCCACCGGCAGCGGACCGTCCTTGCGCTGCGCGAGCTCCTTGAACGTGTTGATCGCCTGGTCGTACTGCCCCTGCGCCGCCTGCGCTTCCGCCAGACCCAGCCGCGCCATCTGCGCCGTAGAGGCGTTGCCCGGCTCTGTCGATGACCTGCTGATACGCCGTCGCCGCCTGCGCGGGGTTGCCGAGCGCCATGTACGTGCCGGCCTCCTGGATACCGCGCAAACAAGCCGGCGTCGGTGCTGCGGATAGGCGTCGGCGGCCGCCTTGAACTTCGTCAGCGCCGCCTGCGCGCGTTCGCGCTCGGTGTTGAACCGCAACCCTTGTTCGGCGGTGCCCGGCGGCCCGATCCGCGCTCCTTGACCGCCACCGCGCCGGCCAGCAGGGTCGCGGCCTGCGTCTGCGTTCGCTCACGCCAGCGCAAAGAAGCCAATCGCCAGGATCACCGATCGCGGCCACGGCGAACAGTCCCCACAGGGCTTCCCGGCGCTTCTCTTCGAATCGGCCGGTGAGATCGCGCGCGAGCGTGTGCAGCTCGTTTTCCTTCAGATGATGACGTTCGGCTCGCTTCATAAATCGGTCCCATTGTCGGCGATTTGTCTCCCAAAGTTCAAATACGCCGGTTTGCTAGACTGAAGCCTCCGCGTACATGCCCTGACAGGGTACGGGCCGTCAAAATCGATCCGAGCGTGGCGAATGAATGAGCCCCTCTCCTCCTTACTCGTACACTTCCATCAACAATTCTCTCGGCTCGCCTCCATTGACCACTCCCACGACTGAGCAGGCGGTGACCACAACAACGAGCTTGTCCATCGCGTGGAGCACGACGTAGTCGCCCGGCTTTGCGACTGGCTCTCGAATTTCGATGTGCCCCTCGAGATCGATCACCGGAGAGTTCTGGAAGAGGTTATGAGGGTGTACGAGTTCCGGTTGCTCCGGCGGAGTGACGTCGACCGCTCGAAGTGCCGCCTGCATGTTGTCGCGACAATTGGGACGGGCGGCAGCGATACCGGGGCGCTGGCCTCCGGAGCAGGCGGGATAGAGAAGGTCGTGGACGCCGACGGTGTCCTCCTCGAACATGAGCAGCGGGTTGCCCCTGTTACTGTAAAGAGGCTTTCCCACTTCAAGATAAATGCGCCGATTCCGCGTCATGGTGAAGGCTGGCGAAATGAACTCGGTCACGGCTTCCCGCTTGAACGCGAACAGATCCCCGACCTGCTTTCCTTTCGGGTTTATGACTTTGAGCCGCTGATCACGATTCAGGAAGACAGCCTTCCCGGACTGCTTCGGAATCAGAACCTGCGAAACGAGGCGGCGTGTCGCGGTCGTGCGTGCAGGCTGGGCCACCTGGGCCCGAATCGTTGACGTGAGAGCAGGGCTTGCGAAGAGTCCACCGATCGATCCCCCGAGGAAACCACGCCGCGACAAGTGGCCAGTCCCTTCCGCCATGCGCCCTCCTCGTCGGGGTTGTCTCCCTGGAGCTCCCCGACTATCGTTCCGGATTGCGTGAAGATTCTAGCTGTTATCTCATCACGGCGGAGCGACATCAGGCAACAGGCGAGGGGCAACATGTCAACAGGGATCAACACGTCCACGGTCATCGCAGGGCCCAGTGGTGGGCGCAGCCGGTGGGCGCACCTCAATCTTTGAAGCCGTTGGCACTTGCTGCACCAGCGGCGCGTCAGCTGCGAGCGGCGCGAGTCCGAGTATCGCGGCGACGATGATGACGTGGATCACAGACTCACCTCCAGGTCTTCCACGGCACCAGAAGATGCAAGCGTATACCTGATGCCCCGATGCGCTCGAAAGCGCACGCGGGAGCGACGCGAAGGGCACCCCGGCGGCAAGGTGTACGAAACCCGCCCAGAATATGTTCGTTCCGCATGCGGCGCCAAATGGGTCCACACGAAAGAAAGCGGAGTGGCTCGCTCGTCAATGCGGCGTCACTCACGAGTAAGCTCGGTGATGCTGCCGTCCCGCCCGTATAATCGCGCAGACATTGCCCCTTACACCCGGCACACGCCTCGGCGTTTACGACATCACCGCGCAGATCGGCGAAGGCGGGATGGGTCAGGTGTATCGGGCGACGGACACCAAGCTGAAACGTCAGGTCGCGATTAAGATCCTGCCACCCTCGCTCGCGGCTGATGCCGATCGGCTCGCGCGCTTTCAGCGCGAAGCGGAAGTGCTCGCCTCGCTCAATCATCCGCACATCGCCGCCATCTACGGGCTTGAAGAAAGTGCGGGCGCCACCGCGCTCGTCATGGAACTCGTCGAGGGCGACGATCTCTCGCAGCGCATCGCGCGCGGCTCGATTCCGCTTGATGAGGCGCTGCCCATTGCGAAACAGATCGCGGACGCGCTCGAAGCCGCGCATGAGCAGGGGATCATTCACCGCGATCTGAAACCCGCGAACATCAAAGTGCGGCCGGACGGCACGGTGAAAGTCCTCGACTTTGGATTGGCGAAGGCGACGGAGCCCGCCGCGGGCTCGTCGCCAAGCCTGTCGATGTCGCCGACGCTCTCGCTGCACGCCACGCAGGCCGGGATGATTCTCGGCACGGCGGCGTACATGAGTCCCGAGCAGGCGCGCGGGAAGATCGTCGACAAGCGCACGGACATCTGGGCGTTCGGCGCCGTGCTCTACGAGATGTTGACGGGAACGCGTGCGTTCGGCGACGAAGACGTGTCGATGACGCTCTCGAAGATCCTGCAGCGAGAGCCGGACTTCGACGCGCTTCCGTCCACGATCCCGGCCCGCGTCAGCCAGGTGCTTCGCGTGTGCCTGCGGAAGGACCCGAAGCAGCGCGTCGCCGACATCCGGGACGTGCGCCTGGCGCTGGAGGGTGCGTTCGAGACGGTCGGTCCGCAGACGACGACCACATCATCGGCGGCGGACCGAGGGCGGCTTTGGATGGCCGCGTTCGCGGTTGCCGCCCTCGTGAGCATCGCGATGGCGGTGCCTACGCTGCGGTATCTACGCGAAATGCCGGCACCCGCACTGGGCGAGACGCGCCTCGACATCGTCACGCCCGCCACGAACCAACCCTTGGACTTTGCCCTGTCGCCCGACGGCCGGCAGATTGTGTTCGTCGCGGCGGGCGACGGGGCGCCGCGCTTGTGGCTACGGTGGCTGGCGAAGACGACCGCGCAGTCGTTGGCAGGTACCGAGGGCGCGACCCATCCCTTCTGGTCGCCCGACAGCCGCTCGATCGCCTTCTTCGCTGGAAGCGCACTGAAGCGACTCGATCTCGGCGGCGGCGCGCCGCAGACCGTCGCGCCGGTCACTTCTGGTCAAGGTGCGACGTGGAACGCGGACGGCGTGATTCTGTTTGCACCGACCACGATAAGCCCCCTGATGCGCGTGCCGGCCACCGGGGGCGCGGCGATAGCGGCGACGACGCTCGGCCCGCAGCAGTTGGCCCATCGCGCGCCGTACTTTCTGCCCGACGGGGGCAGGTTCCTGTTCTTCGCGACGGGCGCGCCGGACGCCGCCGGGATCTACCTCGGCGCGCTGGACGGGCGCGCCCCGACACGATTGACACCCGGAGACGGCAGCGGTGTGTATCTGCCCGACCGCCACGGGCCTGGGGGATCGTTGCGCGGAGGCGGGTGGCTGTTGTGGGTGCGGACGGGGATGCTCGTGGCCCAGCAGCTCGATGTGGAGAAGGCCGCGCTTATAGGAGAGCCCTTGACCCTGGCGGACGGGGTGGCCACCGATGGTTCGTCTCGGAGCGCCGTCTCGGTGGCGACCGCGGGGCTGGTGACATATCGGACAGGCGGGGGCAGCCAGCGGCAACTGACGTGGTTCGACCGCTCGGGACGGGCGCGCGGCACGGTCGGCGACCCCGATGCCACACTCGCCAGACCGCGCGTGTCCCGCGACGGCCGTCGCGTCGCGGTGGCCCGCACGGTGCAGGGAAATACCGACGTCTGGCTGCTCGACGGCGTTCGCGCGAGCCGACTCACGTTTGATGCGGCTGTCGATTCGTATCCCGTCTGGTCGCCCGACGGCTCCCGGATTGCGTTCAGTTCGAACCGGACGGGTCAACTACGCCCTCTACCAGATGCTCACGCTCGGCGGAGTGGAGGAGCGGCTCATCGCGGCCTCCGACCAGCTCAAGACCGGTGAATCGAGGCCACAATTCCCCTACAGTTGGTCTGTGGACGGCCGAAGCCTGTTGTGCAGTAGCGTCGCATCGCAAGGGAACGTCGATCTCTGGATTGTACCGATGGTGGGGGAACGCACACCGTGGGCGTTCGCGAAGACTCCCTTCCGTGAGGTCTATGGTGTGTTCTCGCCGGACGGCCGCTGGGTGGCCTACCAATCGAACGAAACGGGGCGGCCGGAAGTCTACGTGCGGCCCGTTCTCCCGCCCGGCGCCGTGGGCACGGCCGCCGCGGCTGGAGGGCAGTGGCAGGTCTCCACTGCCGGCGGCGTCTTTCCCGCCTGGCGGCCCGACGGCAAGGAGCTGTACTACCTCAACCCCGCTGGCGTGATGATGGCGGCGTCGATGACCGTCACCGGGACCACGCTCGCACCGGGCGCGCCGGTGGTGCTCTTTCCCACGCGCGTCGCCGGCGGCGGCGTGGACACGCAACAAGGACGGCAGTACGACGTCGGCCCCGACGGACGGTTCCTGATCAACATCGAACTTGACAGCGCCGCCGCGCCGATCACGCTGCTGATGAACTGGAAGCCCGAGGGGAAGAAGTAGTTCCGCGCGGATTAAGGTCCCGATATTTCGCGATCTCCTGGGTCACGCGAACGTCAGCCAGACCGACACCTACCTCAGCGCGAAGATCACCGGTTTACGCGAAGCGATGAAGCGCTTCGACGCCGCGCGTGGCAATCCCGTGGCAAAACCGCAGGGCATGGAGCACCGGTCGCTTGGTCACGAAGACGCGGAGGAATCGACGAGAGACCCATTACACTGAGACTTACACCCGTATGCGCCCGTAGCTCAGTTGGATAGAGCATCGGTTTCCTAAACCGGGGGTCGCAGGTTCAGTCCTGCCGGGCGCGTTTTTTCAGTCCCGAGCGCGCCGAAGCCAAGACGCGAAGGCGGGCGGGCCATCCCCCTGTTTCGCGTTGTTTCAGTAATCGAACAACCTCGTGTATTTGACGATGAACGAGCGGCCCAGCAACTCGTCGGGCGTGAACGCCGAGGTGTCGCGGCGGTCGTTGTAGACGAGGAACAACCCGGTGCCGCTGCGATTCAGCAGCGCCAGGCGGATGTTCGACGAGAACGTCGACGCCTGCCGGTTGTACTGAATCAGCCCCTGCAGGCTCGCCAGACTCGTGAACGCATAGCTGACCTTCATCGGCACCAGATCGTTTCTGAAGCTGCCGCCCGGCAGCGTGACGTCGTCGCGGTTCCATCCGACCTCCGAGAGCAGCCGCGCGCCCGCGCGCAGCCGCGATGGTGAGCTGCCACCCGTGTAATCGCCGTCGTAGTACCGTGCCGTTCTCGTGGACAGCGACGCGCTGATCGGCGCGCTGCGATCCGTGTTCCCCTCGAACACGCCCCGCGTCCACGCGTACTCGCCGGCGGGAATCACGACCTGCCGGCCGGTGACGTCCTGATACACGGTGAACGGGCGTCGCGGCCGGTCCTGCTCGGTGTCGATGAGGTAGCCGAAGCGCGCGCCCGAGCGCGTCTGGATGTCGAAGAAATGCCAGTGGCCCTGCGAGCTCTCCAGCCGGTTCTGCAGGTCCGAGATAGCCGTGTAGTTCGCGTGCGGCTGGATGCGGCGGATCCACGGCCACCGCTTCGGCTGGTAGCTGAGATTGGTAGCGGCCCTCGAGCTGCCGGTAGGCTGCGGCGCCGCAGGAAGCCGACCTCGGGGTTGAACCGGTCGCCGACCTGCGTGTAGCCGCCGCCGCCGTTCCACAGGTGGTTGGCGTAGGTGTAAGAGGCGCGGCCGGCGTAGTCCGAGCCGCCCTTGCGCGTCCGGCGAATCGGTGCGCGCGAGAAACGCGATACAGTCGCCCGTTGGTGGTCGCCTGCCAGGCCGAGATCGAGGCCGTACGCGCGGTTGTAGTCGTCGGCCGCGCGCCGGCTGCCGACGCCCTGGCGGTCGACGAACATCGCGCCGAAAGTTCGATCGGCCCACTTCGCGCTGGATGCGCATCACCGTGAAGTTGTTGGCCGGCGCCATCGTCTCTCCCGTTCGCGCGTCGACCGCCGCCTCGGTCTGCATGTTCAGCAGAGCCGACGTTGTAGCCGCCCAGCTTGCCGCTCAGCCGTCCGCCCGCCGACGATGTCGATCGGCTCGCCGCTCGCCGACAGACCGATGCGCCGCGAGAAGAACAGTCGACGCCTGCGGCTGCCCGAGCTGAAAGAGCTGCGCGTTCTCGAGGAAGAACGGCCGCTTCTCGGGAAAGAACAGCGGAAAGCGCGTCAGGTTGACCTGCTGCTCGTCGGCCTCGACCTGCGCGAAGTCGGTGTTGACCGTCACATCGAGCGTCAGGTCGGCGCGCACGCCCCACTTGACGTCGAGCCCGACGTCGCCGGTTCGGCGGACCGTGTCGCGTCGCGAGCGTCTTGTCGTCGCTGACCGCGCCGACGACATACGGGCATCGAGCTTCAGATCGCGCCGCGCCGGCAGGCTCAGGCCGTGCAGCTTGCCGGCCACCGAGACGCGGTGCAGGTTGTAGCCGCGCGGCACCGGCGACAGGAACACCTGCTCGTTCTTCCGCCGGATGTTGCGCATGGCGTTGACGCCCCAGGTGCGCTCGTCGCCCGGGTTGTACCGCAGCGTCTTGAGCGGAATGGCGAACTCTGCCTCCCAGCCGCGCTCGGTCGTGCGGGCGCGGACGGTCCAGTCGGCGTCCCAGTTCACGTTGAAGCCGCCGCCGCCGCCGCCGCCGATCTGCCCGGTCTGGCCCTCGGCCATGCACCTGGCCGTCGTACTCGATGCCGAACGGGTTGGTGCCGAAGACGAACGCGTTCTGCCCGTCGTTGAACGTGTCGAGGAGGATCTGGATCGAGTCGGTGTCGTCGAGGTCGGCGTCGCGGCGGCTCTGGCTGACGATGATCGTCGTCGGGCTCGGAGTCGAAGCTGACGACGCCGATGTAGAGATTCTGCGATCGAGCAGGAACCGGATCTCGGTTCGCTCGGTCGCCGGCTCGCCTTCGTTCGGCTCCTGCTGCATGAACGTCGACTGAACGGCGGCGCCATGCGACCAGACGTCGTCGTCGACGCGGCCGTCGATGGTGGGGGCGCTTGCCTTCCGCGGGCCGGCCCACCGTCAGGGTCGGCGTCTGAAGCGGCTGAGCGTCGAGGCCGGGCGCGAGTGCGAGAAACGTACCGACGAGAAGCAGCCGAATAGCTGAAGACGTCACGAGTTGCGATCCTAAACCGAAGATGCGGAAAACGTGCAGAGTTCCCGGCCGGCCAGTCCACCCGAAGCCGTTCGCTACAATCATCAGGCATGGCCATCCTGCGCCCAGCGGCTCTCATCGCGACGGTCGTGGCCGCCCTCGGCTCCATCGGGCTGATGCTCCGGGTCGGTGGCCGGGCACCCGTTTTTCTCATTGTGCTGTTCTTTGGCTGGGTGCTCGCGCCATTCGCGGCGCTGCTCTACGCCGATCGCGTGTCGCACCGATGGTCAGCTCCGGCGCGGACGACGCTCTACCGGTGATGCTGATTGTGGCGCTCGTGTCCTTGGCCCTGTACGCGGACGTCGTCATCAGGCCCCCGGCACGAACACCGGCGGCCCGGTTCCTGATGGTTCCGTTGGCGTCGTGGGTGCTGATGGCGCTGGCGGTCGCGGCCAGCCGCTTCAGGGGTTCGCACGGCGCCGGTAGATCGTGATGTTGGGACCCGGCCGCTGCACGGCGCTCAGCCCGGCCAGCGGAAGATAGAAATCATCGTCGCGGTCGTACACGAGCGTCGGACTCGACACGTCGTAGGCCACGAACATCTGCTCGAGCTCGTACCGATCGCGAAGCACTTTGAGCCAGGGATCCGGCACGTTGCAGTACGACAGCGGGCATTGCTCGACGACGATCAGCTGCGGGGATCCATCCTGCCCGCCTGCGGTGAAGAATCGGCCGGTTTCCGGTTCGAACGCCAGCGCCGGATACTGCTCCGGCGTGTCCGGAGCGACCGTGGCCATCTGCACCTGGCCGGCCACGGTCCCGGTCTGCGCGATGCTCGCGCCCTCCGGGTAGCGCGCGCGAATCCACTCCGCGGCAAGCAGGCGATTATCGACCCTCGACAGCAGGACATCGGTGTGAATCGCCGATGCCAATGACGGAGCTGCCGCCAGCGCCGCCACGACCCACGCAAACGCCGGCGCCGCAGCGGGCCGCCGCGACCAGCGCGCGATCGCGCGTGTGGCTTCGACCACCGTGTGCGCCGCGGCGAGACAGAGAAACGGCACGACCGGAATGATGTAGCGCGCGAACGCGGTTTCCCCGGCGCCGATGAGCGCGTAGTACGCGATCGGAAACACCAGGAACAGCAGGCCGAATCGCCGATCCCGCCAGACGTACACAACGAATCCCGCCAGGCCGGCGACGAGAATCGGCAGACCGACGCCGTAGCGCAGCGACGAGGACAGGTGGACCAGCCAGCCCGGCCCCGCCATCGCGGCGTGCCCTCCGCGCAAGTGCGCGGAAATGCTCGCGAGCGCCGCGAGAAACGCCGGCCGATCGATCAGCGCGTACGGCGTGCCGAGAAAGAACGCCACAATCGCGATGGCGATATAACCCGCCAGACGTCCAAGACGCAGGTTCCATGCCTCGCGGGACTCGGCGGATCCCGCAAGAATCGCGAACACGGCAGGCAGCACGATCAGGCCCGCGTTGTACTTGGTCGACGCCGCGGCGCCGGCCAGGAGCGCCGACCGGATCCAGTCACCCCGCAGACGAAGTTGCGCGAACTTGACGGTGTAGAAAAACGAGAGCGTGACGAGAAACGTGGCCGCCACGTCGGTGACGCCGAAATGCGAGTCCCGCACGTGCAACGCGGCGCCGGCGAGAAAGAACGCGCCGATGAGCGCGGTCGTCCTGTCGAAGAGCCGCAGGCCGATCGAATGGACGGTGGCCACGGTGAGCACGCCCGCCGCGGCGCTCAGACCGCGCGTGATCAAGCGCAGCGGCGATTGGTCCCTCGACGCCGCCGCGAGAAACCTCACTTCGTAGGGAAACCACCCGATGAGGCGGCCGATCTGAAAGTAGACGACGAAGGCCGCGGTCGACGCGTAAAAGAAGAGCGACGGCCAGTCGAAGAACCCTGGATTCCACGACCGGCTGAAGAACTTCAGCGCGATCGCAACCGTCGCGTCCTCGTCCGGTCTCGCCAGCGTGTGCGGCAGACCGAAGCCGAGACCCCACACGCGCAGGATCGCCGCGAGCACGAGCACCGCGCCGAGAGCCAGGGCGCCGTGCCGCGCACCAGCCGGCTCACTGCCCTGCGCGTCGGGTTGCTGGCGCGGTTCCCGCAGCAGGGGCATGGTCAATCAACGCCTGAAGGGCCCTGGCAATTTGCACGTACTCCTGATACTTCCGCTGATACAGATCCAGCTTCTCGCGTTCGATGGCGTCCAGGTGCGCCCGAGCAGCGGGCGCCCCGCCCGACGCCGCGAGCGCCTGCTCGGCCACCGCGGCCCGGTCCTTGTACTCCGCGTCGTGCGCCCGCTCCCACGCCAGCCAGTTCGTCGTCCACTGCGCATGCGCGGTCTGCACCTGCTCCGGCGGAAACGGAAACGCATGCCCCGCGGCGTCGTCGAGCATCGCGCACTCGCTCGGAAACAGACGCCGGACCGCGCCGGCCAGCGGATGCCAGACGAGCATCGCGCGCGGGATCCGCCCGCGCGGCTTCGAGGCCGGGCGTGAACGCCTGCAGAATCGTCAGCGCCCGGCCGCGGGCCGCGGCCTCGCGTCCGGCGCGGATCTCGGCGGCGATGCGAAACGCCGCGAAGGCAATCGCAGCGGCAACGATGAGCGCGGCGAGGACCAGATTCAATATTTCAGGACGGTGTGGACCTGCTCGTCAGGCAGCTTGGCACGTCCGTTCAACGCGACCAGCTCGATGAGAAACGCCAGCGCATGCACGCGGCCACCCAGCCCCTTCACGAGATCCGTGGTGGCCCGCGCCGTGCCGCCGGTCGCGAGCAGGTCGTCGACGATCAGCACGCGCTGCCCCTGGGTCACGCCGTCATTGTGCATTTCGAGCGCGTCGGTCCCATATTCGAGGTCGTAGGTCGCGCGCACCGTGGTCGACGGCAGCTTGCCGGGCTTGCGCACGGGCGTGAATCCCGCGCCAATCCGATCCGCCACGGCCGAGCCGAAGATGAAGCCACGGCTTTCGATGCCGACGACGATGTCGATGCCCTGGTCCTTGAAGGGCAGCGAAAGGCTGTCAATCGCCAGCCGGAACCCCGCCGCGTCCTGCAACAGCGTCGTGATGTCGTAGAAAAGAATGCCGGCCTTGGGAAAATCCGGAACGTTTCGAATCTTCGTTTTGAGCGTGTCCATAGGTGATGAGGTTCCCACGAGCTATCGAATACTAAACCCAGGCGTGCCGTCCTTCCGGCACGGTGTCTTCCACATCCAGGTGCTCGACGCGCGCTCCGCTCGGCCCGTGACGGAGCTGCCCTTCGAATCGATCGACGGCGTCGGCCTCGCCTTCGGCCGCGGCTTCGACGCGACCGTCCGGCAGGTTCCGCACCCAGCCGTGCAAGCCCTCGCGGCGGGCGGCGCGTTCCGCAAAAAACCGAAACCCGACGCCTTGCACGCGGCCGCTGATCAGAAACCGACGCGCGACTCTCAGCAGTTCCTGCCTTTCCCGCCTCTCCTGCCCTTCCTGCCCTACTGCGGAGCCCCCGTGCTCGCGGGCTCCGGCTTGAGCGGCTCCGCCTTCAACGCATCGAGCTTCTGCCGCTGAAGCTGCTGGTTGACGGCAGGCATCCGCGTCTTCACCGCCGCATCCAGCTTCGCCAGGTGATCGTCGAGGCTGGACGACAAGGTCCGAAACACCGAGTACGCCTGCTCCGTCGGACGCGCGTCGGCGCTTTCGACCACGCCCTGCAGCGCCGCGATCTTGTTGTTCAACTTGATCGGGAAGTTCAGCGGATCCTGACTGCTCTGCAGCTTCACCTGATAGATCTCGCTCTCGATGGCGCTGAGCGTCTGCTCGAGATCCTCCAGGGCCTTGACGACGGCGGCGGCCTTGGCGGCGTCGAGCTTGCCCTTCCGATCGGCAATCTGCGCCTTGATGCCGCGCACGAGCAGAACGGCTTCGTTGGCCTGACTCGTCTTGTTGCGGACGTTCATCGCGAGATCGAATTGTTCGCGCAGGTCCTGGTCCGACACGTCCTTCAGCACCCGCGGCTCGCGCTTGATGGCGAACGTCTCCGATGCGGACTGACCGTCGGCCGTCACCTTCACCGAGTACGATCCAGGCGCCGCAAGCGGTCCGCGTGTTCCCGCCGCCCACATCACCATCCCCGGAAAATCTGTCGCGGCTGGGTAACGCAGATCCCACGTGACGCGATGCAAACCGGCCGCAACCGGCGGCTTCGGATCCACCGGACGCCGGAACCCGCCGTCGTCATCACCGCCAGCCGGCGCCGGCTTACGCTCGGCGTCAGCCGGTGTTCCCGTGAAGGTACGAATGACCTTCCCCTGCGCGTCGAGGAATTCCATCGTGACTTTCTGCACCGGCGCTTTCAAGTAGTAGTCCACCGCGATGGATCGATCGAGTCCGCGCAGCGCATCTTCCGGTTTGTAGAGATGGAAGGTGCTCGTCGCCGGCAGACCGCCCTGCCGCAGCGCCGCGATGTTGTCCATCACGTAGAACCCTCGCCCGTGCGTGCCGATGACGAGGTCGCGCTGCTCGACGGCCATGTCGTGCACCGGCGTGTCGGGCAGGTTCTGCTGCAACGACTGCCAGTGCGCGCCGTCGTCGAACGACACGTACACGCCGTGCTCGGTCCCCAGATACAGCAACTTGGCTTGCTTGATGTCCTCGCGAATCGCCCGCGCGAAGTGATTGGCCGCAATGCCGTCAGTAATCTGCGTCCAGGTCTCGCCGTAGTCGTCGGTGCGGTAGACGTACGGGCTTGAAGTCGTCCAGACTGATACCGATTCGCCGCGACGTACGCGGTGCCGGCGCGGAAGCGTGAGGCTTCGACCAGACTGATCCGCGCGAAGTCGCCCAGACCCTTCGGCGTGACGTTCTTCCACGCCCTTCCGCCGTCCCGCGTGATCTGCACGTACCCATCGTCCGAGCCAGTCCAGATGACGTTCTCGTCGCGCGGCGACGGCGCAATCGTGAAGATGGTCGCGTAGGTCTCGACGCCGGTGTTGTCTTTCGTGATCGGTCCGCCCGACGCGCCCATCGTCTTGGGATCGTGACGCGTGAGGTCCGGGCTGATTTTCACGAAGCTCTGGCCCTCGTTCGTCGATTTCCACAGATGCTGCGAGCCGACGTAGAGGACGGGACGGGATTGGTGCGGCGCGAGCACGATCGGGAACGTCCACTGGAAGCGCTCGGTGATGTCGGCCGAGGCATAGCCCATGGGGTTATCGGGATGGGGATTGATCGCGCGCTGCTGGCCGGTTCGTCGATCGAGCCGCGTGAAGTACCCGCCGTAGCTGCCGGCATAGAAGATGTCGGGATTGCGCGGATCGTTGGCGATGTATCCGCTCTCGCCGCCGCCGGCCGAGTAGAACACCTGGTCCACGCCCGCCGCCCGACCCGCCCGGACCGCCTTGCGGCGCCTGACTCGAGACGCACGCGGTGCTGTTGTCCTGCTGCGCGCCGCACACGTGATACGGCACGTGATGCGTCGTGATCACGTGATAGAACTGCGCGGTCGGCATCGTCAGCGCGGTCCACGTCTCGCCGCCGTTGATCGACACGTTCGCGCCGCCGTCGTTGGCCTCGACCATGCGGTTCGAATCGTTCGGCGCGATCCACATGTCGTGGTTGTCGCCATGCGGCACCCGGATCGTCGTCCAGGTCTTGCCGCCGTCGATCGACTTGTGAAAGTTGACGTTCAGCACGTAGACCGTGTCCTTGACCTTGGGATCGGCGAAGACGTGCGTGTAGTAGAAGGCGCGCTGGCGCAGATCGCGCCGGTCCGTGATCTTCTTCCAGGTGGCGCCGGCGTCGTCGGACGAGAAGAACCCGCCGTCTTCCGCTTCAATCTGCGCGTAGACGCGATTCGAGTCGGCGCCCGAGACCGAAATGCCCATCTTGCCCAGCACGCCTTTTGGCAGTCCGGGATTGCGCGAAATCTCCGTCCAGCGATCGCCGCCGTCCGTGGACTTGAACAGGCCGCTGCCCGGACCGCCGCTCGACATCTCCCACGCGTTGCGATAGGCCTCCCACAACGCCGTGTAGATCATCTGCGGATTGTCCGGATCCAGAACCAGATCGATGGCGCCGGTCTTGTCGTCGCGGAACAGGATCTTGTCCCACGTCTTGCCGCCATCTTTCGATCGAAAGACGCCGCGCTCCGGATTCGGCGCGGCGTGATGCCCGAACGCGGCGACGTACACGAGATCCGGATTGGTCGGATGGACGCGAATCTTGGAGATCACCTGCGTGTCGCCGAGACCGATGTGCGTCCAGGTCTTGCCGCCGTCCGTGGTCTTGTAGGCGCCGTCTCCCTGAATGATGTTCCCGCGAATATCGGATTCGCCCATGCCGATGTACACGACGTCGGGATTCGACGGGGCAATCGCCACCGCGCCAACCGACGAGCTGCGGATCTGCCCGTCGGTCACCGGCGCGCCACGTGACGCCGCCGTCCGTCGTCTTCCACAGCCCGCCGCCGGTCGCGCCCATGTAGTACTCGTTCGGGCGCGCGACGCTTCCATCGACGGCGATCGAACGGCCCCCGCGGGCCGGGCCGAGGCTGCGCCACCGCAGCGCGCCAAACGGGCCGGCCGGGGCGGCCGGCGTTGCCGCGGGCTGACCCTGGGCGTGCAGGACGGTCGGGACGAGAACCGGCGAGCCGACGCCGGCACACACCAGGACGATCAGATAAGGCCGCAGGAAGTGCATCATGAGAGTGGATTCTATCGCGCCCGCTCGACGACGACGAATTGGGCGGGATCGAGGCGGCGCCGCCAGAGCGCGCGGCCGGTCGTGGCGTACATGCCGTCGCGCTGATACACGACGGCGAGCGGCTTCCCCTGCGCGACGAATTCGTCGAACGCGCGGCGATGCATCACCGCATAGAACGATGGCGTCCGGTCGAAGAACGACCGCGCTTCGACGGGATCCTCGAGCAGCACGACGTGGCGATCCACGTAAAAACGGAACACCGGGTTCCACCGGTTCAATCGATAGCTCGCAATGCGGTCGTCGGGGCTGGCGTGTGCGGCGACGAACCGCGCGACGTCGGGCACGACCTTGCGCTGCTCGAGCGCCGGGATCACGAACAGAATCAAGCCGACGTACGCCGACACCAACGCGATCAAGCCGAACCACGGCACGCGCGGCGGCCTGCCACCGACGCTGATCTGCATGTTGATGAAGGCGGTGAGCGCCGCGCCGCACAGCGTGATGACGATCGGAACCAGCACGGCCGCCGCTGGCAGATCGAGCCGCGCAATCAGGAAGTACCCGATGCCCACGCCCATGACGACGAGCGTCGGACCCACCAGGCGTCCGCCGATGCGTGTCGCGAGATTCTCGCGCGCGAGCGGCGCTTCGCGCAGATTCGCCCATCCGCGCGCGCACAAGAGGCAGAGCGCCGGCGCCGCCGGAAACACGTAGTGATCGAGCTTGAATGACGACGCCGTGAAGAAGCCGACGACGACCGCGACCCACGACCACAGGAGGATTTCGAACCCGTCCGGCCGTGTCCCACGAACGGCGGCGACGACATCGTCGACCAGCCGTCCGGCGACAATGCCCGTCCATGGCAGGAGTCCTGTCGCCAGAATCTGGAAGTAGAACCACGGGCCGGGCTGATTGCCGAACCGGCTGCTCGCGAACAGCCGGATGTTCTCGTCCAGCACGTAGCCATTGACGAAGGCCTCTCCGAAGCGGCCGTACATGTACGCGAACCACGGCCCGGCGATGGCCACGACGAGCGCGAGACCATTCAGCCAACGGAGGCCGAGCAACCGGCGGCGGAGATCCCGTGACACCGCGCAGGCGAGCGCAAAGGCGAGTCCGCACAACGCCAGGCCGAGCGGGCCCTTGGTCAGCACGGCAAGCGCGACGCACACATACCCTGGCCACTGCAGGCGCGGCCGATCTTTCAGCGCCGCAATCGCCACGCACGCCGCGCCGCTGAAGACGAACGCCGCGAACACCGTGTCGAGAATCGCGTAGCGCGCGAGGGCGAAAACGCCGGGGCTTGCCGCGAGAAACAGCCCCGCCACAAGCGCGACCCCGGGTGACGCGACGGCGCTGCCCAGCCACACCGTCACCACGATCAGCGCCAGCGCCGCCAGTGCCGGCACGATGCGCGCGCCGAACTCCGTCGCGCCGAACAGGGACATGGCACTGCCCTGCAGCACGTGAAACAGCGCCGGCTTGTCGAAGAAGGGCTCGTCGTTGTAGTACGGCGCCAGCCAGTCGCCGCTGGCGACCATTTCCCGGCTGGTTTCGGCGTAGTGCGCCTCGTCGGGATCCCAGAACGTCGGCACGCCGAGCCGCCAGAACAGCGTGACGTAGACGAGCGCCACCGCCAGCACCGCGATCGCGACGGGCTCCAGCCGCTGCGCGAGGCCGGGCTGCGCCGGCAAAGGTCGCGGGGAAGCCGGCCCATCCAGGCCTTCGGGCACCGGTGCAGGAAGCGTAGACACGTTTGATCTTTTTGGAGCTCTGAACCTACAATCGCTGCGCCTGAGTGCCGATACTGTTACCGGTAAGATTGCGGGCGGACGACGGGGTATGAATGCAGGGTTGAGCTTACACTAACGGCCAAAAACGACCAATGGCTGCTTCCGCGGTCGCTCACCGGCCCGTGCTGATCGTCGAGGACGACGCCGACCTTCGCGAGATGATGGCGCAACTGCTCGCGCTCGAAGGCTACGTGGCCACGACCGTCGCCAACGGCCTCGAGGCGCTCGAATACCTCGAGCGGGGCGACAAGCCGGACGTCATCCTGCTCGACCTGATGATGCCGGTGATGGATGGCTGGGAATTCCGCCGCCAGCAACAGGCCGTCCCCACCCTGGCCAACGTTCCCGTCATCATCCTGTCCGCGATCGATCAGCGGCGCGCCGCCGAGGTCGACGCGGTGGCCTTCCTCAAGAAACCCCTCGACTTCGACCGCCTGCTCGAGCTCGTCCGCCGGTTCTGCAGCGTAGGCTCTCCCTTCTGAGCCACCAGCTATCAGCTACGATCAGTTGAGTGGCGTGGCGACGACGAGTTCGCTCGGTTTCGGCGAGGATTGCCAGGACGATCGTCGGGCTCCTCCTGGCCGTTGTCGCCCTCGTCGTCCTGGCGCTGCTCGTCATCGAAACCAGTTGGGCCAAGAACCGCATCCGGGCGCTGCTGGTGCGCCAGGCCAATCAATACCTGACAGCCACACTCTCCATCGGGCGGCTTGAAGGCTCGTTGCTGCGCGGGATTCGGCTCGGCGACGTGGACGTCGCCCGCGGCAGCCAGACGCTCATCCACATCGACGAAATTGCCGTCAGCTACAGCATTCGAGAACTCGTGCAGCGCGGCGTCGTCATTCGCGCGGTTCGGCTGACGCGTCCTCGGATCGTCGGCAGCAAGCAGCCGGACGGCAAGTGGGATCTCGGCAGTCTGGTCAAGCGCGACGCGCGCGAACAGGAACGGACCGGTCCGGCGCGACCGATCGAAGTGCAGGCGATTCAGATCATCGACGGCCGCATCTCATTGCAGGATCCGCTCGACTTCGGTCCGGCGCACGTGCCGACCGATTTCGAATCGCTGAACGCGTCGTTCAGCTTTGCCTACTTCCCTGTCCGCTGGTCGCTCCTGTTCGATCGCGTGTCCTGGATCGGGCACGCGCCCGACTTGACGGTGAATCGTCTGGCGGGCACGTTGGGTCGCGGCCCCACCGGCTGGTACTTCGAGAAGTTCACCGTCGAGACGCCTCGGTCGGCGTTTACGCTGGACGGCCGCATCGACCGCAATCAGCGCCCGACCGAGATCGATCTGCACGTCGACGCGCCTCGCTTCGCCTTTCAGGAATGGTCCGGTGTTCTGCGCGGTCTCAGGAACATCGCGATCGACGCGAGCTTCGACACGTCGCTCAAGGGTCCGGT
The DNA here is from genome assembly GCA_963731545.1 of uncultured Acidobacteriota bacterium. GTDB lineage: Bacteria > Acidobacteriota > Vicinamibacteria > Vicinamibacterales > CAVVIG01 > CAVSWN01. Next base: position 62,538 of record CAVSWN010000008.1, on the reverse strand, counting down.
CACTGCGCTCGACACGACGATTCAGCTCGCCGGGACAGGCGGCGATGTGAAGGGACGCCTGACGCTCGACACGAGCGTGCCGGGTTGGCATGGATCGGGTGCCGTGGACGTCGAATCGGTTGAACCTCGCGCGCTGGCTGAATCGCGAGGATCGCCCCTCCGACATCACCGGCCACGTGACGTTCAACCTGGCGCTGGAGCTGGGCCGCCATTTTCCGCGCGGCGTGTACGCCTTCGACGGCGCGCACGCGATGTACATGGGATACGCCGCCGACAACGTTCGCGCGCGCGGACAGATTACGTCGACGACGGTGCTCGTGGCGGACGCCACGGCAGTGGCGTACGGCGCGAACGTCACGCTCGCGGACGGTTCGATCGGCATTGACGATCCGTTCCCCTTCCGCTTCCAGGGAAAGGCCACCAACGTCGATCTCAGACGACTGCCCGCGAATGTTCCGGTGCCGCACGTCGAGAGCGTGCTGGCGCTCGACTACGACGTGTCGGGACGCTTTCGCAACGCGTTCATCGCGGGAGACGCCGTGTTCAGCCGATCCGAGTTTCTCGGCGCCACGATCGAACCCGGCACAATCGGACTCGTGGACACGTCGCAGCAACCCGTCCACTTCGCCGGCGAGGGCGACGTCGAGAACCTGAGCATTCGGCGATTTGGTGACGGCCTCGACGTCGCGTGGATGCGGGATCCGCGCTACGCCAGCGTCGTGGCCGGTCACTTTCGCGTGGACGTGGTCGGCACCGACAGCGCCACGATGGCGCTCACCGGAGGCGGCCGCCTCTCGCGAGCGACGGCGTTCAAAGGCGTGCTTTCGGATGCCGACGTGTCCGTTGACATTGCTGACGGCACCCTGCGCGCTTCGTACGACGGGGCCTTCGCCACGGTCGATCCCGCGGTCCCGTTCGACGACGAGCGATTCACCGCGGCGCTGAGTGGATCGGGCCGCATGACGGCCACCATCCACGACCTCTTCACGCGAACGACAACCCTGGACGACTACGACGTGCAGGGTTCGCTCGCGCTGACCTCATCGACCGTCCAGAAGCTGCGCGTGGAGCGTGGGTGGCTCGACGCGACGCTGCGCAACGGCGTCCTCGAGGTCGCCCGCGCGGAACTTGCGGGCGGCGAGATCGAAGGCGCGGGCCACGGATCGATCGGCCTCGGCGAAGCCGGGACCGTTGACTTCGCCTACGACCTGACGCGCGTGGACCTTGCGGCCATCCGCGATCTCACCGGGCTCGCCCTCTCGGGCGGGCTGGTCACGAGGGGACGGCTCGAGCGGCCCGCTCGATACGCTGCGCGCCGAGGGCGGCGCCGAAATCACGGAACTGGAGGGATACGACGTCCGCGCGCAGACCCTGAACGGGACGTACGACGCGACCGTTCCGTCCGGCGACATCGCCAGAGCCCGCGGCCGCGTCGACGTCCGTGCATCGTCGCTGACAGTCGGCGGCCAGTCGATCGACCAGGCCGGCGGCGAGATCACGCTGGACGCGCGCACCGTGGGATTCAATCTCGACGTCGTCCAAGGTGAAGGCCGCAACGGCAACGTCAAGGGCCGCGCGGTGCTTCACGCCGACGGCCGCGCCGCGGATGTCCAGACGCTGACCGTCGCGCTCGGATCCGCGCCGTGGACCCTCGTGCCCGGCGCCGCGCCGGCCACGATCAGATGGACCGATGCCGGAGTGGACATTTCGCCGGTTGAATTCGTGTCCGAACGTGGTGAGGACGAACGGATCGCCGTCTCCGGTTCGTGGCGCACCGACGGCAGCGGCGCGCTGCGCGTGAAGGCCACGCATGTCTATCTGGACACGCTGGCTGGAGCGTTCACACAGCCGGCTCGCTACGGCGGCCTGCTCGATCATGGACGCGACGATTCGCGGCACGCGCGCGGATCCACGCGATCGACGCGACGCTGACGGTCAGCAAGGGCCGCGTCGATCGCGTCACCTACGATCAGCTGGCAGGCAAGGTCGACTACACGAACCGCAATCTGGTGCTGGATCTGCGCCTCGACCAGCAACCGGGCGTGTGGATCACGGCCACCGGCACGGTTCCCCTCGCGCTGTTTACGTCGGCCGGAACCGAGCAGCCCGTGGACCTCGAGATCAAATCCAGCGACATCGATCTCGGCCTCCTCGGCGGCTTGACCGATGTCATCCGTGACATGCACGGCAAGTTGACTGTGAACGTGCGGGCCAGCAACACCAATCGCGATCCCCACTTCATCGGCGACGTGACACTCGCCGACGCGGCGTTCACGGTGGCCGCCACCGGGTCGGCCTACAAGAACGGCCGCGCCAAGGTGAACCTGACGACCGACCGCATCGACGTCGAGTCCTTTCACCTCGAGGACGCGAACGGGCGCGCGCTCGAAGTGCGCGGCGGCCTCGGCACCCACGAGATGCGCGTCGGGGATCTCGCAATCGAGGCCACGGCGCGCCGGTTCGAGATCATGCGCAACGAGTTCGGGCGCATCGAGATCGACGCGGCGCTCAAGCTCGGCGGTCAGTGGGAAGCCCCGCTCGTGACCGGCGACCTGACCATCGCGAGCGGCGACGTGCGGGTCGACGAGATCCTGCAGCGCACGCTGTTCCAGCCGTACGCGACCGAGCAGACGGCGATCATCGAGGGAGACGCCGTGGCGGCGCTCAACCCCTGGGATCGCCTGGGCGTGGACGTGGCGCTGCACGTGCCCAACAACACGCTGCGGCTCGCGGGCGAGAACATTCAGGTGACGACCGGGACGCCCCTCGGCCTCGGCGACATCAACCTGCGGGTGCGAGGCGATCTCTCGCTGTTCAAGATCCCGCGGGATCCCGACCAGCGCCTCTACGTCAACGGCTCGTTCGATCAGGTCACCGGCACCTTCTCGTTCATGGGCCGCCGCTTCGATCTGCAGCCCGAACAGCTCGATCAACTTCCACGGCGATCTGACCCCGGATGTAGACGTCTTCGTGACGCGCGTGATTTCCGGCGTCGAGACCCGCGTCGGCATCTTCGGGCCGCTGGAGCAGCTGTCGCTGCACATGTCCAGCGTCCCGCCGCTCGACGAATCCGACATCCTGTCGCTGATCGTGTTCAACAGCTCGACCAACCAGTTGTCGGCCGCGCAGCAACAGGAGCTGATCGTCCGCGCCGGCGCGCTGGCGGCGGGTCTGATCGCGACGCCGCTGCGTGTCCGCGCTCGAAAACGAGATCGGCCTGGATATTCTCGAGATCGATCCGTCGGGCGAATTCCGCGGCGGCCCGCGGCTGACGATCGGCGAGGAGATCGCCCCGGGCCTGGTCGCCCGCTTCAGCCGTCAGTTCGGGCCGGAGCCGTACGACGAGGCGACGGTCGAATACTACCTGTCGCGCATCCTGCGCCTGCGCGCGACGTTCTCGGACGCGCAGTCGCTGAGCGCGCGCTCGCCGTTCCGGCGGGTCGAGCGGGCGGGGATCGATCTGCTGCTGTTCTTCAGTTTCTAGTCCGACCTAGTCGCTGTGAACTGCTGCGTGACTGTCGACTGGTGACTGTTAGACCGGACTCTACAGCAACAGCGCTTCGACGCGATGTGCGTGGACCATCACTTCGCACGCCGACCACGCAAACACCGTAAAGCGGCCGTCCTGCGACGCCACGAGCGCTACCGAGCCGCGCTGATCGTGCACGAACTGCGCGGCCGACAGATGCCGCGTGCCGCCGAGCTGCGTCGGATGCACGATCGTGGCCTCGCCGCCCCGAATCGGTTCGGTCACGGTCACCTGCTCCACCTGCGGCGACCCTTTGCGCCGCGCGATCTTGGCGCCGAATGCCAGGATCTCGTATTCCGTCGTCATCACCGTCGCGCCGTCGACGGCGGTCAGCCCCGCGATGCTCTCCACGACGCGGCCGACCGCGTCCTGCCACAAGCGCCACCGCGGACCGTCCGGCGTTTCACGAGTCAGCTCCGCGAGCTCGGCGAACGCGGGCGACACGGCGTAGTGAATCGGCTGCACGATCGAGTCGAGCCAGGCCTGGCTCCCCGCCGGCACGACGAGCAGGAGCCCTCCGCGTCCGTGCGCCCGCATCGACACGGCCAGCTGCACGAGCACGTTGACCGAGTGGGTATCGAACGCAGACGACTCGAAGCCGATGAGCGACGCGAGCAGCGAGGGGCAATCGGGAGGCTCGGCGCCTGCTCGTCCACGATCTTGACTTGATCGCCCTCGAGCACGGCGACGTTCAGGTATTTCGCCGTCTCCTCGCCGCGATGGTGTTTGACGACCAGCAGGCCGGGCGCCGCGACTTCGATCACCAGGCACAGCGGCGGAATCGTCTGCGCCGTTCCCCAGACGATCAGGTTGTCGCCGTCCCGCGACACGCCGAGGTGAATGCCGGGCCGCTCCACCGCCGGCGCGAGCCGCACGAGACCGCCCGCGTCGAGCGGCAGCGAATGCTCGAAGACCAGCGGATGCTCGGTCTGATCCGGGGTCAGGAACGCGAGCGAGATTTTCGGGATGTAGCTTTCCTCGCGGCGCAGGCTCGCCCAGAACGCCGCATCCACCATCGTTTCGATCGCGGCGGCGTCGGGGATGGCGGCCACGTGCACCTCGCCGCGCTCACGCGCCTCCGCCAGGTGCCGCGCGAAGTGGTCGTACACCGTCGGCGCGACGCCCCGGGCAGCTGGATACGAGGGACCGGTCATTTCCAGTTCTCTATGAATGGCGTACAATGAGGGCCGTGAACAAGTCTCGTCCTTCACAGCAGAAGCGTCAACGCGAGCGGCAAAAACAGGAACGCCGGACCGAGAAACTCGCGCGCCGCCAGGAGGCCGCCGAGCGGCGCGGTTCGTCGCCGACGCGGGCCGACGGTGTCGATCCCGATCTCGAAGGGATTCAGCCGGGACCCCAGCCGTTGCAGGAATGGCAGAAGGCCGACGTCGACGCTGACGCCGACTCGGAAAAGTCCGAGTCCTAACGGCCTGCAGCCGCGTCGCTCAAGTCCGGCATCCGCCGACTCGGCATCGCGAGGTCCGGCATCGGCTCCGCAATGAACAATCGCCGAGCCACCGTTCCGATCCAACGAGCCCACCGCGTGGACCGCTGCACCCGGGCGCTGTCAGTCGCGATTCCCGTGTTCGCGTACATCTGCCGATAGAGCCGCGACACCAAAACGAACGCGAGCCGCGAGCGCAGCGATTTGACCACGCGCGATCGGACCCAGACCCGCCGCCAGCTGTAGAACCGATCCCACGCGCCTTGCGTGCCGACGCGGATTTCCTCGAGCGACAGCGTCGGATGCGGGGTGAAGAGCTTCGGCCGCTTGTGCTCCGGGATGAGCCAGTGCTGCGTGATCGGGACGCCATCGACCGCGACCGGATCCTGCGCCTGATCCGCGACCCATTTCTCGAAATCGATCGTGCCGGGAAACGGCGTCAGCAGCACGAACTGCGCGAAGGTCACGTCCGCCTTGTCGGCGAGCGCCACCGTGGAATCGAACGTGTCGGCGCGATCGCTCGGCAGGCCGAAGATGAACGACCCGAGCACGTGGACCCCGTGCTTCCGGAACTCTTTGCAGGCGTGCCACGAGATCGTCGCCCGCGAAGTTGAACCCCTTGTAGACGTCCTTCAGCCCTTCCTCCGTGACCGACTCGACGCCGACGAGCGCGCCCTTGATCCGCGCCTTGCGCATCGCCTCGAGGAAACTGGGATCTTCGGCGGCTTCCATCGTGATCTGCGTGAAGAACACCATGTCGTCGGGCAGCAGCGCGAGCTGCTCCATCAACTCGAACCGCTCCTGGCGCATCGCCTCGAGCTCGTGCAATCGCGTGTGATCGCTGCGGCGTCGCGCCTGCGCCAGATCGGCGAGCGTCACCGGATAGAAGTTGTCGTCGGCGAGGGCGATGAAGCGGAAGCCCAGGCGCCGGAGCTCAACGACCTCCGCCACCACGCGATCGACGCCGCGCTGACGCGGCTCCTGGCCGTCGGTCCGCCACACCGAACAGAACGAACAATGTTTCGGACAGCCGCGGACGGTTTGCACCGAAGCCCACATGTAGCGGCCCGGCGGCAACAGATCCCAGCGCGCCGACACGAACGCGTCGCCGGACACGCGACCGCCGTCGTACAGCGGCAGCGGATGGCCCGCGAAACAATCCTCGACGACCTTGGGCCAGATGATGTCGCCGTCGCCCTTGACGATCGCGTGCGCGGCGCCCTGCTCGCGTGCCTCGTCCGGAAACAGCGTGGCGTGAATGCCGCCGAAGACCACCCAGGCCCCGCGCGCGCGCGCCTCCTGGCCGATTTCATAGCCCCGCCGCGCGTTGCCGGTATGAATGCCGATGCCGATGACGTCGCCCGCGTTGATCGTCTCCGGGTCGATGACATCCAGCGATTCGTCGACGATGATGGGATCGCCCCACTTGGTGCCGGTGGCGGCGGCGACGACATACAGCCATCGCGGCGTGATGACCGCCACGCCGAATGATTTGGTGCTCGGGTTGACTAAATGTACACGGCCAGCCACACACACCTCGATGATCTCTGCGTCGATATGATTTTTCGCACTGAAGAGGTGTGGAGTGTACCACGTTTCCGGGGCTGCCTCTGTAGCGAATTGATACGACCTATTCGTGTCGGAGTGCCTCCATCGGATCGAGTCGCGAGGCGCGGCGTGCCGGAAGCCACCCGGCGACCACGGCGACCACCAATATCACCGTCGCGGCGGCGGACGATGTGACGGGATCGAGCGGCGCCACACCGAAGAGCATCGCCTGCACGTACCGCGTGAGCACCGCAGCTGCGGCGAGTCCGATCACAGCGCCCACGGCAGCCGGCGACGACGCCTCCCGCACCACCATGAAGCGGACCTGTCGACGATCGGCGCCGAGCGCGAGGCGGATACCGATCTCGGATGTCCTTCTGGCGACGCTGTGCGCGACGGTGCCGTAGATGCCAATCGCCGCGAGCACGAGCGCCCTCACAAGCTCTCCTCGACAGTCTAGGAGAAGCCTACAGCGACCTCCTAGACTGTCAAGGAGAGAAGACTCCGGCTACTGTTTCATCGCCTCCTCCGCCGTGACGGCGGACTTGTGCGCGCCAACTCCGCGGGATACGCGTACACCGCACGCTTGAATTCCGCGTGCAGGAAATCGGCGCCGAACTTGTACTGCTTCATTTCCGCGAACGCCCGGTCGGCGGTCCAGCCCTCGTTGGTCATCCGATGGATCGCTGTCAGGACGCCGGTTCGATGCTTCCCGCCGACGCAGTGGACGTACACCGGCTGACTCGCCGGGTCGTTGACGATGCTCAGGAACTGGGAAATCTGTTGCGACGTCGGCGCCGTGTGCGTCGTCATCGGAATCTGAAGGTAGCGCATGCCCGCCTTGGCCACCATCGCCGGTTCGTTCGGCTCGGCGTCATCGCTCGTGAGGTTGATCACAGTCTTGATGCCGAGGTCAGCCAGATCGGCGTAGTCCTGCCCCATCGGCTGAGCTCCGCGGTAATAGTTGGCGTTGACGCGGCCGAAATTGTCGATGCGGACGGCCGACCGCCCGGCCTGAGCCGATGCAGACGAGGCGACGAACAACGCCAACAGCGCAGTGGCCGCGAATTCGCGGACGCGTCTCACGTTGGTACGCACGATGACACCTTCCTTTCGAACCGACGAGATTCAGTTGTGAGAGAGTGCCGTTTGTCGCGGCGCTTGCGTGAGTGTCAAAAGGAGTGCCAGCCCGGACGCCCGCTTTTGTGCGGTCTTACACCTGTTGAGTCGTCGCCAAAGTGTTGCGCTGGTAGGTCCGCCTGAAGGCGGACGCCACGTACGAAGGGAGCCGGCGCGCGTGCGCAAGGTACGGGCCCTAGCCGGACCAGCGCGAACGTATACGTGGCGTCCGGCTTTAGCCGGACCAACGCGAATGTAGTACGTGGAGTCCGGCTTTAGCCGGACCAGGTTGTGAACGCTACCCTAAGGAACATCACCGGTCCCCAGCGCTCCGCCGGGATCGACGCGGTCAGCAATTCGCAGCAAGCCCTCCCGGAGCGTGTCGTAGGCGCCAGGTTCGAGGGTGCCGGCGAAGTCCCGCTCGATTTCCTCGACGAGCTCGAACACCGTCGCCAGCAGCCGCCGCCCTCGCGACGTGAAATGGACGGTCGTTGCCCGCGCATCGTCGGCTGCCGTTCTGAGCTCGACGTACTTGCACCGCTCGATTTCCTTGAGCAGCTGGCCGGCCGCCTGCCGCGTCACGCCGGCGCGCATGGCGAGGACGCCGATGCGGCTGCCCCGAGTGTCGAGGTTCGAGAGCAGGGCCGGAAACGAGGGTGCGAAGTCCTTGAACCCGCGGGCATGAAGGCGCTCGATCAGCAGGCGGTTGTATACGCGGAGCGTCCGCGTGAGCGACCGGTACAGGCGGCTGTTGCGGTACTGGCGCAAGGCCGTGATGTCCTTCGGGCAGTTTCTTGGTCACGGGCCATGATACGCAATCTAGTTGACTATTAATAGGAAATGTTGTTTCCTATCTAGCGGAGGACAGCATGACGACAACGACACCGGCGAGCGCGGCCGAGGCCAACTGCGCGCTCGGACGTCGATTCTTCGAGGAGCAGGATCGTCTGCGCGGCGGCCCCGCCGAATCGCTGTGCGCGGCGGGGTATCAGGCGCACCTCGGGAGCAATCCGGCGATGCCACGCGAGGGACACGAGGGCTTCGCCAAGGCCTTCTATGCGGCGTTCCCCGACATGCACCACGAGATCCAACAGGTCTTCGCGACTGACGATCGCGTTCTCGTACGGTTCGTGCTGCACGGGACCAACAGCGGATCCTTTTTCGGCATGCCGCCGACGGGCCGGAGCGTCACGGTGCCCGCGCACGTGATCCTGCACGTTGACGGCGGTCGCGTGACGGCGCTGTTCGGAATCTTCGACGAAGCGGGGCTGCTGCGCCAACTCGGCATCCTGCCGTCGAACTGACAGCCCGCCGGTCGCTCTACTGGCCGGTATGAATGTGGCTGTGAGACGAGGCGGAGCGCTTGTTAGACGCCCTTACGAGTCCACGGTCGGCAGCGGAGCCTCAGCCGGCCCCGAAATAACGGCGCCCTCCGGCGTGAAGCGCGAACCGTGACACGGACAATCCCAGGTGCGTTCGCCGTCATTCCAGGCGACGACGCAGCCCATGTGGGTGCAGATCGCCGATCGCACCGTGATCGCGCCGTCCGTGTCGCGATACGCCGCGGCCTTCGCGCCGTGGTGCTCGACGATTTTCCCGGTGCCGCGCTTGACCGACCGCAGCGATCGGCTTTCGGCCCCGGCGAAGCGATCGCGGATCATGTAGTACGGATAGTCCGCGTTTTCCTTGATGTACTCCCACAGCCCGCGCCGAATCGCCTTGCGGCCCGGTTCGAACAGTTCCGTCCATGGATTGCGACGTCCGAGAATCAGCGTCGGACATCATCATGCGCCGCCAGCGTGCCGAACGTCATGCCGTTCCCCGAGAAGCCCGTCGCCGCGTATTGATGGTCTGTCATCGCCCCGATGTACGGCAGGCCGTCAGGCGTTTCGATGACCTGTCCGGACCATCGATGGCTCAGCGATACGCCGGAAATCCGCGCTTTCAGATCGCGCTCGAGGCGTGTGAAACAGGCATCGGTGTCAGACACCTGACCCGTCTTGTGATCCTCGCCGCCGAGAATCACCAGGTCGTGATCGCGTTGACGTTCGAGGCGCATGTACTGATACGGGTCGCCGGTGTCCCAGAAGAGCGCGTCGGGGACCGATCCGCGCGGCACGCGTCCGGCGACGACGTAGGACGAATACAACGCCAGCTTCGTTTGAAACAGCGTCGCGCCCGCGAGGCTCTCGACGCCAACCAGGGGATTGTGCGTCGCCAGCACGATGTCGCGGCACTGGATGCGGTGCCCGTTGGCGCTGACGCCGAGCGGCTTGTCGAAGAACTCGTCCGCGCTGCTCTGCTCGAAGATCTGTCCGCCGGCGGCGGTGACCTCTCGCGCCAGTCCCGCGAGATACTTCAGCGGATGGAACCGCGCCTGATCGCTGAACCGGATGCCTGGCACGTCCGATGAACGGCACGTCGCTCGACGAACGCGGCGTCGAACCCCATCTCGCTGGCGAGCGCGGCTTCTTCGCGGAACTCGTCGGCCGCCTTTCGATCCGCGTTTCCGGCCGGCGCGTGGAGATACCCATCCACCCAGTCGAAGTCGCAGTCGATGTCGTTCGCCCGAACGATGCGATCGATTTCCGCGATCGCGGCGAGCCCGGCATCCCACACGGCCTGCGCGTGTGTACGGCCGAGACGGCCCTCCAATTCCTTCAGCCGGACGTCGGTCACCATCGTCAGATGCGCCGTCGTGTGGCCGGTGTCGATCTGGCCGCATCGATCGCGCTCGAGCAGCGCGACGCTCTTGCCGGCAACGGCGAGCAGGTACGCCGTCGTCAGCCCCGTGATCCCGGCGCCGATGACGACGACGTCCACGTCGAGGTCGCGGTTGAGCGGGCCGAATGTGGGGATGGAGACGGATTCTGTCCAGTACGGCAAGGTTCCGGCATGTACGCTTGAGCGGTGAGCCATGACCGTTATCGCGAAGCAAACGTGCCGCCACGCTGACCTGAATGCGACAAGCGCTCCTGCGTCGAGGGCGGCCGTTCTGGCTGCGACGGAAGCCGAACGGTTCGCGGCCGAGGTATCCGGCGCTGACGAGTCATCGAGAGGTGGACGTCGCGATCGTTGGCGGCGGCATCACCGGCGCGTTGACGGCGCTGACCTTTGCCGAGGCGGACGTGGACGTCGTTGTGCTCGAGGCGGCGCGCGTCGGACACGGCAGCACAGCCGCAAGCTCCGCGCTTCTGCTGCAAGAGCCGGATCAGGGCATGGGTGAGCTGGCCAGCCGTTACGGCGGCCAGGCAAGCAGGCGCATCTGGCAGCTGAGTCGCGACGCCGTGCGCGATTTCATGACGATCATCAGGAAGCATCGGATCGCGTGCGATCTCGTCGACCGCGACTCCCTGTTCTACGCGCCCGATGCAGACGCGGAACAGCGGCTGCGGACGGAGTATCGACTGCGCACGCGCGCGGGTTTCGATGAGGAGTGGCTGACGCCTGGCGCGGTGCGGCGCGAGACCGGAATCACCGGCACGCGGCGCGATCCGGAGCCGCGGCAACGCGCACTTCGATCCGTACAGGGCGTGTGTCGGGCTGATGAAAGCGGCCGCCAGGGCCGGCGCGGAGATCTTCGAGCGGTCGCCGGTCGTGCGCATCGACCGCCGAGCGCGACCGGATGCGCATCCGGACGCGATCGGGCACCGTCGACGCCGCGCGCGTCATCGTCGCCACCGGCTATGCGACACCGCAGTTCCGGCCGCTGGCCGGGCGCTTCCGGATGCTGCGCACGTACGTGTTGATGACGCGTCGTCTGGACGCGAGCGCGCGCCGCGAGCTGGGGTTCAACGACGTCATGGTGTGGGATACCGAACGGCCCTATCACTACGCGCGCTGGACCACGGATCATCGCCTGCTGCTCGGCGGCGGCGATCGGCCCGTGCGAAACGGGACGGCGGCGCGATCAGGAGTTTGCGACGGCGACGCGCGAGCTGCGCGAGGACTTCGAAGCCCTGCTACCCGCTCTTGCCGACATCGGCTTCGACGGCGCATGGGAAGGTCTGTTCGCGATGACGCCGGACAGCCTTCCCTACATTGGTCCGCATCGGCTGTATCCCGGCCACTTGTTCGCGCTGGGTTACGGCGGCAACGGCATGACGTTCGGCGCGCTGGCGGCACGCATGCTGCTCGAACAGTGGCAAGGCATTCGATCGCCCGATCACCGCCTGTTCCGCTTTGGCCGCCTGCGCTGACCGACGTCGTCGTTAGGTAGATGCGCTCCTCGCGTGGACCAGTTCCGGCTCGGCGACGCCTGGCCGCCGAATCCGCTGCCGGCCGGTCGGCTGCTTCGCGGGCCGGTACGGCGGAATCTGCACCGCCTTCCCCGTTTCCGCCGATTCGTAGAGCGCCTGGACGATGCGGACGTCCTGCAGCCCTTCCTCGCCGGACGGCTCCGGCTCGCGGTTGCGGCGAATGCAATCCGAGAAGTACAGCAGCTCCGGCGCGAACTGATCGCGCTTGCCGATCCTCTTCCGCGTCGTCTTGCCGTCGATCGTCAGCTCGTAGGCGAGACCTTCGGCGTACTCGTACGCCGGATCGACGTGAATCTGTCCCTTGGTGCCGACGATCCGGTACGACGCGACGTCGGCGGCGTTGAAGCTCGTGACGAACGCCGCGACGCGTTCGCCGTCGAATCGCAGCAGCGCGCCGGTCGATTCGTCGATCTCCGACAGCTTCGACGGCCGCTGTTGACCGAGATCGCCATCACTTCCTTCGGCTCGGCGCGGAAGAGGTGGCGGGCGGCGTTGATGCAGTAGACGCCGATGTCGTAGAGCGTGCCGCCGCCGAGCTCCTTTCTCCGTCCGGATGTCGTTGTCGCGGACCGTCATCGAGAACGACGAGTTGAAGAACTTCGGGCTGCCGATGCGGTCCTTGCGCACGAGATCGATGACCGCCAGGTTGATCTCCTCGAAGTGCAGGCGATACGCGATCATCAGCTTCACGCGGTGCTCGCGGCAGGCCTCGATCATCTCCTCGCATTCGTCCACGGTGACCGCCATCGGCTTCTCGCACAGCACGTGGACGCCGGCCTGCGCCGCGCGGATCGTGTACTCGGCGTGCATCGAGTTCGGCAGCGCGATGTACACCGCGTCGACCTCTTCGAGGCACGCGTCGTACTCGTCGTAGCCGTAGGTCTTGTCGATGCCGTATTTCCGGCCGACCAGCTTGCGCTTCTGCGCATCGTCGCTGACGAGCGCGGTCAGGCGGGAATTCCGCCGGCGTGCGCGAACGCCGGCAGCACGGCCACCTGCGCGATGTGGCCGAGGCCGACGACGGCGTAGCGGATGGGTCCGGTTCGGCGCTTTGGCATGGGCTACTTCTTCCGGCCGCTGCGCGAGCGCGAACGAGACTTCGACCGCGAGCGCGACGATTTGCGCGGAACCTTCGCGCCCTTCTTTCTCGCCTCGCTCAGGCCGATGGCGATCGCCTGCTTGCGGCTCGTCACGCGCTTGCCCGACCCGCTCTTCAACGTGCCGCGCTTCTTGCGGTGCATCGCCGACTCCACCGTCTTCCCTGCCGACTTGCCGTATTTGGCCATAGAAACCTCGGCGTTCCGCTTGCAAAGGACATGCTGAGTTGCCTGTCGAGTCGATGTTGCAGCACGCAGATGTCAACGCCGTGATCGGCGGACTGCTGCGCGATCTGGCGTTCGCGCAATCCTCGCAGGCACAGCATGTTCGGCTACAAGCGCGCCGCCGCCGCCGTGTTGTCGCTCGAGCGGCCAGTGGCCGACCTCGTCCGGCCCGACGGCACGCTCGAGAAAATTCCGGGAATCGGCCCGGCCTCGACGCGCGTGATCCTCGAGGTGCTGGCCACCGGCGGCTCGCCGACGGTCGAGGACGTGGTCGCGCGCAGCGACAAAGCGGCGGACGTTCGGCGCCGGCGCGGTCTGCGGGCGAATTTCCTGAGCCGCGCCGAAACGCTGCGAGTCCTCCGCGATCCCGGCCTCGTTGGACCGACCGTGTCCGAGTATCGGGGCGACCTCCAGATGCACTCCGAATGGAGTGATGGCGCGACCGACCCTCGAGGAGATCATCGAGGCCTGTCTGGCGCGCGGCTATGACTACGCGGCCGTGACCGATCATTCCTACGGCTTGAAGATCGCGGGCGGGATGTCGATGGCCGAAGCGGAAGAGCAACATCGACTGATCGCTCAGCTGAACGACCGGTACGGCTCGCGGTTTCGGCTGATCCGAGGCATCGAGGCCAACATCGGCCGCGATGGCGAGCTCGACCTCCTGCCGCATGAGGCAGGCTGCTTCGAGCTCGTGCTCGCCGCGCCGCATTCGAAGCTGCGCAGTGCCGACGATCAAACTGAGCGCCTCGTGCGCGCCGTCGAGAACCCTTACGTCCGCATCCTGGCGCACCCGCGCGGACGCATCGCCGGCTCGCGAGCGGGCATCGTCGCGGACTGGAGCGTCGTGTTTTCAGCCGCGGTGCGGGAGGGTGTCGCGATTGAGATCGATGGGGATCCGGCGCGTCAGGATCTCGACTATACGATGGCCGCGGACGCGCTCGCCGCCGGCTGCCTGTTCGCGCTGGACAGCGACGCGCACACCACGACGCAGCTTCGCTACGCGGAGACGGCGCTCGCGCACGCGCGGCTCGCCGGCATTCCGCCCGATCGCATCGTGAACTGCTGGCCACTCGACCGATTGCTCGCCTGGCTCGCGGATCGGTCCGATGGCTGAAAGCTCCGCGCTACAACACTCGAGCAAGCTCGAGCGCGTGGGCCATCGAACCTCACGCGCTCGAGCGATCCTGGACCTAGCGCCGGGCCTTCCGTTTCGCCATCACCGCCGCTCCGCCCGTTTCCGTGAGCGAGCCGGCGCGCGATCCTCTGCCTCGTCCTCGTCCTCCGAATGGGCAGCCTCGGCAGCCTCCTGGTTGATGCCGCCTTGGCGAGCGAGCTGAGCTTCTCGTCCGCGGCCTTCTCTTCGTCGAGCGTTTCCTGCAGCAGGTCGGCCGCGTCGTCGTGACCCATCCCGCGCGCCCACGCCACGAGCGTCCCGTACGCGGCCATCTCGTAGTGCTCGGCGCGCTGGCCGGCGGCGATCAGGCGCGGCGTCCATCGTGGAGTCGTCGAAATCCTCCTCCATGATCGACTTGCCTTCCTCGATGATGCCGGCGATGCCCGTCGCAGTGCTTGCCCTTCACGGGCTCGTCGATGGTCTCGAACACCTGCTCGAGCCGATCGACGTGGCCGCGCGTCTCCTCGAGGTGCGATTCGAACGCCTTGCGCAAGTCGGGCGACGAGGCGGCCTTGGCCAGCTTGGGCAGCGCCTTCGTCAGCTGTTTCTCGGCATCGTAGGTGTCGCGGAGTTCGTCGATGAACGCGTCGTGCAGTGTTCCGGTCTCAGCCATGTGTATCTCCTTCAACGGGTTGTGAGAGTGGTTCGTGACATCACGCGAGAGAAAGCACGTGATGTGCCACGTGCGCTCGAGCAGGGATCTACGCGTCGATGTGGAGGGTCTGCGAAGGATCGACGCGCGACGCGCGCCGCGCCGGCGCTACGCCGCCAGGAGAGCCGCGGCCATCACGAGCCCGGCACCGCCGGCAAAGGCGCCATGTCGAGAAACGAAATATTCCTGAGCCGTATCGCCGGCTCAGCGCGGGCGCGGACCCAGCGCCTCGAAGTAGTTCGCGGAGACGGTCGCGGTATGAAGCGGCTGACCCTGGGACGAGACGAAGCGTGTCCGCCACGGGTTAGATGTCAACCCGAGCCCGCGTGACGCGGCGGCTCGTCCGGTAGACTCGCCTGATGGCCGCGCGCGTCAAAGCCGGTTTCGTGGAGCCGATGCTGCTCCTCAAGACCGACATGCTGCCGGACGACCCGGCGCGCTGGGAGTATCAGCTCAAGTTCGACGGCTACCGCGCCATCGCGTTCAAGACCGGCGACAGGGTGCACCTGCGTTCGCGCA
Organism: uncultured Acidobacteriota bacterium; assembly: GCA_963731545.1. GTDB lineage: Bacteria > Acidobacteriota > Vicinamibacteria > Vicinamibacterales > CAVVIG01 > CAVSWN01. Next base: position 46,969 of record CAVSWN010000008.1, on the reverse strand, counting down.
ACAACAAGGACTTCAGCGGCCGCTATCCCGCCATCGTGGCGGCGCTCTCGAAGACTCCCGAACGAGACCGTGATCGACGGCGAAGTCGTGGCGCTCGGCGAAGACGGCCGTCCCTCCTTCAACGCGCTGCAGAACTTTTCGCAGGATGTTCCGATCGTCTACTACGTCTTCGACGTCATGGTGCTCGCTGGTCGCGACGTGAAGACCGAGCCCCTGAACGCGCGACGCGCACTGCTCGAAAAGCAGGTTGTCCCCACGCTCGACGAACCGGTGCTCTACTCGGGCGAGCTTCAGGCGAGCCTTCGGGACCTGGTCCATTCCGTCAAGGTGCACGGCTTCGAGGGCCTGGTCGCCAAGCGCCGCGACAGCCGCTACGAATCAGGGCTGCGGTCCGGCGCGTGGATGAAGATGCGGATCAACCGCGGCCAGGAATTCGTGATCGGCGGATACACCATCGGCACGAACACCTTCGATGCGCTGATATTCGGCTACTACGAGGACGACCGGCTGATCTACGCCGCGCGGACGCGCAACGGTTTCACGCCGGCCCTGCGCCAGCAGCTGTTCAAGAAGTTCCGCGGGCTGGAGATCCCGGACTGCCCGTTCGCGAATCTACCGGAGGCGAAGAGCGGCCGATGGGGGGCGGGGTTGACGCAGGCGAAGATGAAGGATTGCCGCTGGCTGAAGCCGGTGCTGGTCGGCCAGTTCGAGTTCCTGGAATGGACCGGCGAGAACCACCTGCGACACACGAAGTTCATCGGCTTGCGCGAGGACAAGGCGGCGCGCGACGTCAGGCGGGAGTACGCCGTCGTTCATTTCGGCGGCGGCGGCCGGCGGCGGCGTCGGTGCGGGCAGCGTGTCGAGCGATTGCAGATCGCGAAGCGTCCGCGTGCCGTTCGGCTGAATGATGACGGCGCTGTTGTAGAACCCCGAGCTCGTCACGCGAACCGTGACCGGCGTGGCGCCGGCGTTCTCCCAATACCAGCCGTGAATGCCGACGAACGGCGCCGTGAAACTGCCGCTCGTCTGCGCCCCGCTCCGCTTGTCGTAGCTTTCCTCTTTGGCTGATCCGCTGTCGCTCACGAGACCGCTGCGTTCACCGTGGAATTCGTAGATCACCGGCGCCGTGGCGGTCCACGAGTAGAACATCATCGCGCCCTTTTCGAGGTGGTACTTGTATTCGATCGTTTCCTTCGGGGCCAGGACGACCTCGTAGACATCGAACTTGAACGGTCGCGGATACTCGCCCACCGGCCCGCGTTGGGTTGGCGTCAGCAGCGCCGCTTCGGGGTTGGACATTCCTTCGTCGACCGGTTCCGGTTCCGGCGACGCGATGGCCGTCAGGCCGAGCATCTTGCCGGTGCCGATCGGATCGATCCCGTACTCCGATGGCAGCACGAAAGCGACGAGAAGGATTCCTGCCACAACCATCGCAATGACCGTCGTTTTGGCCAGCCTCGCAAGCGATGGCGACGGCGTCTGGAGATTGTTCTGCGCGGTCGTCGTCATTCGACGAAGTATCCCGTCATCTGGTACCCGACGAGGACGAAGCCGGCGGTCATCAGCGCGGCGTTGGCCATGTAGGCGTGTCGAAAATAGCCCGCCCGCGTGCGCCAGAACGCAAGCGCCAGCAGCACCGCCGTCAGCGCGAGAAACTGCCCGATCTCGACGCCGCCGTTGAAGCTGACGATGTTCGTGACGAGCCCGTTGCGGGAAAGCGAATACTCCTGCAGTTTCGTCGCGAGGCCGAAGCCGTGGACGAGGCCGAAGCCGAAGACGGCCGCGCGCGTGTCGGGTTGGAAGCCGAGCGCCTTGAAGCCGCCCATGTTTTCGAACGCCTTGTACACGACCGACACGCCGATGATGGCATCGACCAGATGTGCGTTGGCGTGGATACCGCCCAGCGCGCCCGCGAGCAGCGTCACGCTGTGACCGACTGTGAACAGGCTGACGTAGAGCAGGATGTCCTTCAGCCGGTAGAGAAAGAAGATGACGCCGACGAGAAACAGCAGGTGGTCGTAGCCCGTCACCATGTGCTTCGCGCCCAGATACATGAGCGGCACGATCGCCGGCCCCTGCAGCGACAGCAGGTAGCGCGCATCCTTCGACGACACGCCGTGCGCGCTGACGACCTCCGGCAGCGCGAAGATGCAGACTGCCGCGACGAACGCAAGCAACAGCGCCACCGGAAACGTCCGCCGGCCGAACAGGGGCATGTCCGAAGTGTACCTGTTTCGATGATGCGCACGCGACCGGCTCGGTGATATGGTTTTCGGAGATCCATGCGGATGCTGTACGGAGCTCTCGGCTGGTGCGCTGTCGCGCTCGCCCTGGCGGGCGTCGTCCTGCCCGGGCTGCCGACCACGGTCTTCATCCTGATCGCGTCCTACTGCTTTTCGCGCAGCTCCGCGCGTTTCGAGCGGTGGCTCCGGGAAAACCGCTGGCTTGGTCCGCGGCTGCAGCGGATTGCGGGCGGCGGCGGCATGCCGCCATCGGCGAAGCGCGCCGCGCTGACCGCGATGTGGGTTGCCGTCCTGTTGTCGTCCAGCGTGCTGATGGGCGCGCATCGGACAGCCGCGCTGGTCACCCTCGGATTGGGTGCGCTGGGGACCCTGTCGATCCTGTACTGGGTCCGCACCGTGCCGGAGCACGGCCTCCGCATCCTCGTCGCAAGACACGATGCAGCCGTAGTTCCTACTGGCTCGTCAGTCTGTTCAGACTCATTTCTTCAGGTGTTCATCCAGGAAAGCGAACACGTCGCGCTCCCATGTGGGCACGGCGACGTGAACGAGGTCGTGCCCCTCGGCCGGCGTCTTGCCGATCGGCGGATAGATCTGCACCCGCTGCGGAATGCCGAGCCTCTTCATTTCAGCGCTCAGAACCTTCGCCGGCGCAACGGAGTATTCGTTCTCGGTGAAGACGAAGAACGCCGGCGCCTATTGCGCCGAATGGCGGCGAGGAGCCGCGACTGCAGCGGCGGCGAGTCGTCCCAGCTCCCGGCAGCGGCGCCGAACAGAACCGTTGCCCGCACATCCGGATCGCGTTCGGTCAGAAGCAGTGCAAGCGAGCCGCCGAACGAGTGGCCGACGCACCCGATGCGGCGCGTATCGACATCCGAACGGCCGCGCAGGAACGACAGACCGGCGTTCACGTCTTCCAGCTCGTTTTCCAACAGCTGGAGCTGCAGTTGATTGCGCGCGTCGCGTCCCTTCTCCTCGAGCGCTCGATTCATCAACGCGACGCTGTTGGTGCCTTGATCGGCCGAGAGTCCGGCGCCGCGGCGGAACACATAGAGAAACATGTAGCCGTGGCGGGCAAAGACGGGCCCGAGGATTTCGGGCCTGCTGCGGGTCGGACTGTGGCCCGCTGCCATGGTTGTAGACGATCGCGGGGAACGGTCCGGGTCCGGCCGGACGCCACAGAAGGCGCGCAGCGTGAGAGCGCGCCACTCCGCATCACAACCGTGTCCCGAGCGTGTCCTTGACTCTCGAGCTGGACAGCGAGCAGCGGCACGGCAAGAACCAGAGCCAGAGACGCGAACAGCGACGTCATCGCGGGTCGCATGTGCATCCGATGATTTTACGCGCGCGACTGTGCTTACACGAGTGCGATCACCATCGGCTCGGTCACTGGGGCACCGCGAGGATCCAACCGGGCGATGTCGGTCAACGTGGCCGAGGTTCCGAGCTCACCTATGGCCCGCACGATCATCTCCGGCCCCGCGATCTCCACCAGCAGGAAGTGGCAGCGGTTGCTCCACGAGCGTGTCCGCGCTTCGCCAAACTCGTCAGGCGTGTCCGCGCGAAATTTCCCCGCGGCGCCGGACACAAAGTAGTTGATCCCATCGGCGACGGAATGCTGGAAGTTGTGCTCGTGGCCGCTGAAGACCGCCCTGACGCCGGCTCGTTGAAACAGCGGGATCAGGCTCTGCATCGCCTCCGTGTTGTGATGTCTGGGGCCGGCGCTGAACGGTGGATGATGACAGAACGGAATTCGCCACGCAGGAGCCGCCGTGCTGGGCGGAAACGCCTCTTCGATGAAGTCGCGATGCTTCGGGTGATCGAACAGCCGCTCGGCGAACAGATGCTCCTTCGACGTATCGATGCAGACGAATTCGACATTCGAACCATAACGGAAACGGTAGAAGAGTCCGGGATCGAGCGACGCGCGGCCGGCCGCTTGTTCGCTGGCGATCCGTTCGCGCACGTAGAAGTTGTCCTCGACCTGTTCGCGGTCGTCGCGGTCTTCGCTCTCGCCGGCGTCGTGATTCCCGATTGAGGGGTAGACGCACACCCGGTTGATCACGTACCGATACGGCTGAAAATACGTGAAGAACCAATCGTCGTCCTCGTCGCCAGTTGCCCCGACGGGAACACCCAGGAATTTCTTCCCCGCGTAGATGTTGTCTCCGGTCGTCAGAATGAATCGGATGGCGTGATCGTCGAGCGCCCGTCGAAGCGCATCGCCCACCTGTTGCTGGCGGCGATCCTCGGCCTCCTTCTTCATCCCCACGCCGAAGTCGCCGAGCACGGCGAACGTCACTGAAGACGCCGGAGCGTCGGGATCCGGGTTGGTCCGAAAGGTGTTCTGATACGTGCCGCCCTTCACCAGGGCCTTCCTCGACGGAGACCAATCCCACCGCTCGCCACTCGCCCACTCCTCGTCGTTCACGATGACCCGGTACCGAGTACTCGGTGTCCGGCTGCAGTCCGGTGACCCAGCAATGGTTGGTGGCGTCCGTCCGCGTGACGGCGACCTTGACGCCGGACCGGTCGAGCACTTCCACGCGGGCAGGTCCGTACGGCGCCGAGCGCGCGCCGATCGTGTCCTTGCGCGGCGGATGAATGTGCCTCGAATCGGCGTCGACGAGCTTCATCTCGCCGCTGGATTTGGCTCTGAAATAGAACGCGCCCCACGCGACCAGCACCGACTTGTGGCTGATCGCCGGCAGGTAGATGTACGGTTCAGCGTGAAATTCAGGCATCAGATTACCGATAAATCACGGGACGGCGGCGTTTCGCATATTCCGCCTTCGGTATTCTATGCCTCGACGCCGACCGTGCGCCGGCCTGCTTTTCGGATCATGAGCTGCATTCGTGGTTCACGTCGTGGCTCAGCGCGATGTGCGCTGTTTTGAACACCGCGGACATCGTCGTTTCGCCGAAGATCGGGATCCGCATACGGGAGGCGTCGAGTGAGCGTTGAATCAGCGGCACAGCAAACGAGCACGCTTCGTTTCAAGCGCGAGGTCGCGGATCGTTTCGGCGTCCTTCCCAATTTCTTCTGTTCCGCTGATGCGGCGCCTGGGCTGGTTGAGGAACTCTGGAAATTTGCGAAGTCGGCCTACCTGGACAGCCCGCTGCCGTCGCTGTTCAAAGAGCGGCTCTTCGTCCATCTCTCCCGATTCTGCGAGATCCGCTACTGCATCGTCCGGCACGTCGGCTTTCTCATCGGCCAGGGTCGGCCAGCCGGAGACGCCGGCGCGGGTGCCGAAACTGTCGAGCAGGTGATTGAGATGTTGCGGCGGCCCCTCCCCGAGGGCCCGGCCTTCACGAAGGTCCTCGAGCGCCTCGAGCGTGTGTCGCTTGGCGGCCGGCTGCCGGAGCCTCGCACTGAGTGCGAGACAGATCTCTTCGACGCGTTGACGATGATGTTCTTGTCGCCGCGCGACACCGCCCGCGCACGGGCCGTTGTTCGCGCCGCGGTTGGCGACGGGACATTCGAACTCCTGGTGGCCTATCTCGCCTTCATTCGCACGGCCCATTACTGGACGGAGATGCACCCGGAGCTGACCTATGAACCGGACATGGCCGAAATTCTGCGCCGCCACGGCGAGCTCGCGAACCTGCTGCTCGACACGTCCGAGGCGGAACGTGTCCAAGGCGGTGCGCGCCTTCGGGACACCCTCCATCATCTCAAGCGCGTCGAGGTGGCGCTGCAGGAGAGCGAATCGCGGCATGCGTTTCTCCTCCGGCTTGGGGATGCCTTGCGGGTGCTGGTCGATCCCATGGCGATTCAAGGAGAGGCCAGCCGGCTTCTCGGCGAGCGGTTGCTGACAGACCGTGCGTATTACGCAGCCATTGACGAAGAGCAGGGCCACTTCGTGGTCGAACAAAACTTTGTTCGCGCCGGGGTCTCGAGCAGGGTCGGACGATGGTCGCTGTCCGATTTCACGTGGGTTGGTCCGGCATTTCGGCTTGGCGGACCGGTGGTCGTGGCGGACACGCAAGCCTCGCCGTTGATTCCCGACGCGGATCGTCCTGCGGTCGCCGCGGTCGGCGTGGGTGCGTTCGTCGCGGCGCCGTTGATCAGGGACGGCAGGCTGATCGGGGCGCTGTCGGTGAACACCCGTTCACCGCGGAACTGGACTCCAGACGAAGTCGAACTGGTCAAGGAGACGGCGGAGCGGACCTGGGAGGCGATTGAACGGGCGCGCGCCGAGGAGCAGTTGCGGGATGCCAATGCGCGCAAAGACGAATTTCTGGCGATGCTGGCGCACGAACTGAGAAATCCGCTCGCCCCGATTCGAACAGGCCTCGAACTGATTCGGCGCGGCGGCGACACCGCGGTGGCGGTCGCGCGAGTGCGCCAGATCATGGAGCGTCAGGTCAGTCACATGGTCCGCTTGATCGACGACCTCCTGGACGTGTCGAGAATCACGTCAGGCAAGATTGTCCTGCAACGCGAACCCACACTGCTGGCCGGCCTGGTCCACAGCGCCGTGGAAGCCAATCGCGCCGCCATGGCGGCCAAACGAATCGCCTTGAGCGTCGAGCTGCCACAGAACCATTGCGTCATCGATGTAGATCCGACACGGTTCGTCCAGATCCTGTCAAACCTGCTGCACAACGCCGCGAAATTCACGAACGACGGCGGCTCTGTGTGTATCACCGCGACGATCACGCAGCCGAAGAGCGGCGCGATACCGCAAGTGTCGATTTCGGTGGTTGATTCAGGAATCGGGATTTCGCCGGAACTGCTGCCTCGCGTGTTCGATCTCTTCACACAAGGAGAGACGCGCTCCTCGCAACCTGGACTGGGCATTGGCCTCGCGCTCGCACGTCGACTGGTGCAACTGCACGACGGACGTCTTGACGCCCGGAGTGAAGGAGACGGGCGAGGCAGCGAGTTCGTGATCCAACTTCCATTAGCGACAACCCAATTGGTCCCTGCCATCCAGACGCACGCTGATGAGCGCCGGCTCGAGCGACGAATTCTGGTCGTCGACGACAACCAGGATGCGGCCAATGCGACGGCCATGCTCATCGAGGACATGGGTGGAGACGCGCGAGTTGCCTACGACGGCGAAAGCGCGCTCGAGATGCTCCAGGAGTACCAACCTGACGTGGTCCTCCTCGACATCGGGATGCGAGGACTCGACGGCTACGAGACCTGTCAACGGATTCGCCGTGCTCTGGGCAACCAGGTCTTGCTCGTGGCGTTGACGGGTTTCGGCCAGGAACAGGACAAGGAGAAGGCGACGCGCGCAGGATTCGACGCGCACCTCACGAAGCCGGCCGACGGGGCATCCCTGGCGGCGGTCTTCGCGTCTCCCACGCCGAGCGCAGCGTAGGAGAAAGCGAGCGTCCTGGAACGTCGCAGCGGTATTCTAGGCCTCGATGCCGGCCGTGCGCTCGCTGTGCTGCTTCGTTGCGGCTCTTCTCGCCCCGGTTGCATTGGAGTCGCAGGGCCCACCGGCCGCGGACAGTCGAGCGGTCGTCGCCACGCATGTGATCACGTTGTCGCGTGATTCGGTGTGGCGGCAGGTCGGGTCGGTGGCGATTGGCTTCCGGACATTCCACCCGCAAGGCATGGTCAAGATCGGAGACACCCTCTTCGTCTCGTCGGTCGAGGTACGCGTTCCCACGAAACGCTTTGCGACACCTGAAGCGGGTCAGGATCGCGATGCTGGCGAGGGCGTTGGCCATCTGTTCAAGTTGGATCTATCGGGCAATCTGATCACGGATCTCAGGCTTGGCGAAGGCGCGGTCTACCATCCAGGCGGGCTCGACTACGATGGGCGCGACCTCTGGGTGCCGGTCGCCGAATATCGGCCCAACAGCCGCTCGATTGTGTATCGCGTCAATCCCGAGACGATGAAGGCGACCGAGATCCTCCGGTTCGGGGACCACCTCGGCGCGCTGGTTCACGACACCGACGACAACACACTGCACGGAGTGAGCTGGGGATCGCGTCGCTTCTATCGATGGGCGCTTGGCCCGCAGGAACGCCCGCGGATCCACAGCCCACGCGTGCAGTCAATTCATCGCATTACGTCGACTACCAGGACTGCAAGTACGTCGGCGGCCATCGCATGCTCTGCACCGGCGTCGCTGAAATGCGTCAGTCGGCGGATGGCCAGCCGTTCCGGCTCGGAGGCCTCGAGCTCGTGGACCTTGTGCAGGGCCGGCCCCTGCATCAGGTGCCGGTGCGGTTGTGGACGCGGAGCGGCCTGAACATGACCCACAATCCCGTCTGGATCGAGCCGAGCGACGCGGGGTTGCGAGGCTACTTCATGCCCGAGGACGATCGATCGACGCTCTACGTTTTCGAGGTCCAGCCCGGAATGCCGTAGTCGGGTTACAGTCGACCGAGCGCAAGTGCCGCGAGCGTTTTCTCGGTTTGCAGCTGCTTGGCTGCGACGCGAGCATTCTGCCTGTCGCCCAGGGTGACGCCGACGAGGAGGCCGGCCTGCCCTTTTCGGATCATCAGCTGTCCTTTGGCGCCGAAGGCTTCGTCACCGATGCCGTCGATATTCCGGCAGTCGGATGAGCCGGGTTTCGCAGCGAACTCTTGCCGGTACTTGTCGAACAGCGTCTGCGCGCCGCTCCCCAGATCGTATCGGGCGACAACCACCGCCGATCCGAACAAGCACGCGTGCGCCTTGATCAACACACCCTGCACCGGGAAATCCATCGGCGTTTCAGCTCCGGCGGGCACCGGACCGCCGAAGGCCGTCGCGGCTTCCTGCTGCGTGACGAGGGCACAGGCGCCTGCCGCGGCTGCGGTCGCGTGCGAATCCGGTATGACGCCAGTCAAGCTGAGCACGAGCGCGGACAGAAACACTTTGACGTTCATCTTGATTGATCCTTTGGATGAGTTCGGGAGATGGGCGACAAGTCGGGCACTCTCTATCCTCATCCGCCGTCCGTCGATCGACCCGCATCAGACCATGATTGTGCAGACGCACAACGCTTTCAACGGCATCGCGAAGGTTTGAACGCGTGGTCGACGCGCCAGCCGCTGCCGCTGCGCGCGATCCGCCCTACTGAAACGCCAGCCGCATCGTCGTCGTCTGAGAATCGGACCACTGCTCCTTCTTCGATCCGCGAGGCCACCGTTTCCGACGTTGATGTCGGGAGCGGAACGGCATTCGTCTCGCGCTCGGTGTATTCGACGAGGATGTATTGGCGCGAACCGGCGGCGCTCGGGATCGCGAGCGATACGGCAGCCCGCAGCTCGATCTCGCGTCCTTCATTGTCGATCGCAAGCCCTGGCTCCACGATCACGGTCGCCGCGGACGAGCCCGCGGGAACGCTCACCGACAGTCCGGCGACGATGCCGCGGCCGAGAAGAGCGCGATTGAGCAGACGGCGCTTCTCGATGAAGTAGGCCTGTTCGTCGCGGAAGTCCTGCGCGCCGAGGATCTGGCCGGCGAAGTAGTTGACACGCTTGACGCCCGCAAAGCGTTCCACTCTGGTCACGCCGCACACTTTACTGCACCGGGCGATCGCGATTCTCGTTGCCGATTCCGACCTCATCGTTCGTTCCGGTCCAGTTAGCGATTCTGGATTACGACGACCGAAAGGCCATACCGAAGGTTGTCGCCCGTTCTTCTCCGACCCTTCCGAAATGCGCTTGAATTCCCGCGTCGGGCCCTCGTACCCGCGGGCATGCCGTTTGCCACGCTGCGGCAGCGCATCCTCACTTGTGGGCTGCAGGGAGGTCACGACATGACGGGTTCGCGTACCTGGACCGCAGTACTCGCTCCACTCGCCACCATCGCCTTGATCCTCGTGTCGCCGCTGGGCACCGAGACGCCTCGCAGCGCGGCGCCTCCGTACAGCGTCATCGACCTCGGCACGTTCGGCACCGTGCAGAGCGCGCAGGCAATTGACGTCAACGACGCCGGCCAGGTGGTGGGCGTCGCGGGCGGCAACCGCCCGTTTCTCTGGCAGAACGGCAGCAAGACCGACCTCGGCACGCTCGGCAGCGGCGTCGTCCGCCTCGGCCTTGGGGCTCAACGAAGCCGGCCAGGTCGTCGGCTATTCCGCGCTCACGACGCCACCATCGGGATATCACGCGGTCCTGTGGAACAACGGCGCGATCACCGATCTCACGCCCGATCTCCCCGCGAACCAGACCGGCTCCGCGACGGGAATCAACGAAGCCGGTCAAGTGGTGGGCAACATCAACTAATGGCAACGCGTTTCTCTGGCAGAACAATTCGCGCACGTCGCTCGGACATCTGGGCGGCGGCAGTAGCTTTGCGAGCGACATCAACGACAACGGCGTGGTCGTCGGCTCGTCCTACACCGACGAGATGACGCCGCTGGGGTTCATGCAGCATCCGTTCGTGTGGCAGAGCGGCGTCGGGATGACGGATCTCGGCCTGCTCCCGGGCGACGAGGACGGCGGCGCGGCGGGCATCAACAACGCGGGCCAGATCGTCGGCTCCTCGGGCCGCACCGATCCGGACACGTACGAGTCCTTCTATAAAGCGTTCATCTACGCCAACGGCGCCATGACGGCGCTGCCGGTTCCGAGCTCGGAGGCGTACGCCGGCGACATCAACGACAACGGCGTCGTCGTCGGCAGCATGCGGGCCGCTGGCGGCGTCTCGAATTTCCATGGGTGGGTCTACATCGACGGCGTCGTGACGAACCTGAATACCCTGATTCCCGCGGGAACCGGCCTGCACATCGCGTATGCGAATGCCATCAACAACGCCGGCCAGATTGCTGCGACCGCGTTCGACGCGCAGGGCCACTACCACGCGGTGCTGCTGACGCCCGGCTAGGGTCCGCCGCCGACGCCGGCGGTGTCGATCGGCGACGTGTCCGTGTTCGAAGGCAACACCGGCACACGGAGCGCCGGCTTCCTGCTGACGATCTCGCCGATGACCACCAGCCCCGTCACAGTGGCCTACAGCACCGCCAACGGCACCGCCGCCGCGGGCAGCGACTACGACGCCGCGTCGGGTACGGTGACGATTCCCGCCGGCCGGACCACGTGGGCGGTGTATGTCACGGTGAGAAGCGATCGCAAGCGCGAGGCCGACGAAGTGTTCTACGTGAATCTCTCGAACCCCAACGGCGCGACGATAGGCGATGGCCAGGGAGTGGGCACGATTCGCAACGACGATAAGTAGAACAAGGAACGGGTGGCGGTCGCCCGCCGCAAAGAAAAAAGGCGGGGTTCTCAGGAAACCCCGCCTTCATGGATTTGAATTTTGGTCGGGGCGAGAGGATTTGAACCTCCGACCCCTCGGTCCCGAACCGAGTGCTCTACCAGGCTGAGCCACGCCCCGACCGAGGCGAATGGGTATCTTACCCCATTTGGTCGGGTCCGTGGCTCGTCGGCGCCGCGCGCTTAGCAGCCCGGGCAGCGGTGGTAGTGCACGCCCTCGCGATCGTAGCCGGTGTCGCGCACGTCGATGTTCAGCGGGCGCGACAGCCGATACGACAACAGCGCTTCCGCGGGCACGTCGATGGTGCGGCCATGCGTCGCGATTTGCGTTCCGGCGCCCGCCGCGGCTCCGACGCCGGCGCCGATCGCCGCACCTTTCTTCCCGCCAGCCACGGCGCCGATGATGGCGCCCAGCACCGCTCCGCCGCCGACGTACTTGCCCGTCTCCTTGTTGATCCCGATGTTCGGGTCATTGCCGGTCGTGCCGACGACGTTCGTATCGGCCTGCACGGCGTAGCGCCGTCCGTTCACGGTCACCGATTCGAGATCGACGACGAGCTCGTCGTCACCGGTGCGCCGCACCATCAACTCAGCGGTCGCGCCGTTCGGAATCGCCAGGCGGCCCTGATTGTCGAGCACATCGTTGTCGACGATCCCCTCGTAAATCCGTCCGTCGTACGAACTCGAGCTGATCGGTTGCGTCGTCCGCACTTCCACCGTGGTCCCTGTTTCAAGTCGTCCTAACGCTTCCCAACGTCGGCTCTGCGCGCCAACACTGGCGGCCGTCGCGATGAGCCCGCTCAATGCGAGAGCCACGGCAACTCGTCGGTTGCGCGAGGATGCTCGGTAGTCAGCCATATGTCACCTCGCGCCTGACTGGTGCAAGGCGAGGGCCGACTGACGCTGAGCTCGGGACTAGTCGCGGGAGAGGGCCGCGCTACAGCTCGCGCTACGTACGGTCAGCGAGCCGGACTCACGACAGTCCGCTGAAGCGGACCTACGTACTCATGACCTTGCGGCAGACGGAACGCGAGCAGTTCGCGCCGAATAGTTCCCGCCGCTGACGGCGATGACGATGTACTGCCGGCCGTTGTGCATGTAGGTCATCGGCGATCCGCTTTCCGGCGCCGGCATGTACACGGCGCCGACCTCTTTGCCGTTGGTCTTGTCGTAGGCGCGCAGCATCGCGCCGCGCCGGCCGTTCGGCGTCGTGAACAAGCCGCCCTCGCCCGCGACGAGGAGCGTCTTCGTCACCAACGGTCCGATGAGCCCGGGACGACCGGTCCGCGGAATGTTCAGCCCTTTCAGCGCCGGATGATTGCGAATGTTGTCGGCCGTCTCGCCGTGGGCGATGTGCCAGAGAATCTCGCCCTTGTTCATGTCGATCGCGCTGATGCGCGCGTACGGCGGCTTCAGCAGCGGCAGCCCCTGCACGTTGAGACTCAGTCCGGTGCCACCTCCGCCTTCGCCCGAGGCGGCCGCAGGCGCGGTCGCGGCGCTGCTCGCCGTTTCGCCAGTCCGTCCACCGCCGGCCGCGGACCCTGAGCCGCCCGTCCGGCGCGCGCCGGTCAGCGCGTTGCCCTGGATGTAATTCATGTCGGACAAATCGGCGGGAGGCACCACCAGCGCGAGCGGACTGGCGCCGCTCTGCGAATAGATGTAGGCGATGTGCGTTTCGGGATCGTACGCGCCGCCCGGCCAGTTGGTCGCGAAGCCCGACGTCAACGTCGCGAGCGGACCGTCGACCTTGCTGACCACCGGCGGCGTGAAGAGCGGTCCGATCGTGTAGCGCGCGATCGCCTTCTCGGCTTCGGCGCGCAACTCCGGCGTGAAGTCGATCAGATCGTTCGACCGAAATGCCCTGCCGATCGTAGGCCGGCGGCTTGGTCGGAAACGGCTGCGTCGGCGCGTACCACTCGCCGGGGACGTCGCCCTTCGCGACCGGCCGCTCCTCGATCGGCCAGATCGGCTCGCCGGTTTCGCGGTTGAACACGTACAGGAACGCCTGCTTGGTCGGCTGCGCCACCGCCTTCACGGTGCGGCCGTTCACCGTGATGTCGAGCAGGATCGGCGCGCACGGGATGTCCATGTCCCAGATGCCGTGGTGCACGAGCTGGAAGTGCCAGCGCCGCTTCCCCGTCTGCAGATCCACCGCGACGAGGCTCTCGCCGAACAGATTGTTGCCCGGGCCGATGCCCGCCGTAGTAATCGCCCGTCGGCATCTCGACAGGCAGATAGACGAGCCCGAGCTCTTCATCCACGGAGATCTGTGCCCACACGCCCGTGTTGCCGGTGTACGACCACGAGTCCCGTTCCCATGTGTCGTTGCCGAACTCGCCGGGACGCGGGATGGTGTGGAAGATCCACAGGCGCTTGCCGGTGCGCACGTCGTAGCCGCGGATGTAGCCTTTTTCGTTCCGCCGGCTCTTCGGGTTGCCGCCCGTCTTGTGCGCGGCGCCGATGATGACGACGTTCTTCGCGACGGCCGGCGTGGAGTGCAACCCGATCTCGCCGGTGATCAGATCCATTTCCTGATCGTTCTCGAGCTTCAGGTCGACGACGCCGTTCTTGCCGAACGCGCTCACGGGAACGCCGGTCTTCGCATCGAGGGCGATGAGCCGGTAGCCGGGTGTGACGTAGAGAATGCGCTGCTCACGACCGTCGGTCCAATACGCGAGACCTCGGCCCGACAACTGGCGCGGGGCGGCGGCGCCGCGCGCCCCCTCGTTCTCGCTGTGCATCCACAACATCTCGCCGGTGCCGGCATCGAGGGCGACGACGGCGCGGCGGGATCCGGCGGTCGAGTACAGGACGCCTTTCACCATCAGCGGCGTCGATTCGAACTGGTATTCGGGACGCGGACCGAGGTTGTCCGGCTTGAACCGCCACGCGATCTCGAGGTTGTTGAAGTTCGACGCGTTGATCTGATCGAGCGGCGAGTAGCGCGTGTGCCCGTGATCGCCGCCATAGGTGGGCCACTCGCCGTTTTTCGCACCCGATTGCGCGACGAGCGGCAGCCCCGCTCCCGCGATCAGACACACGGCGACGATCACGACTGCCTTTCGCATGAACCGATTCCCCTGTCGCAAATGGGGCGATTACCGCGCGACGACCGTGAACGCGGTCGATCCCGACGCGGATCTCCGAGTCAGCCGATCGCGGACAATCACCTCGAGCTCGTATCGCCCCGGCGGAAACGTCTGCAGCGAGACGGTCTGCGTGGCGAACGCGACGCTCTCCCACGGGGCGGGCACGGGCAGGTCCTCGTCGCCGAACTGCTGCGGCGGCGTCCGGTTGAAGAGCACCTTCGGACCGGTATCGAGGCGATAGAAGTTGTATTCGGCCTGCAGATCGGAGTCAGGCGCACCGTAGTTGACGACCTGATACACGACCGACAGCGCGTCGCTCGGCGCAAATGACGGCGCGGACACCGGCACGACCTCGGCCCGGCCAAACGTGTAGGGGTGTTCGGCCTGCTGCTTCGCGCGACGGGGCCGCGCCGAGCACGCGCACGTCCGAGGCGAGGATGAGGCTGCTCAGCGCGATCTCGTCGTTCCAGAAATTCGGCACGGTGACGGTCTGTCTGACGATGACCGGGCTGCTCGTTTTCATGCGGCTGCGATCGATCATCCCGACGTACACGTCGTATTCGCCCGGCGGCAGCGAGAGCGCACGCTCGAGGAGCGTGCGGTTGCCGTCGCGCGTCACCTCGGCCAGGTAGTAGTCCTCGAAGGGAAACAAGTAGGGATCGCGCTGGGGCGTTTCCAACTTCTTCTTCTTCGCCTCCTCGGCGGCGGCTTTCTGCCGTTCTATCTCGCGTTGCTGCAGCGCGAGCACGGTGAGCGCCTGGTTGGCGCCGGCCACGGTCTCGCGCGACGAGCGCGACGCCGGTCCGCCGACCGGCAGCTCACCCGTCGACACGGATGACGGTCTGCAGCCGCGGCGGCGCGCTGTTGCCGCGCAGCAGCCAGTCTCGCGCCACCGAGCGTTCGTCGCGCGCGCGCATGCCGTCGTGCCGCGAAACGGCGCGCACGTAGACGACCGCCTCCTTGAAGGCATCTCCCAGTGTCAACCGGAACGGCAGGTACGCCGTCTGGTTCCCCGCTCGCAGGATATGGCCGTCCCACGCGACGCGATCGCCGGACGTCACGTCGGTTTCCTGGGCGACATCGATAGCCTTGATCAGACTCAAGACCGCATTGCGCTCGTTGATGCCGAGAGGTTTTCGAGGTGGTGGATCGGCTGCAGAGACCGTCCCGACGGGCAGGGCGGCCAGGAACGCCAGACAAACCAGAGCGCTGGTCGAACGACTGCGCATCGGCAAGCCCCTCCGGCGCTTACCTTACCTCAGCTTCCTTCTCGACGGGTAGATCTTCGACGGCTTTCAGCGCGGCGTACGCGGTGAGGTCCGGATGCAGCGGCGTGACCGACACGTAGCCGTCCCGAACCGCGTGATAGTCGGAGCGGTCGCGCGGCTCCCACTCGTTCTGCCCTTCCTCGATCCAGTAGTACGACCGGCCCTTGGGATCCTGACGCTCCGCAACGGATGTCACGTGATTGCGTTTCGCCTGCACCGTCGTGCGATAACCCTTCGGCTGTCCTTTCGGCACGTTGACGTTCAGGAACGTGCGCGGCGGAAGCGGCGCTCGCAGCAGCGCTGCGGCCAGGACGGCCGCGGCTCGCGCCGCGTAGCTGAAGTCGTAGTCGCCGCGCGTGGCGCGCAGCGACACGGCGAGGCTCGGAATGCCCAGGAGCGCACCCTCGAGCGCCCCGGCAACGGTTCCCGAGTACGTGATGTCGTCGCCGAGATTCCAGCCCTTGTTGATCCCCGACACGACCAGACTGCGGCAGCTCACCCTTGAACACCTGGGTGATCGCGACGTTCACGCAATCGGTGGGCGTGCCGTCAACGGCGTACACGCCGTCGCTGATCGAATCCAGACGAAGCGGACGGCGGAGCGTCAGCGCATGGCCGATCGCGCTCGCTTCTTCCACCGGCGCGACAACCGTGACGTCGCCCAGCGCTCGAAACGCGGCGGCCAACACATGAATCCCATCCGATCGATACCCATCGTCGTTGGTGACGAGAATTCGCATGAACTTCAACGATTATAGGACGACGAAGAGCAGCGCGCGTCGAAGCGATCGCGAGCGCGGCGCCGAGGCCGAAGGCCGCCTGCCGCTCCGAACACGCTCCAGATCACACCAAACAGCAGGCTGGCCGCGAGCGCGCCGAGGCCCTGCACCGCGTAGTAGATGCCGAACGCGAGCCCGCGCCTCGAGGCCGGGGCGAGGTCGGCAATCAGCGCTTTCTCGGCGCCCTCGGCAAATCCGAAGTGGAAGCCGTACAAGAGAAACCATCCGAGCAACATGGGTAACGTGTTGCTCGTCGCGAACCCGACATAGACGATTGCGTACACGATCCAGCCAATCCCGATGACGGCGCGGCGCCCGATCCGGTCCGACCAGCTCCCGCCGATCGACGGAGACGGCTGCCTTGACGACATGCAGCGCGGACCACATCAACGGGACGAATTGCACGCTGCCGGCGACGTCGGTGAGGCGAAGGAGGAGAAATGCATCGGTGGAGTTTCCGAGAGTGAACAGCGCGAGAACGCCCATGAAGGCCGTGAGCTTGCGTGGCAGCGGTTCCGAGGAGGTCCGGCTAAAGCCGGACCCGCGTACGAACTGGGCTCCGCAGACTTCTGCGTCGCCTTGCCCTCCGTGGGTCCGGCTTTAGCCGGACCTCTCCTCGCGAACGAAGAAGATCAACGCCACTGCAATGGCGCCTGGGATGATCGTGAGCGCAAACAACGTGCGATAGGCGCCCGGATAGAAATACAGAAACGCAGTCGCCACGGCTGGTCCGACGACGGCGCCGAGATGATCCATGCCACGGTGAAAGCCGTACACCCTGCCGCGAGTCTTCTCGCTGGTGAAGGTGGCGAGCATCGCGTCGCGCGGCGCACCGCGGACCCCTTTGCCGACGCGATCGATCACCCGCACGGCAACAACTTGCAGCCAACTCGTCGTGACCGCCATGAGCGGCCGCGCCAGCGACGAGACCGTGTAGCCGAACAACACGAGCGGCCGCTTGCGCGCCGATCGATCGGCCAGACGGCCCGCCACGATCTTGAGGGCGCTGTTGGCGGCCTCGGACGCTCCTTCGACGACGCCCAGTGACACCGGGCCGGCGCGAAGTACGTTGGTCAAGAAAAACGGCAGGAGCGGATAGATGGCCTCGCTGGCCGCATCGGTCGCGAGGCTTATCCATCCGAGGAGCCAAACGGGTCGCGGAAGGCTCAATGTCTCTTGTAGGGGGTCAGTGGTCCGCCAGGTACGGTCGCAATCCAAATCCGATCGGCGCCGCGTCCGCGTTCGCGATACACGGCGAAGCCATGATAGTCGCCGGCGTGCTCAAATCGATCGGGGCTGAATAATTGCGCCGCCCCGTCGTGATACCAGCGCGCGCCGTCAAACTCCACCCAGACGCCGTCCGTGCCGCGCGGACGCCGAATCGACTCGACACGGCCGGCGGGCCTCGTCACCATCGGCGGCACGATGACGACTGGCGCGGCCTCCACGCTGCCGGTGGTCGCGACGGGCCGCGGGTCCACTTGCCCTCGTCCAGTGATGACCCAGCGCTCGCCGTCTGCCGGCCGTTCGTACGTGCGCATGCGGGTCCGCGTCAGCGGCACGTAGACGAGGCGTGAACGGCGCGATGCTCATGTCCGCGTACACGGGCACGCCTTTGTAGACGTCGACCTGCGTCATCACCTGGCCGTCGAACATCCGCGTTTCGCGCGTTGGATAGTAGGTCAGCCCCGATGCGACGATGGGCTCGTTGTTCACCTGCCAGTCGGCGTCGCTGGCCGTGGCGTCGGGATTGGGCGTCTTCAACTGCATGCCCTGGCCGGACACGGTTTGAGTCGGGATCAAGGCTGCGGCGAGGACAAGGCTGAGCAGGCAGGACACGCATGACATTCCCGTGTAACGCGCGGCCACCCCGCCTTCGCGCCCGCAGGCCCGCGCTACAACCTCACGGCGTGCCAAGGTGTCAAGCGCGAAGGAAAATCCCCCGGCGGTAGAGGAAATGGCAGAGCCCGTACATCAGCGCGAGAAACACGAGCGCGAAGCTGAGCGATGCGATCTTGGGCGGGCCCATCCATTCGAAGCCGTAATGATAGATGACGGCCTGCAGCGTGTCGCGCGAGCCGTCGCCCTGCGGAACGGGAATCAGGATCAGCGTCTTCGCGATGAGGCCCGACACCACGTACAGCGTCAACGCGTTCCGGCCGAGGACGATGAGTGGCTGCCACCAGGCGTGGACCTTCTCAACGTCGACGAGGTAGATGAACGCAGCGAGGAGCAGCGCGGCGAGGCCAGCGGTCAGCAGCACGTACGAGCTCGTCCACAGAGCCTTGTTGATTGGAAAAACGAAATTCCAGGCCTGCCCCGCCACCGCAAGGGACACACCGGCAATCGCGAGCACCGCGATCTTCCGTTCACGAGTCGCCGGTGTCTGGAGAAAGATGCCGGCGATGACTCCGAGCAGCGCGGTCGCGATCGCGGGCAGCGTGCCGAGCAGGCCTTCAGGATCCCATCTCGGCTTATAGAGATGGCCGCTCATCAGCGCTCGATCGATTTGCGCGCCGATGTTGCCCTCGGGCGTGAGGTCCCCGAAACTCGCGAGCACGATCCAGTAGCCGACGAGCAGAACGGCCACGATGGCCGCGAGCACCGTCATCTTCCGCGTCCGCCGATAGATGAACGCCGCGGCGAGATAGCAGAGACCAATGCGCTGCAGCACGCCCGGAAAACGCCACTCGCCCGGGTTGAACCACGGGAACCCCGCGATCGCCAATCCAAAGCAGATGATGAGGAGACCACGCTCGACGATGCGCGACGGACGCGCCAGCAGCGTCTGATACGACAGCGTCATCGAGACGCCGACGAGAAACACGAAGAACGGGAAGATGAGATCGGTGGGCGTCCATCCGTTCCACTCGGCGTGCTCGAGCGGCCAGTAGATCGCCTCCCACGTGCCGGGATTGTTGACGATCACCATGCCCGCCATGGTGAGACCGCGAAATGCATCGACGGAGCTCAAGCGGCCGGACATCGGCGCCACTGTACAATGAGAACGTCCCATGTCCACGTTGGCTGAGGTGCTCGCGCGGGAAACGCGCGAGGGCGAGCTGTACGATTCGCTGCCCGACGGACGTCTTCGCTGCTACGCGTGCGGCCACTGCTGTCCCGCTGCCCGACGGCGCGATTGGCGTGTGCAAGGTGCGCTTCAACGACGGCGGCCGCCTGCGCGTGCCGTGGGGCTACGTGGGCGGCGTGCAGTGCGATCCGGTCGAGAAGAAGCCGTTCTTCCACGCGCATCCCGGCGCGCTCGCGTACAGCTTCGGCATGCTCGGCTGCGATCTGCATTGCTGGTACTGCCAGAACTGGGTGACGTCGCAAGCGCTTCGCGATCCCGCGGCGGTCGCGCCGCCGCTGCGGACATCGCCGCAGGATCTGGTCCGCGACGCGCGTCGCGCAGCGCGCACGCGTCATGGTCAGCACCTACAACGAGCCGCTCATCACCAGCGAGTGGGCCGTCGCGGTGTTCAAGGAAGCGCGCGCCGCCGGATTGACGACCGGCTACGTCTCCAACGGCAACGGAACTCCGCAGGTCCTCGAATATCTGCGTCCGTGGGTCGACTTGTACAAGGTCGATCTCAAGAGCTTCGACGATCGGCACTACCGGCAACTTGGCGGCCGCATCGAACCGATTCTCGACACGATCCGGCGCCTGCACGCCATGGAGTTCTGGGTCGAGATCGTCACGCTCCTGATTCCCGGCTTCAACGATTCGCGCGACGAGCTGTCGCGTCTCACGGCGTTCGTCGCCGGCGTCTCGCCCGACATCCCGTGGCACGTCACGGCGTTTCACGGCGATTACAAGATGACCGACCCGGCGAACACGACGGCGGAGATGCTGCTGACGGCCGCGGACATCGGACGCGCCAACGGCCTGCGCTACGTCTACGCGGGCAACCTGCCGGGCGCAGGTCGGGGACCTCGAAGACACGCGGTGCAGCGGCGTGCCACGCGCTCCTCGTCGGCCGCTACGGCTACCACATTCGCGAGTACCACATCACGCCGGACGGCCGCTGCCCGTCGTGTCACGCGGCGGTCCCGGGGCGCTGGAGCCCGCGATTCGACGGCCAGATCGCCTCGCGGCCGTTCATCCCGGCCAGCCGCCGGTTTACAATTCTCAGTTCCCGATGACGCGTCATGAACGACCGCCTCGGCCGGCCGCTGCGCAACCTGCGGTTGTCGGTCACCGACCGCTGCAACCTTCGCTGCGAATACTGCATGCCGGAGGACGACTACGTCTGGCTGCCGCGGGAAGACGTGCTGCGGTTCGAGGAAATCAGCGCGCTCGTCGACGTGTTCCTCTCGCTCGGCGTGGACAAGGTGCGGCTCACCGGCGGCGAGCCGCTCCTCCGCCGCGACGTGCACGCGCTGGTCCGGATGATCGCGGTCAAGCCGGGGCTCAAGGATCTGGCGCTCACGACCAATGGCGTCCTGCTCGCCGATCAAGTCGACGACCTGAGAGCCGCGGGGCTCGGCCGCATTACCGTCAGCCTCGATACGCTCCACCGCGATCGCTTCGCGCGGCTCACGCGGTTCGATCAGCTGGAGGCCGTGCATGCGGGCATCGCCGCGGCGCGCCGCGTCTTCGGGACGCTGAAGATCGACAGCGTCGTGATCCGCGGCGTGAACGACGACGAGCTCGCCGACCTGATCGAGTACGGCAAGTCGGTGAACGGCGAAGTGCGGTTCATCGAGTACATGGATGTCGGGCGGCGCCTCGCGCTGGGCGCCAGGACGGGTGGTCTCGAAGCGCGAGATGCTGGACCAGCTGACCGCGCGCTACGGGCCGATCGAGCCGATGGCCAACGACGGATCGGCGCCGGCCGAGCGCTTCACGCTCGCCGACGGCACCGTGTTCGGCATCATTTCGTCGACGACCGAGCCCTTTTGCCGCACCTGCGATCGCAGCCGGCTGACCGCCGACGGCATGTGGTACCTCTGCCTGTACGCGACGCAGGGCACCGATCTCCGCGAGCCGCTGCGGCGCGGCGCGTCAGCCGATGAGCTGAGGGCGCTGATCGCCTCGGGCTGGCAGGCACGCGACGATCGCGGCGCGGAAGACCGGCTCGCGCTGGGCCCTCAACGCGCGTTTGTCCGGTCCAGGATGTGCTGCAAGCGCGATCCGCACCTCGAAATGCACACGCGGGGGGGATAGGGCAGGAAGGGCGGGAGGGGCAGGAAAGGCAGGAAAGCTTTCTGCCGCTGACGTCCGCGTTTTCCCATCCGCCGTTCCCGCCTTCCTGCCCCTCGATCTCGGGACCGAGCCGTCCCACAAACGGACACTTTTTCGACCCTCGTTGTACACTTTTGCAATCCGATAACTACTTACCGTATAATGACTTGCCGTCGCCGAATCGTCTGGCGTGCGGTTTGCCCTACAACTGTCCGATCGTTTTTGTCCGTTGTTCCGTCTAAGCTCACACGAAAACAACCATGGATATTGCTCGCCCGTCCAACGCCAAGAAGAAGCGCATTCGCAATGCGATTTACATCGTGGTCGGTCTCCTTGTCGTGGTGGCGTGAGCGTCGGGCTCTCGCGGCTGAAGCCGGCGGCGCCCACCGTCGAACGCGCGGTGGTGTGGCCCGACACGGTGAAGCGCGGCAACATCATGCGCGAGGTGCGCGGCCTCGGCACGCTGACGCCGGAAGACATCCGCTGGATTCCGGCGACGACGCAGGGGCGCGTCGAGACGGATCATCCTGCGTCCCGGCACGCAGGTGAAAGCCGACAGCGTGATCCTCGAGCTGACCAACCCGCAGCTCGAACAGCAGCTGCAGGACGCCGAGCTGAAGCTGGCCGCCGCCGATGCCGGCCTGGAAAACCTCCGGGTGCAGCTGGAGAACGACCTGCTCGCAGACGCGCGCGACGGCCGCCAACGTCGAGGCCGATTTCAACAAGGCGAAGATGCAGGCGCAGATGAACGAGGCGCTGGCGAAGGATCAGCTCGTCTCGAACCTGGTGCTGCAGCAGTCCAAGGTGGACGCCGACTCGCTTGAGCGTCCGGAATCAAATTGCCAAAGACCAGCTCGCGAGCAGGGCCGAATCGACGCGCGCCCAGCTCGCGGTTCAGCAGTCCGTCGTGGATCAGGCGCGCGCCGTTCCTCCAGCTCACGCGCCAGCAGCGTGACGAGCTGAAGGTTCGCGCCGGCCTCGAAGGGATGCTGCAGGTCGTGCCGGTCGAAGTCGGACAGCAGGTCGCGCCGGGCACCAACCTCGCCCGCGTCGCGAATCCGAGCCGCCTGAAGGCGGAAATCAAGATCGCGGAAACGCAGGCCAAGGACATCCAGATCGGCCAGAAGGCCTCAGGTCGACACGCGCAACGGCATCGTCGAAGGCCGCGTGGCGCGCATCGATCCGTCGGTGCAGAACGGCACCCGCACGGTCGACGTCACGCTGACCGGCGAGCTGCCGAAGGGCGCGGTGCCCGACCTCAGCGTCGACGGCACCATCGAGCTCGAACGCTTGATGCGACGTGCTCTACATGGGCCGCCCGGCCTTCGGTCAGGAACAGAGCGTCGTCGGCCTGTTCAAGATCGGCGGGGACGGCGTGAACGCCGAGCGCACGCAAGTGAAGCTCGGTCGCAGCTCGGTGAACACCGTGGAAATCCTCTCGGGCCTCAAGGTCGGCGATCAGGTGATCCTGTCCGACATGTCGGCATACGACGCATACGACCGTATCCGTCTGAAGTAAACGAACAGCGCATCCAGGAGACGAAGATGGCCGACGACAGACAGGTGCTGATCAAGCTCGATGGCGTGACCAAGGTGTTCTTCACGGAAGACGTCGAGACACACGCGCTTGTCGGGCATCCACATGGAGATCGGCAAAGGCGAGTACGTCTCGATCGCCGGACCGTCCGGCTGCGGCAAGTCAACGCTGTTGTCCATTCTCGGCCTGCTGGATTCGCCGACCGAAGGCCAGTACACGTTGAACAACCGGCCGGTCGCGGAGCTGGCCGCCTCCGAGCGGGCGCGCGTCCGCAATCGCGAGATCGGCTTCATCTTCCAGAGCTTCAACCTGATTGGCGATCTCACCGTGTTCGAGAACGTCGAGCTGCCGCTCACCTATCGCGGGATGAAGGCGGCCGAGCGGCGCCAGCGCGTCGAAGCGGCGCTCGAGCGCGTCGGCATGGCGCATCGCGCGAAACACCTTCCGAGCCAGCTCTCCGGCGGTCAGCAGCAGCGCGTCGCCGTCGCGCGCGCCGTAGCCGGCGAACCGCTCATTCTGCTCGCGGACGAGCCCACCGGAAACCTGGACTCGCGCAGCGGCGAAGCGGTCATGGATCTGCTTCGCGAACTGCACCAGGCCGGCGCCACCATCTGCATGGTGACGCACGACCCGCGCTACGCACGCCACGCCGAGCGCAGCATCCACCTCTTCGACGGCCGCGTCGTCGAAGAGCGCACGGAAATGGCCGTTACCGAATAACGAAACGGCCCTGGTAAGTCTCACGTCTCGTGTCTCAAGTCTGAGGCTCGACCTTTGTACTTGAGACTTGAGACTTGAGCCTTGAGACTTCCATGATCTCCGACTTCCGACAAGCCATTCGCACGCTTACAGCGTCCAAAGGCTTCAGCCTGCTGATTGTCGTTGTGCTCGCCGTCGGCATCAGCGCGAACACCGCCATGTTCAGCATCGTCAATGGCGTCCTGCTGAAGCCGCTGCCGTTCGCGGAGCGGACCGCCTCGTCTCGGTGGACACGACCGTGCGCGGCGAGCCCGACAACTCGTCGTATCCCGACTTCCTCGATTGGCAAGCGCAGTCGACGAGCTTCAGCACGCTTGGCGTCTTCGCGACGACCGGCACGACGCTGACCGGGATGGGCGACGTTGTCGCGATGCCCGCGCTCGTCGTCAGTCCCGATCTGCTCACGCTGCTTGGCGTCGCGCCGCTGCGCGGCCGCGTGTTCACGGCGGAGGACGACAAGCCGGGCGCGCCGCGAACGGCGATCATCGCCGAGTCGGTGTGGAGCACGCATTTCTCTCGCGACGAAAACATCGTCGGCCGGACGGTCACGTTCGCCGGCGATCCGTTCACCATCATCGGCGTCATGCCGGCGGGCTTCGAGTTCCCATTCGATGCGGAAGAAGCCACCGAGGTGTGGATGCCGATGCGGTCCTCCCGCTTCTCCGCGAATTGGGCCGAGCAGCGGAACGCCTCGTTTCTGCACGGCATCGGCCGGTTGAAACCCGGCGCGACGCTGACGTCGGCGCAGGCGGATCTTTCGACGATTGCCGGGCGCCTCGCCACGCAATATCCGCGCAACCGGAGTCGCGGCATCCTCGTGCGTCCCTACCGCGACGTGCTGGTCAAGGACTACCGGCTCGGTCTCGTCGTGCTGCTGTCGGCGGTCGCGGCGGTTCTGCTCATCGCGTGCGCGAACGTGGCCAACCTGCTGCTCGCGCGCGGATCGGTCCGCCGGCGCGAGATCGCGGTGCGCACGGCTCTGGGCGCGAGCCGCGGCCGCATCGTCCGGCAGTTGATGACCGAGAGCCTCCTGCTGGCGGTTGTCGGCGGATTAGGCGGCGCGCTGCTGGCGCTCTGGGGCGTCGAGCTGCTGATTCGCGTGAGCCCTCTCCAGATTCCGCGGCTGCACACGGTGCGCGTCGACTCGCATCGCGCTGCTCTTCACAGCGGCCATTTCGATGGTGACGGGCGTGGTGGCCGGGCTTGTCCCGCTTTTCAGCTGTCCCGGTCCAATCCCGGCGAATCGCTGAAGGATGGCGAGCGCGGCGGCAGCGCCGGCAGCGGCGCCCGCACGCGGCAAGCGCTCGTCATCGCGGAGATGGCGATCTCGCTGGTGCTCCTTGTGGCGGGTGGTCTTCTCGCACGCAGCCTCATCTCGCTGCAGCGCGTGAATCCGGGTTTCGTCACCGAGCGCGCGCTCTCGATGCAGCTGGGGCTGCCCGGCGCCCGCTATCCCGACATGGACGCGATGCGCCAGTTCTATCGGCGGCTGCGCGACGAGCTGCGCAATGTGCCGGGCGTCTCGGGGACCGCCATCTCGACGACGATGCCGCTCTCGGGGAGCGACATCGGGGTCGGTTTCACGATTGAGGGCCGGCCCGTGGATCCGAGCTACGCGAGTGTCCGCCGTGTACTTCGGGATCAGCCCGGAATACTTCTCCACGATGGGCATTCCGCTGCTGCGCGGCCGCGCGTTCACTGAACGCGACAACGCCGGGTCGCCGGAGGTCATCGTCATCAACGACACGCTCGCCGCGAAGTACTGGCCGAACGAAGATGCGCTCGGCAAGCGGATGACGATCGGCTACAACAACAGCGGACCGCGCGAGATCGTCGGCATCGTCGCCGGCGTCAAGAACGGAAACCTCGCCGATGCCGCGGCGCCGCAGATGTACACGCCGTTCGACCAGACGCCGTGGCCGTTCCTCGGGGCGGTCGTCCGCACGACGGCGGCGCCCGAATCGGTGTCCGCCTCCTTGCGCGCGATGCTGGCGCGGCTCGATCCGATGCAGGCCGGCGAATTGAAAACACTCGAGGAGTACGCCGCCAAATCGGTGGCGACGCCGCGATTCACGGCCTACCTCGTCGGCGGCTTCGCGGTGTTCGCGATGCTGCTCGCCGGCTTCGGCCTGTTCAGCGTCATGGCCTATTCGGTGACGCAGCGGCGGCGCGAGTTCGGCATCCGCATGGCCCTCGGCGCGCAGCCGGCGGACGTGCGCAGCCTGGTCGTCGGCCAGGCGGTTCGCACCGGCGCGATCGGCATCGTGGTCGGTCTGGCGGCGGCGTTCGCCGCGACGCGCGTGCTGTCCGGCCTGCTCTTCGGCGTCGGCGCAAACGATCCCGCGACGTTCGCCGGCGTGTCCGCGACGCTCGCCGCGGTCCTGCTCATCGCGGCGTATCTGCCGGCGCGGCGCGCGACGCGCGTCGATCCGATGAGCGCTCTGAGGTCCGAGTAACAACCATGCTGATCACACTCCGCAATGTCGAGAAGTCCTACCCGCACGGCGTCGGGCGCACCTACGTCCTCCGGCGGGTGAACTGCGACATCAAGGACGGCGAATTCGTTTCGATCATGGGGCCGTCGGGCGCCGGCAAATCCACGCTGCTGCACATTCTCGGCATGCACGACAGCGCGTGGTCCGGCGAGTACTACTTCATGGAGCAGCCGGTCCACCGGCTGAATCCGAAGCAGCGATCCGAGCTGCACAAGAAGCACATCGGCTTCGTGTTCCAGAGCTACCACCTGCTCGACAACCTGACGGTGTACGAGAACCTGGAGATCCCGCTCTCGTACCGCAACGTGAGCCGCAAGGATCGCCAGAGCATGGTGGGCGACATCCTCGATCGGTTCCAGATCGTCGGCAAGAAGGACCTCTACCCGAATCAGCTCTCGGGCGGCCAGCAGCAGCTCGTCGGCGTCGCCCGCGCGGTCATCGCGAACCCGCAGGTGATTCTCGCCGACGAACCGACGGGCAACCTGCACACCGCGCAGGGCAAGGAAATCATGGAGCTGTTCCGCTCGCTCAACGAAGCGGGCGCGACGATCGTGCAAGTCACGCACTCCGAAGTGAACGCCTCGTACGGCACTCGCATCATTCAGCTGCGAGATGGATGGGTGGTCGATGATTAGCACCAGCACGCCTCAGTCACCAGTGGTTACTCCCCCGGCACCTCCGTCGCCTTCGCGCTTCGAATCCGGCGATCGGCGGGTGTCCACCGACTCTCCGCGCCTGTTGATCGCCGACGATCAACCGGATGTCCTCGAAGCGCTCCGCCTGCTCCTCAAGGGCGAGGGCTACCGCATCGAATCGGTCGGCTCGCCGGCGGCGATCATGGAAGCGATCGACACCGACGACTTCGACGCGGTGCTGATGGATCTCAACTACGCCCGCGACACCACATCGGGCCGCGAGGGACTCGACCTGCTGACCCACATCCGCTCGCACGACGCGACGCTGCCGGTCGTCGTGATGACCGCCTGGGGCAGCGTGGACGTCGCGGTCGAAGCGATGCGCCGCGGCGCCCGCGACTTCGTGCAGAAGCCGTGGGAGAACGCGCGGCTGCTGACCATCATCCGCACCCAAGTCGAGCTCGCGCGCGCGCTGCGCCGCCAGCAGCGCCTCGAGGCGGAGAACAAGTGGCTCAAGCCGGACATCCGGCCGATGCTCATCGCCGACGCGCCGTCGATGCGGCCGGTGCTCGAATTGATCGCGCGCGTCGGCCCGTCCGAGGCCAACGTCCTCATTACGGGCGAGAACGGCACGGGCAAGGGCACAGTGTCGCAGGCGATCCATTCGGTGTCAGGCCGCGCGGGCAAGGGGCTCGTCACCGTCAACGCCGGCGGCTTGTCGGAGGGCGTGTTCGAGAGCGAGCTCTTCGGCCACGTGAAGGGCGCGTTCACCGACGCGAAAAGCGATCGTGTCGGCCGGTTCGAGCTCGCCGACGGCGGCACGCTGTTCCTCGACGAGATCGCCAACGTGCCGATGAATCTGCAGCCCAAGCTGCTGCGCGTGCTCGAGACCGGCGATTTCGAGCGCGTCGGATCGTCACGCACGCGTCACGTGGACGTGCGCATCATCTCCGCGACCAACGCCAACCTGGGCGAGGAAGTGTCGGGCGGACGGTTTCGGCAGGATCTCCTCTTCCGCCTCAACACGATCGAGATCAATCTGCCGCCGCTCCGCGAACGGCGGGAAGACATCCCGTCGCTGGCGACGCACTTCCTGCGGCAGCATGCGCAGCGGTATCGGAAGAACCTCAGCGGCTTCGAACAGGCGGCGCTCCAGGCGCTGATGGATCACCCGTGGCCGGGCAACATCCGCGAGCTCGATCACGCCGTCGAGCGCGGCGTGCTGATGGCCGGCGGCGGGACGATCCGGGTCAGCGAGCTCGGGCTGCGGCTCGAACGCGACTCCACGTCGCGCGTCGAGGACATGAGCCTCGAAGAGGTCGAGGGCTTCCTGATCAAGAAGGCGATGGCGCGGTTCGCCGGCAACGTGAGCCAGGCGGCGAAGGCGCTCGGCCTCAGCCGCAGCGCGCTGTATCGGCGGCTGCAGCGCTACGGGCTGTAGGGTCCGGCCCGGACCCCACGGCCCGGTGCGTACAATGCCGTACGCCGCGTCCACACACGGCAGATTGCCGTACGTGGGGTCCGGCTTCAGGCGGACCTACGCCGTAAGATCGATGCTAGTGACTGCGCCGCCCAGCGAGTCGTCGGAAGCAGCAATCGTCCCCGCGCTGCGTCCGCTTGCCGCCCAATCCTCGTCCCGGATTCGCTTCGACCAGCGCATCCTCCTGCTTGCCCTCGCGTCGGGCTTCCCTGCCGCGCTCGTCGCGTTGATCCTGTTGTGGACGGGCGACTACACGCCCAAGGTCCAATGGACGCTCACCGTCCTCATCGTCGGGATCTGGACCGGCTGTTCCTTCAGCGTCCGCCGGCGCGTCGTGCTGCCGCTGCAGACGCTCTCCAACCTGCTGGCGGCGCTCCGCGAAAGCGACTTCTCGATTCGCGCCCGGACGGCGCGCGGCCGCCGCAGCGGCAGCGACGATCCGCTCGGCGCGGTGATGCTCGAGGTGAACGTGCTCGCCGCGACGCTGCACGATCAGCGGCTCGGCGCGCTCGAGGCCGGCGCCCTGCTGCGCACGGTGATGGTGGAGATCGACGTCGCCGTCTTCACCTTCGACGGCGCGCATGCGCTGCGCCTGGTCAACCGCGCCGGCGAGCGGCTGCTGGCGCAACCGGCGGAACAACTGCTCGGACGCACCGCCGCCGACCTCGGCCTGTCCGACTGCCTCGAGGGGCCGTCGCCGCGCATCGCCGACGCCACGTTCCCGGGAGGCGCGGGACGCTACGAGGTGCGCCGCACGACGTTCCGTCAGGATGGACGGCCGCATCAGCTCCTCGTGCTCGCCGACGTCAGCCGCCCGCTGCGCGACGAGGAGCGGCAGGCGTGGCAGCGTCTGATTCGCGTCATCGGTCACGAGATCAACAATTCGCTGACGCCGATCAAGTCGATCGCCGGCAGCCTCGAGTCGATGCTGGCCCGCGACGAGCGGCCGCACGACCTCGACGAGGACATCAAGCGCGGGCTCGCGGTCATCGCCGCGCGCTCCGATTCGCTGAGCCGCTTCACCACCGCGTATGCGCGGCTGGCCAAGCTGCCGGCGCCGCGGCTCGACAGCATGCAGGTCTCGACGCTCGTGCATCGCGTCGCCGGCCTCGAAACCCGGCTGACCATCCGCGTCCTGCCGGGCCCCGACCTCTCGATTCGCGCCGATCCCGATCAGCTCGAGCAGTTGCTGATCAATGTGGTCCGCAACGCCGCGGACGCCGCGCTGCAGACCAACGGCGGCGTGCGCGTCGGATGGAAACGCATCGGCACCAGCCTCGAACTGTGGGTGGACGATGAAGGGACGGGGTTGACCAACGCGTCGAACCTGTTCGTGCCGTTCTTCACGACCAAGCCCGGAGGATCGGGAATCGGGCTCGTCCTGAGCCGCCAGATCGCGGAAGCCCACGGCGGATCGCTGACGCTGGAGAACCGCACCGATCGCCAGGGCTGCCGCGCGTATCTACGTCTGCCGATCTAAGAGCAACACCACAGAGGCTCACAGACACGAACGGAGGAACACGGACCTTTGAAAGGCCGTGCCGTCAGTTTGTGCCAGTGAACTCCGTGGTAGAGCCGTACTCGCGACTCAAATCCCTGGCTCGCTCGTAGAGATCCGATTTCGTCGGATACAACTCACGCAGGATGATCGCGTCCGCGCGCCGGACTTGCAGCTCGGCGCCCGTGCAGCACGAGATCATGACGCACTCCACGTCGCCCACGCGCCACAGCTGCCGCTCGTCCTGATCCATCAGAACATCCGTCCGCCAATCGGCACGTCGCGCTCCGGCACGAGCAGCACGACGCCGCCGTCCCCGTCGGGCACTCCCAGCGTGAGCACCTCGGAGAGGTACGGCCCGATTTGTTTCGGCGGGAAATTGACCACGGCGACGACGTGCCGGTTCAGGAGATCGGCCTTCGCGTAGTGCTTCGTCGCCTGCGCCGACGATTTCCTGACGCCAATTTCCGGTCCGAAGTCGATGCGCAGCTTGTAGGCAGGCTTGCGCGCCTCGGGAAAATCCAGGACCTCGATCACCCGGCCGACGCGGATATCCACGCGATCGAACTCCGCGTAAGAAAGTGGTGCCGCCTCTGCAGTCATGACATGAAACATGACACGGGAGCCGCGTCACGCGCTAGTATCGAGGCGCGTACCGCGCACGGCCGAGGCGGTACGGGACTTGATTGCGAGAGGCGCCGGATGAGTGTCCCTGGCAACATCCTGATCGTCGAAGACGACGGCGATACCCGCGAGATGCTGGCGAGCCTGCTCTCGACGCAGGGGTTTCACGCCGTGTCCGCCGAGGACGGCCTCGAGGCGCTCCACTTGCTCCGCACGGTCCGCCGCCGCGCCCCGAACGCCCCCTGCCTCGTGCTGCTGGATTTGACGATGCCGCGATTCAGCGGCGACGAATTCCGGAGAGCCCAGCTCGGCGATCCGACCGTGGCGAGCGTGCCGGTCGCCGTCATGTCAGGCGCCGTCGACATCGAGCAGCGCGCCGAGGCGCTGGGCGCCGTGGCCAGCGTCGCCAAGCCGATCGACATCAACGTCCTGCTGGACGTCGTGCGGCGCTACTGCGCGTAGCAAACGTTCGCGAACTGGTGTAGGGGCCGACCCATGTGTCGGCCCGGGGCGGGCGACGTGGGTCCGCCCCTACGTTCTGCGCGGCCTTCCCGGCGCTTGCATCCCCGAAAACATCGCCATGTGGCCCTCGACGACGCGCTTGCGCTCGTCTTCGTCAGGCTCGAGCGTCCAGACATCGCGCTGCGCCGTGCCGCCGAGGATGATGCCGTCGCTGCGCGCCATCATGTGAATCCCGATGCCGCCGATCCGCTGCTGGGCGGCTGCGTCGTTCGGCCCGTTCGTCTGGTAGTGCACCTCGGCCTGCGGCACCATGACCGTGAGCTGCCCTTTGACGGGGATCAGTTCCTGGTCGCCAAAGAGCTCACGCGCGCCGAGGCCGGTGCAGTTGACGACGATCGGTTCCAGCAGCGCGGCCAGATCGCGCGGCGTGTCGAACTTGCGCGTCACGAGGCGGCCGCCCCACAGCGTGAAGTCGAGCACCAGGTTCTCGAGATAGATCGACGGCTCGATGCGGATGTTCGGAGAGCGAATCGCGTACTTCGTCGGAAACGGATGTTCGCCCGGCTGCAGCACTTCGCGGCCTGCCGTGAGCCCTTCGCTGAGGCTCGGACGCTCGGCATTGCCGCCCCCGCCGCCGCCGAAATTCGGCATTTCGTCGGTCAGCGAGTAGTTGTCCAGCCACGAGATGCCGTAGTGGGGACCGGACAGCAGCTGCAGCTGCCGGTAGGCGATCTGCGCGGCGCGCCGGTACTGCGCGTCCCACTCCGGCGTGCGGCGGCTGTTGTCCACGAGGCCCGACGCCGGCGTGAAGCCGGCGAGCGACATGTTCGAGGTCACGTTCGGCGGCACGGCCGCCGCGTAGATCGTGACGTCGAAGCCGCGCCGCTGCAGTTGGCGCGCGCACGTCAACCCCACGGAGCCGCAGCCGATCACGGCCGCCTGGCGCGCCTGGTGCTCGGTCGCGAATTCCGCGGCCATCAGGCCGGTGCCCCACGCGAGCGACATCCCCGCGCCGCCGTGGCCGTAGTTGTGGATCAGCAGCTTGTCGCCCAGTCTGTCCGGCCGCAGCACGAACCCTGTCGGGCGATGCGGCCGCAGCCCGACGGTCGTGCGAATGACGCGATCCCACGAGGCTTTCACCGGCGGCAGATCGATCGGCGGGCGCGGCGGCCTGACGTTCGGTCGCGTGCGCGGCGCGCAGGCGCCGACGCCGAAGCCGACCGCGGCCATGCTTCCGGCTGTCAGAAACGTTCGACGATTCATGGGACCTCGGCGACTCGGTTACGAGGGCACGCCGTTCTTGAGGACATCCTTCAACGCGCCGACGAACGTATCGATCTCCTCGAGCGTCGTGTAGACGTTGGGAGTGATCCGCACGCCCTGGTAATCGTACTGCTGCCCCGGATACTGACCCTGCACCATCGCCTGCCCGATGATGCGGTACTTGTTCCACAGGAACTCGTTCAGTTTGCGCGCCTCGATGCCGTCGATGCCGACGTAGGCCAGGCCCCACGACTGCCCCGGTTCGAGACTCGTGTGGATCTTCACGCGCGGCAGATCCTTCACCTGGTTCGCCCACCGCTGCGTGAGGTACCGCAGCCGCGCCGCCTTGTTCTCGATCCCGATCGCCTGATGAAACGCGAGCGCTTCGCCGATGGCGGCTCTGGCGGCGACCATGCTGGTGCCGATCGCCTCGAACTTGCGGATGTTGTCGCTCTGCCGCTCGGCCACGGCCTGCAGCGGCCATGTGCCGGCGATCTTTTCCCGGCGCACGTACAGCAGCCCCGTGCCGTGCGGGGCGAGCAGCCACTTGTGCAGGCTGGTCCCGGCGAAATCGCATTCGAGATCGCTCAGCTTGAACGGGAAATGCGCGACGGAATGCGCGGCGTCGACGATGCTCGTGATGCCGCGCTGGCGCGCCATGCGGCACAACCGCTGCACCGGGAACAGCTGTCCGGTGATGTTGGTGATGTGACAGATGTGCAGCACCTTGGTCTGCGGCGTCACGGCTGCTTCGAGCCGCTTGTACAGATCATCCTGCGTCGTCGGCACCGGGAACTGGATGCGCGTCACCTTGATCTTGTCGCGCCGCTGCCGCTGATCCCAGGTGGTCAGCATCCGCGGATAGTCCTGGTGCGTCGTGAGCACTTCGTCGCCCGGCTTGAGATCGAGGCCGTCCTGCGCGATCTGCAGCGACTCGCTCGCGTTGCGCGTGATGGCGATCTCTTCGGGGTCCGCGCCGAACTCCGCCGCGAGCTTGCGGCGGATGGTTTCCATGTTCCGCTCGATCATGCCGCGGTAGTACACCGGCGCCTGGTTCGAGATGTCCGCATAGCGCTTGAACGCTTCGTGGACGACGCGCGGGCTCGGGCAGCTGTTGCCGTTATTGAGATTGCTGATCGTGCGGTCGAGCGTGAAGGCTTCCTGGATTTCGCGCCAGTAGAGCTCGTCCTGCGCGATGTCCTCAGGCGAGCGGCCCGCCACGGCGGCGCCGGCCGCCTCGACTTCCTTCAGGCCGTTCCGGCCGACAGTCCACGCAGACGCGCCCAGGGCGCCGGTCAAACGGAGAAACGTTCGGCGGCTCCACATACACGCCCCCTTTTCAGCTTCA
Source organism: uncultured Acidobacteriota bacterium (assembly GCA_963731545.1). Taxonomy (GTDB): domain Bacteria; phylum Acidobacteriota; class Vicinamibacteria; order Vicinamibacterales; family CAVVIG01; genus CAVSWN01. Next base: position 13,138 of record CAVSWN010000008.1, on the reverse strand, counting down.
GCTGTCAGCGCGTCAGCGCATTATCGCGAGCGCGCGACTCTCTAGCGCGCTGCAGGGTCAACGCGTCGATGGCTCCTTCCCCTTCATATTCGCCAGCGCGAACGCCCACTGATCGGCCTGCTCCGCAATGCGTCTGTCGGTCGGCCGATAGCCGTGCGACGCCTGCGTTTCGACCCGAATCAGCACGGGCTTGTCGCAGGCCTGCGCGGGTTGCAACGCCGCCGCGAACTTGAAGGAGTGGCTCGGCACGACGCGATCGTCGTGGTCCGCCGTGGTCACGAGCGTGGCTGGATAGCACGTGCTCGGCTTGATGTTGTGCAGCGGCGAGTACTTGACGAGATACGCGAAGTCTTTCGCGTTTTCCGCGGACCCGTACTCGGTCGCCCACGCGGAGCCGCCGCTGAACTTGTGATACCGCAGCATGTCCATGACACCGACAGCCGGCAGCGCCACCGCGAAGAGCTCCGGACGCTGCTCCATCACGGCGCCGACGAGCAGGCCGCCGTTGGAGCCGCCCATGATGCCGAGCGTTTGCGGCGAGGCGTACTTCTCCTTGATCAGGTATTCCGCCGCGGCGATGAAGTCGTCGAACACGTTCTGCTTCTTCTCGAACATCCCGGCCTGGTGCCAGACCTGACCGTATTCGCTGCCGCCGCGCATGTTGGCGGTCACCCAGACGCCGCCGCGCTCGAGGAATGCCGGCACGTCGCTGCGATAGGTCGGCAGCGTCGCGATGTCGAATCCGCCGTACCCGAACAGCATCGTCGGATTCGTCCCGTCTTTCTTGAGGTCCTTGCGATGCGTGATGAACATCGGCACGCGCGTGCCGTCCTTCGAGGTGGCGAAGACGCGTTCCGTCGCGAAGCCCGCGGGATCGAACGTCATTTTCGGCCGTTCGAACGGCGTGCTCGTGCCGGTCGCCGGATCGAAGCGGAAGACCGTGTTGGGATACAGGGGCGAGGTGAACGAGTAGAACACGTCCTGGCGATCGAACCGGCCACTCGGACCGTTGATCGTGCCGAGCCCTGGCGGCGTGATTCCGCCCGCCGGCGCGCCATCGAGCGTGTAGAACTTGACCTCGCTGGCGACATCGACCAGTGCGTTGACCGCGACCTTGCCGGCGATCAGACGCGCCGACTCGATCGCGTTCTTCGATTCCGGGACGATCGCTTTCCAGCCGGCGACATCCGGCTTATCGATCGCGACCCTCACGACTTTCCCGTTCGGCGCGTCACGGTCCGTTCGCATGTAGAGCATGCCGCCGACAACGCCGAGCGGATCGTAGGCCGCGGTGTGGCCGGCGTAGAGCGGACGCACCGGCGCATCGATTTTCGGCTTCAGCGGATCGCCGAGATCTTTGACGAAGAGTTCGTTCTTGTTGCTGGTGCCCTTGTTGGTCACGAACCAGAGGTAGCGGCCGGTCTCGTCGATATCCGCGTCGATGAACAGCAGCGGCTCTTCCGGGCGCTCGTAGACCAGGCGGTCCGCCGACTGCGGCGTGCCGAGAACGTGGTAGTAGATCTTCTTGTCCTTGACCGCGGCCTCGAGCTTCTTGCCCGCCGGCGGTTCCGGATAGCGGCCGTAGAAGTAGCCCTTGCCGTCCTTCGTCCAGGCGATGCTGCTGAACTTCACCCAGCGAGTCACGTCGGGCAATTGCTTCCCGCTTGCCAGCTCGCGCACGTAATACGTCGACCAGTCGGAGCCGCCTTCCGCCTGGCCGTACGCGAAGTGCACGCCATCTGGCGCAGGCTCGAAGTCAGACAGCGCGACCGAGCCATCCGGCGACAACTGGTTCGGATCGATCGCCACCGTTTCCGGTCCGCCGAGCGTCTCGCGGGTGAACGTGACGGACTGCCGCTGCAATCCGGTGTTGCGTGAGTAGAACCAACGGCGTCCCTCGAAATACGGAATGCGCGACGCGGGAGTAGTCGTACAGCTCGGTGATCCGCTTCTTGAGCACGTCGCGCAGCGGCAGCGAGTCGAGATACTTGAACGTCACCGCATTCTGCGCGTCGACCCACTGCTTCACCTCGGCGGCGTTCAGGTCCTCCATCCAGCGATACGGGTCGGCGACCTTCGTGCCGAAGTAGTCGTCCACGACGTCACCTTTCCGAGGCTGCGGATATTTCAGCGACGACTGCGCCAGCAGCGTCGCGTCGAGGAGGACGAGGACGAGCGCCGTGCGCGCCAGACGAGAGCTCAGCAATCATGTCGGAGTCTCCGCTTTCATTTTATTCCGGTTGTCCGTCTCCGCCGACGATGCTACCGTCGTCGCCCGCTCGATGGACGACGGCACGGCGTTCGCAGCTGGTCCGTTCGGCGCCTCGCGAGCCAGTTGGTCGATGTCGGCGTCCGAAATGGAGCGACGATGCCGCCGCAAACCCTTGAAGCGAGAGTAGAAAGGCTCGAAGAGCGCGTGACGAAACTCGAAGAATTGCCGGCTCGCATGGACGCGTTGAGTACGCAGATCTCGCAATGCGCGAGGAAATGCATAGCGGATTCTCCAATCTTCGCGAGGAGCTCCGGACGGAGATTCGCGCCGGCGACGACGGAGACTGCGCCGTGGATGCATCGCGCAGCTGAAATGTCGCGAGCTCTCCAGCAGAGGTTCGATGCGGCTGCCGACGAGCGAGTCATGGAGCACGCGCGCATGCTGCTACGAGGACATGAACGCCGAGCTTGAGCAGTCATGCAAAGAAGGCTAGCGGCGTCCGCGCCGACGCCACGTAATGCGGCGCTGACTACGAATTCGGGCCCATGCGGACCCGCGCTCGATTTCTCCTTCTCCTGCTGCTTGTCGCGCCGCTAGCCGCGGCCGGTCTGCCGACGCCCGAATCGGTCTTCGGCTTCAAGCCCGGCGCGGACTACAAGCTCGCCACCTACGACCAGTCCGTCGACTACTTCAAGAAAGTCGCGGCCGCGACGAAGTACGTCCGGATCGTCGACGCCGGCAAGACGTCGCAGGGGCGGACGATGTACTTCGCGCTGGTGTCGTCGCCGGACAACCTTGCGAAGATCGATCGGTATCGGGAGATCGCGCGCCGGCTCGCGCATCCGCAGGGCCTGAGCGACGCCGAGGCGCGCCAGCTCGCGCGCGACGGGCCGCGCGTTCGTCCACATCGACGGCGGCCTGCATTCGACCGAAGTCGCCGGCCCGCAGCACACGCCGCTCCTGCTCTACAACCTCGTCAGCCGCGCGAGCGACCCCGACGTCAAAGCCATCCTCGACAACGTCGTCCTGATGTTGTGGCCCACGATCAATCCCGACGGGCAGCAGATGGTCGCCGAGTGGTACATGGGCAATGTCGGGACGCCGTACGAGCTGTCGGGCATGCCGCGGCTGTATCAGGAGTACGTCGGACACGACAACAACCGCGACGCCTACATGCTCAACATGATCGAGTCGCGCGACGCTCGAGCACACCTGGCGCCAGTGGGAGCCGCAGATCATCTACGTGCATCACCAGTCGGGCCCGTTCCCGACGCGGATCTGGCTGCCGCCGTTCTCCGAGCCGGTCGGCATCGCGGCGCCGTACGTCATCGTCGCGCGAAGTGAACATGATCGGCATGGCGATCGCCAAAGGCCTCGAGGAGCGCGGGCAGGTCGGCGCGACGCACATGGGGACGGCGTTCGACGCGTGGTATCCCGGCTACATCGACTACGCGCCGATCTTCAAGAACATCGCGGCGTTCTGGACCGAGACGGCGCTCTACCAATACGCGACGCCGCGGCAGTACACGCTCGAGGACTTTCCGCAGAACATGCGCGATCTGCGGCCGCAAAGCCTGTATTCGAGCCCGTGGCCGCCCGGATGGTGGCGGCTGCGCGATGCGGTCGAGTACATGGAGACGGCCTCGTTCTCGGTGCTCGAGTACGCGGCCAAGTACAAGGAGTCGCTGCTCCTCAATCGGTACAAGGCGGGTCGCGATCAGATCGCCCTCGGCGCGAAGAAAGCGCCGTTCGCGTACTTCATTCCCGCAGCGGCAGCGCGATCCGGTCGCCGCCGTCGAACTGCTGCGGCAGGCTCGCCTTCGGCGGCGTCCGCGTCTATCAGCTCACCGCATCTGCCAGCGTGGAATCCCGCGAGTACGAGGCCGGGACGTGGGTGATTCCGACCGATCAGGAATTCGCCGCGATGGCCCGCGAAGTGCTCGACATCCAGCGCTATCCGGATCTCCGCCAGTATCCCGGCGGACCGCCGGAACGCCCTTACGACGCCGCGGCGTGGACCCTTCCGCTGCAAATGGGCGTGGACGTCGTGCCCGCCAACGTCGCGGTCGCCGAAGACATTCGCCGGACCTGGAAGCTTGTCGGCTCCATGCCTGAGACGAAGGTCAAACCGTCGGCGTACGAGCCCTCGGTCGCGACAGACGCGGCGCTGTTCGACAGCGTGCCCGGCCTCGGATTCAATTCCGATCCCGCGGCGTCCGCCATCGTCCCGCCGGCCGGCCAGGCTCGCGGATCGGGACCGGTGTTGCTCGTCGATCCGGCGCAGAACAACACGTTCCGCGCCATCAATCGCGCGTGGCAGCAGGGCGCGACCGTCTCGCGCGCCGGGAACCGCTTCGCCATCGGCGGCTTGTCTCCGGACGTGCAGGACACGCTCGTCAAGAACCTCGCGCTCCAGGCCGAGCGTGGAGCGATGCCACCAGGCGCGGCGCCGATCAAACGACCACGTCTCGGCGTCTACCAGCCGTGGACGACCAGCATGGACGAAGGCTGGACGCGATGGGTGCTCGAGCAGTACGGCTTCTCGTTCACGCTGATTCATCCGGAAGACTTCAAGTCCCCGCTCGCGGACAAGATCGACGTCCTGATCGTGGCCGACGATGCGCGCATTCCGATCGCAGGCGCGCCTGCCGGCGGTCGTGGAGGACGTGGCGGGCCGGCTCGTCCCGAGTACGCGTACCAACTCGCCGCGGACGATCTGCAGCGCCTCGAACAATTCGTTCGCGGCGGCGGGACGCTCGTCTGCTTGAGCAACGCGAGCACGTTCGCGATCCAGCAGCTCAAACTGCCGGTCAAGAACGTGGTCGCCGGACTTCGTCCCGAAGAATTCTTCCTGCGGGGCTCCATCGTCGACGTGGCCGTCGACACGCAGCACCCGGTGATGGCCGGCATGCCCGACAAGGCCGCGGTGTTCGTCGACACAAGCCCCGTGTTCGAAACCGAACAGGGGTTCACGGGCACTGTTCTGGCGCGGTATCAGGAGTCGGGGTCGCCTCTGCGATCCGGGTATCTGATCGGCGAGAAGTATCTGAACGGTCGTGCGGCGGCCCTGGATGTCCGCGCTGGGCGACGGTCACGTCGTGCTGCTGGGCTTCCGTCCGCAGTGGCGCGGTCAGCCGTTCGGGACGTTCCGCGTGCTGTTCAACGCCGCGCTCTATGCGAAGTAGCGTAGCTGTAGCGCGAGACTGTCTTTCGTCGCGTTACACTGAAGGCATGCTGCTACGCATTGCCTTCATTCTGGTCCTGTCCACGGCGGCGATCGCGCAACAAGCGACCGCGCCGCAAACACCGCTCGTCGAGCGCGTCGCCGACACCGGCTTCATTCAGCTCCAGGCCAACAGCTTCGCCTCGCTCGACGCGCGTCAGCAGGCGCTCGCCTACTGGCTCACGCAAGCGTCGATTGCCATCGATCCGATCATCTACGAGCAGCTCTCGCAATACGGCGTGCGTCAAAAGCGTCTGCTGGAAGAGATCATGGGGCACACGGCTGGCATTCCGGCCGGACCGCTCGCCAAGATCCGGCAGTACGCGCTGCTCTTCTGGGCCAACCGCGGCAACCACAACGAAAACACCTCGCAGAAATTCCTCCCGACGTTCACTCCCGACGAATTGAAAGACGCCGCGCTCAAGGCACAGAGCAACGGCGGCTTCAAAGCCGGCTACGCCGATCTGCCGCCGCTCGCCACGCCCGATGCGCTGCAACGGGAACTGGACGCGTTGCGGCCCGTCCCTGTTCGACGCCAACGTCGAGCCGACGACGACGGCGAAGACGCCGCCGCCGGGCCAGGACATCATCCAGGCGAGCTCGAACACGTTCTATCGCGGCGTGACGCTGCAGGATCTGAAATCGTTCACCGAACGCTATCCGCTCAACTCGCGCGTCGTGAAGGGACCCGACGGCACCATCCGCGAAGAGGTGTATCGCGCCGGGACGCCCGACGGCAGCGTGCCGCCCGGGCTGTATGCCACGTACCTGAAGAAAGCGATCGAGTTTCTGGACAAGGCGCGGGCCGTGGCCGACCCGCCGCAGGCGAAAGTCATCGCCGATCTGATCCGGTACTACCAGACGGGCGATCCGAAGGACTGGCTGCAGTTCGGCTCCGGCTGGGTGCGCAACGACGCGACGGTCGATTTCACCAACGGCTTCATCGAGGTCTATCGCGACGCGCGCGGGGCCAAAGGCAGCGCGGAGAGTTTCGTCTCGATCACCGACCGCAAGGTCACCGACGCGATGATGAAGCTGGCGCAGAACGCGGCGCTCTTCGAACAGGCCGCGCCGTGGGATCCGAAGTACCGCAAGCAGACCTTCCAGCCGCCTGTTGTCAAAGCCATCGAGGTCTTGATCGAGACCGGCGACTTCCACGTCACGACCATCGGCGTGAACCTGCCGAACGAGAACGAAATCCGCGAAAAGGACGGCTCCAAGAATTTCCTGCTCCCCGGCAGCAGCCATGCGATTTCGGCGGCCAGCTCTGGCAAGGTGCTGCAGGAATACGCGGCCTCGCCCGAGGAAGTCGCGCGCGTGTCGAAGTACGGCGAAGAAGCCGAAGACCTCATGACCGCCATGCACGAGGTGATCGGCCACGGCTCCGGCAAGCTGAGCGATCGGCTCAAGGGCGGCGCGGAGCCGTTCCTGAAGGAATACTTCTCCACGCTCGAGGAAGCGCGGGCCGACCTCATGGCGCTGTGGAACATCTGGGATCCGGAGCTGAAGAAGCTGGGCCTCGTCTCGGACCAGGAATCCGTGGCGCGGGCGATGTACGACAACGCGGCGCGGGTGTCGCTCACGCAGCTGCGCCGTATTCCGAGAGGCACGACGATCGAAGAGGATCACGCGCGCGACCGCGCCCTGATCGCGAACTACATCAAGGACAAGACCGGCGGCATCGAGCAGATCACCCAGAACGGCAAGACCTACATCCGCGTGAAGGACTACCAGAAGATGCGCGAGGGCGCCGGCATGCTGCTGCGCGAGCTGCACGCGTGTTCGGAAACGGTTTCGGCGGACGGCCGATGCGACTACGATCGCCACTTTCAAAGCGCTCGTCGACAATGTACGGCGTGCACTTCGAACCGGCGCTGCGCGACCAGGTGATCGCCGCGCTCAAGCAGCATCGACGATCCCTCATCGTCTGGGCCGGGATGGCGATCTCGGCGCTGACCGCTTCAACTCGACGACAATGTGCACCTCAGCCACGAGCATGCGCGTCTCGTATCCGCGCGATGCGGTTAAGCAGTACGTCCGCTTAGTCGGCTCAATGTTCGTAGGCGTACACGTTTGCGGCGAGCGTCGTGATTCTCGGAAAATCAGTCGACGTCAAGCCGCGCACCATGATGTCGGCTGTCCGGATCGGCTCCTGCGTGCGAACGCAGACCCGTCGCACAGACGACCCCAAAGTCAAGCTACCAGTCGCATGCGGAAGAGTATCATCTACACTTCATCTGCGCCGGAGGACTCATGCGTTCGAAGATATTGCTGATCGCCTTGTGCGGTCTTGTGGCGGGGCCGTGGCTGTTTGCGCAAACGCAGACCCAGGCGCCGCGAGAGATGGCCGCGCCGCTGCCGCCGCTGGCGGCGCCGCTCATCGACGAAGGGATCAAGGCGCTCGTCGACCGGCTCGAGCTGGAGAAATACAAGGCCACGGTCAAGGGCCTGACGCAGTTCGGCGATCGCCGGCAGGGCACCGACCGCAATCGCGCCGCGGTCGACTGGATCGAGGCGCAGCTCAAAAGCTACGGCTGCCCGACCGAACGGATCAAGTACGAATACAACCCGCCGCCGCAGACCGAGGCCGGCCGCGGCGGCCGCGGCGGCGGCCGCGGCAACACGGCCTTGCCCAGGGCGGCGGCCGGCCGCGTGGCATTCGGACGCGCACCGGCGTCAACACCGATCCGCTCATGCAGCCCGATCTGAAATCTGCGCGAGCTCAACATGCAGCCGACCACGCCTGGGCCGCGCGAAGAAGTGTTCTGCACCAAAGTCGGCTCGACTCATCCCGAGGAGATGTACATCGTCGGCGCGCACATGGACGGCCATGGCTGGGGCGAGGCGGCGAATGACGATGGATCGGGTACCGCGCTCGTCATGGAGCTTGCGCGCATCTTCAGCGCCGCCGACGTGCAGACCGAACGAACGATCCGGTTCGCGCTCTGGAACAACGAAGAGACCGGACTCAACGGCGCGCGCGCGTACATCGCGCAGCGCGAGGCACTGCAGGGCAAGGAAGATCCCGGCCGGGCTCGGGCAAGTATCCGGAACCGAAATGGCTCGGCATGATCCAGCACGACATGATGATGTTCGACCACGGCATGCCGCGGCCGACGGCACGATGAGCCCGGAACAGCGGCCGGAAGCCGACGTCAACATCGAGTTCCAGGTCGACTCGAAGATGGCCGCCGAGAGCATGAAGCTCGCGTGGGTGTTCCAGGTCGCGAACGAAAAATACGCGACCGACTATCCCGCCTCGGTCGGCAGCCACATGACGAATACCGACTCGGGGCCGTTCCAGGATCTGGTCCCCGCGATCAGTCTTCGCGAGAACGAGCGCGGCACGCAGATCGGCAGCGGCTGGGATCCGCAGTGGCACCAGCCCACCGACGTGCTTCACGACGTATTCGGACAAGGATTTCCGGCTCGGTCTCAACGCGGCGCAGACGACGCTCGGCGCGATCGCGACGCTGACGGGCGCCACGATCAGAAAGTGAACCATTAGAACAAATGCAACCACGGAGACACTGAACCACGAAGAGACCTGCTTTGTGAGCGCATTGGTTTGTTGTCCTGTCTGTCTACCGCCGCCGTCGTCTTCGTCGGAGGCGCAAAGCGAGAAGCTCGACTACGCGATGCTCGGCCGCATCCGCGACGAAGGGCTCGAACCGGTCGCAGGTGATGGATCACGTGTCGTGGCTCAGCGATGTGTACGGCCCCCGCCTCACCGGCTCGCCGGCGATCCAGCAGGCGAGCGACTGGGCGATGAAGAAGTTCACGGAGTGGGGGCTGACCAACGCGCACCGCGAGCGCTGGAGCTTCGGCAAGGGCTGGTCGCTCGTCCGGTTCTCCGCGCATCTCGATCGAGCCGCAGATTCAGCCGCTCATCGGCTTCCCGCAGGAATGGTCGTCGGGTACGAAAGGCACCGGTCACCGCCGACGTCGTCCGCGTGCAGATCGCCAACGACGGCGACTTCGAGAAATACCGCGGCAAGCTCGCCGGCAAGATCGTGCTCGCGCAGCCGGCGCGCCAGGTGCGGATGCTCGAGGGGCCGATCATCCTGCGCATGGACCGACAGGGACGACCGAGGCGGAGAAGCCGAGTACCGACCGCGGCGGTGCGCGGGCGGTGGGCGGCGGCCGAGGATGAACCGGAGGGTGGCCGCGGCACCGGCGGCGTTCCGCCAGAAGGTATCGGACTTCTACGTGCAGCGAAGGCGTCGTCGCCCTCTTCGATCGCGGCAGCGACAGCGACATGGCGGCCGGCGGCAGCGACCTCTCGTGGCAGCAGCAGCGTCCCGACGGCGGCACGATCTTTCCCGCCGGCAGCGAGCGCGCGCGACGACAACGCCGGCAAGAGCGTGCCGGTCATCACGCTCGCGGTCGAGCACTACAACCGCATGATCCGCGTGCTCGACAAGGGTCTGCCGGTGAAGGTCGAGCTCAACGTCGAGACGAAGTTCTACGACGAGACCACGCCGAACGGCTTCAACACGATCGCCGAGATCTGCCGGGCACCGACCTCGCGTCGGAGGTCGTGCTGCTCGGCGCGCATTTCGACTCGCATCCGTACGCCACCGGCGCCACCGACAACGCGACCGGCAGCGGCGCGATGATGGAGGCGATGCGGATCCTGAAGGCGGTCGGCGCGAAGCCGCGCCGCACGATCCGGTCGCGCTCTGGGGCGGCGAGGAGCAGGGACTGCTCGGCTCGCGCGCCTACGTGCGCGATCATCTCGCCGACATCGAGACGATGACGCTGAAGCCGGAGCACGCGAAGCTGGCGGCGTATTTCAACTCGGACAACGGCACCGGCAAGGTGCGCGGCATCTGGCTGCAGAGCAACATGGCGGCGCGGCCGATCTTCGAAGCCGTGGATGGCGCCGCTGCACGATCTCGGCGTGACGACGCTCGGCCCGCGATCGGTCACGTCGACCGACCATCTGTCGTTCGACGATGCCGGCGTGCCCGGCTTCCAGTTCATGGTCGATCGGCTCGAGTACAACTCGCGCACGCACCACTCGAACATGGACACCTTCGACCGCGTCCAGCGCGACGACATGGTGCAGCAGGCGACCGTGATCGCCGTGTTCGCGTACAACGCCGCGATGCGCGACGAGAAGCTGCCGCGCAAGGCGCTGCCGGCGCCGCAGAAGGGCCGCGGCACCGGTCAATGAACGGGACCCTGCGCCGTCGGGTGTCGTGCCTCGGCCTGATCGTCGCGTTCGCGGCGCCTGCCGCCGCGCAGGACTACGACCCGAATCTGCTCGCGACGTTCTCCATCATCGCTCGCGATCCGGCCACTGGAGAACTCGGCTACGCCGTGCAATCGAAAGCGTTCGCCGCCGGCAATCGCGCCGTCCACATCAAGGCCGGCATCGGCGTCATCGCGCACCAGGCGTCAGCCAACCCGATGTACCGCGACGTCGGATTCGAGCTCCTGCGCGCCGGCTACACGCCGCAGCAGGCGCTCGACACGATGCTGAGAAGCGACGAGGGTCGCGATTCGCGTCAGGTGGGCGATCATGGACGTGCAGGGTGAAGCACTGCGAGTTGGGATGGCCCGGGCGCGAACGACTGGAAAGGGCACAAATGTGCGGCAGACCTACTGCGCGCAGGGCAATATCCTCGTCGGCCCGCAGGTCGTGGACGCACTCGCGAAGTCGTTTGAATCGTCCGCGGGCCGTTCGCTCGCGAGCCGGCTGATGGACGCCCTGGATGCCGCACAGGCGGCCGGCGGCGACGCCCGCGGCATGCAGTCGGCGGCGATGGTCGTCACCCGCGCGCTCGGCGGCGCTGGCGGCTTCTCCGATCGCGTGATCGACATTCGCGTCGACGACAGCCGGACACCGCTCGTCGATCTCCGACGTCTGCTCAGCCTCTACGAGGCCGGTCAAGCTGATCACCGAAGCCGAATCGCCAGCTCACCGGCAGGCGATGCGCAGGCTGCGCTGCAGACGGCGCTCGCCGCCAGAGACAAGGTGCCGGAGAACGACAACGCCTGGGTGGCGCTCGCGAACATCCACTTGAAAGCGGGCCGAAAGGCCGACGCGCTCGCGGCGATTGCGAAGGCGATCGAGCTGAACGCGGCCAACAAGTCGCCAGCTTCCCAAGAACCGCAATTTCGAATCGCTTGCTGAACGACGAGGACTTCAAGCGCCTCACACGTCCGTAACGGCGCGCGGTGAGCTTCGGAACATCTCGTTCCCAAGACGGATTGCCCTGCGAGGTCGCCTCCAACCCATAACCGCCGCCGCTGCCAGTAGTTCGAGCAAACACAGCTCGTGGTATCTCGCATGCGAGGGAACGAGAGTCGCGGCGAAACGCGACCCAATCCCGAGTATCTTCTGGAGGCATCCATGCAGCGCATCACGTGGTACCGACTGCTGGCCGTCGCAGTGCTCTCGACGTCGATCGCCGGACAAACGCAGGCGCCACGGTCGCAGATTCCTCAGGCGAAGGTTCTTGAGCTCGCGACGATTGAAGGCGCCGTAAGCGGATTCGTCCGCCTTCCGAGTGGCCGCGCGCTGATCTACACCGCTCTCTCGGACAGCGCAACCCCGAATCGACCGCGAGCCGAAGACACACCTTTGCCTACGACATCGCCGCCAAACGGCGGACGATGTCGGGACGAACTGCTCCTGACTGGTGTTGGCGTTAGGCGATCGGCTGGCCTTCATCCGATCCGCCGAAGATCGCACGGGAAGTTTCCTGTGGACGATGCCGATCGATCCACAGACCGGCGTGGCCACCGGCCAGCCGCAACGCGTGAGCCCTCGCAGATTGTGTCGACCGTCGACGATTCCACGCGCACGTTGCGGCTTCCCTTCAATGGACATCACGGGGTGCCCCATCCGGACGGGAAGCACATCATCAACGTCGGCAAGGCCGCTGGCGACGCGTTGTGGAAGCTGTTCCTCGTGCCGCTCGATGGCAGCCCCACGCGTCCGGTCGGCGTCATTCCGCGTGGGACCGGTGGTCTTCTGGCGCCCTCTCCCGACGGCACACTGCTCGCGTACACGTCCGATGGTGTGCACACGATGAAGATCTTCGAGGTCGACTTCGGCCCGGCTCTTCAAGCGACCGTGAAACAGTGACTGTGATTTTGCCGCGATGCCGCGCCGCCCGCTGATCGTCGACGACGACCCGACCATCCGCACCTCGCTCTCTGAGGCGCTCGCGGACAACGGGACGACGGAGGTACGCGTGGCCGAAGGGCCTGCATCGGGCGCTCGCGATGCTGGACGTCGCGGCGCCCGACGTCGTGTTGTCGGACATTCGCATGCCCGACATGGACGGCGTAGCCTTCCTCAAAGTGCTGCACCAGCGCGCGCCGGGGATCGACGCGATCCTCATGACGGCTTACGGTCGCGATCGACGGCTCCGACGTGCGGATCGTCGTGACTGACAGTGGTCCTGGAATCTCCCCGGTGATCTCCAGCACGTGCTCGAGCCGTTCTTCTCCACCAAGACCGAAGGCACCGGACTCGGATTGCCGATCGCCCGTCAGATCGCAGCCGCGCACGGCGGATCGCTGGAGATCGTAAAGTGTGCCCGGAGATGGGACGCGGGTGGAGGTCAGGCTGCCGCTGGCTGTGGCGCCAACATAGGCTGTCCGGTAGTAAATTATCCGGATGAGCTTTCTCACCGATCTGCGCTTCGCGGTCCGCTCGCTGCTCAAGGTCAAAGGCCTTGCGGTCA
>CAVSWN010000007.1:0-186070 GCA_963731545.1 uncultured Acidobacteriota bacterium | reverse complement strand
GACGTCTCCGACGCCGGCGCGGTGGCGGACGCGATCGCGCAGGTCGCCACGCGCTTCGGCCGGCTCGATGCGCTGGTCAACAATGCCGGCATCGCGGTGTTCGGCCGCTGCTGGAGACGTCGGATGAGGACTGGAAGCGGGTGCTGGCCGTCAACCTGACCGGGCCGTTCATCTGCACCAAGGCGGCGGTGCCGCTGATGCGCGAATTCGGCGGCGGCGCGGTGGTCAACATCACCTCGATTTCGGCGGTGCGGGCCTCGACGCTGCGCTCGGCCTACGGCACCAGCAAGGCCGGGCTCGCGCACCTGACCAAGCAGCTCGCGGTCGAACTGGCCTCGCTCGGCATTCGCGTCAACGGCGTCGCGCCGGGCCCGGTCGATACCGCGATGGCCAAGCAGGTCCACACCCCGGAAATCCGCGCCGACTATCACGACGCCATCCGCTCAACCGCTACGGCCTCGAAGAGGAACTGGCGGAGGCGGTGTTCTTCCTGTGCAGCGAGCGCGCCAGCTACATCACCGGCCAGATCCTCGCGGTCGACGGCGGCTTCGACGCCGCCGGCATCGGCCTGCCTACGCTGCGCGGCCAGCGAAGCAACGGATGTTTATCAGCGCCGGTTGACCGCGACCACGCGCCAGCCGCTGTCGAGGCGATCGATCCGCGTCAGCGAGAGCGGATCGATGACAAAACGCAGCGCGGCGTCCGGTGCGAGGTCGAGCGCGATGGCGAGCACGGCGCGGATGGTGCCGGAATGCACCACGAGGACGGCGTCGCCCGCGGGCAATCGCGCCAGCCCCGCCCTCGCGCGAACAATCTGGTCGACAAAACTTTCGCCGCCGGGCGGCGCGTTGCTGGCCGGCGATTGCCAGAATTCCCGGTAAGCGTCGCCAAGCTCGGCGACCAGATCGTCGTGGCGCCGTCCGGTCCATGCGCCAAAATCCTGCTCGCGGAAGGCGTCTTCTTCGACCGGATCGAGCCCGAGCGCCACGCGCGGTCTCGCGGGTGCGGCGCGCCGGGCTGCAAACCGCGAAGGCATTCGCCGGCAGCTTCGCCTTCAATGCGGCGAAGCCGGCGGCGTCGCTGAGATCGGCCGGCGCATCGGGCCCATGGATGACGCCGCGCGGGCCATCGACCGGCGCGTGCCGGATCAGCCAGAGATGTGTTTCGGCGCCCATGGCGACCTAGCCCAGCCGTGCTGCGAGCAGCACGCAGGATCGCGGTCTCGGCCACCTGCTCGGCGCCGCCCAGCACGTCGCCGGTCTGGCCGCCGATCTGCCGTCTGGCGAGCCACGCCATGCCGGCCGCGCTCGCAGACCGCCACACAGCGCGGCCCAGAACGCATTCACCCATGACAGCACCAGCAGCGCGATCAGCAATGCCATCCCGGCGGCGGTCGCCGCGATCGCCGCTATCGGGCTGGCCGGCGTTGCGCGCCAGCCCTCCGTCGCGCGCGTAAGGCAGGTTCATCGACATCGCCGGCAACACGCCGCGCGCCAGCGCGTGGGCAGCGATCAGGCCCGGCACCACAACGGCCATCGGAATCGCCGCCAGCGCAGCAACGCCTTGCGACAAAACTCACCAGCAGGATCAGCGCGCCGTAGGTGCCGAGCCGGCTGTCGCGCATGATCTCGAGCTTGGCTTCCTCGTCGCGGCCGCCGCCGAAACCGTCGGCGACGTCGGCGAGGCCGTCCTCGTGCAGCGCGCCGGTCAGGATCGCGCCAGCGCCCGAGCGCCAGCGCCGCGGCGACCAGATCCGGCACCCCGATCGCGCGCAGCCGAGACAGACGAGCCCGACCACAGCGCCGAGCACCGCGCCCACGATCGGAAACACCCGGTGCGCCCGCGCGAAATCTCGCGGCATCGCGCCATGGCAGGCGCGGCATCGGCAGCCGGGCCGAAGGCGATCGCGGTTCGGAGATCGTCGAGCCATTCGTTCATGATAGAGAATTCAAGAGAATCGTCGGTTCGCCGACAAAGGGAATCGCATGCAGTTCGACATCTAGACGATATCCGCGCATTCTGTCGCGACCTGCCCGATGGCGATGCGCGCGCGGCCGCGGCCGCAACGCTGCGCCAGCAGGCGCTGACCAAGCCGCCGGGCAGCCTCGGCCGGCTCGAAGAGCTCGCGGTATGGCTGGCGCGCTGGCAGGCCGCGAACTGCCGCGACTCGAGCGCGTCACGTCGCGGTCTTCGCCGGCAATCACGGCGTCGCCGCGCGCGGCGTCTCGGCCTATCCGCCGGCGGTCACGGCGCAGATGGTGGCGAATTTTGCCGCGCGGCGGCGCGGCGATCAACCAGATCGCCGCGCTGGCCGGCGCCGATCTCGGGTCGTGCCGCTCGAGCTCGACCGCCCGACCGCCGATTTCACCGTCGCAGCCGGCGATGGACGACGAAGAGTTTCTTGCCGCCGTCGAGACCGGCTACCGCGCCGGTGCCGCCGGAATGCGATCTCCTTGCGTCGGCGAGATGGGCATCGGCAACACCACGACGGCGGCGATGCTGTGCGCGGCGCTGCTCGGCGGCGGCGCCAGGCGCTGGGTCGGCCGCGGCACCGGCGTCGACGATGCCGGGCTCGCGCGCAAGCGCGCGACGATCGAGGCCGCGCTCGGCCGTCACGCGGCATGCTCGGCGATCCGCTCAAGTGGCCGCGCCGCTGGGCGGCCGCGAGCTCGCCGCGATCGCCGGCGCGATGCTCGCGGCGCGCACCATCGCATTCCCGTGCTGCTCGACGGCTTCGTCGCGACCGCGGCCGTGCGTCGCCGCTGACGCGGCTCATGCCGGCGTCACTCGATCATTGCGGCGCGGGGCATGTCTCGGCCGAAGCCGGTCATGCGCGCCTGCTCGACGACTCGGCCTTGAAGCCGCTGCTCGATCTCGACATGCGCCTGGGCGAGGCCTCCGGCGCCGCCGTCGCCATCCTGCTGCTGCGCGCGGCCGTCGCCTGCACGCCGGCATGGCGACCTTTGACGAGGCCGGCGTCTCCGGCGGGACAAATGACGGCACTTTGACCGACGAAAACTAATCCTCCATCGGACAGTTCACCATCCAGGGCGTGCCGAACTGGTCGACGCACATGCCGAAGCCCCGGAGAAGAAAGTCTTGCCGAACGGCATCTTCACGGCACCGCCTTCGGCCAGCGCCTTGAACCGGCGCTCGGCATCGACGGAATCGTCGACCTGCAGCGCCACCGCAAATCCCTGCGGCTGGTGGAAATCGCCGGGAGACGCATCGGACGCCATGATCACCTCGCCATCGATCAACATGCGGCGTGCAGGATCTTATCCTTCCATTTCGGCGAAACAGGCATGTCGGCCGGCCCTGTATCATAGCGAAGCATCGCCTCGATCTTGGCGCCGAGCACCTTCTGATAGAACTTCAATGCAGCTTCGCAATTGCCGTTGAAGAACAGATAGGGATTGACCTGCATCGTATGCTCCTTGGAAGAATGACGCCTGAACGGCGGTCTACTTTTCCGTCAGCTGTTTCAAATTGGCGAGACCGGCCTCGAAATCCTTGCCTACCATTTTATCGATATTGATGAACACGTGCATGATCCTGGCCATGAACGGCGCCGGTCCATGCATGCGCCAGGTGACGTTGGTGGCATCGTCCTGCGGCAGCATTGTGAACTCGGCCATGTTGTGCGCTTCGAACGGCGTATAGAAATCGAGCTTGATCACGATTTTCGAAGGCGCGAGGCCTCGAGTATTTCCATTCGCCCGGTACCGACATTCTTGTCGCCCTTCCATGCATAGACCGCGCCCTGCCACTTTCGGCCCGCTAAAGGTGCGCTTCATCGCGGGATCCTTGTGCTCGTACGGCGACCAGCCCCCCCACTGACGGAAGTCGTTGATCAGGGCAAAATCTTTTCCGGCGGTGCGTTGACCGCGGCGCGCGCTGGACACGGAAATATTCGGCTTGGTCGCAGCGAGAATCAGCACGACCGCAATCGCGATCGCCAGCACGACCGCGATAATGGCTATGGCATCTAACACGGCACACTCTCCTGTCGCCCTGTTCTGTCTTCAATTGTCAGCGCGGAAAATCAACGCCGCCACGGCATCAGATCGCGCAAGCCGCGATCACGCAGCCACAACCCGCCCCACAGCATCAGGCCCGAGATAGAGCCCAAACAGGATGTGGGTAAAGAGCGGGCTGCCGATCCGGCATGCGATGCCATCGCGCCGCCGAGATAGCCGGTCAGCAGGATCGCACCCAGGATCGAGGTCGGGGGGATCGAATAGAGCACGGTGCAGGCGATGGTGATGACCCCGAGGGTTCGCGCGAAACTTTCGCTCGAACCATAGCCCATTTTCTCCATGGTCTGCATGACCACCGGCCACGGCACCAGCTTGATGGCGCCTCGAACAGCATGAACACGATGACGAGGCCGCTGAGAACCCGGCCCAGCAGGCGCATCGGTGTTGGGGCGGGTGCGGTCTCGGCAAGCGTGGACATGGCTTTCCCCTAAGTGATCGATCGTGGTGTGGAATTTATGGCTTCAGGTCGGTGGCGGCGAGAAAACTGCCGTCCATGTAGAACGGCACCGAGCTGTGCACGTGCGCGATCTTCCAGGCGCCATCGACCTTGCGGAAGCTCAGGGTCTGGCGATACCAGACTTCGACGTCATCACCACCCGATATGCGGCCGCTGATCCTGTTGAGGCTGCGGCTGACGCCGATATCGCCGCTGACGGCCATGTCGAGATCGCGGATTTCGGTACTGATCGGACCCTCCCAGGTCGCAAACCAGGCATCGTATTGCTTTACGCCGGTCATGCGTGAGACCAGCGGCAGCTCCAACTTGAACGCAACATAGTCCGGCGTGAAACACGCAATCACTGCGCAGCGTCTTTTGCGTACACCGCCTTGACATGCTGGTCGATCAGACTACGGATGCCGGCTTCGTCGGATGCTTTGCTGTTTGAATGTTCATCGCGCGTCTCCTTCGATGGATTTTGATGCATGATCCAAGGACGAACGAAGGGGGCGCGGACCGACAGGGGCGAGGGAAATTGTTTGCGGCGGGATACTCGTCCCGTCGTCCCTTGTGGGAGCAGACGACCGAGTCGCTCGCGGCTTATCGTTCCGCATTCGGACGGTGACGGGTTGGTTCAACGGGCTGGCTTGCGGATAGAGACCCCTCATCCGGCGCTTCGCCCTGCGAGCTCCGCTGGGACGACGGGAGTGGGGAGAGTTCCTACTTCCCGCCTTCGTCACGCGCGCTGTCGCGTTTCAGGCGGTCGATATGCATGCGGATGTGGGCGGCTTCCGCCGAGGTATTGGCGAGCGCGATGGCGCGGTCGAAGGCGACGCGGGCTTCCTCGTTGCGGCCGAGCTGCATCAGGAACGCGCCGCGCACGCCGAAGAAATGAAAATAATTCGACAGCCGCGACGCCAGCGGCTCGATCATCTCCAATGCCGCTTCGGCGCCGCGCACCTTGGACACCGCCACCGCGCGGTTGAGTGTCACCACCGGCGACGGCTGCATCACCTCCAGCGCGCCGTACAGCAGGTCGATCTGGGTCCAGTCGGTGTCTTCAGGTTTTTCGGCGCGGGCATGCAATGCCGCGATCGCCGCCTGGATCTGATAGGGTCCGCTTCGGCGATGCCGCATCGCCTTGTCGATCAGCGCCAACCCCTCGGCGATCATCTTCTGATCCCCTTCAAAGTAAGCGGCAGTTTCTGGCCTGCTCTCGATTATATCGCTGACTACTTGCTCAAGCGGCTTGTTGTACTGAGCCGCCAGCCTTTCGGCCAGCTCCCTATACTGAGCAGCCTTTTCGCCAGCGTTGAGGTTGAGTGTTGCGGGTGATTTGCCCTCCGTGCGATCCGCCAACTCTCTAATCGCGCCAACGTCGCCCGTACTGGCGCGTTCATATAAGGCTAATGCTATTGACTCAGCGCGACTCATTGGCGTGAATTCCTCATTCGGATTCAGCCGGAGGAGCTTCATTAAGGCGATGCTGACTTTGGGCGTACCTCTTGGCAAGCCGCCAGGATTACCACTCGCGCCCTTCTGAAAGGGTTTCAGGTTTTGAAGGCTTCGCGGATTACTGCCGCGCCCCTTTGTCTGGTTCTGAGAGACTTCTGACTCTTCTTTCATGGCATAAACACCTATAAGAAGTATTTATGCGATATTCTAGCATGGATAAAAAGGATTGATAATCTTCTTCTTCTGCTGCGCGCTCGATTGCAGGAAGGCGGCAAAGCAGCTTTCGGCAGGTAGGTATTTCCGATGGCCTGGCTCGGGATTCTCCGCCTGACTTTACGTCCCAAGCTCTCGAAACTCCTACGCCTTTTGTCGCCGCTAACCGCATCAAAGGCTGAATGACTAATCTTCGATTTTGCTTGACTTGTAATATTCATCTCATATAATAGACTTGGGGTTTTGTAATATTATTTACTTTCTCTGTCTTCTTCCATAAAGTTGCTTTTCTCTATATCAAGGGGTGACTTCGAAAGATGAGGAGGATTGCCATGAGAAAGACCACAAAACCAGGGGGCTTGCTCGGAAAGCAAGTTCTACTAAAATCACGAAGCCTGGCGCTAGCAGTAATCCCTGCGGTGTTCCTATTGGTAAGCATCTCAGTGACACCACAAGCAAGGACGGCACCGACGAAGCCGCTCAAGGCTGACGCGGTAAAGGTCGAAGGATTCTGCGAAAGCGGGTCTTAACAAAGGGTGCGTGCCAGCCGTGGGCACTGAAGCTTATCGAAGGTTGATGTCGCCGACGAGTACAACCGCTCCATCGCGTCCCGTTAAACTGGTAGGCTTTTTCCAGGACCCTGGCGAGACGTCAGTGGTGTTGGAAACAAAGTTGTGAGCACTGGCAATGGCAGTGCCCGGATAGCGGGACTAATATAGAGGATGTCAATGGCTGTTGTGTCCGGTGTTGTTGGGAAAACGACCCGGGTAATTGTAGCGCGTCGTCTTGCTGCGATGCGAGAATGATGGAATGAAACTTGGCAAATGTCCCGGGTCATAGTATTTCCGGAGTTGGTTTGGACCTGATTCAATCCCGTTAGGTACTATGGCCCGGAGAGCAGAACTTCATCATTACGCTCAGGACAGAAAAGCGCCGATCAACCGGGTGGGCTATGGGACCGACAAAATGGCTTCAACAGGAGGGTAGAGATATGCGATACCGGGATAGGTCTACGCGTTCGCCTTCTGCATCAGGCCTGATGCTCTTGATCTTCTCGCTGATGCTTGGCCCTCAAGCGGAAATCCTGTGCCGCACTCAGACAATCAATCGGCCCCAGCCACCCGTACCAGCAAGTTCCGCAAGCGACACTCAAACACCTCAAAAAACTGACAAGGCAAAAGCGAAGGCCAAAGACCCCAAGTCGAGCAACAAAAAGCTCACCAGGCCTGAATCGCCCACAGAAGAATCTGGCAGGAAAGCGACCATGTCTGCTCAGGAGAAAGAGCAGACGGTGCGCTTGACCGTCGAAACCATTTTAGCCTCCGCCTATCGCTTGGCATCGGTTGAGTATAACGTTCTGGTGCAGGTCGAAGGATCGACCCTGTTATGGGAACTTGATAGGGAGCGGGCTCTATTTGTGCTCAGAAGCAGCCTTCGACAGCCTGCGCCGATTGCAGGAGACGAAAAGTGATCCTCAGGCTCAGGACCCTCCAGCCGTTGAGAGAGAGAGATTGAAGGCGGCGGTTTTGCGTAAAGTTGCGAGGATAAACCCTGAGCTTATAAAGGAACTCACAGATAAGAACGCCACCGACGACAAGGCCCGCGCGGCTGTGGTTGGCGATTGGACCGAGGAGGCGCGAGCTGTTCTGGTCGCCGCCTATGAACAACTCGACTACGATCCGGCGCTTGCTGCGAAGCTTGCGCGAGAAAGTTTGGCCTTCGGCGTCGCGGCTATACCTGACTTTCTCATTCGACTTGCCCAGCGCGACAGGAAACTCGCGGAAGAACAGGCGATGATTCATCTAAGCCGACTGCGCGAGAGTTCAGTTTCACCATTATTCCTGCTGAATTTTCAGCGGTTTGTCTTTTATAAAGGTGAAGGCTCACCTCAACTTCGAGAGCACTTCTTCGAGTCGCTGACCATACGGCTAAGGCGGGACATGCGCCCTGACCTGGAGGCCAACAAATATGAAGACCTTATACGGGCAGCTCGGCTCGGAAGTCAGGTGTCGAGAAGCTACCCTCGGTGGCGAGCCGAGTTTGAACAGATCTCATCCGAGTTCGAAGCTCTGCTCGCCGCTCGCACCCTACCGCTGCCGGGCAGCGGTCGCGTCGAATATATCGATATGACAAGAACGACCGCCGGCGAAGGTGAAACCAAGGAGATTGCTGAGGCCGCGGCGCGCATGAAAAATACGAGACATGCAAAAGCTCGCGATAGCGAATACAAGCGGCTGGCGACCGATGCGGCCATGAAGTCAAACGTCGCGCTCGCTGAAGAGCTTATGGCGAGAATCGAAGACGAGGAGATCCGCCGACAGACCAGTACTACCGTGTATGGCCCTTTAGTCAGGAAGGCCGTGATCGAAGCAGACTGGACGCAAGCCAGGACATACGCGTTTAGAATAATCGATCCGCTCGGGCGAAGCCTGGTAATCGATTCAATAGCTCGAAACATGACGCGGGCTAGCCAGGACAAGCAGTTGGTCAAGGAACTCTACGACGCTGCGCTGTCGCAACTCCAGCGCGATAAGCCGACGCAAAAGGTGGGCAAGAGCTATCTCATTCTGGCAAACTCGATTCTGCCGATTGATCAGGGGCTCAGCTTCACGGCCTTGAGCTGGGCCATCTTCGTGCTTAACAAAACGGCAGATGTCCGCCCTTTTTCGTGGGAATCCGACAACGCAGGCGAGCTTGAGACCTGGATCAGAATGCCGACGCATATGCTTAAACCCGAGGAGGTCCTTGAACTCACAGAGATCATCGGCCCCATCTTTAATGAAATGGCAAAGCGCGATCTTGGCGAGGCCCAGGCGCTAGCTTTTGGGTTTTCCAACCGCGGCCTCGGCTTGCTGGCACAACTTGGCGTCGTCAGGGCGATGTTGGAAGAATCCAAAAAATCCAAAACGGCGAGCAAGAACGGCGCAGCGGCGGATAGGATTTTGCGATGAGCGTGTCTGCCAAAGCGGGGCGCTCGCTTGAATAAACTTGAACATTCAAGTCCGCTCTCTTTTGGTGTCCACATTGTCAACTTTCTTCCTTGCGTTCATCTTCGCGCAACTCAGCTTTCAGCTTCTCCAAATCACGCCTGTTCTTCTTGAGATAAAAGCCCATGAGAAGTGCAATAAAAAGCAGCAGGCCCAGCCCGACAATAATTATGAAAGGTAAAGAAAAACTCATCTAGTCTAGTTCATCCCTTCCTTATCAATATCACAGGTCGAACAATGATTCATAATTCTGCCAACACATTCCACTGTTGAACAAGCAGCAGATCGTTGCAGGAAGGCGGCAAAGCGGCTCGCGGCGGGTAGGATTATGGTATGGGTTATCTGTAAAGGTGAGGCGCGCAAACGGCACTGGTAGGAACCATACGAAATCCGCTGCGCGCGCTCCGGTTGATGCGATTGTTAAGTCCCGCTTCCATTTGATGCGTCTTTACGGATCATTTCTTGCAACTTTCGTAAATCTATCGGTTTATCACTTGTCTTTAATGTTTCAATAGTATCTACAAGCAGTTGCCGCGACTTACTTTCCTCAATCGTTTCTGTCACCACTCCGCCTAGCATCAGCACATACTCACCTTTTATCAACGTCAGAGAAATCTGTTTTTTCACATTGCTGCGGGCGCTCTCAGGGACATTGATTTGCCACACCAAGGCTTCCTTCCCGTTTCTTAGCCTTTGCCATGACGATTCTACTTTTAGCTTCTCCTTGTATTCGCCTTCCATGAACTTCACTTCCCAATCTCTATGGGCTTCAAGAACCACCCTGTCATCCAGCTTTTGCCTCTTCGCGTCAGCGATGAAGTCCTTCGTAGGCGCGGTCAAGATTTGAAGGAACATCCCGTTGACCCTGAACTGTATACGCTCAGTCGATATTTGGCGCACATCCTTACCCCTGATTTCCAGGGTGTAATGGTTCTTCGGGACGTTCCATACAAGCAAGAATCCGTATTTGGTCTTGATAGCTCCACTGCTGTAGTCTTCCTGCTGGTTCTTGCCTTCACTTATAACTCTCAATGTTGGAATCGGCTTATTGTCGTCGGAATACACAACTACTTCCTCAAAACGAACTTGGCCTTCTATGACGTGACCGGACTCTTCAGTAACTGAGATATAGCCCTTAGCAACATTTTTTTCTGTTATCTCTTCCCCTTGAGCAGTCTTTATTTCAACGAAACCGATTGGCCGGTCTTCTTGAAGATAGATGCAGTACGTACTTCCTTCCTTTGGATGTGGTGGCATCACCACAATAGCATCAAGATTACTCGCGGCGGTCTTATGTTTTAGAAACGGGCCAAGATCAGAGTCCTTCTCCAGGTCCTTCCAGGTTGATGCTTTGCAGATGACCAGCACATAGCCTTTGAGAGACTCCGTTCTTTTCCTTTGAATAACAGCAACTACTTTCTCACCAATCCGCTGGTGTGTTATGGAGTCCTTTGCTTGGTTGTTTCCGATATGTCCCTTGACGGCATAAATGGGGACCAAACTGCCAACGATAAGAGTAGTAAGTGTTATGGCTAAGATATTTCTCATCTCGTGACTCCTGTTCTCATGCTTTCTCATCCCTTCGGCTAAAAACATTGATCCGGTTTACCTTTTGCCCAACGCCTCGCATCAGCGGGGCCGCGCGATGTATATCACAGAAGGAAAGACGGTTCAATAAGACAGGTGCAGCGATTGGATATGATACTTCGACTTAATAGGACAGCGTTTCCTTTGATCGGATCAAGGCTTTTTCAGTTTACTTTTCCGAACTTCACATCACGAACTCGCCCGAATCCATTGTGGTGAAATCAAGCAAGGCCCCACAGTGACACTGAGTAAATGGAACGATCCGAGCATCAATAAACTGAGCGCCCATCGCTTGAGCGCGATCCTTTGCGGCTTCACATGCCCACCTGGTCAAAGTCACTGCCGCCCGTGAAAACCAAATAGCGCAGGCCGCAGACACAGCGAATGCTCTGCTCTATTGGTGTGACGAGTGGCGGCAATCCTGTGATCATGCTCGTCCTTTGCGTTTGCCCTTTTTCTTACTACCGGGCTTAGGGCCTGGCTTACCCAACTCGAAGCCCTCCAGCGCCGTTTCGGGTATAAGCCAGAAATCACCAAATGGGGTTGCTTCTTTCCTCTGCGCCGGGGAAGCGGCCACGACTTGCCCAGATTCTAACGCTGATAGCCGCCGCGCCAACCCTTTCCGCTACCTCTTTGACTGTAAGCATCTTTGGTTCCTTCTTCTTCATAGCACGGAAGCCTATCAACCGCGCCAACATCTTTCAAGTGCCAAGTATAACGCCCCCAGTATGAATAAATCAATATAATTCATAACGCCCTCAGTACGATTTTACTTGACAATTCATAACGCCCCCTTTATAATCTCATCATTGATTGGTTGTTTGAAACGGAAGCCGAAAGTTGAAAGGGTCTGGTAAGCGTTTTTTGCCGTGCTGAGTAGATGAATAAGCGGGGTTGAAGAAACCCGACAACAGAACGCAATCAAATGAAAGGCTAAGAACAGTAAAGGCTCAAGTGTTGGAAGCACCTGAGCCTTGAATTGCCGCCCGTGCTGTAACACGGGAGAAAGGTCAACTCAATGACAAGCATACAGAAATTCGATACAGAAATCTATTCCGAAGAACTTAATCAAGTGAGCGAGACCGAGTATGACGAAGTAATGAGCCTGATGGCGCAGGATGATTTCGAGGGTTACTCGGAATGGTCAAGCGATATTGAAGAGGCAGCCTGGACCGGCGCGCAAGAGTTCAACGGCGTGATGGTCAAGAAAGCTTGCGAGCATAGCACCTGCCCGCACTTCCGATGTGAGAGATCAACAAGATTGGGGGGCATAGAAATATGAAGTGCTTCCTATGCTCTCAGCCGATCACAGCGCAGGATGAAATCGAGCATCATCATCCCATCTACAAGAGCAGGGGCGGTACACATACCGCTCCTACTCACAAGCGATGCCACCGGGCGCACCATAGCTCTAAAGGTGATTTCAGAGAATGGGGAAGATGAGCGCAGTAACACGCGCATGGGCGTTCAATCTGCTGAATGTCCGCAACCATCCTGCCTATGACTTTGACCGCGCTTATTACCTTATGAACTACGCGCACTGACCGGAGCAAGGGCCGCACTCTCGCGGCCCGCTTCACTCGATGGAGATAAGAACATGATCACAGCAACAGCAAAGACAGAGCAGAAAGCCAGCGCGTCACTGCTCGCGCAAATCAAAACGAACGTCGAATGGGATGGCCGCTCACTCGAAAATGCCGAGGCGGTTTCAACGGCCATTAACGGTTGCGCACTCGAAGCCGTCACAACAGAGCAAGCCTATGCGGTATTGAGAGAGATAGCCCGCACAAGTAAGCCCGCCGAAGTACAAGAGCATGACGGCTACTGCATGACGTGCGAAAGGTCGAGCAGTTTAAGGCAATGCATGGATTGCCGCGAGGGAAGGCGCGATGGTTACAGGCCCCGCTATCAATCTTTGGTTTAAGAGCAACGCCAGGGGCGCGCGGCTGGCAAAACAACGCGCAGAAAGGATCACAGCATGAGCAACACAGCAACGATTCCCGCTCGGTCACACCTACGCCACACCTGGAGCCTTAGAAGCTCTGAGCGATGCCGGACAAGACGCGGCGCAATTTCTTAGCAGGCATCAGGTGGGCGATTGGGGGAATTTGTCAGACGAGGATAAACAGGAAAACGAATTCTCAGTGGACAAAGATTTGAGAATCTTCTCAGCTTATCATCTGAGCGATGGAACAAAGATATGGATCATCACTGAGTCAGATCGAAGTGCTACAACGATTTTGTTGCCGAGTGAGTATTGATTTATGAGCAGGGGCGCGGCTGCTTGGAAGTAGAAAAAACGCGCACAAAAGATTCAAATGTTTTGGTGAGTTTTGACATACATTCAGGATAGCAAACAGGCGAACGAACACAATGGGTGGTTGGGGATAAACTAAGCAGGGGGTGTTTCGGCCCGTTTCCGAGAAAATAAGTAACGTGATAGGCCATACAAAAATGACGCGATGATGCTAGCTACAATTCCACTAACAAACCCAATACCTCGGTCTTGCCAAACATCGCTTCTCGCCTTCTGAGTTTGCAAGTCGAGAATGGCGTCAACCACTTCTCGGTTGGTTTCAACGACAGGCTTTAGTTTTTCTTGCTCGGCTTGTAGGTTGTTTACAATATCTTCCGACTGCTGCAATTTATCCTTCTGCGCTTGAACGAACTCCAAAAGGCTATTTAAGCTCACTTTCACATTGTCCAACGCTTGAGTTTGGGCAACATATGACAAGCTCTCCATTCGTAACCTCTCTCTTTCTTGTTCTTTGCGCGATCCAAGAATAACCACAATAACCACAAATGCTATGAGTAGCATAAACCCCAACATTTTCAGGGTGTTTTTCATGGGGGTTATCACGGAAGTGTCTTATAAACTGTATAAACTGCTGCACTGCTGTTTGACTTTCTTTTGGCTGTAGTTTGGCTTTCGCATCGTGCAGTAAGCGTATGGCCTGGTTTACTAAAGCCTCTGGAGTTGCGTCTGTCGGTAGCCCTCCGGGTCTTGGTTCGTCCACAAGTTATTCCTCCTTTGGGGTGAATGTCATAGATTACTTACGAAGGCGAACAATATTTTATCTACGTCCCTATCTCTTCCGAAGCTGGGCTAATAGAGCCTTACGCTCCTTGGGGTTCATATCCAGTACGATCCTGAAAATTGCTGCCAAGTCCTGCGAGGTGTCATCAGTCGGGATGTGGCCTGTCACTATCTTAAAAAGCTCTACGCTGTCCATCTGTAAGCCTAAAGCCAGAGCCTCAAGCTTCTCCACGCTTATATGTTTGGTCTTGCCAGATAAAATATCGGCAAGATAGGAGTCTGTGATAGCTCCTCTACTCTGCCTCTCTATTTGAGCTTTCGTTAAGTTCCGCTCCTTCATTGTCTGTTTGAGGTACTTGCGCAGTTTTTCCATAGCCTCCCTAATGTGCGGAAGGCTAGAAAGTAATTGACTTCTTTCGGGAAGCCATATTACTATTCCACCGCTCCGCAAGTGTGGAGAATAAATTCACTAACTGCGGGATCGGTCAATAGCCACAAAAACCGATCCCGCACCCTATTTATCATGAACTGTCCTAAATGCAAAGATGAAGGTGTTATCAGGGTTGAGTATATGGGGCTATTGACCGAAAGGCTGTGTAAGTGCAAGGCAGGGAAATGCTAAAAGCATCCTTGAACTGCGCTTAGTATAGGTGTATATCTTGACCATCTAAATTAAAAGCCTAAGTGAGCAGGCAGATTATTCTTTGGCGAATATCCGGCCCGCTCTTTTTTTGCGCTTGCATCTATTGTGATTTCTAGTACAATCGCGCAGACAACTATTGAGCCGCCGCGAGAGCGGCAAGAAGTCCAAGATTTAACCCAGCTCCTCTTTTTTAGGCTCTAACTTTGAGCCACATCAGAAATGCCAGCCGGATAACGCCGAGGTCTGCACCATCCGAAACGGGCTGGTTTACTGAGTTATACTCCTGTTCGTTCGCAACGGCGAGAGAGCTACCGCCACAGCATGGGCAATAGTTCCCTACAGGGTCGCAGTCGCAATAACCAAAGCCACCTTGTAAGTGATGCCCGCTGAAAGCAGGTAAGGACAGACACAGCATGAGCAAGCAAACAGATACGAGTCTTTTCATCGTTTCCTCCGTGCCAAGATTCTATCAAGCCCTACTGAGTGGTATTGAATCTTACACGGATTTAGGGAAGCGCATAATCGGCGAGATAAAGACCGCTCATGCTTTTCGCCAAGCTGAGACAGTAAGAGAGCTAGCAGGCATATTAATGAACATACCAATAAAAGAGTATCGGTTAATCGGCCAATACTATCTTATATTGGTTCAATCCCTAGCCTTGAAGTACCCTATAAAAGAACTAGAAGCGATCATTGACCAAACACTGACGTATAAGGCGCAAGCACTCTTATCGCGTGGCTTATTTGGGTTTTATAAACAAAACACGGATGCCGCGCTTTACTTCTACAATGAGGCATTAAAGGTCCGCCCTGATATATCTCAATACATCGCAATATCACTGAATCTTGCTATTGCGAAATCTGTTGAAGGATTCCATAAACTCGCGCTCAATGATTTAGAGAAACTTATCCCTATAATCAAATATGCAGAGCCGAGGTTGTATTATGATTTTCTCAACTCGTTAGCTGTTGAACTTGCCGAAGTCGGCAGAAAATATGAGGCGCGCAATGTAATCCGGCATGTGCTTGAATCTCCCCTGATAATCGCCTATCCTGAGTGGCAAGAAACAGGGGAAGAGTTAAAGGGACCAAATAGATCATTCGTTGTTATAGACCCGTCGCCAGCGCGTATGGGCAAGCTGTTAAGCATGCCTGACCCTGAGCATGCCGAATCAGCCATACAGGACAGGCCAGCAAGTGTAATCAACCTCCAAGAGTGGGTAAAGAAAATGGGCAAAGACAAAAACGGCGATAAGGACCCTGAGATTCCTAAAGATGCGAGTGTTGCCGATATGATGATTATGGTGATGAACCTTATGAGTAAAGAAGGGAATGCAGACGAAGAGAAGATGCGAAAGCTTTTAGAGTACGCTACCAAACTCTTCTCTAAATAACTCACTTCTCCTTTGGCTTCTCTTTCGGCTTCTTTTTCTTGCGATCCTGCGCTAAAGCCTTCATCGTTTGCAGTATTGATCTCTGGTCATTACGAGGAAGATTCATAAATATCTCTAATGCCTCAATCACTACCAACGGGTCAATCGTTTGCTCCTCATACTCTACGCCCGCGACAACAGAGAATAGTTCAAACGGACTTACTTCCAAGGCTTGAGCCAGGGCAACGATCGTTGGAGCGCCTACGTTTGATTTCTCACCGCTCAATAGCTTGCTGATATAGCTATTACTGATACCTGCTCGCTCCTCAATATCACGAGGCTTGAGTCGCTTCTGTTTCATTACGCGGTCAAGATATTCACTCAAAGTTTCTTTCATAGCCTTTGCGCTCTATGGGAAAATATTTCTTCCTATGGTGTTGACAAGGTAATAGCTCATACCGTAATATACGCCACGTTTATGGAACCAATAGAAGAGAGTGTATCTCATTTCCTCCTTTTACGTTAAGTGGCTGGAGGGGAATGTAGGGGCAACGTGGAAAACTGGGGAACCACAATGCCCTTGTGTTCCCTCATTTTTTGATTATGAGAAGACGAGTAGAAACAGGTCGAAGAAAACACCTTCTCACCGAGAGGATGAAAGCTCTAGCTGCCTCTACCCTAGCGCAGAAGGTAGGTTACTTGCGGGTTGATGACTTCCCCGCCTCGAAAGTCCTTGATGCGCTCCCGATTCAAACATATAGCCCCCACAGAATTATACGGATCAAAGAAAGAAGCCTGTTTGGAAGACCCCGTGGTGGTAGCCCTGCGCCCTGATCACGGGCTCGAAGTGTGCGATGGCGATTGCCATCACGACTATGCGGAACATCGGGAGCATCCTAATTGCGGCCGAGCCAAAAAAGAAGGCCGGGTGGTTGACCCACCCGGCCTTCTTGACTTGCCGACTTACCTGACCTATCGGATTACCACATCATGCGGAAGCCGAGACGCAGGGTTCTCGGGGCGAGAATCAGCACCGGCTTCTGGTAGCTGATGCCCGTCGCGCGGCCGATCGTCTCGGACGCGTGGCTGTTCGTGATGTTGAACAGATCGACGAACCCGCGGAACTGCAGGATGCTCGCCAACTTGAACGTCTTCTCGACGCGGGTGTCGAACACCCAGATGTTGTCCTCGCGGTTCGCATCCGCCCGCTCGAGGTGAATACGCGTCGCGTTCGGACCGCCGCCGGACACGACCAGGCCGGATCCGGCCGGCGCAGTGATCGTCCCTTCACGCGCGAAGTTCACGCCCGACTGGTGGCGCAGGATCGGCGAGAAGCGGATGCCGTACGGCGCATCGTAGCTGCCCGACGCCTTGAAGCCCCAGGACGTGCGATGCTCGCCGTCCTCGAAGTCGAGGTACTTGTTCGGCGTCTGCGGATAGTTGTCGGGATAGTTGTGCTGCCACGTGTACCCGAAGCCCAGCGACGCCGACCACCGGTTGCCGTACCGCTTGTTGGTCGAAACCTCGACCGTCTTGTAGCGGCCGAACTCCGGCAGGTTCGTCACGTACTGATCCGTCGACAGTCCCGCGGCCACCGCCGCGGGAATGCCGAACAGCGTCAGGTTGCGATCGTCGGCCGTCCCGCGCACGCCGTCGACGCCGATGTCGACGAACGTGAAGGGCTGCGTGTAGACGCTGATCGGCCGGTCCAACTGATAGTTGGTCGTGATCAGATCGTCTTCCGTCTTGTAGACGAAGCCGACGCGCGCGCCCATCGTCTGGCTGAGCTGACGCTCGAGGAAGACGCTCGCCTCGTGCGAGTTCGGCGACCTTGATGTCCGGGTTGAGCTTGATGGCGCCGCCGAGCGCCGATGCCGTCGGGTTGCCCACTTGTTCGCCCGGCTGCCAGCGCTTGTCACCCGCGATGCAGCCGGCGCACACCGCCTGATCGTTCCAGGTGTAGGTGACCGACTTGCTGGCGATGTTCGGATTGGCGTTCTGCGAGATCCCGACGCCGGGGTTGTGCCAGAAGAACCCGTAGTTCGCCTTGACGACGGTCTTGCCGTTGCCGGTCAAGATCGAAGACATAGCCGAGGCGCGGCGCCCACAGGTTGTTCATCGTGTACAGGTGGTTCTCGGCGAACGTCCTCGCCGGCCACCGTGACAGGCCCGACCGTCGCGCCGAGCTGTTCCTGTTCGGGCAGCCATCCGTTGTAGCGGTCGTAGCGGATGCCGAGGTTGATCGTCGAGCGTCCGACCGCCCATGTGTCGTTGATGAACAGCCCGATCGCGTTCAGCGCCGCACGCGACAGCAGGTCGTTGTGCGCGCTCAGGCTGTTGACGCTTCGGGCCGTCGGGATGCCGAAGATCACCTGCGACGACACGCCGTTGGCGTAGACCTGCTCGATGTTGCTCGTGCCGCCGCGGCGCGACGTGTAGCCTTCCCACGACTGCTCCTTGAGCAGCTCGCCACCGATCTTGAGCGTGTGGCTGCCCTTGCCGGTGTCGAGGAAGTAGGTGGCGGCCGCGGTCCACTGCTTGCGGTCGCGATCGAGCTGCTGCGCCTGGTGCGCGCCTTCCGAGATGAGCGCGCCGGTGTCGTGCCAGAAGAAGTTGTCGGGGCTGTTGGTGACGAGCGGGAAGTAGTAGCCGAAGTCGCCGTAGCGCGCCTTCGACATACAGCTTGTCGCTGACGCGTGCCGTTCCACTCGCCCTTGTAGACCCAGCTGCCGGAGTTCTGCTTGAACGTCTGCTCGGGCGACTTGTAGGTGTAGGTGGCGAACGGCAGCCGGTTCGGCTGGGTCTTCTGGCCCCACTGGTAGTAGCCGATGAACTTGTTGCTGCTGATTCAGCTGATAGGTGCCCTTGCCGACGGCGTTCCACAGCTTGGTGTCGAACGTCTTGTCGAACTGGAAGTTCGGCTGCGCGACCTTGTTCTGCTGCGCGCGGTAGGTGCCGAACCACCAGACCTTGTCCTTCTTGATCGGACCGCCGGCGTTGATGTCGTGGTCGTAGTAGCCCTGGATCTCGTTGGCGCCCGGCCGAATCGCGTTGCTGCCGTTGGTGCCCTTGAACGCGTTCGGCGCGAGTGTACGAATCCGGGAAGGTTCGTTGCCCTGCAGCGCGTTGTTGTACCAGTCGAGGTGGTACTCGCCCTGCGAACTTGTTGCCGCCCGACTTGGCGATGAACTGGCTCTGCACGCCGGGGTTCGGCATCTCGGCGCGTCTGGCCGGTCGTGCCGAGGAACGCTTCCTCGAGCGAGCGCGTAGTCGAAGTAGAAGCCGGCGCCGCCGGTCCCTTCCGTCGTGTTGATGCCTTCGATCAGCACGCGGACCTGGCCGGTGAAGCCGTACGCCGTGTAGCCCGCCTGCGTGCCGGCGCGGTTGCCGCCGACGTCGATGCGGTTCACGGCCACGCCCGGCGTCACGGCGAGCAGCGCCCACATGTCGCGCGCGTTCGGCAGCGACTGCAGCTGTTCCAGCTTGAAGTTCTGCTGCGTGCGCGTCGTGGACGTGTCGATGACCGGCGATTCGCCGGTGACCGTCACCGTCTCCTGCAGCGAGGCCACGGCGAGCTCGACGTTGATCGTCGCGGTGAACCCGAGGCGGATCTCGATGCCTTCGCGCTTCAGCGTGCTGAAGCCGGGCAGCTCGAACGTCACGCGTGTAGGTGCCGGGCGGCACGCGCGGGAAACGGTAGATCCCCTCCGGTGTTCGTCACTGATCGACTGCACGCCCATCATGCTCGGGCTGGTCGCGTTGACCGTGACGCCCGGCAGCACGCCGCCGCTGCTGTCGGTGACCTTGCCGTTGATCGTGCCGGTGGAGCTCGCGCCGCCGCCTTGCGCGAACGCGTGGGTCGACGCAAGCAGGAGCGACCAGCACTGCGGCGACCAGATGGAACCATCGACGCTTCATGAACTCCCCCTCCTCAAAGACACGCCGGCGCGCACGATGCGCCGCGCACTTCAAACCCAAGACTGGGCTCAGGGTTCGAGACTTTAGCATCGCGGCCAGACCCCCGCAACGGCTTAACCGGCCAACTTGAACGCTGGTCGATAGTTGGAAGCCGAAAATCCAAGTTCTTGTTCGGGATTTCGCTGGCGGGACTGGGGGGTAGGCCGGCAGGAAGGGCGGGACAGTGGACGGGCAGGAAGGGCAGGAGGGACAGCACGAACAGATGAGGGGTTCTCCCCTCCTGCCTATCCTGCCCTTCCTGCCCGTCCAGCCGTCAGTGACGCGGCTCGACCTGCTTCAGGGCCTCGTCGATCAGCCGCTCGTTGTCTTCCTTGGTCAGGTTCCGCTGAATGATCTTCGACGCGATCTGCACCGACAGATCGACGGCTTCCCGGCGGATCTGCTGCAGCGCGCGCGGCCGGTTTCGAGCTGGATCTGGCGCTCGGCGTTCTTGACGATCGCGTCGGCTTCGGCGCGCGCCTTCTGCCTCATCTCCTCGCGCAGCCGCTCGGCGTCGCCGCGGCTCTCGGCGATGATCGCCTCGGCCTCGACGCGCGCCTGGCGGATGATCTGCGCCGACTCCTGCGTGCAGCCGCTCCAGTTCCTGCTTCGCCTGCTGGGCATCGTCGAGCGACTTGCGGATCGACTCCTGGCGGCTCTCGAGCGCCTGCAGCAGCGGGCGCCCAGGCGAACTTCGCCAGCAGCGTCAGCAGGACCAGGAACGTGACGATCGTCCAGATGAACAGCCCGGGATCGGGCTGAAGAAGCGGGTTATCCATGACGCGTTCACCTTCGGCGACGCTGAAGCCGTCCCGGAGCTACGTCAGCACGATCAGCAGCACGCCGACTTCGGCGATGATCGCGACGCCTTCGAGCAGGAACAGCGGCAGGTTCACGGCGCCGGTGATCTGCGCGGCGGCGCTCGGCTGGCGGGCGATGCCTTCGGCGGCGGCGGCCGCGAACCGGCCGATGCCGAGTCCGGCGCCGATGACGATCATGCCGAGGCCGATGGCCGCGCCGAAATAGGCCAGGCTCATCGACGCCGGCCGCCGCCGCCGGCGGCGGCTTCCTGCGCCAGCAGGATCGGTGCGTTCGACGATGGACGCAAACGCGAAGGCCAGCGCTGCCGGCCACCATCGCTCTGCGTAAACACCTGCTCTGCTCATTCCCGTGTCCTTTCGTAGAAGAGTCGTCTCAGTGATGAACGTGAATGGCCATGCCGATGAACACGGCCGTAAAGAAGCGTGAAGACGTACGCCTGAACGAGCACGACGATCATTTCGAGCGCCGAGATGCCGACCGCGAGCGGCACCGACACCGCCAGGCCGACGCCGATGCCGGCCATGCGCCGCCGAACATCTCCGCGAAGATGAACACGAACGACAGAATCGCGAGAATCGCGATGTGGCCGCCGGTCATGTTGGCCGCAAGTCGCATCGTGAGCGCGAACGGCCGGACGAACATGCCCGATGATCTCGATCGGAATCAGGATGACGTAGATCGGCCGGGTTCAGCCCGTGCGGCACGATGTTCTTCCAGTGCTTCACGAAGCCGTGCGCCATCGATGCCGGCGACGATGATCGCGCCGAAGGTGATCGGTCGCGAGCGCCGCGGTGACGTTGAAGTTGCCGGTCGCCGTCGTGCCGCCGTGCATCACGCTGCTTGATGAACGAATCTTCGGCCGGTGTGCAGCACGCAGCGGTCGAGCAGCCCCAGCACCTCGAAGATCGGGATCAGGCCGATCGCGTTCGCGCACAGAATGAAGACGAAGAGCGTCAGGATCAGCGGCGTCCAGGTGTTGACCCACTTCTTGCCGACGTTGGGCTGCACGATGGTGTCGCGCACGAATTCGACGACGAACTCGAGCGCCGTTCATGAAGCCCGAGGGAACGAGCGCGGTCCTGCTTCAGATAGCGGCGGACGGCCCAGGTGACGACGACGAACACGAAGGCCGCGACCAGCCACAGCATCAGCACGTGCTTGGTGACGGAGAAGTCGATGCCGAGGATCGTCGGCAGGTGGATCAGCGGATGATCGATGCCGCTGTTCGAGACGTGCTCGATGATGACCTCGCCGGCGTTGAATTTCTCGGCGGCGTCGGTCGCGGCTCGGCGGCGTGTTCGGACGGTGTTCCTTGCAGCATCAGCTGCAAGCAGCCGCCGCAGGTACAGCGCTTCCATCAGATACAGCCCGATGAAATAGCCGACGAAGCTCGCCACGAACGGCACCGGGCGCAGCGCCAGCGACCTTCAGCATCACCGCCACGTACGCGCCGAAGAACACCATCTTGAACGCGAACGCCGCGATCATCAGCGACGTCAGCCGGCTGCGGATCGCGCGCGATAGGTGCGCTCGCATCAGCACCCACGAGCCGGCTGACGACGGCGAGCGGACCGACCATGCCGAGCAGCACTCGAGCCGGTTCGGCATCGAGCAGCGCCGCGGCGACGAGCCACGAGCCGACGCTGGTCGCCGACCAT
The DNA here is from genome assembly GCA_963731545.1 of uncultured Acidobacteriota bacterium. Taxonomy (GTDB): domain Bacteria; phylum Acidobacteriota; class Vicinamibacteria; order Vicinamibacterales; family CAVVIG01; genus CAVSWN01. Next base: position 163,859 of record CAVSWN010000007.1, on the reverse strand, counting down.
CACCGCGACCGGTTCATCGGTGCCAGACGGTCTTCGCCAGCTCGTACATGCCGACGACGATCCCCAGGAACAAGCCGCCGAGCGAGGAACCACGGCGACGTCCCCTGCCACGCGTCGATGGCGTATCCGATGCCACCGAGCAGCAGGATCGCGCCGATCAGCGTGTAGCTGGCGCCGGCCGCCGGCCCCGACCGTTGCGCATTCTCCTGCAGGGCTTTGGCCGAACGCTCCAGCAGCGACTTTGCGATCGTCTTCGAGCCATGGTCAACGCAGCCTTAGCCGCCCAGCCGTCGAGGCGAGTATAGCGTACCTTGTGAAAAACTTCACGTAACCGCGCTGTCGGCGCAATTTTCAGGCCATTTGGGGTCTGATCCGGATCAGACCCCAATGGCACGGAATCAGCGCAGCGCGGTCGTGATCGCCGCGACGCCGAGCGTCCGCGCCGACGCCTCCGCCGCGTCGAACAGCAGCCGCGGATACACGCCCAGCACGAGCGTCGCGACCACGGCCACCGCCAGCGCGAAGCCCAGCGCCGGCGTCATGACCGGCTCCGACCCGGCGCGCTCCTTCTTGATGTACATGAACACGACGACGCGGATGTAGTAGTAGAGCGACACGGCGCTGTTCAGGACGCCGATCACCGCCAGCCAGTAGTAGCCGGCGTCGATCGCGGCGCCGAACAGCCAGAACTTCCCCATGAACCCGGCGGTCGGCGGAATGCCGCCGAGCGACAGCATGAACACCAGCATCGCAAACGCCGCGAACGGGCTGCGGAAGTGCAGGCCGCTGAAGTCCTTCAGCTCGTCGCCGACCACGTCCCGGCGCCGCAGCAGCACGATGATCGCGAACGCGCCGAGCTGCATGAACGAGTAGACGAGCAGATAAATCAGCATCGCCGTCACGCCGCGCGGCGTGCCGGCCACGACGCCGATCAGCAGGTACCCGGCGTGGGCGATCGACGAGTACGCCAGCATCCGCTTGAGATTCGATTGCGTCAGCGCCGCGAAATTGCCGACCGTCATCGTGACGATCGCCAGCACCTGGAACAGCATGCGCCAGTCGACGCTCATCGACCGGCAGCCCTTCGAGGAAGATCCGCAGCAGCATCGCGAACGACGCCGCCTTCGATCCCACCGACAGGAACGCGGTCACCGGCGTCGGCGCGCCTTCGTACACGTCGGGCGCCCACATGTGGAACGGGACGGCGGCGATCTTGAACCCGACGCCCGCCACCACCAGGATCACCGCCAGGACCAGTCGCGGATCGCGCTCCTGATCCGACGAACAGCGGCGCCATCTGACGCGAGATTCGTCGTTCCCGACAGGCCGTACATCAGCGACATCCCGTAGAGCAGGATGCCGAGCGAAAACGCGCCGAGCAGGAAGTACTTCACCGCCGCCTCGTTCGATCGCTGGTTCGGCTTGATGAAGCCGGCCAGGATGTAGAACGACACGGCCATCGTCTCGAGACCGATGAAGATCGTGATGAGGTCGATGCCGCCGGCCATGATCATCATGCCGAGCGTGGCGCACAGGATCAGGAAGTAGTACTCGCCCGGAGACCGCGCGCCCTCGACTCGAGATAGGGCACCGACATCAGCACGGTGATGGCGGCGGCGAACAGAAACAGGACCTTGAAGAACAGCGCGAACTGATCGACCGCCAGCAGGCCGTTCGCGACGACCACGTGGGTCGAGGCGAACGGCGCGAGCGACATCGCCGTCGCGCCCAGCACCAGGATCGTGACCCACGCCAGCAGGCCGCCGCTCCCCGCTTCGGCAGCAGCACGTCCACGATCAGGAGCAGCAGCGAACCCGCCGTGAGCACGATCTCCGGCAGGATGTAGTAGAAGTCGCTCGACGAAACGCCAGGCGGCATCACGCGGCTCACCACGGACAGCCGGATTGCCGCGTGTCGGCATCACACGGGCCCACGGACGCCGAGGAACTGGCCGCCGGCGCTGGTCGCGCGCCTGGCGCGGTCGTCAGCGGCTTGCCGCAGTCGATGTACGCCTGCGCGTACTGCGGACTGACCCGCATGACGATGCGCTGCACCGACGTCTCGAGCCGGCGCAGGAACGGCGCCGGATACAGCCCGATCCAGACCGCCAGGATGATCAGCGGCACGAAGGTCGCGAACTCGCGATGGGTCAGATCGACCAGCCGCTCGTTCTTCGGGTTCTCGACCTTCCCGAACATCGTCCGCTGATAGAGGTACAGCATGTAGGCGGCGCCCAGCACGACGCCGCTGGCGGCGAACGCCGCCCACATCTTGCTGCGCGACGAACGACGCCCTGCAGAATCAGGAGCTCGCCGATGAAGCCGTTCAGCGTCGGCAGTCCGATCGACGACATCGTCATCACCAGGAAGACCGCGGCGAACACCGGCATGACCTTCGACAGGCCGCCGTACTCGGAGATCTCGCGCGTGTGCCGCCGCTCGTAGACGATGCCGACGATGAGGAAGAGCGCGCCGGTCGAGATGCCGTGATTGAGCTGCTGGACGATGCTGCCGGTGATGCCGACCGGCGTTGAGCGCGAACATGCCGAGCATCACCATCGCCATGTGGCTGACCGACGAATAGGCGACGAGCCGCTTCCAGTCCTTCTGCGCCAGCGCCACCAGCGCGCCGTAGACGATGCCGATGATCGAGAGGATGACGATCATCGGCACGAAGTAGCGCGAGGCGTCGGGCAGAATCGGCAGGCTGAACCGCAGGAACCCGTACGTCCCCATCTTCAGGAGGACGGCGGCCAGAATCACCGAGCCGGCCGTCGGCGCGTCGGTGTGCGCATCCGGCAGCCAGGTGTGGAACGGGAACATCGGCACCTTGATCGCGAAGCCCAGGAAGAACGCGAGGAAGCACCCACCACTGCAGGTTGAACGGGATCGTCAGCTTCTGGAACTGCGTGACGTCGAACGTGTACACCCCGGTCACGCTGTGGTTGTAGAAGTAGAGCGCGAGGATGCCCAGCAGCATCACGACGCTGCCGACCAGGGTGTAGAGGAAGAACTTGATCGCCGAGTAGAGGCGGTTCGCGCCGCCCCAGATGCCGATGAGGAAATACATCGGCACGAGCATGACTTCCCAGAACAGGAAGAACAGCAGGAAGTCGAGCGACATGAAGGCGCCCAGCATGCCGGTCTGCAGCAGGAGCAGGAAGATGTAGTACTCCTTCACGCGCTCGGTGATCGCGGTCCACGACGACAGCACCGCGATGGACCCCATCATCGTCGTCAACAGAATCAGCAGCACGCTGAGGCCGTCGACGCCCAGGAAATAGTCGGCGCCGATCGAGGGAATCCACGTGGCGCGCTCGACGAACTGGAAATCCGGGCCCTGCGAGTTGAACCAGAACCACAGCGGCACCGAGATCAGGAAGCCGGCGAGCGCGGTGATGTTCGCGATCCAGCGGATGGCGTTCTCGTTGTGCTTGCTGATGAGGAGAATCAGCAGCGCGCCGACCAGCGGCTCGAACAGGATGAAGGAGAGCAAATTATTATTCATACAAGCGTCATCGCTACCGGACGAACAGATACACGCTCACGAACGCGAACACGCCGAACAGCATCAGCAGCGCGTAGTTCTGCACGAGCCCGGTCTGCAACCGTCGAAACACGTGGCTCGCTTCCTGGACGATCCAGCCGACGAAGTTCACGAGGCCGTCGACGACGGTGCGGTCCGTCAGGCCCGAGAACCAGGAACTGATCATCGTCACCAGGCCGGTGCCGTTGACCGCGCCGTCCACGACGTTGCGATCGAAGGTCCACAACCCGCGGCCGGACGACATCGTGCCGGAAATCACCGTGCGTTGTAGAGCTCGTCCACGTAGTACTTGTTCGACAGCAGGCGGTGCGCGCCGGACCACCGCGTCGCCATCTGCTCGGACTCCTCGGGGTTCGTGACGTAGAAGCGCCGGGCGAGCAGGATGCCGGCGACCGCGATCAGCACGGAGAATCCCATCAGGCCGAGCTCGACCGCGAGCGAGGGATGCTCCTCCGCGTGCTCTTCGGCGGCTTGTCCTGCGACAGGCGCGTGGCCGGCCGCCGCGGCGGCCGGCAGCGCGCCGCTTCGGTCGTGTGCGACGCGGTGAAGCTCGGCTCGAGGAAATGCTCGATCGCGTTCCCGCCGCCGAGCGCGGCCGGAATCCCGACGAATCCCGCGACCACCGCGCCGACGGCGAGGGCCATCAGCGGAAACGTCATCGGCCGTGGCGATTCGTGCGGGCCGTGCCACGGTCCGTGGCCGTGGCCGCCGTGCGCGTCGGTGCGTCGTCGAGCCCGTGCGCGCCTCGTGCAGTCGACGTCGTGCGCCGTGACCGTGCGCATCGTGATCGGCGCGATGCGCCTGGCCATGCGCGTGCGCGTCGGCGATGCGCGCGCCTGCGACGCCGTGGTCGCGACCGCGCGTGTCCGGCCGTTTCCCACGCCGGGCCGCGGTACTCGCCGTAGAACGTCATGTAGACGAGGCGGAACATGTAGAACGCCGTCATCAGCGCCGTCGCGACCGCGAGCACCCAGATCGCCTTGTTGTTGCAGAAACGCGCGGAACAGGATCTCGTCCTTGCTGAAGAACCCGGCGAACGGCGGGATGCCCGCGATCGCCAGCGTGCCGATGAACATCGTCGCGAAGGTGACGGGCAGATATTTCTTCAGCCCGCCCATGCGGCGCATGTCCTGCTCGCCGGCCATCGCGTGGATGACCGAGCCGCTCCCGAGGAAGAGCAGCGCCTTGAAGAACGCGTGGGTCATCAGGTGGAACGCGCCCGCGGAGAACGCGCCGACGCCCATCGCCGTGAACATGTAGCCGAGCTGCGAGACGGTCGAGTACGCGAGCACGCGCTTGATGTCGTACTGCACCAGCCCGATCGACGCCGCCATCAGCGCGGTCAGGACGCCGACGATCGCGACGACCTCCATCACCATCGGCGCGTGCGAGAACAGCACCGCGTTGCGCCCCACCATGTACACGCCCGCCGTGACCATCGTGGCCGCGTGGATGAGCGCGGACACCGGCGTCGGGCCCTCCATCGCGTCCGGCAGCCAGACGAAGAGCGGAATCTGCGCGCTCTTGCCGGTCGCGCCGACGAACAGCAGCAGGCAGATCGCCGACAGCATGCCGAAATGCGCGGTCTCGACCGGCATCGCCGCCGCCGCGTTCTGGACCGCGCGGAAATCGAGCGTGCCGAACGTGTAGAAGATCAGGAAGATGCCGAGGATGAAGCCCCAGTCGCCGATGCGGTTGGTGATGAACGCCTTCTTGCCGGCGTCCGCGGCGCTCTTCTTTTCGTACCAGTAGCCGATCAGCAGGTACGAGCAGAGCCCCACGCCCTCCCAGCCCACGAACATCACCAGGAAGTTGTCTCCCAGGACGAGCATGAGCATGAAGAAGCAGAACAGGTTCAGATAGCAGAAGAAGCGCGCCACGCCGGAGCGCGGCTCGTCGGCCATGTACGACGTCGAGTAGACGTGAATCAGCGTGCCGATGCCGGTGACGACGAGGAGCATCATCGCCGACAGCGGATCGAGCCGGAACCCCCAGGGCACCTGGAATCCCGCAAACCCGGTATGCGTCTGCAGCGGAATGGTCGGAATCCATTGCGCGACGACGACGTCGTACTCGCGAGCCTCGGGCGGCAGCCCGAGCAGCTGGAAGAACGCGACGATCGCCAGCCCCAGCGCCAGCGTCATCGTCGTGCACGCGACCAGGCCCGCGGTCTTGCGCGAGAAATAGCGGATCCCGAGGAGGCCGTTGATGGCGGCGCCGATGCCGGGCAGCAGGGGAATCAGCCAGATGTACTTCATTACCAGCGCATCAGGTTCATTTCGTCGATGTTCACGGTTTCCTTGTTGCGATAGAACGCCAGAATGATCCCGAGGCCCACGGCCGCTTCGGCCGCGGCGACGGCGATGACGAACACCGCGAAGACCTGACCGATCACGTCCTGCAACTGCGCCGAGAACGCGATCAGGTTGATGTTGACGGCGTTCAGAATCAGCTCGATCGACATGAAGATGATGATGATGTTTCTCCGCACCATCACGCCGATGACGCCGATCATGAACAGCGCCGCGACAGACATGTAGTGGCAGCGATCATGCTCGAGTGCGTAGGTGCCAGTGATCGGTGAATCATCAGCATGATCGATCACTCAATCCAATCTGCGATGCACTCAGCTCTGCTTCGCGAGCACGATCGCGCCGATCATCGCGACCAGCAGCAGCATCGAGGCGATTTCGAACGGGATCAGATAGCTGGTGTAGAGCAGCCAGCCCACCTGCTCCGTGTTGCCGGTGACGGGCATTCCTGCCGCGGCGATCTGCGGGGTCGGCGGGCTCGCATACCCGTAGACGCCAATCGCGACGAGCTCCGCGAGCACCGCTGCCGACAGCCAGAACCCAGCCGCGCCGCGCCGATGCGGATCCTGATGCGCCTCCGGCGGGCGCTTCAGGTTCACCAGCATGACGACGAACAGATACAAGACGACGATGCCGCCGGCGTAGACGAGGATCTGGATGACCGCGAGAAACTGCGCCCCGAGGAGCACGTAGAGCGCGGCGACGAACAGGAAGTTCATCACCAGGAACAGCACGCTGTGCACGGTGTTTTTCGTGGACACCACCAGCACCGCGAAGCCGAGGATGAATGCCGCCAGCGTGTAGAACGCGATCGCTTCGCCCATATCGATGAGTAGGAGAGCAGCACCTTCACGATGCCCGTGACGACCAGATTCGCGATCGCCACCGGAATCAGGACCTTCCATCCGAGCCGCATCAGCTGGTCGTAGCGGTACCGCGGCAGCGTCGCGCGAATCCAGATGAAGAGATACAGAAACGCGAACGACTTGATCAAAAACCACATCCAGCTCGGGATGTAGTAGAGGAACCCGAAGATGTACGTGTTCGGAAACGGCGGCAGCCACCCGCCCAGGAACAGCGTCGTGACCACCGACGAGATGACGATCATGTTCGCGTATTCGGCGAGGAAGAACAGCGCGAACCGCATGCCGCTGTATTCGGTGTGGAAGCCGCCGGTGAGCTCCTGCTCCGCCTCGGGCAGATCGAACGGCGCGCGATTGGTTTCGGCGAGCCCGCCGATGAGCACCAGGACGAACGCCACCGGCTGCGCGAACACGTACCACAGGTGCTGGTTGTCCTGCGCGTTGCACGATGCCGACCATGCTCAGCGTGCCGGCCATCATGATCACGCTGACCAGCGTGAGCGTCACGGCCACTTCGTAGGAAATCAGCTGCGCCGACGCGCGCAGGCTCGCGAGCAGCGGATACTTGCTGTTCGACGACCACCCGGCCAGGATGATCCCGTAGACGCCGACCGACGCCACCGACACGATGTAGAGCAGGCCGACGTTGATATCGGTGATGAAGAGCGTGACCTTCCGGCCGAACATGGTGACTTCGGGCCCGAACGGAATGACCGCGTACACGATCAGCGCCGGCACCATCGAGATGATCGGCGCCGCCGTGAACACCCACTTGTCGGCGCGGACCGGCGTGATGTCTTCCTTGATCATCAGCTTGAGCGCGTCCGCAATCGGCTGCAGGATCCCGTACGGGCCCACGCGCATCGGCCCGAGCCGCGACTGCGCCCACGCGATCACCTTCCGCTCGAGCAGCACCATGTAGGTGACCCCGACGAGCGTCGCGTTCAGCACGATCACGATCTTCAGGAGCGGAATGACGAACGTGATCGTCGATCACGCGGTCGACCTCTCCGAGCGACGACGTCGAGCGAGCCGATCAGCGCGACGACGTCCGCGCATGAGATGGCCGCGGCACAGCGTGCGCAGCCCCTGCAGGTTGCAGAACGAGGGCGGCCGCACGCGGAAGCGATACGGGTTCGTCGACTTGCCGTCGCTGACGATGAAGTAGCCGAGCTCGCCCTTGGGGGATTCGATGGCGTGATACGTCTCGCCCGCCGCCGGCTTGATCAGCCGCGGCACCTTGCCGACGATCGGTCCCTCGGGCAGCCCTTCGGTCGCCTGGCGAATGATCCGCAGCGACTGGCGGAACTCCTCGAGTCGCACCAGGTAGCGATCGTAGGTGTCGCCCGCCGTGCCGATCGGCACGTCGAACTCCATTTCGTCGTACGCCGCGTACGGTTCGTCCTTGCGCACGTCCTTGCGGGACGCCGGATCCGCGCAGCGGCGGCCCGCTCAGGCCGAGCGCGATCGCGTCGGCGCCGCTGATGATGCCGATGCCCTTGGTGCGCTCCAGCCAGATGCGGTTGTGCGTGAGCAGCTCTTCGTACTCGCCGATCTTCGAGTCCATGATCGTCGCAGAACTCGAGCACCTTCTTGTCCCAGCCCGGCGGAATGTCCAGCGGCAGCCCGCCGATCCGCATCGAGTTGTAGGTGAGGCGCGCGCCGCAGAACTCTTCGAACAGGTCCAGGATCAGCTCGCGCTCGCGGAACGCGTAGAGGAACACCGTCATCGCGCCGATGTCCATCGCGTGCGTGCCGATCCACAGGCAATGGCTCGCGATCCGCTGCAGCTCGCACAGGATCGTCCGCACGTACCGCGCGCGGCGCGGCACCTCGATCGACATCAGCTTCTCGACCGTTTCGCAGTAGCCGACGTTGTTGGTGGCCGCCGCGACGTAGTCCATCCGATCGGTCAGCAGGATGATCTGCGTCCAGTTCCGGTTCTCGCTCAGCTTCTCGATGCCGCGGTGCAGATAGCCGATCACGACGTCGGCGTCGACGACCTTCTCGCCGTCCAGGCGCAGCACCACGCGCAGCACGCCATGCGTGCTCGGATGCTGCGGGCCCATGTTGATCACGAGCTCGTTCGTGTCGAACATCGCGCCGTGGTGGACGTCGGTGTCGTCATACTGCTACGTCGTCATTGCGGATCGTCGTTCGCGTGCGGCTACTTGAACGTCGAACCTGCCAGCCTCGATCGTGCCTACTCGATGTCAGCTTCTTCCCTCGCCTGCCGCAGCTTCAGCCAGTCCAGCGGGTTCTCCATCAGCAGCTCGCCCGGGCCTTCGAGCGGATAGTCCTTGCGCTGCGGGAATCCCTGCCAGTCGTCCGGCATCAGAATCCGCCGCCGATCGGGATGGCCGGTGAAATTCACGCCGAACATGTCGTAGACCTCGCGCTCGAGCCAGTTCGCGGCCGGCCAGAGCCCGGTGACCGACGGAACCGGTTGATTCTCAGCGGCGATCACCTTGACGCGGATGCGATGGCGCAGCCGCGTCGAATACAGACAGTACACGACGTCGAAGCGGCCTTCGTTGCGCGGCGGCCAATCGGTGGCGGTGACGTCGGAACAGAAGTCGAACGAGGCGTCCGGCGCGTCGCGAAGATGCCGCGCCGCCGCGAGCAGCTGCTCGACGGGCACGATGATCGTCCAGTCGCCGACCCAGTAGCTGACGTGCGACACGCTGCCGGGAACCGCGGCCTGGAGCGAGGCGATGAACGGCGGCGCCGTCTTGTCGGCCGGCGGCGGCGGATCCGTCGGGCCGCTCGGCGGCGCCGGCGCAGGCGGCGGATGCGGCGCCGCCTTCGCAGCAGCCGCGGCGGCCGCTGCCGGGGGCTTGGCCGCGGCCGGGGCAGCTTTCGGTGCGAACTGGAGGCTTCGGCGGCCGCCGCCGCCGCGGCGGGTGCAGGCTTCGCCGCTTCGGCGCCCGAGGGCGTGGGCGCCCCGGTCGCGGAGCTGGTCTCGCTCGTCGTCGCAGTCTGCGCGGCCGCCGGGTTCTCCGGCTTCGGCGCCGGTGGCTCGGTTCGCGGTTCGGCGGCCGGCGCGGCCGACGCCCCGGCGCCGGGCGCATCCGTCCGCGACACCTCGCCCTTCAACGGTTCGCCGCGGCGCCTCGCTGGCTGGCTTGTCCGCGGCAGCGGTCGGGCGGAGAAGGCGGGTCGGGCGTCTTCGGCGTCCTCAGCTCATCGAGCCATCTAGACCCACTCGAGCGCGCCCTTCTGCCACGCGTAGTAGTAGCCGACGACCAGGATGAAGATGAACACCAGCATCTCGATCAGGCCGAACAGCAGCAGCTTGTCGAAGATGACCGCCCAGGGAAACATGAACACCGTTTCCACGTCGAAGATGACGAACAGCATCGCCACCAGGTAATAGCGGATGCTGTACCGGTCGCGCGCGTCGGTCGTCGGCTCGATGCCGCACTCGTACGGCTCGAGCTTGACCTTGTTGTACTTCTCGCGACGAGATCAGGCCCGAGACGACGAGCGTGAAGAGCGCGAAACCGGTCGCGACCACGACGAAGATGGCGATCGGGATGTAGGCTGAAAGCATTTAGGATGACGTCGCGCCAACTCTCAAGGCGGGAAAAGTCGAGCGGTTTATACCATACGGCGGCGCGCGCGTGCAATTTGCCGCAACTCACAGATTTCAAATAGGTTCGCCCGCATGGGTTGCTTGACGCTCGTCGAAACCGGGACCTATACTCACTCGATGAGCCTCGGGCGCTCCCTCGCGTGGCTGCGCTGCCTCATCGGCGCGCTCGCGGCGCCGGACGTCGCCGCGGCGCAGGCGATCGAGCGCGCCCTGACGTCAGCGTGGTCAACGAGGCCGGCGCACCCGTCCCCGACCTCGGCATCTCCGACTTCATCGTCCGCGAAGACAACATGTCGCGCGAGGTCCTGCGCGTCGGCAAGGCGAACGAGCCGATGCACATCGCGCTGCTCGTCGACACGAGCACCGCCTCCCGCGACAACATCGCGCACTTCCGGACGGCCCTGCCGCGCGTTCGTGACGCAGCTGACCAATCCGAACGAGAGCGGCGCCAAGAATCAGGTGGCGATCATCGCCGTCGGCGAACGCCCGACGATCCTCACCGACTACACGAGCAGCGTCGCCACGCTGCAGCGCGGCATCAACCGGCTCTGGGCGCTCGACGGATACGCGGCGCGTACCTGCTGGACGGCATTCTCGAAGTCACGCAGGGATTCGCAGAAACGCGAGGCGAAACGCCCCGTGATCGTCGCCATCACGCAGGAAGGCCCCGAGTTGAGCTACCGGCAGTACCGACCAGGTGCTCGGTCCGCTCCGCGCCAGCGGCGCCGCGTTCCACGCCCTGGTCCTGGGACAGCCGTCCGGGTCGCTCGACGACGAAGCGCGAAGCCGCAACATCGTGCTCGACGAGGGTCCGCGAGGGACCGGCGGCTCCCGCGAGCAGTTGCTCACGCCGATGGCGTTGCAGGCCAAGCTGCACCAGCTTGCCACGCTGCTGACGCACCAATACCTGGTCACGTACGCGCATCCGGATTCGCTCATCCCGCCGGAGAAGGTGACGGTTGCCGCGAAGCAACCCGGGATGACCGCGCGCGGCACACTCGTCAAAGACAAGATTCAGCAAGGACGCCGGTGACACGTTTCATCAAGCACGCCACATCACCGCTGCTCGTCGCGGCATTCGCAGTCGTCGCGATCGCTCGACGCTCGTCGGGCCAGACCCAGCCACCCGCGGCGCCGCAGGCGCCGCAGACGCCGTTTCGCGCGGGCGTCGATCTCGTGTCGCTCAACGTGACCGTCGCCGACGGCACGGCGCGCTATGTCACCGACCTGACCGCCGACGACTTCAACGTGTTCGAAGACGGCGTCAAGCAGGAGGTGACGTTCTTCAACCGCACCAACCTGCCGATTGCGCTGGCGCTGCTCGTCGACACGAGCGCCAGCATGGAAGCCAAGCTGCCGACGGCGCAGGAGGCCGCGGTCGGCTTCGCCAAGAAGCTGCGGCCGCAGGACCTGGCCGAAATCGTCGACTTCGACAGCCGCGTCGTCGTCCTGCAGAACTTCACCAACACGGTCCCCGAGCTCGAGCAGGCCATTCGCAAGACGTCGGCCGGCGGCTCGACGTCGCTGTACAACGCGATCTACATCGCGCTGAAGGATCTGAAAAAGGTCATGGCGAAGAACGTGGACGAGATCCGCCGCCAGGCGATTGTCGTGCTGTCGGACGGCGAGGACACGTCGAGTCTGCTGCCGTTCGAAGAGGTGCTCGACCTCGCGAAGCGATCGGAAACCGCGATCTACAGCATCGGCCTGCGGTCCAGCGACGACATGAACTCGTCGAGCAAGGGCTTCAAGGAAGCCGAGTTCGTGCTGCGCCAGTTCTCGCAGGAGACGGGCGGGCGGTCGTTCTTTCCGAATCAGCTGTCGGACCTGACGAACGTCTACGGCCAGATCGCCGACGAGCTCTCGAGCCAGTACACGGTCGGCTACACCTCGCGCAACGCCAAGCGCGACGGCTCGTGGCGGCGCGTCGTCGTCCGGGTGACACGACCGAACCTGACCGCGCGGACCAAGCAGGGCTACTTCGCGCCGACGTCGCGTTAGGCATCGCTGGACTGGCGAACTGCTCAATCTCGTCCCTCTTGCGCTCTACGCGACCGCGCTCGTGCGCCTACGCCTGGCACTTCGCCCGCCGGGCACCGGCGGTCGGCCGCGCCGCGACGACGCTGCTCGTGGCGGCCGCGCTGTCGCACACCTTCGTCATCGGCATGGTGACGATGGAGGTCGGGCACGTGCCGGTGACGAGCGCGACGTCGGCGATCTCGACGTTCGTGTGGCTGCTGGCGCTCTCGTATCTCTACACCGAGATGACCACCGACGAGCGCGCGATGGGCGTGTTCATCCTGCCGCTGCTCGTGGCGCTGCAGGCGATTCCCGCGCTCCGGCCGGGCATCGAGGATCGCGCCGCGGTCCTGCAGGGACCGCTGTTCGGCCTGCACGTGTCGTCGCTGCTGTTCGCGTACGCGAGCTTCGCGCTGGCCTGCGTCATCGGCATTACCTATGTGCTGCTGTTCACGGAGATCAAGGCGAAGCATCTGGGGTTCTTCTACGCGCGGCTGCCGTCGCTGCAGGTGCTCGACCGCATGAACCAGCGCGCCATCGTCATCGGCTGGGTCTTCCTGACGCTCGGCATCGATCGTCGGCGTCGTGTGGGCGGCGCAGGCCCGCGCCGGATTCGGCGCCGGCGATCCCCGGGTGCAGGCGATGTCGCTGCAGGATCCGAAGATCTTCGTCGCGCTCGTCTGCTGGGCCGTCTATTCCTTCGAGCTGTTCGCGGCGCGGCGGATCGGATGGGGCGGGCGACGGTCGGCGTATCTGTCGGCGCTCGGCTTCGCATCGTGCTGCTGAACTTCGTGCCGATCAGCTATTTCCTGACGCGGAGCCACGACTTTTGAACCTCGCTCTGCTCGTCGGAATCAGCCACCGCACCGCGCCGGTCGAACTGCGCGAGCGCGTGGATTTTTCGGCGCGCGGCGTCGCCGACGCGCTCCGCGCCCTGGCGGGCCGCGGGTCCACGCGCGAGGCGGTGATCGTCTCGACGTGCAACCGCGCGGAGGTGTACGTGGCGTGCGACGAAGCCGCGGCCACGCGCGCCGACGTCGAGCGATTCATCGCCGAGTTCAACGATGTCGCCGCGGCCGACATCGCGCCGCATATCTACGAGCTCGACGATCTGGAGGCAGCCCGCCATCTGTTTCGAGTGGCGGCAGGTCTCGACTCGCTGGTCGTCGGCGAGCCGCAGATTCTCGGCCAGGTGAAGGACGCGCACGCCGCCGCGGCGGAGGCGCACAGCGTCGGGCCCGGTGCTCAACCGCGTGTTTCACTCGTCGTTCGCCGTCGGCAAACGGGTGCGGACGGAAACGGGTCTCGGCGCGGGCGCCGTGTCGGTGAGCTACGCGGCCGTGGCGCTCGCGCGAAAGATCTTCGGCGATCTCGACGGGCATGAGCGTGCGCGGTGGTCGGCGCCGGCGAAATGGGCAAGCTCACCGCCATGCACATGAAGTCGCAGGGCGTGCAGCACGTGACGATCCTCAGCCGCACGATGGCGCACGCGGCGCGCACCGCGGAAGCCATCGGCGGCGCGGCCGCGGCGCCCTGGGAAGACATCGACGCCGTCCTCGGCGCGAGCGACATCGTCATCACCGCCACCGGCGCGGCCGCGCCGATCCTGACCAAGGCCCGGGTGGAAGCGGTGATGCGGCCGCGGCGCAATCGTCCGCTCTTCGTGATCGACATCGCCATGCCGCGCGACGTCGAGCCGGCCGCCGGCGAAATCGAGCAGGTGTTTCTCTACAACATCGACGATCTGCAGGCGACCGTCCGCGAAAACCTCGCCCGTCGGGCGAGCGAAGTGAGCCGGGCGGAAGCGATCGTCACCGACGAAGTGCAGAAATTCGCCGCCTGGCTGCGATCGCGCAGCGCGATCCCCACGGTCGTCGCGCTGCGCCAGCGGTTCGAAGCGATCCGCCGCGCCGAGCTGGACCGGCTGGATTTCAAGCTCTCCACGCTGCCGCCGGAGGCACGCGCCCGCGTCGACGAGATCACGCACCTGATCGTCGAGAAGCTGCTCCTGACGCCGACCGAACAGCTCAAGTCCGTGACCGACGCCGACACCGCCGGCGCGTACTCCGAAGCGCTGACGCGGCTGTTCGGACTGAGCGACGCCGACCGCGACGGCGAGCCATCGCGCACAGACGCGTCGAGCGCAAGGTCGAGCCGTTCGCAGCGCAACAGACCACCGCGCTCAGTCGACTGCTGAGCTGCGGCTCGGGACGCGTGGCAGTCAGCTCGCGCTGTGGCAGGCCCGCGCCGCGGCGGCGCGCCTCGAAGCCGCAGGCGGGCACGCTGTGCCGCATCGTGGTGATCAAGACGTCGGGGGATCAGCTTCAGGAGGCGCCGCTCTCCGACGTCGGTGGAAAGCGGCTGTTCGTCAAGGAAATCGAAGACGCCCTGCTGCGCGGCGAGATCGACCTCGCGGTGCACAGCAGCAAGGACATGCCGGTCGTTCTGCCCGACGGCCTCGAGATCGGCGCAGTGCTGCCGCGCGAAGATCCGCTCGACGCTGTCGTGTTGCCGGTCCTCTAAAGGCGGACGACCACATGGCAGCAGGGCACGTGGCGTCCGGCTTCAGCCGGACCTTGGACGACGATCGACGATCTCGTCGCAGCACTGGGCCAGTCGCCGTCGATCGGCACCGGCAGCGTCCGGCGCGTCGCGCAGTTGACACGCCTGTTACCGGGCGCGCGTTTTTCGCCGATTCGGGGTAACCTCGATACCCGTTTGCGGAAGCTCGACGAGGGTCAGCACGACGCGCTCGTGCTGGCGGCGGCCGGGCTCAGGCGGCTCGGATTCGCGTCGCGCATCGCGCTCGCACTGCCCGCAGAGGCGTGCGTGCCAGCGCCCGGTCAAGGGATTGTGGCCATCGAGATCCGCGCCGGGGACGATCGCGTCCGATCCGCGGTGGCGGCCATCGACGATCGCGATGCCGCGGTGGCGTTGACGGCCGAGCGAGCGGTGATCGAAGCGCTCGGCGGCGGGTGTCAGACACCGGTGGGCGCGTTGGCGACGCTCGGCGCCGCCGACACGTTGGAGATCGCCGCCATCGTGGTCGCGCTCGACGGAAGCGAGGCGGTCCACGGCCGCGTGGCCGGTCCGCGCGCCGACGGCGGCCGCGCTCGGCCGGCGCCTGGGCGACCAGTTACTCGGCGGACGGCGCCGGGCAGATTCTCGCGCAGGCGAGACGAACCCCTGGCGCAGTGGGCGACTACAACCGTGATCGTTCGAACGCCGAACGACGGATGACGAACCGTAACTGATGTCTACTGTCTATTTGATCGGCGCCGGCCCGGGGAATCCGGGTCTCATCACCGTTCGCGGCATGCAGTGCCTCGCGGCCGCGGACGTGGTCCTGTACGACCATCTCGTCCCGGCCCGCCTGCTGCGCTACGCGCGCGCCGACGCGGAGAAGATCGACGTCGGCACGGCCGCGCCGCAACCGCTGGAGCAAGAAGCGATTTGTTATCTGCTCGCCGAAAAGGCGCGCGAGGGCAAAACGGTCGCGCGATTGAAATGGGGCGATCCGTTCGTCTTCGACCGCGGCGGCGCCGAGGCCCTGTTTCTGCACGAGCAGGGCGTCCGTTTCGACGTCGTTCCCGGCGTGCCCGCCGGCATCGCGGTGCCGAGCTACGCGGGAGTGCCGATCACCTATCCCGGCGGCGGCGATACGCTGACGTTCGTGCGCGGCCACGAGGACGAAGGCAAGACGCGCGCCTCGGTCGACTGGAGCAGCCTCGCCCGGCTCGACGGGACGATCGTGTGCTACGCCGGCCCGCAGCGGTTGCCCGCCATCCTGTCGGCGCTCGTGTCGCACGGCCGGCCCGGCGACGATTCGGCCGCGGTCATTTACGACGGCACGCTGCCGACGCAGGAAACGATCACCGGGACGCTCGACGAGCTTGTCGAGATCCTGAAGAAAAGCGAGGAACGGCGGCCGGCCATCCTGGTGGTTGGCCGCGTCGTCGCCTTGCGGGAGCACCTTCGCTGGTTCGATGCCCGGCCGCTCTTCGGCAAGCGCATCCTCGTGACGCGGCCGCGCGAGCAGGCGGTCGAGCTCATCGAGCGGCTCGAGGAAATGGGCGCCGAAGCGATCGAGGCGCCGATGATCCGCATCGTCCCGCCCGACGACTACGGGCCGCTCGACGACGCCTGCGCCCGCGTCGCCGAATTCGACTGGATCGTCTTTGCCAGCGGCAACGCGGCCGACGCGTTCATCGACAGGCTGCTTGCCGGCCCGCACGATCTGCGCGCGCTCAACGGCGTCAAGCTGTGCGTCGTCGGACCGGCAACCGGCGAGCGCCTGGCGAGGCGGGGATTGAAGGTCGATCTGACGCCTGCCGAGTACCGCGCCGAGGCCGTGGTGCGCGCCATGGCCGATCTCGGCGATCTGAAGGGGCTGCGGGTGCTGATTCCGCACGCCGACATCGGCCGCGAGGTCATCGTGGACGGCCTGCGCGCGCAGGGCGCGGACGTGACGGAAGTCGTGGCCTACCGGACCGTCGCGGTCGAAGCCGAGCGCGAGGGCGAACCCGACATCTACCGGATGCTGCTCGACCGGCGCATCGACGTGGTGACGTTCACCAGCCCGTCAGCGGTCCTCAACTTCGTCCACGTGCTGGGCGCCGAACCTGCGGCCGATCTCCTGAGCTCCACGCTCGTGGCGTCCATCGGTCCGGTCACGGCCGAAGCCGCCGCGCAGATGAACATCAACACGGCGATCATGCCGGCGCTCCACACGATTCCGGCGCTGGTGGACTCGATCGTCAAGTACTTCGCCGAATCCGGGGACCGGCACGCAGAGGATTGAACGATAGCCATGGCCATCACTCACGCCTCGACGACGCTCAAGCTGACGCACCGTCTGCGCCGGCTCCGACGCTCCGAGACCCTGCGCGCCATGGTGCGCGAAACCCGGCTCTCGCCCGACCTGTTCGTCCTGCCGCTCTTCGTGTGCGAAGGCAACGGCGTCCGGCGTGAAGTGCCGTCGATGCCGGGCGTGTTCAACCTGTCGGTGGACGAGGCGGTGAAGGAAGCGGCGGCGGCCAAGGGCGACGGCGTCACGAGCGTCCTGCTCTTCGGCCTGCCCGACCACAAGGACAGCATCGGATCCGCCGCCTACGATCCCGAGGCGCCGGTCCAGGCCGCGATTCGCGCGATCAAGCGCGAAGTGCCCGGCGTGCTCGTCGTCACCGATGTCTGCCTGTGCGAGTACACCGACCACGGGCACTGCGGCATCGTGATCGACGACACGATTGTCAACGACCCGACCGTCGATCAACTCGTTCGCGCGGCCATCTCCCACGCCGCCGCGGGAGCCGACATCGTCGCGCCGTCCGACATGATGGACGGCCGTGTCGGCGCCATCCGGACCGCGCTCGACGAGCGGGGATTCGACCAGACCGCGATCATGGCGTACGCGGCGAAGTACTGTTCCGCGTTCTACGGTCCGTTCCGCGACGCGGCGGCGTCGGCGCCGCAGTTCGGCGACCGGCGGTCGCACCAGATGGATCCGGCCAACGCCGCGGAAGCGTTGCGTGAAGTGGAACAGGACATCGAGGAAGGCGCCGACATCGTGATGGTCAAGCCGGCCGTGCACTACCTCGACGTCATCGAGCGGGTGAAGCGCACGTTCGGCTACCCGACGGCGGCGTATCACGTCAGCGGCGAGTACGCGATGCTCAAAGCGGCCGCGCGCAACGGCTGGATCGACGAGCAGCGGGCCATGCTCGAAACGCTGACCGCAATCCGCCGCGCCGGCGCGGACATCATCATCACCTACTACGCGCGCGACGCCGCCCGAGCGATCGCCTAGACTGCGATTTGGTGTAGCGCGGGGCTTTCAGCCCCGCGTCCGCGGCCCTGAAAGGGCCGCGCTACAACTTCACACTTCCTACTTTTCGTTCTTGTAGACCTTCCCGTCCTTCATCACGAACCGCACGTGCTCGGTCGCCGAGATGTTTCTCAACACATCGCCGGGCACGGCGACGATGTCGGCGGCCTTGCCGGGCTCGATGACACCGGTCAGGCGATCGACGCCGAGAAGCGCGGCGGCCGTGGGACCGGTCTTCAACGCCGCCGCTGCCGACAGCCCGTGCTCGACGAGCAGCGCGAATTCCTCGGCGTTGCGGCCGTGCGGGCTGACGCCGCTGTCGGTGCCGAACGCGATCTTCACGCCGGCCGCGACCGCCCGCTTGAACGCCGTCGAGCGGCCGTCGAGCGCCTGGGTCGCTTTCGTCGCGATCTCGGGCGGGTACTTGCGCGTCGCCTTCCGGCCGCCGGCGTACTCGCCAGCCATGAGCGTCGGCACGAGGTAGGTGCCGCGCTCCTTCATCATCCGCACCGCCTCTTCGTCGAGAAACGATCCGTGCTCGATCGAGTCGATGCCGGCTTTGATGGCGACCTTGGCCCCTTCGGCGCCATGCGCGTGCGCGGCGACACGTCGGCCGAGCCGGTGGGCTTCGTCCACCAGCGCGTCCATCTCGGCCTGCGTCAACTGCGGCGCCCCGACGTCGTCTCCGAGCGACAGGACGCCGCCGGTCGCGCAGACCTTGATCACGTCGGCGCCGTACTTGATCTGGAAACGCACCGCGTCGCGGAACTGATCGGGACCCGTGGCGATGCCCTCCGCGATGCCCGGCTCGGATCCGAACCGCTGATACGGAAAGCCCGTGTTGTCGCAATGGCCGCCGCGCGCACCCAGCGCGTGGACCGACACCAGCATGCGCGGTCCCACCGCGACGCCGGAGGCAATCGCGTTGCGCAAGCCGACGTCGACGTAGTCGCCGGCGCCGACGTCGCGAATCGTCGTGAATCCCGCCATCAGCGTGCGGCGCGCGAACTCGGCGCCTCGCAGCGCGGACTCGGCGACGTTGCGGCGCAAGCCGGCGACCGCGTCGGCATTCCAGTCGTCGGACGACTCGCCGGTGACGTGCGTGTGGGCGTCGATGAAGCCCGGCAGGATGGTCGCGTCGCCGAGATCGATCACCTGAGCGCCCGCCGGGATCGCGAGACGTGATCCTGCCGCGGTGATACGAGTGCCTTGCACCAGAACGACCGCGTCGGCGACCGCGGTATCGCCCCGACCGTCGAACATCCGTGCGGCTCGAATCGCCACGACCGCAGGCGGCGCCTGGGCCAGAGCGACCACTCCCGCCGCGAGCATCGACGCGCCGAACGACAGCACCAACCGTTTCACCACCGCCTCCTCCAGTTTGCCAGCATGGCAATATAGTCGCATCAGCCATGAAAACGACGCGGTCTCTTCGCCTCTTCTCTCGAGCGCGCAACATTCTGCCCGGCGGCGTCGACAGCCCGGTGCGGGCATTCAAAGCCGTCGGCGCGTCCCCGCTGTTCATCGCACGCGCCTCCGGTGCCCGCCTCGTCGACATCGATGGCAACAGGTTCATCGACTACGTCATGTCGTGGGGACCGCTGATTCACGGGCATGCGCCGCGCGGCCTCGTGCGCGCGGTGGCGGCGGCGGCGCGGCGCGGCACCAGCTTCGGCGCGCCCAGCCCGCTCGAGGTGGAGCTCGGCGAGCGCGTGCGTGCGCTGATGCCGCATGTCGAACGCGTGCGCTTCGTCAGTTCCGGCACCGAAGCCACGATGAGCGCGGTGCGCGTGGCGCGCGCGGCAACCGGACGCGACGGGATCGTCAAGTTCGAGGGGTGCTACCACGGCCACGCCGACGCGTTTCTCGTCAAGGCAGGATCCGGCGCGCTGACGCTCGGGACGCCGACGAGCCCCGGCGTCACGCGCGCCGCGTCCGCCGATACGCTCGTGGCCGACTACAACCATCTCGACTCGGTGGAGCGCGTCTTCGAAGCGAACCCGGAAAAATCGCGGCCGTCATCGTCGAACCAATCGCGGGCAACGTCGGCGTCGTGCCGCCGGCGGACGGATTCCTCGCCGGCCTGCGCGAGATCTGCAGCGCTCGCGGCGCGCTGCTCATCTTCGACGAAGTGATCACGGGGTTTCGCGCGTCGGCGGGAGGCGCGCAGGGGCTGATGGGTGTGAAGCCCGACCTGACGTGCCTCGGCAAGATCATCGGCGGCGGACTGCCGGTCGGCGCGTACGGCGGCCGCGCCGACTTGATGGACCTGGTCTCGCCCGCCGGTCCGGTCTACCAGGCAGGCACGCTCTCCGGCAATCCGCTCGCGATGACCGCGGGTCTGTGGTGTCTGGACCGCCTGACGCCGGCGCTCTACAAGTCGCTGGCATCGCTCGGGCGACGCCTCGCCGCCGGCCTTGCCGATGCGGCGCGCGACGCGACACGTGCCGCTGCAAGTGAACGCGTTCGGATCGGTCCTGACGCCGTTCTTTACGGATGCGCCGGTCAGGGACTATCGCTCCGCCGTTGCCGCGAACACGGACCGCTACGCGGCATTTTTCCGCGGCATGTTGTCGCGAGGCGTCTACCCGCCGCCGTCACAGTTCGAGGCGTGGTTTCTGTCGGCGGCGCACACTGTGCAGGGATGTGGACTACACGATCCGCGCGGCTCGCGCCGCGATGCTGGAGGCGCGCGGGGGCTGGAAAGGCGGGAAGGGCAGGATAGGCAGGATGGGAGAACAGCGTCTCGTTGTCCTTCCCTTCCTGCCCTTCCTGCCCTTCCAGCCCTTCCTGCCCTCTCGACCGCGCCAGCGACAGCGGCGAGTCCACGCGCACCCGCAGCACCGTCCCCACCGGCAACTCGACGTCCTTCCCCTCGGTCGCGGCAATCGTCCCGCCGCCGCCGATGAGAATGCCGGCGAGCGCGCCTTTGGCGCCGCCGATGATCGCACCGATAATCGCGCCGGCGCCCGCGCCGATCCCGATCTTCTCGGCCTCGCCCTTGATGCCTTCGCTCTCGAGCGCCTGCGTGACGGTCGCCGCGCATCGGATACGACCGCCCGTTGATCGTGACGCGGTCGAAGGCCACGGTCATCTCGCCTTTTCTCTCGACGCGGCTCGCACGCTTGACCGAGCTCACGACGCCGCGCATCGTCGAACCAGCCGGCACGAGCACGCGCCCGCGATCGTCATTCAGGTCGACGAGCGTCGTCGCTTCGAACCGATCCTCGACCTCCGAGGTCTTTGAGCTCAGCGGAGTCTGCAAGCGCACGTCGAATTCGGTTCCCACCGGGATTTCGTTCGCGGTGGCGCGACCGGACGTCGACGCCGGGGGCGGCCTGCGGTCCACGTCCGTGACCGGCGGAGCCGTCGTGGAGTAGCGGCCGGTAGAATCCGACCGCGCGCGGCTTCGGATGTTTTCGACGCGGTCGCGCACGTCGTTGAATTCGCTGCGCGAGATGGGTTCGCGTTTGCGCAGCTTGACCTTCAGATAGATCGCCTCGTCGCGCGCATCGTCGAGCTCCGACATGAGCTGCGAGGCGAGCGAGCTGTCGCGCGACCGAACGTCCGAGATCTCGCGCGAGGCGTCGTAGATCGTGTCCTGCAGGCGCTGGACGTCGGCTGTGGTGACGGTGGTTTGGCCGGCGGTCGTGCGCGTCGTCTGCGCACTCGCGGCAGGGGCCAGGCGTGGCCGTTACCAGCGCCACAGCCAAAGGCCCGATCAATCTCATCAATTTCACGGAGAACCTCCCAGGCCCCGCTTGTGCAAGATCGGGTCCTCCGTGATTTCGACGTATTTCGAGGTTTCTTGGTCCGGCTGTCAGCGCCAGGGCATCAGGCGCTCGATCCAGCTTATCCGCGTCAGATCGTTATAGATGACCGTCACCATCAACATCATGAGGACCACGAAGCCGGCCAGCAGCATCTTCTCTTTGACGCGGATGCTGAAGTCCCGCCGCGCGACTCCCTCGAGCGCCATGATGGCGATGTGACCGCCATCGAGGACAGGGATGGGTAGCAAGTTGAGGAGTCCGAGGTTCAGGCTGATCGACGCCATGAGGCTGAACAACGCGATCCAGCCGATCTGAGCGGACTCGCCCGAGAGTTGGGCGATTGCCACAGGACCCATCAACTGACGCGGCGAAGTCTCCAGCGTCAACAGGCCCCAGAGCGTCTTGAGAATCAGTCCCGACCATTCGATGTTCTTCTTCACGCTCATCCGGGCCGCCTCGAAGGCGCCGGGTTTGATCGTCTTGAAGGCGTCCTGGATCCCGATGCCGATCCAGCCGTTTGAGCCGCGCTGCTGCGTCTGCACCGGAATCGTCATCGGCGAACCGTCGCGGAGCACGGACAGCTTGATTTCCTGGTTCGGCTTCTTGGCGATGGCGTTGCGCAACTGCGAGGAGAACGTGATCGGTTCGCCGTCAACGGCGACGATCACGTCGTCGACCTTGACGCCCGCGCGCTCCGCCGGGTCGCCCTGCACGAGCGACGGCACGTGCGGGTGAACGTCGGGCAGCACGCCGATGACGCCGATCTCGTACTTGCTCTGATCCTTCTGGACCTCCGGCGTGACTTGCACCGTGATTTCCGCTCCGTCGCGGATCAGCCCGATTGCACTCTCCCGGTTCGGCCGCGAGGCAATGGCGAAGAGGAACTGTTCCCAGTTCTCGGCGCGGCTTCCCGCAACCGACACCAGCTGGTCTCCCTTTCGGATGCCAGCGCGCGCCGCAGGCGAATCCGGCGTGACTTCGCCGACAATCGCCGGCTGATCTTCGTACACAGGAACCTGTGCGCCCTGGTAGAGCACAAGGGCGGTCAGCCCGAGCGCCAGGAGCAGATTCATGAGCGGACCCATGATGAGCACCTGGAAGCGCTCCCATTTGGACTTCGACAGGAATTCGTCGGGGTTCCCCGCGCGACCCTCTTCGGGGCTCTCGCCGGCCATCTTCACGTAGCCGCCGAGCGGCAGCGCGCCGATGCCGTACTCCGTGTCACCCCGGCGGAAGCTGACGATCGTGGGGTTGAACCCGAGCTGAAACTTCAGGACGCGAATGCCGACGCGCTTGGCGGCCAGAAAGTGACCGAGCTCGTGGACGAAGACCAGGACGCCGAGAACAAAAATGAATGACAGAATTGTCGTCAAAGCCCAAACCTCAGACTCTTAATTGTATCCTGCGTGCGATTTCGGCCGAAAAATTGCGGGCCCAGTCGTTGACGGCCCGAACTTCCTGCAAGGTACGGACCTGAGCCGGAGCATGGGCGTCCATGGTCGCCGCGATGACCTCCGGGATGCCGGGAAACGGGAGCTGCCCCTCCAGAAAGCGCGCCACAGCGACCTCGTTGGCCGCGTTCAGCACGACCGGCAGGCTTCGTTCGGCTTCGAGGGCGCGATAAGCGAGGCGCAGACACGGAAACGCGCCCGTATCGGGGACCTCGAAGTCCAGCCGTCCAGCCCGGGTGAGATCGACCGCCGGCAGAGGGCTTTCCCACCGGTCCGGGTATGAAAATGCGTATTGAATCGGCAACCGCATGTCGGTGATGCCCAGCTGCGCGATCATCGATCCATCCGTCAGCTCCACCATGGAGTGCACGACCGATTGGGGATGGATCACCACGTCGATTTGATCGGCGCGCGCACCGAACAGCCAATGCGCTTCGATGACCTCGAGACCCTTGTTCATCAGCGTCGCGGAGTCGATGGTGATTTTTCGTCCCATCCGCCAGGTGGGATGCCGCAGCGCTTCCTCCGCTGATACATCCGCGAGCTCGCGCGGCGATCGCCCCCGGAACGGCCCTCCTGACGCCGTCAGCACGAGCCGGCGCATCTGGGCGCGCGGCCGGCCGTCCAGGCACTGGTGGATGGCGTTGTGCTCGCTGTCCACCGGCAGAATGGCGACTCCGTGTCGCGCGGCCGCTTCGGTGACGATGGCGCCGGCCATGACGAGGACTTCCTTGTTGGCGAGCGCGATCGTCTTTCCAGCCTCGATCGCCGCGAGCACCGCTTCGAGCGCATCGGTGCCGCTCGACGCGCACAGCACGAGATCCACGTCGGGATGCGACGCGACGGCGGCCAGGCCGTCCCGGCCCGTATCCTCGAGCGCGATGCCGCCACATGCGCCGGACTGCTTCAGCCGATCGACGGCCTCGCCAGACGCCATCGCCGCCACGCGCGGACGCGTAACGGGCGATTTGCGCGCCCAGGAGCTCGTGGTTCTCGCCCGCGGCGAGCCCGACCACCTGCAACCGGTCCGGATGCGCATCGACAACGGCCAGGGCGCTCTGGCCGATCGAGCCGGTGGAGCCGAGGATGGCGATGCGCTTCACGGCATCAACAGTCACAGTCCACAGTTGACAGTCGTCGACAGTCCCTGTTGACTCCGTGTCGACTGTGAACTGTCGACTCTCGACTAGCTTCGCTACGCATATTTCAGCACGACGTAGTAGATCGGCGCCGCGAAGAGCAGTGCGTCGATGCGATCGAGGACGCCGCCATGCCCGGGAATGAGCGCGGAGCTGTCCTTGACGCCGGCGCTGCGCTTGAGCATCGACTCGAACAAGTCGCCGACGATCCCGAGCACGACGACCGTCGCGCCGAGGAGCGCGCGAAGCGCGGTGGGCATCGCGGGCAGCCACCAGGCGCCGACAAGCGTAAACAGCGCCGTGCCGAACACGATCCCGCCCACCGCGCCCTCAACTGTCTTTTTCGGACTGACGGCCGGCGCCAGCAGCCTTCGGCCGAACGCGCGGCCGCTGTAGTACTGCGCCGTGTCGCTGATCATCACCGTCAGCAGGAGCAGAAACAGCGCCTCGCGTCCGCGCAGCGCCCGCAACGCCACCATCGCGCCGACCGGGAGCCCGAGGTACAGCGCCGGAAACAGCGCCGCTGACGCGCGGGCCAGAGCATCGCGCTCACCCCTCCAGGTGGTCAGCGTCAGGGCGGCCAGGAGGACGAAACCCGACATCAGGATCGCATCGAGAGCAATCGCCGTGGCGGCGACGTTCTCGCCAATCCATTGAGTCGATGACACGCCAATCGACGTCAGCAGCGTCACCGCGCCGGCCGCGACCGCGGGAATCGTGGTGCCGGCAGCCGCGGCCAGCCGGGAGTACTCGAGGAAGGCAAGCAGGAGCAGGATTTCGGCAACCACGAAGAACACGACCGGCGGCGCAAACCAGACGACGGTCACGGCGATCGCGATGAGCACCGCGCCGCTGAGAACGCGGGTCATTGAGGCGGGCGGGACGGGCTGGAAGGGCAGGAAAGGCAGGATGGGAGAGACACGGAGGATTTCCCTTCCCGCCCCTCCTGCCCTTCCCGCCTTTCCTGCCCCTCCAGATTCACTTGGCGCCGATGGCCACCGGCGACGGCTTGATGCCGCCGTACCGGCGGTCGCGCTTCTGATAGGCCAGCACGGCCTCGAGCAGGTGGCGGCGGCGGAAATCGGGCCACAGCGTCTCGGTGACCCAGATCTCGGAGTACGCGATTTGCCAGAGCAGGAAGTTGCTGATCGCGCATCTCGCCGCTCGTCCGGATCAGCAGATCCGGATCGGGTTGGCCGGCGGTGTAGAGGAACTCGCTGAAGCGCCGTTCGTCGAGGTCGTCGGGCCGCACGCCCGCGGCGATCGCGCGGCGGGCCGCGTCGACGATTTCGGCGCGGCCGCCGTAGTTGAGCGCGATGTTGAACCGCATGCCGGTGTTCGCCTCGGTCTGACGGATGCCCATCGCCAGCTCCGTCTGCACGTCGGGCGCGAGCTCTTCGGACCGGCCGATGACCTGGAACCGGATGTTGTTCTTCAGCAGGGTGCTGAGCTCGAGCCGGATGTACCGCTTCAGCAGCATCATCAGCGTGCTGACTTCGGCGCGCGGCCGCTTCCAGTTCTCGACGGAAAACGCGTACAGCGTCAGGACGTCGAAGCCGAGGCGCGCCGAGGTTTCCACGACGTCGCGCACCGATTCGATGCCGGCGCGGTGACCTTCGACGCGCGGCAGATGGCGCTGCGCGGCCCAGCGGCCGTTGCCGTCCATGATGATCGCGACGTGCGCCGGCAACTGGTCGAAGTTGACCTGGCGGGCCAGCGTCTCGTCAGGCGATCCCGGCGGGATCCACGCCAGGAGCTGCTCAAGCGACATGAACGGTTCCTTGGGTAGTAAACCGCGATTCTACAAGGTCTTAGGGCGCTGTCCGCAAGCGCGAGTCAGTACTCGACGCGCACCAGAAACAGGCCCGCCGCGCGGCGCCGTCGGACCCGCCGCCCCGCGATCGCGCGACGCGAGCACCTCCGGATCCACTCGGGCGGCCGGCGGCCGCGGCCGATCTCCACCAGCGTCCCGGCAATCGCGCGGACCATGTGGCGGAGAAAGCCGTCGCCGGTGATCTCATAGGAGATCAACGGACTCGTGGTTCGACCCGTTCGACAGCTCGGGCAGCAAGCTGACCCGAGCGAGTCTTCACTCCGCTCGTCCTGAGCCTGTCGAAGCGACGAGCGATGAAGAGATCGTCCGCTCGGTCGTGTTCATCTCGCTGCCGGCCGCCTGAAACGCCGCGAAATCGTGCGCGCCCTCGAGCGCGCGCGCGGCGGCGTTCATCGCCTCGACGTCCAGCGCGCCGATCACGTGCCAGGCGTAGCGGCGCTCGAACGGGCTCATGACGTCGGCGTTCCAGATGCGATAGCGATAGGTCTTCGAGCGCGCGGCGAACCGCGGGTGGAAATCCGGCGGCGCTTCCTCGCTGGCCAGCACGCGCACGGTATCGGGCAGCCGCGCGTTCAGCGCGCGCACGACGGCGTCGGCTCCGATCGCGCGCGTCAGCGAGAACCCCGCGACCTGCCCCAGCGCGTGGACGCCCGCGTCGGTCCGCCCGGCGCCCGCGACGGCCACCGCCGCGCCGTCCAGCTCGCGCAGCGCGTCTTCGAGCAGGCCCTGAATCGAGACGCCCGTAGGCCTGACGCTGCCAGCCGACGAAGTCGGTGCCGTCGTAGGCGAGCGTGATCCTGAAACGCGACATTGCAGGATTTCAGGATGGCAGGATTGCAGGATTCATTGAAGATTGCGCGACCAATCCATCAATGAATCCTGCAATCCTGCCATCCTGCAATTCCGCAATGTCACGTCGCCACTGGCCGACTTCCCGGCTTCACGACCGGCAGGCCCTGGCACATAGAGGGCACGCGCTCGGGTTCGTAGGTCGGCAGCTCGATCTCGAGCAGCGCGGCGAACGGCACGTCGAACGCCGCGCGATCGCTGCCGCTGCGATCGACGATCGCCGCCGCGCCGACGACCTGGCCGCCCGACGCCCTCGCCACCTGCATCGTCTCGCGCGTCGAGCCGCCGGTCGTCAGCACGTCCTCGACGACCAGCACGCGATCGGTTTCGCCGATCACGAACCCGCGCCGCAGCGTGAGCGCGCCGTCCTGCCGCTCCGCGAAGATCGCGCGGACGCCGAGCGCGCGGGCCACTTCGTGCCCGATGACGACGCCGCCGAGCGCCGGCGAGAGCACGACGGTCGGCCGCAGATCGCGCGTGCGATCGCGCGATCGCGCGCCCGAGCGCTTCGGCGTGCTGCGGATGCTGCAGCACCAGCGCGCACTGCAGGTAGCCCGAGCTGTGCAGCCCGGAGGTCAGACGGAAATGGCCTTCGAGCAGCGCGCCGGACCGGCGGAAGAGATCAAGAAGCTCGTCGCGGGTCATGTGATGCTTGCCTTCAGAGCTTGCTCGTCGAACAGCTTCAGGATCCGCTTGTACTCGTCGGCCCAGCTCGTCGCTTCCTCGAAGCCGTGGTTCTCGACCGGGTACGGCGCGACCGACCAGTTCTCCTTCCGCAGCTCGATCAGGCGCTGCACGAGCCGCACGGTGTCCTGGAACAGCACGTTGGTGTCCACCATGCCGTGGCAGATGAGCAGCGCGCCCTTGAGGCCTTCGGCGAAATAGATCGGCGAGCTCTTGCGATAGGCCTCGGCATCGGCCTGCGGCTCGTTGAGGATGTTCGACGTGTAGCCGTGGTTGTAGTGCGACCAGTCGGTGACCGGCCGCAGCGCCGCGCCGGCGGCGAACGTGTCGGGCGACGTGAACATCGCCATCAGCGTGATGAAGCCGCCGTAGCTGCCGCCGTAGACGCCGATCCGCTTCGCGTTCACCTTCTGCTTGTCGACGAGATACTTCGCGCCGTCGACGACGTCGTCGAGATCCTTGCCGCCCATGTGGCGGTAGATGGCGGTGCGCCAGTCGCGGCCGTAGCCGGAGCTCGCGCGGTAGTCGGGATCGAGCACGACATAGCCGCGCGAGGCGAGCAGGTTGTGGAACATGTACTCGCGGTAGTAGCTCGACCAGTACTTGTGCGCGTTCTGCGCGTAGCCGGCGCCGTGGACGAAGACGACCGCCGGCGCCGCCGGATCGCGGCGCGCGCCGACCATTTCCGGCGTGAACAGCCGCGCGTACACGTCGACGCCGTCGCGCGTCTTGTAGGTGATGAGCTGCGGCTCGACCCACTTGAACGACCGCCACTCCTCGGTCGGCGTCGTCGTCACCTGCTTGGCCGTCGCGCCCGGCGCGGTTCGGCATCAGGTACACCTCGTGCGGCTTGTTGCTGGACGAGTAGATCGAGCCCGATCGTGCTGTCGTCGGGCGACACCTCGCCGGCGTTGCCGCCGGTCATCGACGTCAGCTTCGTGCGCGCGCCGCCGTCGACCGGCATCGCGTAGAGGTGCCGCTCGCCCGGATGCACTTCGGTGCTCGTGATGTAGAACTTCTTCCGGTCGGCCGACAGGCTGACCGACTCGATCTCCCACTTGCCCTGCGTCAGCTGGCGGGCGGCCGGGCTCGCCGACGCGCGCATCGACGGTGTACAGGTGCATCCAGCCGTCGCGCTCGGAGAGGAACCACAGGCTGTTTCTGATCCGGCAGCCAGCCGAACGACGGATCGGTCGGCCCGAATCCGCCGACCTCGCGCACCCAGGCATCGTCGTGCAGCGCGTCGACCACGCGGGTCTTGCCGGATTCGGGATCGACCGCGACCAGCCAGCGATCCTTGTTGTCGGCGGCGCGCACGTTGGCCACCGCGAGCGCGCCGTCGTCGGACACCTGCGGCATGCCCCAGCGGACGTCGCGTCGCTTCGTCCGGCCGAACTCGGACCGCTCGGCGGTCACTGCGTTCTTGCCCGTCTCGAGATTCATGACCGACGAGCGTGCGCTTGTCCTGCGCGTCGCCGACGAACGTGCGCGCCGGGAATGTCCTCGGTGTAGCCCGACTCGGTGACGTAGTTCGGCACGTTCGGCCGCTTCGCCGCCTCGGCGCGCTCGACGACGAGGATGAACACGTGCTTGCCGTCGGGCGAGAGCTGCAGGTCGGTGGCCGACTGCCGATCGGCCAGCTCGAACTTCGGCAGCGCGCGCGCCTTGTCCTTCTCCTCGGCCTTCTTCTTCTTCTCCGCCTCGATTCGCGTGTGCTCGATCAGCTTCTGCTCTTCGGCCTTCACGAACTTCTGGCTGTCGGTGTCGCGCGGGTCGCGCTTGCTCGGCTGCGACGTCGGTCAGCTGCGATGATGCCGCCGCCGTCGAGCGGCGACGAGGAACAGATTGTTGTCGCGCATGAAGGTCACGGCCGATTCGCGTTGCGGCCCAGCGCGGAGTTGACTTCGTCGCCGGTCGTGCGCGTGATGCTGCGGCGCGTGCCGGCGACCGAATCGACCAGCACGATGTCGCCTTGATCGACGAACAGCACGCGGCGGTGCGCCTTGTCCCATACGCCGCCGACCGGCGGCGCGTTCCGCCGCTCCTCGTCGGTGAGCTTCCGCGGCTCGCCGCCGTCGCGGCCCACCACCCAGGTCGACGCCTCGTCGTCGCCGGGACGCCGCCATTCGAAATACAGGCGCGACGAATCGCCGGACCAGCGCAGCCCGGTCGGCGGATAGCCGACCAGCTTCGGGCCGCGCATGATGCTGTCGACGGTCAGCTCGAAGCGGCGCCGGCCGCCTTGCGGGCGCGGACGACGCGGCGCCGGTCGGCAATCGCTGATGGCGGCCGAGCGACGATGCCAGCGCGCAGGCGCGCGGAGATTGGCATGAAGATCCTCAGGGAAAGTGATGGCCGATCATTATACAATTGCGCTGAACCGAATCCCCTGCCGAACGTCTACATAGTTCAGAATATCAGCCACTGTCGTGAGTCACGTGCTTTTTGATGGAGCCGTCAGCAATGCGTCTGCACCACTCGATTCGTCGCGCCCGGATTGTCACGATCGCGGCCGTTCTCGTCGAACGTCGGTGTCCGCTTTCGGTCAGAGCGGACAGTCGTCGTTCGCGAGCGTCGCTGCAGGCCGCCGCCGCGCAGAGCCGCAGCGCAGCCGGCAGACCGAATCGGTCCGCCGGCTCTCGATCGACGAGGCGGTGAAGCTCGCGCTCGAGCAGAACCTCGGCATCCGGATCCAGCGGTTCGATCCGCAGATTCAGGACATCGGCGTCGCGCAGGCGCGGTCGTTCTGGGCGCCGCAGTCTGACCACGAGCTTCACGCAGAACTCGCAGACGCAGCAGCCGACCAGCGCGCTCGCCGGGCAGCGCGACCAGCATCGCTGAACGGCGAACTTCTCGACCAGCGTCGGCGTCGAACCAGACGCTGCCGTGGGGCGGCGCCTACACGCGCCACCTGGAACAGCTCGCGGTTCACGACCACCAACCTGTTCCAGCAGCTTCAGCCCGCAGCTCAGCTCGAACCTGAACCTGCAGTTCACGCAGCCGCTGCTGCGCAACTTCGAGATCGATCAGATCCGCCAGCAGGTCGCCAACAGCAAGAAGGTCGCGCGAGCTGTCCGACATCCAGCTCGAGGCGGTCATCACGCAGACGCTGCGCAACGTGCAGAACGCCTACTGGGATCTGTCGTACGCGATCAACAACCTCAAGGCGCAGCAGCAGTCGCTGGCGCTGTCGCAGCAGTCGCTGAAGGACAACCAGAAGCGCGTCGAGATCGGCACGATGGCGCCGATCGACATCGTGCAGGCGCAGGCCGAAGTCGCGAGCAACGAGCGAGCGCGTGATCGTCGCCGAAGCGGCGATCAAGACGGCGCAGGACAATCTGCGCGCGCTGATCCTCGATCCCGGGCACGCCGGATTTCTGGAACGTCGTCGTTCGAGCCGACCGACGCGCCGTCGTTCGCCGCGCAGGCGATCGACGTCGACGCCGCGTGCGCAACGCGCTCGACAAGCGGTCGGACCTGCGCGTCGCGAAGAACAGCCTCGAGCAGAGCGACATCAACATCAAGTACTACCGCAACCAGATCAAGCCGGACGTCAACGCCAAGGTCGACCTACATCACGACGGCGCCGGCGGCACGCAGCTGAGTCCGGTGCGATCTGCGCGGCGATCGCCGGCGGGCGATCGCCGATCGCGTACGATCGGTCGCGAACGCGGCTTCGGATCGGTGCTCGGCGACGTCTTCCAGAGCACCTATCCCGAACTGGACGTTCGGCGTCACGATCGGCTATCCGCTCGGCACGAGCACGTCGCGCAGGCGAACCTCGCGCGCGCGAGGCTGCAGTACGAGCAGGCGCAGACGCAGCTCAAGAACCTCGCAGATGCAGGTCGCCACGCAGGTGCGCAGCGCCGCGCGCAACGTGCAGACCAACCAGCAGCGCGTGCAGTCGGCGCGCGCGTCGCGCGAGCTGCAGGAGAAGAAGCTCGAGGCCGAGGAGAAGAAGCTCGCCGCCGGCATGTCGTCCAGACCTTCTTCGTCTTCCAGGCGCAGCGCGACCTCTCGCTCGCGCGCACCGCGGAAATCCAGGCGATCTCCGACTACAACAAGTCGCTCGTCGACTTCGAGGCCGTGCAGCAGGTGCCGCTCAGCGGCGGCGGCGGCGGCATCACGACCGCCGGCTCGGGCACGACTGCAGGTCGGGCGGGATTACGAGACAGTAGCCAGCAGGCAGAGGCAGGATGGGCAGGATACGGTCGGCCTGGGACCACCGCCTTCCGCCCTCCTGCCCTCCTGCCCTCGCTGCCCTCCTGCCCTACCTGCCCTGTCCCGCCCTCTAGTACACTCCCCGCGGTGCCGAAGCTCTCGGTCACGGTCATCACCAAGAACGAAGCGGCGGATATCGGCGAGGCGCTGGCGTCGGTCGCCTGGGCCGACGAGATCGTCGTCGTCGACTCGCACAGCACCGACGACACCGTCGCCATCGCGCGCCAGCACACCGACTCGCGTCGTCGTCCGCGACTGGCCCGGCTACGTCGAGCAGAAGAACCACGCGGCGTCGCTCGCCAGCCACGACTGGATTCTGTCGCTCGACGCCGACGAGCGCGTGACGCCGGAGCTGGCGGCCGAGATCCAGGCAGCGGCTCGCGGGCCAGCCGCCGGAGGCCGCGTTCCGCATTCCGCGCGTCACCTGGCATCTCGGCCGATGGGTCCGCACGACCGACTGGTATCCCGACTATCAGCTGCGGCTCTACGATCGGCGCGCCGCGCGAGTGGACCGGGCGCTACGTGCACGAGGCGGTGACCGTGCGCGGCGCGACCGGCGCAGCTGCGCGGCGAGCTCCAGCACTTCGCCTACCGCGACATCGCCGACCATCTCGAAACGATCGATCGCTACACGACGCTGCGCCGCGCGGCAGATGCACGAAGCCGGCCGCCGCGCCGGCGCTGCTGCAGCTCGCCGGCCATCCGCCGCTCGCGTTCCTGCGCAACTACCTCGCCCGCGGCGGCATCCGCGACGGCGTGCCCGGCTTCATCATCTCGGCGATGAACGCGTACTACGTGTTCCTGAAGTTCGCGAAGCTCTGGGAGCTGCAGCGCACGTCACGGCTCAATCTCAGTCCGAAGCCACGGCGACCGAAAGCCTCGAGACTTCGGAGCCGTGACTTGCGACCTGAGACCGTCGACACGCATGTTCTCCCTTCACGTCGACACGGCGCGCACCTGGCGCGGCGGCCAGAACCAGGTGCTGCTGACCGTCAACGGCCTGCGCGCGATCGGCCAGCGCGCCGCGCTGGTCGCGCATCCCGACGGCGAGCTGCGGCGGCGCGCGGCCGAAGGGCTCGAGCTGATTCCGATCGCGCCGCGGACCGAGATGGATCTGCCGGCGGCCTGGCAGCTTCTCGCGGATCGTCAAGCGGCTGCAGCCCGACGTCATCCACGCGCACGACCCGCACGGCGTCGCGATGGCGTCGCTGGCGCTGTCGCTCGGCGCGGCGTCGGCGCACGGCGGCCGCGTCGCCGGCGCTGGTCGCCGTCGCGCCGCGTCGACTTCCACCTGAAAGGCAACTCGTTTTCGCGCTGGAAGTACCGCCAGGTCGACTGCTTCATCGCCGCGTCCGAAGCGATCCGCCAGATGCTCGTCGCCGACGGCGTGCCGGCCGACCGGACGGTCACCGTGCACGAAGGCATCGACGTCGAGCACGTGATCGCCGGCGCCGCCGGTGAACGTGCACGAGGCGTTCTGGCTGCCGCACGGACGCGCCGGTCGTCGGCAACGTCGCGGCGCTGGTGCCGCACAAGGGCCAGCGCTACCTGATCGAGGCGGCGCACCTCGTCGTGCAGCAGATCCCCGACGCGCGGTTCGTCATCCTCGGCGAAGGCGAGCTGCGCGAGCAGCTCGAAAAGCAGGTGCGCGAGCACCACCTCGAGAAGCACGTGCTGCTGCCCGGCTTCCGCACCGACGTGCTCGGCTGCATCAAGGGATTCGACCTGTTCGTGATGAGCTCGGTCACCGAGGGGCTCGGCACGTCGCTGCTCGACGCGATGGCCTGCGCGACGGCCGATCGTCGCGACGCGAGCCGGCGGCATTCCGGAGATCGTCGAGGACGGCGTCAACGGCCTGCTCGTCCCGCCGCGCGATCATCACGCGCTGGCCGCAGGCGATCGTGCGCGCGCTGAAGGACGACGAGCTCGCGCCAGCGGATGGGCGAGCCGGCTTCGCGCGCGTGCACGAGCGGTTCACCGTCGAGCGGATGGTCGCGCGAGACCGCGGCCGTCTACGCGCGCGTGGCCGGCAGACCCCACGCAGCGGACACTGCGAGTCCGCCTGCGGCGCGGCTGAAGCCGCACGCGTTCATCATCCCGAGGTGGCAGAGCGCGAAGTCGTACTTCACCGGATCGTCCGGATCGAGCGCGCGCAGCGACGCCGTGATGTCGCGCGCCATGCGCCAGCCCGGGCTGGTGTAGCGCGTCAGCCGCAGGCAGCGGCCGACGCGGATGACGTGCGTGTCGAGCGGCACGATCAGCTTGCGCCGGCGACACGCGCGTCCAGACGCCGAGATCGAGCGCGTCGCGGCGCACCATCCAGCGCAGAAACAGATTCAGCCGCTTGCAGGCCGCTCCCGCCGACGGCCGCGGAAAGAAGTAGCAGACGCCCGGCACGCTTGCGGGACGCGGCCGTACGCGCGCCTTCAGATCGAGCGCCAGCGCGCGCGTCGAAAAGCTGTCGAGCGCCGGCCGCGACGTCGTCGGCCGCGGCGTCGTCGCCCTCGAGAAAGAACCCTTCGATCGATCCGGCGCGATCGATCATCTGCCGCAGCACCCACAGCAGCGCGACGATGTCGGCCCGCGCGTCCAGCGGTGGACGATGCCGGCAAACGCCGGCGCCGTCGCGCGCGGGATCGAACCGGCGCACGTAGGCGGCCGGCTGCGGGCCCATCACGGCGAGCACCCGCTCGATCGACTGCAGCACGCTCGACACGCGCCCGAACGCGAGCGCCGCGGCGATGAACCCGACGATCTCGCGATCGTCGTCCGCGTCGAACCGCCGGACGATCTGGATCGGATCGGTCGCCGAATCGGGGTGGTTGAAGTCGGCGTAGAGCCGGTCGAGCGCCGGCTTCAGCTCGGTCATTCAGATTGTCAAGCCGACTCAGTGCAATCTGGCGACTGAGCTCGGCTCAGAGTCGATTATGATTCTGCCATGCGCCGTCTGTCTGAAAGCGGCGCGGCGATCGTCCTGCTGCTCGTCGCGATCGCGGCGGCCGGCGGCTACGTCTACCTGCGCCGCTCGCTGCCGTCAAGTCGACGGCGACGGTGCAGCGTGGCCGGGCTCTCGGCGCCGATCGACATCATCCGCGACGCCGACGCCATTCCGCACATCTTCGCCGCGACCAAGCTCGACGCGCTGTTCGGCCTCGGCTACGTGCACGCGCAGGATCGGCTGTGGCAGATGGAGTTCCAGCGCCGCATCGGCCTCGGCCGGCTGTCGGAAATCCTCGGCGCCGCGACGCTGCCGCAGGATCGGTTTCTGCGCACGGTCGGCTTCGGCCGCGCCGCGCGGACGGCCTGGGCGTCGACTGCCGGCGTGGGCGAAGCAGCAGATCAACGCCTACGTCGCCGGCGTCAACGCGTTCATCGCCACGCATCACGGCAGCCGCGCTGCCGCCCGAGTTCACGCTGCTCCGCTTCGAGCCGGAGCCGTGGACCGGCGCCGACGTCGTCGTCTGGGTGAAGATGATGGCGTGGGACCTGAGCGCGCAACTACTCGTTCGAGCTGCTGCGCCACGATCTGATCGCGCGCGTCGGCGCCGAGCGGATGGCGCAGCTGATGCCGCCGTACCCGGCGGACGGGTCTGAGCATCCTGCCGACGGCGGGCGTCGGTACGCGCAGGCACGCCGAGCTCGGGCGGCAGGGCCGGCTCGGTCGGACTAGACGCCGGCCGACGCCGACCAGGCCGAGCGCACTCGCCGAGTGCCGACGGTCCGACGTCGGCGCTGCGCTCATCGGCGCTGTCTCGCAGGGCGACCCGGCCGTCGCGCGACTTCCTGCTCGGCGGCGCGGACCGAAGGCGCTCGGCTCGAACAACTGGGTCGTCGACGGCACGCTGACGGCGAGCGGCAAGCCGCTGCTCGCCAACGATCCGCATCTCGGCACGCGGCTGCCGTCGACGTGGTACCTCGCGCACATCGTCGGCCGGCGATTTCGACGTCATCGGCGCGACGCTTCCGGGCACGCCGGCGGTCGCGCTCGGCCGCAACCGCTTCATCGCCTGGGGCGCGACCAACGTCGCCGCCGACGTCGAGGATCTCTATCGCGAGCGGCTCGACGCCGACCGGCACGCACGCCGAATTCCGCGGCGCGCAGGAGCCGATCACCGTCATCCCGGAAACGATCGTCGTCAAAGGCGCCGACGCCGGTGCAGCTCGACGTGCGCGTCACGCGGCACGGTCCGCTCGTCTCCGACGCGATCAACGCGAACAACGCCGCGCTCGAACGCGACGCCGAAGCCGCGCGCCGCTCGAGCCGCTCGCGTTCCGCTGGACGGCGCTCGACGCCGACGACTCGCACGCTGGCGGCGTTTCTGCAGGCTGAACGAGGCGCGCAACTGGGACCGAGTTCACGCGACGCGCTGCGCGACTTCGTCGTGCCGTCGCAGAATTTCGTCTACGCCGACGTCGACGGCCACATCGGCTACTACGCGCCCGGACACATTCCGATCCGCGCGCGCGGCGACGGCTCGCGCCCGGCCGACGGCTGGACCGGCGAGGCCGAGTGGACCGGCTGGGTGCCGTTCGACGAGCTGCCGCACCTCTACGATCCGCCCGAGCACTTCATCGTCACCGCGAACCACCGGCCGGCGCCGCGCGTCGTATCCGCTACCACCTCGGCCTCGAATGGACGGAGCCGTACCGCGCGCAGCGGATCGTCGATCTGCTGCGCCGGCTCGACAGGACCGGACTGCGTGCGAAGTTCACGCCGGACGACTTCGCGCGCATCCAGGCCGACACGCTGTCGCTGCACGCGAAGACGCTGCTGCCGCTCCTGCTCGCGCACGCGCACCCGGCGACGCCGCGCGATCGGCAGGCCGTCGATCTGCTGCGCGCAGTGGAACTTCGACGCGACGGCCGACAGCGCGGCCGCCGCGATCTTCCAGGCGTGGTTTCATCAGCTCGCGCCGGCGCTCGTCGGCGACGAGCTCGGTCCGGCTGACTGCTCGACAAGCTACGCGGACGCGTTTCACGTTCATCACGCGTTTCGTCGTCGACACGCTCGCCGGCGAACGACGCGCGGCTGGTGCGACGATGTGACGACCGATCGAAGCGCGAAACGTGCGACGACGCGGTGACGCGCGGCGCTGCAGGCAAGGCGTCGCCGACCTGACGCGACGGCTGGGCAGCGACATGACGCGCTGGCGCTGGGACGCCGTGCACCGCGCGATCTTCCCGCATCAGGGCCTCGACGCGGTCGCGGCGCTGCGGCCGTTCCTCAGCCGCTCGGTGCCGAACGGCGGCGACTGGAGCACCGTCAACGTCGGCGCCGGTCGCGGCCGACGCGCCGTTCGAGCAGCGCACACGTCCCCGGCTACCGGGAAATCATCGACCTCTCGCCCGCCAACGACAGCCGGTTCCTCGACGCGGTCGGCCAGTCGGGACATCCGCTGTCGACGCACTACGATGATTTCCTGACCCGACTGGCACGCGGTGACGCACAGAGAAGATGCGGATGGATCGCGCCGACATCGAGACAAGGCGCGCTCGGTACGGTTGCGCTGCGCCCGCCGTAGCAACCCTCTAAGTCTCAGCGCCTCAACTCTGGTGACCGCAGAGTTGAAACCTGCGAGAGTCGGAGAGTCTGTCGGTCTGAAACACCTTCAGCACCTCGTCGCCGTAGTGGTTGATCACCTTGACGGCGATCTTCCCGGTTTCGGGCGGCGCGAACGGCCGGCTGACGGTGCTGTAGAGCGTGGACCAGGCGCCTTCGTCGATCTCGGCGCGCAGCGCGCGCTTCAGCTTCTCGTACGGCTCGTCGGCGCCGGTGAAGTACGCGTGGCGGACGAAGAAGCTCTCGCCGTTGTAGTCGGTGTCGATGAACCAGCAGGCGATGTCGTCCGTCGAGCTGCTTCGAATCTGCCCGGTCGTCGGGTCGTAGACGTCGACGCCGTGGATTTCGACGGTCGATTTGCCGTCCGTCGTCGTCCGGTCGTGATCTTGATGTCCGGCTCGCCGAAGACCATGAACAGGTTGCCGGCGCCGGTCTTCTTCAGCAGCTCGTCGCCCATCGACGAGGTCGGGGTTCATCCGCGCGGCGAGAACGGTGAGCTTGCCGTAGCGCTTGGCTTCTTCGGAGACGTGCGGATCGAACGCGAAGCCGCAGACGACGAGGACGTCGAAGCCGACGCCCTGGACGGCTTCCTTGGCGGCCTCCTTCACCTGCTGCGGGCCGACGGTGCCGTGCTCGGGGCCGATCGACACGGCGACGCGGCGTGATCTTGCCGTCGGCGTCGGTGTATTCGCCGGCGGCCTGAATCCATCGGCCGGCGATGCGGCTCGAGACGGTCGAAGACGAGGCGCTCGTTCTTCACCGTGTTCTGGACGCCGGCCTTGCGCAGGTTGTCGAGGATCATCTGTCTCGAACTGCACGGCGCGAGTCGCGCTGCCCTTCCTGCTCGGTCGCCGGCCGTTCTTCGTCGGTCGCGAGGACGCGGTGCGGCGACAGGCTCTCGACCGTGAACGGCCCGGAGACGCGGATGCGTTTGTTGTCCTCGTACGGCTTGTCGTAGAGCAGCTCGGTGTCGGCGTGGCGCGCGATCGCGGCGTCGATCTCCTCGCGCGTCATGCCTTCCTTGATGTCCGGGTTGTTCGCGATCGACTTCAGCGTGACGTGCGGCACGCGCTTGTAGACGAAGCCCTTGCGGATGTCGCCGTCGGTCTTGTACTCGGGCGGGACCTTGCCGGTGACCTCGGCTTCCTTCTTCTGACGCCTTCCGGCGAATCGGCGAGCAGGTAATACGGGATACTTCGCGCGCCATCAGCCGCGTCCGCGCGAGCGCCAGCGCGACGCGGCTGGTGTCGATCGTGATCCAGCGGCGTCCCCACTGCTCGGCGACGTAGGCGGTTGTCCCGGAGCCGCAGGTGGGATCGAGCACAAGATCGCCGGGTCGGTGGTCATCAGCAGACAGCGCTCGATGACCTGACGCTGGTCTGGACGACGTAGCTCTTGTCTGACTGAACTGTGACATCCCAACGTCAGATCATCGGATATCGCGAAATCCGTGCGTCTCGCAAGTAGCCGTCCAGCGACTCGAGTCTCGATGCCGTCTGAGGCGTCGTCCACGCTTCGCATCGGAGCGAACGTGCCAGCCGGATCGTGGATCGTCTGGCTTTCGAGTCGACCGAGGAACGTCAGTGACTCGACGCGGCTCGACTCTGCGCCGGCTCGAGTCTGAATTGTCGTCGTGACACTGCGCCGTAGCCGATCGTAGCAGTCCACTTGCTCACTGCGGTCGTCCGTCTCGAGCCAGCTCCGTAGTCGTAGAGCTGGTCGAATTCGCGCTCCACACGGCTTCGACGAATACCTCGTACCAAGTAATCGACGCCTCGGACGCAGTAGTCTGTCGTTGAGCACCGGTTTTCTGAACGTAATCGAGCGCAAAGTTCTCGCTCCCGAACATCTCGTCGAGCACGCGACCGAACAAGGTGAACGTTCTCGTCGCCGATCTGCACGAAGACGCTCCCGCTCTCGGTCAGCAGATCGCGCGCAACGGTCAGACGATCGCGCAGGTACGCGAGATACGAATGGATGCCCAGCTTCCACGTGTCACGGAACGCGCGGATCTGCTCCGGCTGGCGCGTCGCGTCCTCCACCTTCCCGTCCTTCACGTCGCGCTTGCGCGTGGACACCTGCCAGTTCGACCCGAACTTGATGCCGTACGGCGGGTCGAAATAGATCGTCTGGACCTTCCCCTTCAGCCCTTCCTTCTCCGCCAGGCTCGTCATCACCAGCAGCGAGTCGCCGAGGATCATCCGGTTCGACCAGTGCTGGTCGTGGTGGTAGAAGTCCACCTTCTTGTCGAACGCCTCGTCCATCCCGTTGAAGTCGTCGAACAGCGTCAGCTCCGGCTCCTGCTCGCCCGCCTTCGCCGTGTCGCGCAGGTTCTCGATGAGCGCCTGCGGGTGCACCTTCTCCTGGATGTAGATCGGGACGACGGGCACGTCGAGCGGCGCCGCGATCCTGCTCGTCCTTGCCCTTCCACACGAGCTGCGGATCGAGCGACGGGTCGCGCGGGTACAGCATCGCCTTCGGCGCCTTCTCGTCCGTCGGCAACGAAGTCGCGCAGCTCCTCGGTCGGGATGTTGACGCGCGTGTCCTTTTGTGTCGGATCGACGTGATCTCGGCCGGCGACTTAGCTTTCTTTGCCACGTCAGACCCGTTGCTCGACGGGGCGAAGCGCCCAGCGCGTCCGTGATTCGTCCGGCATCTGGTCCCAGGTGCGTCCTTCGAGCTCGCGTCCCGTCCGGCTCTTGAAGACGCCGCCCCATTGCTTGAAGAAAAATGCCACGTCTGCACTTCGGCATTGATCACGGATGTCGAGCACCCAAGACGGATTCATCGGCCGGGCGCGCGGACCGCTTTCTCCGCCGACGATGACCCAGTCGATGCCGCGCAAGTCGAGATTCGGGAGCGGCCCGAGAAGCGGTTCTAGCGACAGGAACTTAACGTGGGCGCGGGTTTCGCGCAGGTGATCGATGCGGTGCTGGAATCGTGCGTTTTCGACGCTGACACCCATCCAGATGTGAGGCTCCCAGGCCAAGATCCTGATCCAGACTCAGGAGGCGTTCGGACCGCTTCGTCAGGATCTGGTACTGGTGCCAGCATGCGCGCGCGCATGACGTCGAACACCCTCTGAATGAATTCGACGGGCACGTCGGTGTGAAACATGTCGCTCATCGAATTGACGAAGATGCGCTTCGATCGCTTTCCAGCGCAGTGGCACGATCGAGCATCTGCGGCTGAAGGGTCAACTCGAAGCCACGATGTAGTTGCGCTGCCCCATCGCCTGTAGCCGCTTGGCCATGCGTTCGGCGTAGCAGTGCGCGCAGCCGGGACTGATTTTGTCGCAGCCTGTCACAGGGTTCCAGGTAGCCTCGGTCCACTCGATCGGGGAATTACTCGCCATCAGGCTGCTCCCCTGTTCCGGTACCTGTCGAAGATGTCGCCGACGATCTTGGCGGCGACCGCTTTGGGAGTTGCGAAGTAGAGATAGTATACAACTGCACCGCGTGAATTCCTCATTGGGATCGGACGCGGCTCATAAGCGAATCCTGCGACAGTCTTCAACCGGTGGCGAAACGCCTCGGCGATGTCCCATCGTTCGTGACCTTCTCCTCCACTTGACCGAAGAGATCGTCCCTGGTGCGATAGGCAGCCGTCCGCCAGGTTTCGTCACCCCACACGGCATCCATGCGAGCCGCCTGCTCGTCGGTCACCTTCGCCGGATCCTTCATGAAAACGTTCATATTCGCGTCCATGATCATGAAGTTGTAAAAGAGGTCGACGCTTCCATCTGACCGGCTGTTTTCGGCACTTCCCATTTGACGCTCAGGCCATATGGATCCAGCAGGCACAATGCCCGACGAAAATCTCCGTACAGGCATCGGGGGAAGACAGCGCCCAGCAGCACCTCGTTGCAGTCGCCCTGATGAACGGTCACGCGCGCGTCTCCAGACGTGAGCTCGCGAAGCTCGTCGACTTTTTGCCCGTCCAAATCGATCAGGTGAAGTTCCGTGAACGGGGGATCGATTCCCACTGCGTTCAACGGGTTGCCTGGAATGAAGCGACCCGTCGACCGCGAAATGTGCTGCCCAGCGCCCGCAAATGCATCGATGTAAATGTGCCGGCGAATCGACAACTGCTTGGCCATGATCCTCGAATAGGCGCTTGCGTATTCCTTGAGGATGTCGCGCTTTACCTCCGACCAATAGCCGATCTGATCGAGGCGCAGACCCTTCTTGCTCATGGTCCTGGTACACCATGAGCGTGACAAGCAAGGTCACACTTCCTGTATCACGTTCGACAGGACCGCGCCTGATTGTTCGCTGCGCATCCCACGGGTCGGTCACTTCGACGAATGCCCATCGACCAAATCCGCCGTGGTTGTTTACCGCGGGCACCCAGACGTTCGCGCTGTCCTCGACCTTTGCCGCCTTGTCCTTCCGCGCCTCGCCGGTGACCTCGATGATCAGATTCAG
Organism: uncultured Acidobacteriota bacterium; assembly: GCA_963731545.1. Lineage (GTDB taxonomy): Bacteria > Acidobacteriota > Vicinamibacteria > Vicinamibacterales > CAVVIG01 > CAVSWN01. The sequence goes on along the minus strand of CAVSWN010000007.1, from coordinate 121,762 downwards.
GTCGTCGGACCGATCGTGCGCGATGAAGTCCGGGTAGGTACTGCTTCTCCTCGCCGTTCGAGCGTGTACGGGATGGTGAAGTCGAGGCCCTGGTTCTTCACGTACGCGGACACCTCCGGCATCTCCTCCAGCGCCTGCGCCAGCTTCTGTTCCCATGAACCGGTGTCCGCCACGACATGAGACACGTGACATTTTTCGGGCGCTGTGGCGTAGACGGCCTTGGTCGTGTCGAAGTCCACGTAGCGTGTCGATCCTTCGGACTCGTAGGGCCGCAGGATCGGCTTGAGCGCAGGCGTCCCGGCCGCGCTCGCGACGATGGCCTTGTAGATGCGGTCGGCGGCGTCGTGAGCGAACTCGATCGAGCAGGAGCAGCTGCGGAAACGTGTTGTCCTTGCAGGTGACGCATTCGGCAAGCCATCGCTTCGCGATGGCCAGGACCTGCGGAAACAGCCAGCCTTGCACGTCGGCGTCGAAGCGATGGACGGAGGGCCGATCGGTCTTCTGCTCGCTGTCCTGCCGGAAGTACTTCTCCAGCGTGAGCTTCGCGAGCAGGAACGCGACCTCGTTCTCGCGTCGCCGCTTCAGATCGTCGAGCGTGTGGATGCTGCGCTTCGCCGACGATCGGCGCGTTCTCGGTTCGCGTCGGGATGTCCGCCGTCGACAGCGCCAGTCGCGAGTCGGCAGTGAAGCGTCGCGGACAGCCGCTCGCTGGGCACGTCGTAGCGATACCCGAGGAGCCGCGGGAACGTGATCTCGCACGCGATGCGCTCTTCCAGTGCGCGAACGCGCGTCGGCATCGGACCCGGCTTCGGATTCGCGGTCGAGCCGGAGCATGGGATGAACGAGAACGGCACGCCGTACACCTCGGCGTACTCCGCGTCGAACTAGCCCTCGATCGTTCACGGCGTAGCTCATTCGGCGAAGACCGCGTCCGACGACCTGCTCGCACAGCAGCTGCGTGCCGAAGGCGCGGACGCCAAGAATGTGCGTCACGGTGTTCGCGTCCCAGCCTTCGGTCAGCATCGATACCGACACGACGCAGCGCACGTGCTCGCCGAGTTTCCCCGCCTTTCCGACAGTGTTCATCACCTCGCGCAGGAGGTCTTCGTCGCGTCAAGTCGTCCGCGCTGCGGCCGGGAAACCGCGCGCGGTACTCGGCCTTGAACTCCTCGATCTCGACCGCGGCGATTTTCTTGAACTCGGCGCTCATCCCCTCGCCTGATTCGAGCTGCTCGCGAATCCACGAGAATCGTGTTTGGCCGCGCAGACCAGCGGCCGTCCTGCTCGTTGTTGAACAGCGGCCACTGCACCCGGCACGACGATCTCGACGCCGTCCGCGAGCGTCTTCGTCCATCCCGCGACGTAGTCGAACACCATCTTCGACACGTTCGTGTTGTTGCAGACGACGACGAACACCGGCGGCGTCAGACCCGCGGGCCTGGGCGTCAGCATTTGCCTCCCATCGCTCGAACGACTGGCGGTAGTTGTCGTACAGGCTGTGCAGCGCGCCTTGGAGTTCCGCAGGAAGTTTCGGCGCGCCGCCGATCGCGTCGGTCTTTCGTCCCTTCTTCGGCAAATCCTCGCGGATTCGCAGCCAAAGATCGCGGTAAGTCGGCTGCTCGCCGGTCATCGAGTTGTCGGCGACCGGCACGCGCGGCACTTTGACGATGCCCGCCTCGATCGCATCGACCAGCGAAAAGTCTGATACGACCCACGGAAACAGCGTGCCTTCCGGATAGCCGGAGCCCTTCAGAAAGAACGGTGTGGCGGACAGATCGTAAATCGCCTTCACGCCGATCTTGTTCTTGACGGCCTCCAGGCCGGACAGCCACACGCGCGCTTCCTCGTCGCGCTTCTGCGCTTCGCGCCGTTCTTCGCCAGTCAGGCTGTCCGCCTCGGCGCTCCGGCCGGCGCCGGTAGCAGTGGTGGGCTTCGTCGTTGATGACGACGATGTTCTTCTTGCCGGCCAGGTCGCGACAGACTCGACGGACCATCTGGTCGGGCGTTTCGAGGAACGGACTGGGTTCGCTTCTGATCAGAATCGACTTGGTGAGCCTCGCCGCATCGCCGCGCTCGCGCGGCAGGAACCCATGGTAGTTCGTGATCAGGATTCGCGCCTGGCCGAGCCGCTCCAGCAGATCCGACGGCAGCGACGTCGCGCTGCCGATAGTAGTTCTCGGGATCGGTCGGCAGGAGCACGCGGAGGCGATCACGAATCGTGATCCCCGGCGTCACGATCAGAAACGCGTCCGAGAAGCGCGCGTCGTGGCGGTCTTCGAGCTTGTTCAGCGCCTGCCACGCGATGAGCATCGCCATGACGACGGTCTTGCCGGAACCTGTCGCCATCTTGAGCGCCATGCGCGGCAGGCCGGGATTCGAGGTGTCGTTCGCCGTCCGGAGATCGTTCTCAATCCAGACGTCGCCGTACTTTCGCGCGACCTCCGCGATGTAAATGGCCGTCTCGACCGCTTCAATCTGGCAAAAGAAGAGCGGCTTGTCCCGCTCCGCCCGCGTCCAGTAGGCAAGAAGACGAGCCGTCGTTCCTGTCACGCCGACGTACCCGCCCTGGCGCCAGGCGCCGACGCGCTGCCTGATGCGATCGACAACCGGATTGTGCTCGATGCGGTCCTTCGTCCACTCGGTTTCGAACTGAAGCTGCTTGCCCTTCTTTTTTGCCCGAGGGATGGGGACGAAATGCGAACTGGGCCGCCGGCCATTCAGGATCTCGTTGGTGATTCCGTCCTCGTCGAACTTGAAATGACGCGTCGGTTCCAGGAATGGCGAATTGAGAATCGGATCGTCGATGAGCGCCATGAGGGGCGCGTGAAGCTTATCAACTCTGGCGGACCGCTGCTCAGAATCTGGTAATCGGTACACCTGCTTTGCAGAGCGGACACTCGACCGCGCGAAAATTCTCGGGCGCCGTGTACTCGGCCAGCGCGATGTTCGGGACGCCGATGTCGACTGTCGCTTCGCAGCGGTCGTAGATTTCCACGGTGGCGACGACGGTGCCACCCGCTTCGCGCACCAGCCCCGCGCAGCGCTCGAACGTCTGCCCCGTATTCCGCACGTCATCCGCCAGCAGCACCCGCTTGCCGTTGATCTCGCTTCGATACAGCGCGCGCAGCGCGAAGCCGGCGACGGGATCGTAGTTGAACGGCGCGAAGCTGCTTGGCGGGTGCGTCAGGCTTCGCCGGCTGTCGAGCAAGCCCGCCAGCGTGTGGGCGAGCAGCGCGCCGCCGGTCACCGGCCCGGCCACGACTTCCGTTCGCTGGACGAGCTCGGAAGGCAGCAGGTCGAGGAGATCCTGCGCGAAGCGCCAGATCGTCGATGGATGTCGAAAGAGCTGGTGAGGATTCAGATAGACGCGGCCGTGGAAGCCGTTGCCGTAGTCGAAGTGGCCGTCGACCATCAAGACCTCGGAGTCTTTCAGGTCGTTCAACGCTTTCTTGCGCAGATCGTCGCGTTTGTCCATTCCCGTCCAAGGTCCGGCCAACTCCGGACACCATGTAGGTTCGGCTAAAGCCGGACCCCGCGTACAAAGTCCCCGCCGACCTCTTCGTTCGCGAACACGACGCGGCCGCCGACGATCGTCGCGGCGACGCCGCCGCGCAGCGACCAGCCATCGAAGGGCGTGTTTCGCGATCGCGACCGCATGCGCGCGGCCGACACGGTCACCGGCAGATCCGGCGCCAGAATCGACACGTCCGCCGGCGCGCCATCCGACAGCGAACCACCCGGTACGCGCAGGATGCGCGCGGGGTTCACCGACAACAGCTCGACGAGCCTCGACAGCGTCACGAGGCGGGAGTGGACCAGCCGGTCGAAGCACAGCGAGACCGCCGTTTCCAGGCCCGTGATGCCGAACGGCGCGCGATCGAACTCGACGCCTTTCTCGTCGTAGTGGTGCGGCGCGTGATCGGTGGCAATCACGTCGATGCTGCCGTCGCTCAACCCCTGCAGCATGGCGTCGCGATCGGCGGTCTCGCGCAGCGGCGGGTTCATCTTGACGTTCGTGTCGTACGGCACCGGCGCCGCAAGCATCTCGTCGGTGAGGACGAAATGGTGCGGTGTCACCTCGCACGTGACACGGACGCCCCGCTGCTTGCCCCATCGCACCGCATCCAGTGTCTGACGTGCGCTCATGTGCGCGATGTGGACCGCGCCGCTCGTGAGCTCGGCGAGCGCGATGTCGCGCAGCGCCATGATCGATTCGGCTTCTCCCGGGATCCCGCGCAACCCGAGCGCGGAGGCCTGGAATCCTTCGTGCGCGACGCCGTCGCCCTTGAGCGTCTGCTCTTCGCAGTGCTCGATGATCGGGATGTCGAACATCCGGCTGTACTCGAGCGCCCGGCGCATCAACATCGCCGTCGCCACCGGCCGCCCATCGTCGGTAATCGCCACGCAGCCGGCGTGTTTCAGCTCGGCGATGTCGGCAAGCTGCTCGCCGAGTTGACCGCGGGACACGGCGCCAATCGGGTAGACGCGCGCCAGGTTGGCTTCGGCGGCTTTCTTGAGGATGTATTCGGTCACGCCGGCGTTGTCGTTCACCGGCACGGTGTTCGGCATGCAGGCTACGGCGGTGAAGCCGCCGGCCACCGCCGCCGCCGTCCCGGTTGCCACGGTCTCCTTGTGCTCCTGCCCCGGCTCGCGCAGGTGCACGTGCATGTCGATGAGGCCCGGGCAGACAATCAGGCCGCTCGGAATCTCGCTCACGACCGTGTCGCTGTCAGCCGGCAGATCCCGGTCCACGCGGGCGATGCGATCGCCGTCGATCAGCACGTCGAATATGCCGTCGCGGCCGTTCGCGGGATCGACGACCCGGCCGCCTTTGAGTAAGCGCCTCACCATTTCGGTCCTGCGCAAAAAGCACTACCACGGAGGTCACGGACACGAACGGAGGGCCACGGACTTTTCTTGTACAAGGATTTTCCGTGCTCACCTGTCATCGTCATCATGTTCAGTGTCCTCCGTGGTCCACCTCACCCGCCAGCAGGTACAGCACCGCCATCCGCACGGCGACGCCGTTGGCGACCTGCTCGAGAATCACCGAATAGGGACCATCGGCCACGTCCGACGCGATCTCCACGCCACGGTTCATCGGCCCTGGATGCATGATGATGACGTCGGGCTTGGCGCGGCCGACGCGCGCCGCGGTCATGCCGAAGGTGTTGAAGTACTCGCGCAGTGACGGCACGAACGCGCCGTCCATGCGTTCCTGCTGAATCCTCAGCATCATGATCACGTCGGCCTCGGCGACCGCCTCGTCGACCGAGTTCGTCACATGCACGCCGAAGCGCTCGAGCCCTGGCGGCACCAGCGTCGCGGGTCCGCACGTCCACACGTCCGCGCCCAGCGCGGTCAGCGACAGAATGTTCGACCGGAGCACGCGGCTGTGCGTCAGGTCGCCGACGATGGCGACTTTCAGGCCTTCGATGCGCTTCTTGTGCTCGCGGATGGTGAAGGCGTCGAGCAGCGCCTGCGTGGGATGCTCGTGCATCCCGTCGCCGGCATTGATGATGCGCGAGCGGCAGATGCGCGAGAGCAGATGTCCGGCGCCAGAGGACGAGTGGCGGAGCACGATCATGTCGGGCGCCATCGCCTCGATGTTCAACGCCGTGTCGGAGAGCGTCTCGCCTTTGAGCACGCTCGACGCCGAGACCGGCACGCTGAGCGTGTCGGCGCTGAGCCGCTTTTCGGCGATCTCGAACGACGTACGGGTGCGCGTGCTGGGCTCGTAGAACAGGTTGACCACCGTCTTGCCGCGCAGCGTCGGCACTTTCTTGATCTCGCGCTGGCCGATTTCGCGCATCGCCTCGGCGGTTTCGAGCACCAGATAGATCTCGTCGCGCGTCAGGTCGCCGATGCCGAGGAGATCCTTTTTCATGACTCCCGGATCTCCACTTCGTCGCGGCCGTCCGTTTCCACGAGGTGGACCTGGACGCTCTGCGACAGCGACGTCGGCAGATTCTTGCCGACGTAGTCGGCTTTGATCGGCAGTTCGCGGTGTCCGCGATCGACCAGCACCACGAGCTGAATGGCCTTCGGACGCCCGAACTCGATCAGCGCGTCCAGCGCCGCGCGGATCGTCCGCCCCGTGTACAGCACGTCGTCCACGAGCAGGATCCGCTTGTCATCGATCGAGAACGGAATTTCCGTCCGCCGGACGAGCGGCTGCGCGCCGACCGCGAGGCGCATCAGGTCGTCGCGGTACAGCGTGATGTCGAGCGCGCCGGTTGGCACGTCGGTCTTGTTGATCTCGCTGATCGACTGAGCCAGACGTTTGGCGAGCGGCACTCCACGCGTACGGATGCCGACGAACGCCAGCTCCTCGACGCCGCGATTTCGCTCGAGAATCTCGTGCGCGATCCGCGCGAGCGAACGGCTCATGCGCTCCGCGTCCATCACGACGGGCACGAATGCACCTCGAATTGGCGAGCGGGCGGATTGGCGAATGCGTGAGTGGACAGCGGCAGGCGGAGTCGCATCGGCACCTCTTCGCGTCCTCACCGGGACGCGTTAAAGAGAACGGCGGAATTATACACGCTGCCGATCAGCGATCGTAGGTTGGGATGAACGAGATCGGATGATCTTGGGTGAATGCCTGCTGGAACAGATCGGTGCGCGCGTAGCCGTCCATGTCGCGCCCAATCGGCAGTCCGAGGAAATACAGGATCGTCGGCGCGATGTCCACGACCGATGCGCGCTGCTGTTGGCGGCCGCTCGCCACCGCGCTGCCGTACGCCAGCAGGAAACCGTCCGGGCGCCGCTTCGTGCGTGCCGCTGATGTCGGGGTCGCCGATGAGCCGCTCGATCAATCGTTTGCCGGGTCCCAGCGGCTCCATGCCGAATCCCGACACGACGAGCAGGAGATCATCGGGACCGAGCGCCGCCATCGCTCGCCCGATCGATTCATCGATCACGCTGTACTGGCGGTCGAGCACGGCGCCGAGACGCTGACGCTCGCTTTCGCTGACGTCTCCAAACTCGGACGGCGTCGCGTAGCGCAGGAAGTAGTGCCCGATCGTGTCGAGGCTTTGATAGCGCGTCACCGTCACCTGCGCCGGGTGCGCCTGCGCCAGCGCACGCGAAATGCGATCGTAGATGCGATCGATTCGAGCAGGCGCTTCCTGACGCGGATCAGCGGTCAACGGTCCACTGGTCGCAGCCGGCGCGGCGAACGCGCCTTCGGCAGTGCTGGTCTCCAACGCCGCGATGGCGTCGCCTCTGAACTCCGACGGATACACCGTCCCCGGATCGTCCAGCCCCGGCTTGCCCAGCGCCGCCCGGTGATACGTGTCGCTGACGACATATCCGCGAACCGCCGGAGCGGGTTGCGTCAGCGGCCACGCGACGACGCCCACCGAGAAGCCGCTGGTGCCGAGAATGCTCCACAGCGTTCGCGTGCGAAATGTCGCCGACGAGTGCGGCTGCTCGACGAGAAACCCGTACCGGACGAGCCGGTACGCAAAGCAGTAGTCCGGCAGCAGCTGGATCGAACCGCCGCCGTTGGCCACTTGATAGATGCCGGCGGAGCGGACGCCATTTTTCTGCGGCAACTTCCCCGTCGCCACCGCCGCCCACACCGCTTCGGCCGACGTCGGATGAATGGTCGCGATATGACGGACCGCTCCCACATCGAGAATCCGGCCGAAGTTCGGCAGCCGGCCTTCGGCCGTCGCCCGCGTGATGAAGTCCAGCGAGGCGGCGTCGATGGCGAGGACGATGACCTTGGCGGTGGCCTCGCTCGACGCGACGTCCACGGGCGCGTCGATCGCGCCGCGCTTCGAGGACCGGCCGCGTCCCCGCGCCGCGCAGCACCATCGGCAGCACGACGGAGCCGCCCGCGACCAGCACGAGCAACGCCGCCCAGACATTGCGGCGTTCCGGCGAGCGCTGCCGCAGCCAGGCGACGACCAGACACAGAACGGTGGTCACCGACATGACGATCACGCTGCGGTACAGCGCCGTCCCGGTTTCCGGATCGAGCACGTTTCCGAACGTCGTCATGTTCCGCCACATCAAGGCCGCGCCGGCGATCGACGAGATGGCGGTGAGCCAGACGAGTGCGCCGACGCTGACCCATGCCGGCGAGAACACGAAGCGGGCGAGAAACTGACGCAGGAGAAGCAGCACGTAGAACACGACGGTCAACTGCACGCCGTAGAACAGACCGACGCGTGACGATCAGCGGCACGAGCGCGTCGAGCTGCAGAGGAATGGCGGGATTCAGGAGCAGGATCAACACGAGCACGTACGCAGTGGCCAGACACGCAGCCACCACCGAGTTGACGAGCATCCTGAGGTAACGCAACTTGGTCGTTAGTCGGTCCAAGTATACTGACCGCGTGCCGGTTGACGTGACGGCTGAAGTGATCGCGAATCGTCCGCTGTCACCGGCCTACAACGTGCTCACGCTCGCGGCGCCGGCGATTGCCGCGGCCTCCACACCCGGTCAGTTCGTCATGATCAAGCCGGGCACCGGCTTCGATCCGCTGCTCCGCCGGCCGTTCTCCGTGTTCGAGATCATCCGCGACAGCCAGGGCACGGCGACGGCGATCACGATCCTCAGCAAACGGATCGGTCCGTCGACATCGCTGATCTACGATGCGCGTCCGGGCCAGCACATGGCGTGCCTCGGTCCGCTCGGACGGGCATTTTCGGTGGTCGAGCCGCCGATCGAGGCGTGGATGGTCGCCGGCGGCGTGGGGCTGGCGCCGTTTGCGACGCTCTCGGAGGCGCTCGCGTTCGCGCGGCGTGACGACGAGGCTGTTCTACGGCGCGCGCAGCGGCGCCGAGCTGTTCTATCTTGATTTCTTTCGCGACCGAGGCGTCGACCTGGTGTTGACGACCGAAGACGGCAGCCTCGGCGAACACGGACGCATTGTCGCGCCGCTCGAACGCGCGCTCGCGTCGAGATCGTCGTCGGCGCCGGTGATGGTCTACGCGTGCGGACCCGAGGGCATGCTGGCCGCTACGGCGCGCACGGCGATGCAGTACGGCCGCCCCTGTCAGGTGTCGGTCGAGCGCGTCATGGGATGCGGACTCGGCGGATGCTACAGCTGCGTCGTCCCGATGCGCGGCGACGATGGGCGGATGCATCACGTACGATCGTGTCTCGCCGGTCCGGTACTGGCGGCCGATCAGATCCTGTGGTGATGGACCTTTCGACACGCATCGGGTCGCTGACGCTCAAGAATCCGCTCATCGCGGCCAGCGGCTGCTTCGGGTACGGCGTCGAGTATGCCGACGTCGTGGACCTCTCGGCGCTCGGCGCCATCGTCGTCAAGGGGCTGTTTCTCAGCGAGCGCGAAGGGCATCCGGCGCCGCGAATCGTCGAAACGCCGGCCGGCATGCTCAACGCCATCGGCCTGCAGGGGATCGGCGTGCATCGGTTCGTCGACGAGAAGCTGCCGGAGCTGCGCGCCCGCGGCGCAACGGTCATCGTCAACGTCTGCGGAACGACGCTCGACGAGTACGTGGAAGTGTCGCGGATCCTGTCGGACGCCGAGGGCGTCGCGGCCATCGAGCTGAACATCTCGTGTCCGAACATCAAGGAAGGCGGCATTCAGTTCGGGTGCAGCCTGAACGGCACGTTCGACGTCGTCAGCGCGGTCCGGCGAGTCACGAGGCTGCCGGTGATTCCCGAAGCTGACGCCGAACGTGACCGACGTCGCGTCGTTCGCGCGCGCGGCCGAGGATGCCGGGCGCGGACGCGGTGTCGCTGGTCAACACGTTTCTGGCCATGGTGATTGACGTCGAAACCCGGCGGCCGAAGATCTCGAACATCGTCGGCGGCCTGAGCGGCCCGGCGATCCGTCCGATCGCCGTCCGCATGGTGTACGAGTGCCGGCAGGTCGTGAAGATCCCCATCCTCGGGATGGGCGGCATCGCCGACGCGCGCGACGCGATCGAGTTCATGATCGCCGGCGCCGATGCCGTGCAGGTCGGCACGGCCAACTTCGTCGATCCCTACATCTGGCCGAAGCTGCTGGACGGCCTCTCCGACTATTTGCGGCGGCACCAAATCGCCCGGGTTGCCGACCTGGTCGGCACCATCGACACACGGGCGCAGGATCAGGAATGGATCAGCTCCTAGTCGCGCTGGACGTCGACACCGCCGCGCGAGGCGCGCGCGCTCGCCGATCGCCTGCGCGGCGTGGTCGGCGGGTTCAAGATCGGCAGCCGGCTGTTCACGAGCGAGGGACCGGCGCTGGTCGACGGAGCTCGCGGCCCGTGGCGACCGCGTCTTTCTCGATCTGAAGTTCCACGACATCCCCACACCGTCGCGGGCGCCGTGCGCGCAGCGACGCGCCTCGGCGTCTGGATGGTGAACGTGCACGCGTCCGGCGGCGGCGACATGATGCGCGCCGCGCGCGAAGCGGCGGCCGAGGAAGCGGAGCGGCGGTCGAGCCGCCCGCCGCTGGTCATCGCGGTCACGATGCTGACCAGCCTGATCGAGGCGGCGCTGCCTGAGATCGGCGTCAGCGCGCCGGTGGTCACCGACCAGGTCGAGCGGCTCGCACGGCTGGCGCAAGCCTCCGGCCTCGACGGCGTGGTCGCGTCGCCGCAGGAGATCGAGATCATCCGCCGGCGCTGCGGGCAGCCCGTTCGCGATCGTCACGCCCGGCATCCGGGACGCGGCGCGGCCAGCGACGATCAGAGCCGGACGATGACGCGCGGCCGATGCGCTTGCCGCCGGCGCCACGCTATCTCGTCGTCGGCCGGCCCATCATCGCCGCCGCCGATCCGCGCGCGGCCGCCGAGCGCATCGCCGCACGCGTGCGGCGCGACCCGCGCGACATGATCGCGCTCACGCTCTATTCGCGGCCCGGCTGTCATCTCTGCGACGACATGAAAGCGGTGATCGACGCGCGTGTCGCGCGACCTGCCGCTCCCGATCGCGCTCGAGGAAATCGATATCTCGACCGACGCGGATCTCGAGTCGCGCTACGGCGTCGAGATTCCGGTGCTGCTGGTGAACGGAAAGAAGGTCGGCGAAGTACCGGGTGACGGAGACGGAGCTTGCGCGGATGCTGAGCGAGCGGGCGGGAGGGGCAGGAAAGGCTGGAGGCAGGACGGAGAACCTCTGAGTCTTCCCTTCCTGCCCTTCCTGCCTATCCCGCCCTTCCTGCCCTACTTCGCCGTGATCACGAAGTGGCCCGCGCCGGTTCTGCTGACCAGCAGGACTCGGCTTCCTCGCTGCAGGCCGGCGCTCCTTGCCTTTGCTGACCACCGTGACCCGGCCCGCCGGCACACCGAGGCTCACCAGGTAGTCCTTCACGGCCGTCGCGCGGCGCGATCCGAGGCCGAGGTTGTATTCGGCGCTGCCGCGCGAGTCGCAATGCCCTTCGACGGTGACCTGCGTGCTGGTCCACCGCTTCATCCAGTCGGCGTCCTTCTGCAGCCGCGGCCGCGCGTCGTCGCGGATGGTCGACTTGTCGAGATCGAAGAAGACGTCGTCGAGCGGCCGCTCGGCGTTCAGCTGTTCGAGCGACTTGCGCGCGAAGATTTCCTCCTCGGTTAAGCGGCGGCGGTGTCGGGGCCGGAGCCGGCGGCGGCGGCGGCGGTGGTGGCGGCGGCGGCGCGGGCGCAGCGGGCGGCGGCGGCAGGCGGCGGCGCGGGCACGGCGGCTGGAGCTTTCTTGCCGCAGGCGGCGGCCGACGATGGCAACGACCGAGGCGAGTACGAAGGTCAGACAAAAGGCGGCGGGCGCGCGTCATCATGTGCTCCTAGTGGGTCGGAGTTTACTAGTTGATCACGCCGTGTCAATGCACGAGCTTCAGCGGGACACGATACAATGCCGCGCGGTGGAGCATCTGCTGCGCGCCACCGCGCGCGCCGAGGCGCGTCATTTCTGGTTTCGCGGCTTCCGCGCGTTCGTCACGCCCCTCCTCCGGCACGCCGACGGCACATCGTTCGAATCCACGGATTCTGGATTGCGGCTGCGGCACCGGCGCGAACCTCGCGCTGCTCGGCCGGTTCGGAACGCGCCTTCGGCTTCGACCTGTCCGCGGCAGGCCTGTCGATCGGCCGCGAGATGGGCCGCGTGCGCCTGGCGCGCGCCAGCGTCGCGGCGGCGCCGTTTCCTGCCGGCGCGCTTCGACGTCGTCGACGTCGTTCGACGTGCTGTATTCGCTCGAGGATGCCGACGAGCGGGCCGCACTGGCGGAGATGTATCGGCTGCTGAAGCCCGGCGGCTTCGCCATCATCAACGTCGCCGCGATGGACGCGCTGCGGGGCGACCATTCGGTGCTGAGCCACGAGGTTCGCCGGTACAGCCGGGCCGATGCTTGCGCGAGCGCCTCGGCGCCGCGGGCTTCAGCGTCGTGCGGATCACCTACACGAACTTCACGCTGCTTCCGCCGCTCGCTGATCGCGCGCGCGCTGCAGCGCAGGCGCGGGCTTCGGAACGAAGCCGACGCGAAGCAGGAAATCTCGGTTCCGCCCGCGCCGGTGAACGCGCTGCTGACCGGACTGCTGCTCGCGGAGAGCCTCTGGATCCGCTGGTTCGACGCGCCCGCGGCAGTTCGTTGCTGTGTCTCGCGCGGAAGCCTGCGAGCTAGGAGACCGGCCGCACCTCGCACTTGAAAATCCGCAGCCCGAGATGGCGCCGGTCCTCGCTGCCGCGCGTCCGGTCGGCGGGCTGAAACACCTGATCGGTCTCGAGTGTCACGACTTCGATGCCGTCGGGGACGGGAAGGTCCAGGGCAAAGTCTGACGTGAGCACGTCGTCGAAGATCACGCGGTCCCCGGCGCGAGCGGTGAGCCGCGAGCCGCGCGAGAAGTAGGTCGTCGGGTTCTCGCCCTCGAGGCGCAGCGTCAACCGCGGCGTCGGCATCGCGAACCGCAGCTCGCCTCGCTCGCTCAGCCACCGCCACCGCGCGCCGGTGCGCGGATTGAACTCCTGCTCCTGCCAGCCGGCGCCGTACGCGAAGATCGGCCGCGAGCCTGCCACATCGAATTGCTCGATCGCGACGCGTGTCTCCGGGGACGCGCGCATCACCAGGCGCACGTAGTCCTGCGTCGGCGGCAGCTCGAACGTCGAGAGCGGAAAGATCTGAAAGAACGCGTCCGGGCGGCGCCGTAAACGTCGGAAAGAGCGGCTGAATCGTGCGTGGCGCCCCGATCATGATCGTGGACGGCGTCGGCGAGAAGTTGCGCCCGCCAACGATCATCGGCCCCGCCCGCCACCCGGCGTGACAGCCACATGGCGATTGGCGCAATTGAAGGCCCGCGGCCATCGGCGTCGGCGATGCCGGCGGCTTCGGGCGTGAGCGCCCACCCTTCGCCAACGAACCAATCAGGCGCCTCGACGCGATAGAAATCCATCTCGTCGGGCCGCGCGCCGCCGACGAGGACCTGATGGGGCAGCGACCAGCGGTAGCGCGTCGGGCTCGCCGTGCTGCACGAGATCGATCATCGTCCGCCTCGGATCGACGAAGAACCAGACCGGGGCGACGCCGCCGCCGGCCCAGTACTTCACCGCCTCGAGCCATTCATGCTGCGGCGGCGCCGGCAGCAGCTGCGCGATCGGCGGCAGCGAGTCGCTCGGCCCAGATGATCGGGCGCCTGAAGTCGAACGCTCTGCTTCCGATCCATCGCCACCATCGGCAATCCGCGGCCGGCCGGCGACGCCACGCAGGTCATCGAGCAGGCGGAAGGCGGGCGCCTTCTCTCGCGCAAACGCGGCGACCGACGTGCCGCCCGTGTGGGCGCTGACAATGGCGACTGCAGCGGCAACGATCAGACCGGCTCGCCACGGCAGCACCTTCGCACCGGCAATCGCGAGAAACGCCATCGGGATCACCAGCGGCAGCGCATACCGGCTGGTGAACGTCTCCTGGAACAGCAGATCGAAGGCGAGATACGGGTCCGAACGCGGCGACGAGCGTGATCAGCGACGACGACGAGCGCAGCGGCCATCACGAGGAAGCCAATGGCCGCCAACAGCAACACGGCGATCGCGATCGGCCACGTGGCCCATGGCGCAACGAACGCGTAGTACAGCGCGTCGGCGACGTCGCGCGCGCTGTGACGCGTCCACAGCATCTGAATGTTCGCCGATGTCAGCCGAGCCCTGGAACGCCAGAGCGTCCCAGTAGGCGCGCGGTCCGCCCGTCAAGACCACGAGCGGAACGAACCAGACCAGGACGCCGACGGCGAAGACGCATCAGGACGCCTGCCAGGTGTAGCGCGACGCCTTTTAGGGTCGCGTGCGCGATCGCGGCCCTGCAAAGGGCCGCGCGACAACGACAAACAGCAACAGCGGCACCGTCAGCCACGCCACCTGCGACCGCAACCCGGTGGCCAGCGCCGCGCAAAAAGCGGCGACGTACAACTGCCGCGGCGTGGCCGCCGCGAGCGTCAACACCTGAACGCCGATCGCCGCCGCCAGACCGGGCACGTCGCTCAGCGGCCGCGCCGCGGTAAACCAATAGAGCGGCGACGTCACCGCAATGGCGGTCGCGGCAAACGGCCACTCGATGGACTCGCCGGCGAAGACTCGGCGTGCGAGCGCCGCAACCGCGAAGACACCCAGCGCGCCGGCGATCATGCTGAACACAGCGAGCGCCGCCAGCTCGGAGCCGACGACCGCGCGAATCCCCTTCGCGATCAGGATGTACAGCGGATAGCCGGGCGGATGCGGCTGATGCTGCGCGACGTCGTAGTCGCGCACGCCCAGCGCGAAATTGACCGAATCGAGATCTTCGAGGGATTGGGGAACGTACGGAAGATGAAACGCGAGAAAAACGAGCGCCAGACCGACGGGAAACCAGAACGCCGCACACGCTCATGGTTCGACAAGCTCACCATGAGCGTTACCTTTCTCCACGCTCGTCCTGAGCCTGTCGAAGGACGAGCTCGTGTTCACTCGGGTCGGAGCAACAGACCTTCGTTCAAGCTGCCGGTGCGGTACCCCTGCAGGTCGAGGCTGACGTAGCGATAGCCGAGCGCCTTGAGCGCGCGGACGATCGACGTCGAGAGCTCCGGATCGAGCGCGCGCGCCATCTCGTCTCGCGCGATCTCGATGCGCGCGACCTCGTCGTGATGCCGGACGCGAAACACGCGAAACCCGAGGTTGCGCAGCGCCTCCTCGGCCTGTTCGATGGTGCGGAGTTTTTCGTCGGTCACTTCATGCAGATACGGAATACGCGACGAGAGGCACGCCGACGCGGGCTCGTCCCACGTCGGCAGCCCGGCGCGGCGCGACAGCTCGCGGATTTCCGTCTTTCCCAATTCGACTTCGTCGAGCGGGCTCCGCACGCCGAACTCGCGCGCGGCCTGCCGGCCCGGACGATAGTCGCCCCGGTCGTCGGCATTGTTGCCGTCGACGACGACCGCGTCCCGCTCGCCCGCGATCCGGCTCAGATGCGTGTAGAGCTCGCGCTTGCAGAAGTAGCAGCGGTTCGCCGGGTTGGCGCGATACTCCGCCACGTCGATCTCATGGGTCTGGATGATTTCGTGGCGCAGGCCGAAGTCGTGAGCGATCTGCACCGCCAGGCGGCGCTGGCGCTCGGGGTAGCTCGGGCTGTCGGCGGTGACGGCGATGGCACGGTCGCCGAGCGTCCGCGCCGCGACGTACGCCAGGTACGCGCTGTCTACTCCGCCGCTGTAGGCGACGATGACCGAGCCGAGGGACGCGAGCGTTTCACCAAGCGCCGTCTCCTTCTCGATCACTCCTCCCAATCCTTGTCCTCCTCTTCCTCGTCCTCGTCGTCATCTTCGGCGTCGTCGTCGTCCTCGAGCTCATCGTCGTCGTCTTCGTCTTCGTCGTCATCCGGCGCGACGTCGAGCTCGAGCGGAGACATGCCGATGACCTCGAGATTTGAGCCGCACTCGGGGCAGCTCAATTGATCGCCTTTGTCGACGTCGAATTCGTCGACTTCGATTTCGGCGTCACACTCGGGACAGTTGGCCATAACGCGCTCCGATCGCTTAGAATCCCGCCCCGGGCGGGACGATCGCGAGTATAGCCGATTCGTGAATGGCGAGCACCTCGGTCGAATCCAAAACGGTTCTCATCGCGGACGACAACGCGGTCGTGCGCGATCGATTTCGCGCCGCGGTCGAACAGTCGGGCCACAGAGCCATTGAAGCGACCAGCGCCGCCGACCTGCTGGCCCGGGTCCGCTCCAGCCGCGGTGCGCTCGATCTGATCGTCCTCGATCTCCAGTTGCCGCAGCTGCCCGGCGTGGAGCTGGTGCGGTCGGTCCGGCAGCTCGACGCCGGACGCGTGCCGATTCTCGTGTTCAGCGGCTCGATCGCGAGCGCCGAGGACGTGCGCGAACTGGCGGGGCTGGGCGTCGTCGGCTACATCAACGAATTCAGCGCCCTCCAGAACATCGTGCCGTCGCTGGCGCCGCATCTGTTCCCCGATCGTTTCAATCGCCGGGGCGGTCCGCGCGTCGTGCTCGGCATTTCGCTGCAATACCGTTTCGGCAACACGCTGGCCGCCGCCTCGACGCTCAACCTGAGTCGCGGCGGCATCGCGATTCGCACGTCGAGTCCGCTCGAGACCGGCGCCAAGATCAAGGTGCGCTTCCGCATGCCCGGTTCGCAGCACGACATCGACGCCGAGGGCCACGTCGCCTGGCACGATCGGCGGGTCGGCATGGGCATTCAGTTCGAAACGGTCGAGCCTGCCAGCCAGGCGCTCATCGATCACTTCGTGGACGCGCACTTCTTCTCCAACAAGAAATCGTAGAAACGGCTACAGTCGAGTACTGGAGGTCCGCAGTGGACGACGCATCCTACGCGGGTGTGGTGTGGCGGCTGGTGGGCGTCCTGGCGCTCGTCTTCGCCAACGGGTTCTTCGTCGCCGCCGAGTTCTCGATCGTGACGGTGCGCAAGACGCGGATCGATCAGCTGATCGCCGAAGGGCATCGGTCCGCCCGGGCGGTCCGCCGCGCCGTCACCGCGCCGGATCGCGTACATCGCGGCGACGCAGCTCGGGATCACCATGGCGAGCATCGGTCTGGGATGGATTGCCGAGCCGGCCCTGGCGCAGATGATCCAGCCGCTCGTCGCCTTCGTGCCCGCGCAGATCGCCGAGACCACGGCGCACACCATCGCCGTGGCGATCGCGTTCGCGATCGTGACGGCCCTGCACATCGTGCTCGGCGAGCTGGCGCCCAAGACCATCGCCCTCGAAAAAGCGGAAGCCACCGCGCTGGTCGTGGTGAGGCCGACCGAACTGTTCATGAAGGCGTTCTGGCCGTTCATCCGACTGCTGAACGGCACCGGCCGGGCGGTCGTCAACCTGCTGGGCCTGCGCAGCCAGGGCGGCCATGCGCTGGTGCATTCCGAAGAAGAGCTGAAGATGCTCGTCACCGCCAGCCAGGAAGCGGGCGTGCTGGAGGAGCAGGAAGAGCAGATGCTGCACCGCGTCTTCGGCTTCGCCGATCTCACCGCCGGTCAGGTGATGATTCCGCGCACCGAGCTCGTCGCGGTGGCGGTCGACACGCCGGTCCGCGATCTCATCGCCAAGATCGCGCTCGGACACCACACCCGGCTGCCCGTCTACCGCAACGATCTCGACGATGTCGTGGGCACGCTGCACGTGACGGATCTCGTGCGTGCGCTGGCGACGGCGGACGGGGCCGCGACCGCGGGCTCGCTCGCGCGTGAAGTGCTGACCGTGCCGGAAACGCTCGGCGCCGACGACCTGCTGGCCGAGATGCGCCGGCGGCGCGTGCGCGAAGCGATTGCCATCGACGAATACGGCGGCACCGCCGGTCTCGTCACCTTCGAATCGCTCATGGAACGCATCGTCGGAGAAATCCCTGGTGACGCCGACGGCTCGGCTCGCATCAAGCGGCGGCCCGACGGTTCGTGCGACATCGACGGGCTGACGCTGGTCGCCGACGTGAATACCCAATTCGGCCTGCACATCGACGAGGAGATCTACACGACGGTCGGCGGGTACGTGCTCGGCCGCCTGGGCCGGCGCGCGCGGGTCGGCGACACCATCGACGTCGAGGGCCGCACGATGCGCGTCGAGG
This sequence comes from uncultured Acidobacteriota bacterium, assembly GCA_963731545.1. Taxonomy (GTDB): domain Bacteria; phylum Acidobacteriota; class Vicinamibacteria; order Vicinamibacterales; family CAVVIG01; genus CAVSWN01. Next base: position 103,757 of record CAVSWN010000007.1, on the reverse strand, counting down.
CGATCGACGGGCTCAGAGTGGCCAAGGTCTGGCTGTCGAAGCCGTCCCAACGCACCGCCGCCGAGGTCCCAGACTCAAAGGAAACAACCGAGCGCTCCTAGCGCCAGTGCTCGGCGTCAATCGGCGCGCAGGAGTCTGAGCGCGTTGGCGATCACGATGACCGAGGCGCCCGTGTCGGCGACAATCGCCATCCACAGAGTCGCCACGCCCGCCACGGCGGCGACGACGAACGCGGCTTTCATGACGATCGAAATCGCGAGGTTCGCCTTGATGTTCCGGACGGTCGCGCGGCTCAAGCGAAACGTGTAGGGGATCTTCAGCAGCTCGTCGGCCATCAACGCAACGTCCGCAGTTTCGAGCGCGGCCGCGCTGCCCGCGGCGCCCATGGCGATGCCCACGTCGGCCGTGGCCAGCGCCGGCGCGTCGTTCACGCCGTCTCCGACCATCGCGACCGACCCGTAGGTGCGGCGGAGCTCCTCCACCGCGGCCACCTTGTCTTCCGGCAGGAGTTCAGCCCGCCAGTCGTCGATCCCGAGCTGCCTGGCCACCGCCTGCGCGGTTCCGCGGCTGTCGCCGGTCAACATCACGACGCGCTGCACGCCGTGCTGCCGCAGCATCTCCACGGCGTCGTGCCCGCTTTCGCGCGCGCGATCGGCGACCATGATGATGCCGATCGGCTGCTCGTCGCGCGCGACGAGCACGGCCGTTCCCCCCGATGCGCTCGACGCTTCCATGCGCTCGTGGAGCGCAGGCGAGCACAGACCCCGTTCCTCGAACAGCCGATGGTTGCCGAGCACGACGCGAGAGCCGCCGACCAGCCCTTCCGTTCCCAGACCCGACATGGCCGCAACGTTCTGGGCCGGCGCTGACGACACGCCGGTCGAATCGGCGTGCGCCAGAATGGCGTGCGCGATCGGGTGCGAGGAACGCCGCTCCACTGAGGCCGCCAGCGCGAGCACCGACGAAGCCGCGGCGCCGTTGAGCGGCACGATGTCGACGACCTGCGGGCGTGCCGTGCGTCAGCGTCCCCGTCTTGTCGAAGGCGACACATCGCACCTCGCTCGTGCGCTCGAGGTGCACACCGCCCTTGATGAGCACGCCCTTTCGCGCCGCGCCGGCAAGTGCGGCGACCACCGACACCGGCGTCGAGATCACGAGCGCGCACGGGCACGAGACGACCAGCAGCACGAGCGCGCGGTACACGCTGTCGTGCCAGGTCATGTAGGTCCAGCTGAAGCCGGACCCCACGTACGGAAGGTACGGCGATCAGCGGCGGCACGATCGCCACGATCAGCGCGAGGACGATCACCGCGGGCGTGTAGACGCGCGCGAATCGCTCGACGAGCGCCTGAGCAGGCGCGCGCTGCGCCTGTGCGCGCTCGACGAGGTGGATGATCCGGGCGAGCGTCGTGTCGCGGCGCAGGCGCGTCACCCGCACTTCGAGCGCGCCGCGGCCGTTGATCGTGCCGGCAAAGACTTCGTCGCCGCAGTTCTTGTCCACCGGCAGCGATTCGCCCGTGATCGGCGCCTGGTTGACGAAGCTCTGCCCTGCGACCACCTCGCCGTCGAGCGGGATCTTGTCGCCGGGACGGATCACGATCACCGCGCCCGGAGCGATGCGCTCGACGTCGACGCTGCGCTCGGTCGTCCCATCGCGAACGAGCGCTTCGGCCGGGCGTCAAATCCATCAGCGCGCGAATGGCGTTGCGCGCGCGATCGAGCGTTCGGGCTTCGAGCATCTGGGCGACGGCGAAGAGAAACACGACCGCCGCCGCTTCGGACAGCTGACCGAGCGCAATCGCGCCGCTCGCCGCGATCATCATCAGCACGTTGATGTCGAGCGAACGAACCTTGAGCGCATGCCAGGCCCGTCGCGCCGGGAGCGGCAACGCGACCGCGAACGACAGCGCGAACAGCCAGCGAGCTCCCGCGGCACCCAGGGCCTCGCCGGCCAGACCGGCGCCAAGCAGCACACCGGAACCAATCACCGCCCACTGCCGGCGCTTCAGAGAGCTTTCGCCGATGGCAATCGGCTCTTCGTGCTCCAGCCAGGCGCGCATCCCGGTGTCGGCCACGGCGTCGGAAATGGCACCCGCCGAGAGCTTTGCAGCGTCGTATTTGACGTGCAGGCGCTGGCCGAGCAGATCGGCCGAGAAATCCTCGAGCCCGGCGAGGTGTTTGAACCGCCGCTCGAGCATCGCGACTTCCTCGCGGCAGTCCATGCCTTCGATCTTGAAGGTCGACTCGGCGTGCAGCTCGCACACGGTGCAGGTGGGGGTCATTGGCGCTCCTGCACGTGCTCGAGCGCCTGCGCGAGCAGCCTCACGACATGTTGATCGTCGAGCGTGTAGAAGATTTGCCGGCCGTTGCGGCGGGTGCGGACGATGCGGGCGTTGCGCAGCAGTCGAAGCTGGTGCGACACGGCCGACTCGCTAAAGCCAACGCGCCTGGCGATGTCGAAGACGCACAGCTCGGCCCGGGACAGCTCATCCAGGATCCGCACCCGCGTCGTGTCGCCGAGGACTTTGAACGTGTCGGCGAGCGCGGCCGCCGACGCGTCGCTCAGCGCACTCTTGGACATGTCTGCATATATGAGCAGATGCTCATATATGCAGTATACAACAAGTTACAACGACGCCGGCCGCCGCGATGGCCTTCTCGTAGTCGGGCTCGTTCCGCGCGTCCTCCAGCACCTCGCGGTACCGGACCACTCCGTCCTTGTCGATGACGAAGACCGCGCGCTTGGCAATCCCCTTCAGCCCGATCATGTCCTCGTTGAAGACGCCGTAGTCGCGAATCGTCTGCTTGTTGAAATCGCTGAGCAGCTGGAACTGGAGGTTCTGCTGCTCGTGAAACGGCTTCAACGCGAAAAACGTGTCGACGCTGATGCCCAGCACCGTCGCACGAGCCGTGGCCAGCCGCTCGAAGGAATCACGAAACGTGCAGAGCTCCTTGGTGCACACCGAGCTGAACGCGGCCGGGAAGAAAGCGAGCAGGACCGGACCGCCCCGAAGGTCCCGCAGCGTGACCTTCTGCCGGTCCTGGTTCATCAGCGTGAAGTCCGGAGCTGTCATTCCGACGTCGATAGACATAGCCTCTCCAGCGGAGCCTCGGAGCCGTGCCAAACCGGGGCCCCTACGTTTTTTGCGGCCGTTCGGTTAGGATTTTGGGTTGGTTCACCCATTTCAGGAGCGATGTTGTGATTGAGGTTCAGCACCTCACGAAGCGATACGGCCGCGTGACCGCCGTGGACGATATCAGCTTTCGTGTCGAGCGCGGCGAGATCCTCGGCTTTCTGGGGCCAAACGGCGCCGGCAAGACGACGACGATGCGGATTCTGACGGGCTACATGCCGGCCACCGAAGGCAAGGCCATCGTCGCGGGGTTCGACGTGTTCGAACAGCCGATCGAGGCCAAGCGCCGCACGGGGTACCTGCCCGAGACGCCGCCGCTCTATCCCGACATGAGCGTCCTCGAGTATCTGGACTTCGTCGCGAAGATCAAAGGCGTGCCTTCGGCGGGCCGCCGCGATCGCGTACGCGGCCGCCATGGATCGGACGCGGATCGCCGACATGGCCAACCGCATGTGCTCGAAGCTGTCGAAAGGCTATCGCCAGCGCGTCGGCCTGGCGCAGGCGCTCATTCACAACCCGGACGTGCTGATTCTCGACGAGCCCACGGCCGGCCTCGATCCGAAGCAGATCATCGAGACTCGAGAGCTCATCAAAGAACTGGCCGGCGATCATACGGTCATCCTGAGCACGCATATCCTTCCCGAGGTTTCGCAGACCTGCCAGCGCGTCGTCATCATCAACAAGGGCCGCGTCGTCGCGATCGACACACCTGACAATCTCACCTCTCGGCTGAGTGGGAACGAAACGATGTACGTGCAGGTGGACGCCAACGGCGCGGACGCGGGCGACGTGCTCCGCGGGCTGCCGGGCGTGACGCGCGTGGCTCTGGCCGACAGCCGGGACAGCGTCGCCGGCTACGAGGTCGACAGCGAGCACGGGCAGGACGTGCGCCGCGATCTGGCGCGCGCCGTGGTGTCGAACGGGTGGGGCCTGCTCGAGCTCCGGCCGATGCGCATGAGTCTCGAGGAGATCTTCCTCTCGCTGACCACCGACGAAGCGGCGGCGGCCGCGGCCGGAGATGCGGCGCCTGCAACAACCCCCGAAGGAGACGCGGTCAATGCGTAACATCCTTGCGATCGCCAGCAAAGAGCTGAGGTCGTACTTCGCCGGGCCCATCGCCTACATCGCGATCGGTCTCTGGGCGCTGCTCTACGGCTATTTCTTCGTCGCGATCCTGCAGTTCTTCGTGCGCAACAGCATGCAGATGGGCCAGATGGGGATGGGCGGACCGCCGTCGATGAACGTGAACCAGCAGCTCATTCGCCCGCTGCTGCAGAACGTCACCATCATGATTCTCTTCGTCATGCCGATGGTGACGATGAGAACGTACTCGGAGGAAAAGCGGTCGGGCACGATCGAGCTGCTGCTCACCTCACCGCTCACCGACTTTCAGATCATCATGGGGAAGTTCCTGGGCGCGATGGCGCTCTACGGCGTGATGCTGCTCGTGACCATGCTCCACATCGGCTTGCTGTTCATCTACGGCAACCCCGAGTGGAAGCCGATCGTCACCGCGTACCTGGGCCTGTTCCTCCTCGGCGGCTGCTTCATCAGCCTGGGACTCCTCATCTCGAGCCTGACAAAAAATCAGATCGTGGCCGGCATGGTGACGTTCGCGGTCTTCCTGCTGCTCTGGATCATCACGTGGATCGGCAGCTTCTCGGGTCCCACGGTCGATCAATTGACGCAGTACCTGTCGATCATCGATCACCTCGACGACTTCTCGAAGGGCGTCCTCGACACGAAGCATCTCATCTACTACCTCAGCTTCATAACGTTCGGCTTGTTTCTTACCGCGAAGTCCGTGGACAGCGAAAGATGGCGTGGCTGATTTATGGTGAATCGCATTCTTAGCATCGTCGGTTGGATCGGTACCGGCCTCGTAGTCGTCGCCGTCGGGATCCGCTTCTTGTACCCGGCGAAGGAACAGTGGGCCTACTACCTGGCGTGGGCGGGGCTCGTCTGCGTCCTGGCGTACTCGCTCTCGCAGTGGCGCGAAATCACGAAGGTGTTCTCGCGGCGCCAGGCTCGCTACGGCACGCTGGCGGCAACGAGCATCCTCGTCGTGCTCGGGATTCTCGTCGCCATCAACTACATCGGCGCCAAGCAGAACAAGCGCTGGGACCTCACCGCGAACAAGCAGTTCAGCCTGGCGGATCAGAGCCGCAACGTCCTGGCGAAGCTCGATGCGCCGCTGCAGATCCAGGTGTTCGCGCAGGAGCCCGAGTTTCCGCGCTATCAGGACAAGATGAAGGAATACGAGTACGCGTCGAAGAACATCACGACGGAGTACGTCGATCCCGACAAGAAGCCGACCGTCGCCAAGCAGAACCAGATTCAGCAGTACGGCACCATCGTCTTCAACTACAAGGGGCGCACGGAACGGGTGACGTCCGACACCGAGCAGGACATCACCACCGGCATCATCAAGGTCGTCACCGGGCAGCAGAAGAAGGTGTACTTCTCGCAGGGACACGGCGAGAAGGACAACGGCTCGGCGGAGCGCGACGGGTACAACGGCATCGCCGGCGCGCTCGGCCGCGAGAACTACACCGTCGACAAGCTCGTCATCGCGCAGCAGGGCGCGGTGCCGGACGATGCGGCTGTCGTCATCGTGGCGGGCCCTCGAACCGATTTCTTCCCGCAGGAAGTCGATGCGCTGAAAACGTATCTTGAGCAAGGGCGGCAAGCTGCTGCTCGAGCTCGATCCTCCGGACAAACCGGACAGCCCCCCGCAGACGAATCTCATCGCGCTCGCGCACGACTGGGGCATGGACGTCGGCAACGACGTCGTCGTGGACGTGAGCGGCATGGGACGCTTGATCGGCACCGACGCGTCGGTTCCTGTGGCCGCGAACTATCCGTCGCACGCCATCACGCAGCGGTTCAACTTCCTGACGGCCTACCCGCTGTCGCGGTCGGTCACCGTCGTCAGCGGGGGCGTCGGCGGACACACCGCGCAGGCGTTCATCGAAACCAGCCCGCGAAGCTGGGCCGAAACCGACATCAAAGTCGCTGGTCGCCAGCGGTCAGGTGGCGATGGATGAATCCAAGGGCGACAAGAAGGGCCCGGTTTCGATCGCCGCCGCCGCTTCGGCGCCCGTGACGGCCCCGGACGCCAAGCAGGCGGAGGCAGCGGACGCCCCCAAGCCCGAAACGCGCGTCGTCGTGATTGGCGACTCCGACTTCGCGGCGAATTCAGGCCTCGGCATTCAAGGCAACCGCGACCTCTTCATGAACATCGTCGGCTGGCTCTCGCAGCAGGAGAACCTGATCTCGATCCGGCCGAAGGAAGCCGACGATCGCCGCATCACGCTGACGGCCACCCAGCAGTCGAACATCGTCTGGCTGTCGCTGCTGATCATCCCGGCCTGCATTTTCGGTACGGGTGTCTACACCTGGTGGCGGAGGCGGTAGATGCGCGGTCTGAAATCCACGATTGCGCTGATCGTCGTGCTCGCCGGCCTGGGCGCCTACATCTACTTCGTCACCTGGAAGCAGCCGCGCGGGCGGCGACACCGGCAAGAAGCAGGAGAAGGTGTTCACGGCGCTCGAGGCCGACAAGATCGAAGAGATCAAGGTCAGCCTGGCCAGCGGCGAGGCGACCACGCTCAAGAAAGACAACGGCGCGTGGCAGATGACGCAGCCGATTGCGGTCAAGGCCGACGACACCGAAGTGTCCGGCATCACGTCGGCGCTCTCGTCGGTCGAAATGACGCGCGTCATCGACGAGAACCCGACCAATCTCGTCGACTACGGGCTCTCGAATCCGCGCATTCAGCTCGATTTCAAGGCGACCGGCGACAAGGACTACCGGAAGCTGCTCATCGGCGAGAAGTCGCCGACCGGCAGCGATCTGTTCGCCAAGCGGAACGACGAGAAGCGCGTCTTCCTCATTCCAGCGTTTCAGGAATCGACGCTCAACAAGTCGACCTTCGACCTGCGCGAGAAGACGCTCCTGAAGTTCGACCGCGACAAGGTGGACGGCATCGACATCGCCGCCGCCGGGAAGACCACGGCGTTCGCCAAGCAAGGCACCGACTGGAAGATCACCAAGCCGCTCGACGTGCGCGCCGACTTCAGCGCAGTCGAGGGCCTCGTCGGACGCCTGCAGAGCGCGCAGATGAAATCGATCGTCACGCAGGAGGCGACGCCGGACGATCTGAAGAAGTACGGCCTCGACAAGCCCGAGGCGACGGTCAACGTCAAGGCCGGCAGCGCCACGGCAACGCTGGTGCTGGGCGGCAAGACGGCGGAGAACACCGTCTACGCCCGCGATCTCTCCAAGCCGATGGTCATGACCGTCGAGGGCTCGCTGGCCGACGAGGTGAAGAAGGGCGCGGACGACTATCGGCGCAAGGATCTCTTCGAGTTCCGCGCCTACAACGCGACCCGCGTCGAAATTGCCCGCGGCGATCAGACCATCGTCTTCGAACGCGTGAAGGGGCAGGGCGAAAACGCGCAAGACAAGTGGCGGCGCGTGAGCCCGAACGCCGCCGACGCGGACAAGGACAAGGTCGAGGGAATGCTCAGCCGCCTGGCGAACATGCGGGCGGCCTCGTTCGTCGAGTCCACGGCCAAGACCGGCCTCGACAAACCGGCGATGACAGTCGCCGTGAAATTCGAGGACGGCAAGAAGGAAGAACGCGTGACGTTCGGCAAGGACGGCGACACGATCTACGCGTCGCGCCCGGGAGAGCCCGGCGCCGCGAAGGCCGACACCACAGACTTCACCGAGGTCAACAAGTCGCTGGACGAGCTCGCGAAGTAGTCGTGACCCCGTTGCGTCGCTTCGACGATGTACGTGGTGTCCGCCTTCAGGCGGACCTCCGCGGTTGCGATGGCGCTCGCGCGTCTGCTGCGTGCCACGCGCCGGCGGGATCCGCGTCCGGCCTAAGCCGGCCCGTCCACGCCTCGCACGCGCACTCCGCGCTCCAACGCGACATCGACGCCATTCTGAGCGACGCCGCCCTCGCGCACGGCTACTGGGGCGTGCTGGTCAAGTCGCTGAAAACCGACGAGACGCTCTACGACCTCAACTCGCGAAGGCTCTTCATCCCCGCGTCGAACATGAAAACCGTGACGCTCGCGGCCGCCGCCGAGCGGCTGGGCTGGGACTTCACGTACGAGACGCGACTGTTGGCCGCCGGCCGGATCGATGCGGGACGGCTGGACGGCGACCTGCTCGTCGATCGGCTCGGGCGATCCGAGCATCGTCACCGCCGACGGCATGTCCGATCGGTTGTTCGACGACTGGGCGGCGAAGCTGAAGGCCGCCGGCGTGCAGAGCGTCAACGGCCGGGTCATCGGCGATGACAACGCCTTCGATGACGAGGAACTGGGGTTTGGATGGTCGTGGGATGACCTGCCGGACGACTACGCGGCCGGCGTGAGCGCGCTGCAGTTCAACGAGAACGCGGTGCGCTTGACCGTCGCGCCCGGAACCGCCGTCGGCGACTACGCCGCCATCTCGCTCTCGCCCACCGGCAGCGGCCTCGTCGTCGACAGCGAGGTCAGAACATCCGCGGCGGACGTGCCGGCCAGCATCGCCGCGCGACGCCTTCCCGGCAGCTCCCGGCTCACGCTGCGGGGAACCATTCCGCTGGGCGCCGCTCCCGCGGCGCGTGACGTGTCGGTCGACAACCCGACCGCCTTCTTCGTCAACGCGCTCAGGAGCGCGCTCATCGCGCGCGGCATCGACGTCCGCGGGCCCGCTGTGGATATCGACGACATCACAAACGCGCCGCCCGGAACCGGCGCGATCCCGGTGGCAAGCCACCGCTCGCCGCCGCTGTCGGTGTTGGCCGTGCGACTGATGAAAATCAGTCAGAACCTGTACGCGGAAACACTATTCAAGACGATCGGCGCCGCGGCCGGCCCGCCTACGTTCCTGGCCGGCCGGACGCAGGTGCAGACGGCGATGCAGGGTTGGGGCGTGAGCGGCACTGACCTGATCGTGCGGGACGGCTCGGGGCTGACGCGCTACGACTTCGTGTCGCCGGCCGCGCTGGTCACGATTCTCACCCACATCGATCGCGACCAGCGGCTGCGAGGGCCGTTCGCGGAGTCGCTGCCGATCGCGGGCCGCGACGGCTCGCTGTCGACGCGCATGAAGGCGACGGCCGGCCGAGGGAAACGCGCGCGCGAAAACCGGATCGATGACCGGCGTCCGCACGATCGCGGGTTACGTGACGAGCGCCGACGGCGAGCCGTTGGTGTTTTCGATCATGGCCAACAACTTCGAGACGCCGCCCCTGACGGTCACGAACGCCGCCGATGCGATCGTGGTGAAGCTGGCGCAGTTCCGGCGGAGCCAGATACAAGGACGGATCACCAGAGAACAGCACAGAGACACTCGGTAGTTCATGACGCGCGACGTAGGCGCGCTCAGAATCGGCGGAGCCGCCTGCAGCAGCCGGTCGATGCGGCGAAACCAGCCGAAGAACGAACCGCGGTTCGGACGGTCTGTTCTTCGGCTGGTTTCGGCCACATAACGCCGCTGCGCGGCGCCCCGCCGAATCTCCCGCGCGCCCTCTGTGTGCTCTGTGTCTCGGTTTATTTCGTTGTGATCGCGTCGCGCGCGCCGGACGGCTCGGGTCGGCGTCGAGTCCGCCGGCTTGCGCAAGCTCTGGTCTCCCACCGCCGCGCCCGCCGAACTGCGACGTCAGCGCCGCCACGATCTGTTGCGCGGAGACGGCCGTCACATCTGTCGACCGCGCGGCCACGATCAACACCGGCCGCGACCGGGAGACCAGGACGACGATGTAGCCGGGTTTGGCGGCAATGGCCGATGCCAGCGACTTGAGCCCGTTGGCGTCCGCATCCACTACGTGGGACACGAGCCGCCCGTGAGCCGTCGTCTCACCGGACGCCGCCATTTCCTCGGCCCGGAACCCCGCGAGCTCTTCCTGCAGGCCGGCAAACGCCCGCTTCTGATCCTTGGCGTCCGCCTGCAGCCGCTGAATGGCGCCGGGCAACTCCTCCGGCAGGACCGACAGCAGCCTGACGCTCGCCGTCACGGCGTCGCGGGCGCCGCGATACTTCGTCAGCGCGCGGCCGCCGCAGACGAACTCGATGCGCTGTCCACCCTTGAAGCGCTCCCAGGCCGCCGCGGCGATGATGCCGATGCCGCCGGTTCTGGCGACGTGCGTGCCTCCGCACGCCGACAGATCGAAGTCTTCGACCTCGATCAGACGCAGCGTGCCGCCGCGAATCGACTCCTTGCGCAGCGGCATCCGCGCGGCCTCTTCCGCATCCGCGAAGTGAATCGTCACCGGCCTGTCTTCCCACACGATCCGGTTGGCCTCGGTTTCCGCGGCCGCGATCTCCGACGCCGACAGCTCCCGCGCGATGTCGATCGTCGACACCTCGGCGCCGAGATGAAAGCTGACGGTTCGAACCTTGAACAGCTTGTCGATCGCCGCCGACAGCACATGCTGGCCGGTATGCTGCTGCATGTGATCGAAACGCCTCGGCCAGTCGATGGAGCCCAGGATCGCCTGTCCTTCGTCCAGGTTCCCTTGGCTCCTGGCCCGTCGCCGGCTCCTTGGTCCACCACGTGCCCGATGGAGCCGTCGTCGTGATCGACGACGTCGATCACGCGGAACGCGCCAAGGAGCCCGGTGTCGAACGGCTGGCCGCCCGAAGTCGGATAGAAAGCCGTCTGGTTGAGCGTGACGACGATGCGGTCGGGTGTTCGCTCGACGCGCTCGACGACGGCGTCAAACGCCTGAAGATACGGGTCGGTGTAGTAGAGGCGAGTGGTCATCAGTGGTTGGTGGGCCTTCATGTTCCGCCACGGGCAGCTCGAAGAAGAACGTGGCGCCGCCCCACGCGTTGCCCGTGTAGCCGATGGTCCCGCCGTACGATTCGATGATGCCGTAGCTCACCGACAGGCCAAGGCCCGTGCCCTTGCCGACCGGCTTGGTCGTGAAGAAGGGTTGGAACAGCTTCGGCTCGTCTTCCGCCGACACGCCCGGCCCATCGTCCTGCACTTCGACGCGCACCATTTTTCCGGCATCGGCGACGCGGATGAGGATGCGGCCGCGCGGGCGGCCGACGCTTTCGATGGCCTGCTGCGCGTTGATGACGAAGTTGAGAATGACCTGTTCGAGCTCGGTGAAGTTCGCGTGGACCTGCCGGGCCGTGGACGATTGCACCTCGAGCGTGACGGACGTCACGTCGAGATCGCGTTGACGGAGCTGGACGACCTCCGCAATGACGTCGCGCAGATCGACGGGCGCCGGCGGCCCGGGCTGCTGACTGCTGAAGCGCGAGAGGTTCCGGATGATCTCGCGTGCGCGACTGCTCTGCGTCTTGACGAAGGCGATCTCCTCGAGCGCTTCCGCGGGCAGCTTCGGGTGATGCTCGAGCAGTTCGGCGGTGCCGAGGATCGCCTGCAGCGGGTTGTTCAGCTCGTGCGCGACGCCCGACACCAGCACGCCGACCGCGGCGAGGCGCTCCTGCCGGACCACCTGGCGCTGGAGCGATTGCAGCGCTTCGTGCGTGCTGCGTTCCTGCTCGATTTGCCGGTCGAGCGCCTGGTGCGTTTCGCGCAGGCTCGCCGCCATCTTTGTGAATGCCGTCTGCAGGCGCGCGAGCTCGAGGTTGGGCGCCGGCCCCGCCATGGGCGGCGACAGATCGCCGTCGGCGATCCGCTGCACGTTCTCGCGCACGCGGTTCACGCCGTCGCTCATCAGCGTTGACAGCCACAGCGCCAGCAGGAGCGCGACGCAGATCGTGACGTCGGCAATCGCGAAGCTGCGCCGCCATTGAGGAGCCGACCGCTCCACCGCGACGCTGGTGGGGATGCCGACGCTCAGCACCCAGGGCCCGCGCTCGACAAGCGCATTGCCGTAATACCGGCGCACGCCGTCGAGGCCGTCCCGCACCTGCTCGGGCACGACATCGCGCGGCGACGCGCTGCTGTTCTCATCGATCGCCTTGCCGATGTACCGCTCGGCGTCGCGACTACGGGCGAGCACCCGGCTCTTCGCGTCGGTGAGCGTGATCACAGAGCCGTCGGGCAGCGGGATCGCGTTGAACAGCGTCTGAAGCTGCGTCAGGTTGATGCTGAGGCCGAGACCGCCCACGCCGGCGCCGCTCTCGTCGCGCACGGGATGGGCCAGCATGATGGTCGGCTTCTTCGACAGCTCGCCGGTGAGGAGCGGGCTGACGATCGGCTTCTCGAGCGAGGCGACCTGCCCGGTGTAGTTCATCGTCATGCCGTAATCGGCGGTCGGAAGGCCGCTGGCCTGCAGCCGGCCGGACGCGTCGGTCAGCACGACGTTCAGGAGCAGAGGCTGATGGCTGAGCACTTCGCTGAAGAGCCGCTCGGACTGCGCGCGATCGAGTCCGATCACCGCGGGATGGCGCACGAGGGCTGACGCCATCGAGTCGAGGCCGTTCAGGTACTGATTCAGGTAGGACGCCGCCGTGGCCGCGACGGAGGCGGCTTGCGCCTGAGCTTCCTCCGCCCGCTCGAGGCGCGTGCGGCCCTCCGACCACAGCTCGATGGCGGCAAACGGGACGAGCAGCGCGCACGTGGCCGCAATGACCTGACGGCGAAGCGGCTGCCCTTCCAGAATTCGCAAAGGATTTTGTGGTCGATCTTAACGCAGGAGCAACGGATCGGCGACGCCCGCCTCGCGGAAGCCCTTCGCGCGCAGCGCACAGCTGTCGCAGTGTCCGCACGGCCGTCCCTCGGGCGACGGGTCGTAGCAGCTGGTGGTCAGACCGTAGTCCAGCCCGAGCGCGATCCCGCGCCGGATAATCTCAGCCTTATCGAGCGCGATGAGCGGCGTGTGGACGCGAAACGCCGCACCCTCGACGCCGGCGCGCGTCGCCAGCGTCGCCAGTTGTTCGAACGCGGCGATGAACTCGGGCCGGCAATCGGGATAGCCCGAGTAGTCCAGCGCGTTGACGCCGAGCACGATGTCGCGCGCGTCGAGGACCTCCGCCCAGCCGAGCGCCAGCGACAACATGATGGTGTTGCGCGCCGGCACGTACGTCGAAGGAATGCCCGGCGCGTGCAGATCGCGATCGCGCGGGACGGGCGCGTCCGACGTCAGCGCCGACCCGCCGATCGCGCGCAGATCCACGGTCAGCTCCAGATGCCGGTCGACTCCGAGCGACTGGGCCACGAGCCGGGCCGACGCGATCTCGCGCGCATGGCGCTGGCCGTAGTCGATCGTCAGCGCGTGCAGCGAGAAGCCGTCCGACTTCGCGATCGCGGCGGCCGTGTACGAATCGAGACCGCCGCTCAGCAGAACGACCGCGCGTCAGTTCACACGCCTCGCGTCGATCCGGGATCCCAGATGTATTTGTGCAGCTGCAGCTGCAGGCGGGCGGGCAGGTGATCCGCGAGCATCCATTCGGACAGCGTCTTCGGATCGAGGACGCCGTGCACGGGCGACATCAGGACGGCGGCGGCGCGCGACGGCAGATCGTGCCGCGCGATCACCTCGCGCGCGAACTCGTAGTCGGTCCGATCCTGGACGACGAACTTGACCTCGTCGTGCGGCGCAAGGCGCGAAAGGTTGTCCCAGTCGTTCTTGTCGGCTTCCCCGCTGCCGGGGCACTTGACGTCGACGACCTTGCAGACCGCAGCCGGCACGCGCGTGATCGGACGATGACCGCCCGTCTCCAGCAGCACCGTCCGGCCGCGCGCCAGCAGCGCCTCCATCAGCGGATAGACATCGTCCTGCAGGAGCGGTTCGCCGCCGGTGATCTCGACGAGCGGACAGCCGTGCCGGTCCACCTCGGCGATCACCTCGTCCACGGACATCTTGCGGCCCTCGTGGAACGCGTACGCCGTGTCGCACCAGGTGCAGCGGAGATCGCATGCGGTGAGGCGGACGAAGACGCACGGCCGTCCGGCGCGCGTGGACTCGCCCTGAATCGAGTAGAAGATCTCGTTGACGGTCAACATGACATTGCAGGATTGCAGCATGGCAGGATTGCAGGATTCATTGTGACAATGCTCCAATTCAATCCTGCCATCCTGCAATCCTGATATCCTGCAATTGTATGGCGAAGCCCACTTTCTACACGAAGCCCACCTGAACCACGTGCAAGAACGCCAGAAGTTTTCTGGACACACACGGCGTGGACGTGCAGGAGATCGACATCAACAAGGAGCCGCCGACGCGCGCGTTCCTCGAGCAGCATATCGACGCGGATCGATTCCTTGATTTCGTGAGCACGCGCAGCCCGGTGTGGAAGGAGCGTCCGCTGCCGAAGTCGAAAAAGGAAGCGATCGATCTCATGATGAAGAACCCGAACCTGATCCGCCGTCCCATTCTGATCAAGGGATCGCGGGTGACGTTCGGCTTCGACAAGGATCAATACGCCAAGCTCTCAACCTGCGCATCGGCACGTCGGGATGGAATTACCCGTCGGGCCGCGGGACGTGGAACGGTGTGTTCTACCCGCCGTCGCGGAAGCGGCCGAAGGGCTTCGACGAGCTCGCGTTCTACGCGGAGCACTTCGACACCGTCGAGGTGAATTCGACCTTCTACGGCCAGCCGCGCGCGGAGGTGACGCGCGCGTGGGCGGATCGGACACCGGACGGCTTCGAGTTCTCGGTGAAGCTGTATCAGAAGTTCACGCACCCTCGCATGTTCGAGGAACGGGTCGTCAAGGCGCTGCCCGACGACGCCCGCGCCGATCGAGACGCGGTGCGCACGCTCGCGCTTCCCAACGCCGCGGATCTCGACGAGTTCCGCCGCGGGATCGATCCGCTGGCCACGCGCGGCAAGCTCGGCGCCGTGCTCGCGCAGTTTCCCGCGAGCTTCAAGGATTCACGCGGCGTCGCGCGAGTACCTGGAAGGGCTGCTGCGCGCCCTTCGCGACTACCCGGTGGCCGTCGAGCTCCGCCATCGAAGCTGGAGCGATCGCATCGGCGACACGCTCGCGATGCTGAACACCTTCCAGGCGGCGTGGGTCCAGATCGACGAGCCGAAGTTCCGCTTCTCGATTCAGCAGAATCATCTGCCGAACGTGCGCGGCTTCTACTACATGCGGCTGCACGGCCGGAACGCGGCCGCGTGGTGGCGCCACGACAAGTCGGAAGATCGCTACAACTACCTGTACTCGGCCGACGAACTGCGGGAGTTTTCCGAGACCGCCGACGCGGCCCGGCACCTGGTGAAGAAGCTGTACCTCTACACGAACAATCACTTCTCGGCGAAATCGGTCGCCAATGCCGCGATGATCAAGGAGCAGCTCGGCGAGCCGATCGACGGCGAGTACCCGCCAGAGTTCCTCGAGCGGTATCCCGAGCTGAAGGGCGTCGTGAACCGCGTCAGCGCATCACGCCAACACGTGCGCAGTCTGCTCGAATGACGCACCTGTCGCAGCGCGGGTAGACCGGCCGGCAGACGTTCTGCCCCCAGGTGACGAGATACAGATTGATGAGCGGCCACCAGTGCCGTTCGGTCACGCGGTAGAGCGCCCGCTCGGTTTCCTCGGGCGTGCGGGTTCGCACCCAGCCAAGCCGGTTCGAGATCCGGTGGACGTGCGTATCGACGCAGATGCTCGTGCGGCTCTTGAAGGACAGAATCAGGACCAGATTGGCCGTTTTCCGGCCGACACCCGGGAGGGCCAGCAGTTCCTCCATCGTGCCCGGCACCTGCCCCTGGTGCCGATCGACCAGGATCCGGCATGTCTCCTTGACGTGCCGGGCCTTGTGGCGGTAAAAGCTCACCGGATAGATCAGGCGTTGGATGCGCATGACGGGGAGCCGGGCCATGGTTCGCGGGGTCCGGGCCGTCCGAAAAAGGCGCGCCGACGCGGCCGCCGTCACCGGATCGCGCGTCTGTGCCGAGAGCATGGTCGAAATCAGGACCTCGAAGGGGTCCTCCTGGCTCTCCTCGGCAATTTTCTCGACGGCGGGCAGTTCGAGGTGGCCGATGGCGCGGGCGAGCGCGCGCATGACGGCCCGCACAGTACGTTGTGCCGGTCGGCCCATGTCGTGGTTATACTAATCGACGGTCGCGATACCGCAGACCCGCGGATCGCGGGCGTCATAATCGAAGGAGGGGCGGGATGAAGCGCTTGGTTGTGGTCGCTCTAACGGTGTTGGGATTGTGCGTCGCCGCGCAGTCGGTGTCGCTGGACGCCCAGGCAAAGCCGAAGTCGATGTCAGCGACCGGCATGGTGAAGTCAGTCTCGGGCACGGCCCTGACGATCACTGCGGCCGGCAACAAGGAAATGACCTTCACGGTGGACGGCACCACCAAGTTCGTCGGCAAGGGTCTGAGCACCAAGAGCCGCGAAAAGGGTGGGAAGATCACTGCGATGGACGCCACTGGCGAAGGCGATTCGGTCAGCGTGACGTATCACGACATGAGCGGCACGCTCCACGCCGCCCAGGTCCGGGTGAACAACAAGGCTGTCGCGAAAAAGTGAACGTTGAATCGGCGACCGGCTGATCGGTGATCGGCGATTTCGCCGATCACCGATCGATCGCCGATCCCGATCGTGCAGGCATGCTGATCGGCTCCCGCCGATCGACGTAGATCGCGGTTACCTCTCCAGCCCGAATATCCAACGCCGTCGCGCGGCCGTCCGGCACGTACGCCGGATTCATGCCCGTATCCATCTGAATCACGCGTCCGCCGAAGCGCGCCGTCACTTTCCCGGGCGTCGTCACCGTGTGCGCGATCACGATCGCCCGCGCGCGCAGCTTCGCCAGGATGTCGTCGAGCTGCGGGGCGAACGCATCGGGCTCCTGCGCGAGACCGCGATACCACAGCGGCCCGTCGGCGCGCCCGGCGAGGCTGGCGAGCGGCGCGGCGCGGGTCTTGTCCAGGTCGTTGGTGAGATCGCGGCGAAGCCGGTCGTTGATGGCGTCGCAGCTGGTGGCGGCGAACGCCGCGCTGATGCCGCCGTGGACGAAGACAATGCCGTTGATCTTGACCGTGACCGGATGCTGCCGCAGCCAGCGGCCGTATTCGCCGTCGCGGCCGAACGCCACACGCATCTCGAGAAAGCCCAGCGGCATCTTCTGCACTTGATCGCGATCGACCGCCGCGCCGGTGGAATTGAGGTACGCGTCGCGGGCCGACTCGGAGTCGGCGCGTTCGAACGCGGCGTACTCGCCGGGCGTGACGAAGCGCAGGTCGCCAATCATGCGCATCGCTTCGTGATTCCCGAGCAGCGCGTGGACGCGGCCGCCCGCCGACTGAGCTTCGCGCTCGAGCTGCCGGAGCAGATCCAGAACCTTCCGCGAATCGTTGCCGCGATCGAGCGCGTCGCCGAGCTGGACGAGATGAGCCTGGCCGCCAATCCAGTGCGTCTCGGCATTGATCAGTCCCGCCACCTTCAGGATCTCGACGAATCGATCGTAGGCGCCGTGGACGTCGCCGATCGCCACGACGCGCTCGATCCCCTCCCACTCGCACGAGCTCTTGTCCGCGGCGGCGAGCGGACGCGCGGCGAGCAGCAGGGCGATCGACGGCAACGAACGGCGTGTCAGACGCCCTCCTCATGACGTTCCTCAGCTCGCCATCGGGACCGGCGTCGACCGGCGCCCGCCCCTGCAGGACGGCGAGCACGTTCTCGACGGCCAGGTCCGCCATCGCCGTGCGTGTTTCCGTCGTGCCGCTGGCGAGATGCGGCACGAGCAGAACGTTTTCGAGCCCGAGCAGATCCGGATGCACCACCGGTTCCTGCTCGAACACGTCCAGCGCCGCGCCGGCGATCAGGTGCTGCTGGAGCGCCCAGGCCAGCGCCTCCTCGTCGACCACCGGTCCGCGCGCGGTGTTGATCAGAAACGCCGACCGCTTCATGCGCGCCAGCGCGCGCTTGTCGATCAGGTGGCGCGTCTCGTTCGTCAGCGGCACGTGCAGCGACACGATATCCGACGTGTTCAGCAGCCGATCCAGCGACATCGCGTTCGCCGCCGTGCCCGCTCGTCCCGGCGGCTCGCATACACGCACGCGCATGCCGAACGCCGGCGCGCGCGCGGCGACCGCGCGCGCGATGCGCCCCACGCCGACCAGCCCGAGCTGCTTGCCCCGCAGCTCGGAGCCGAGCATGAAGTCGAGCGCCCACCCCTTCCACGCGCCGCGACGCACCAGCCGCTCACCCTCGGCGAGCCGCCGCGTAATGGCGAGAATCAGCGCCCACGTGAAGTCGGCGACCGACTCGGTCAGCACGTCGGGCGTATTGCGTCACGACGACGCCGCGCGACGCGCGCGTACGCCACGTCGATGTTGTTGTAGCCGACGGCGACGTTCGCGATGACCTTCAGCGCGGGCGACGGCATCGATTACAGTTTTGTCCACGGAATCGGTCAGCAGGCAGATGAGGGCGTCCTTGCCGGCGATCCGCGCGCGCAGCTCGTCTGCGGGAATCGCCGCCTCACCCGTGTACAGATCGATATCGGCAGCGCTTTCGAGCTTCGAGAGAACGGACGAAGGAAGCCGACGCGTGACCAGAATCTTTGGACATCGAGCTCGGTGTATCGTCGGACCTGCGCCTGCCTGCCTGTCTCAGTGTCCCAATGACACGCAGTATCCGCAGTGATTACAGCGGACGGCCGGCTCGATGAGACAGTGTGCGTCATCCTCATCGCCGCCTCGAGCGAGCGGCAAGAGCGCGTGGCTCGCGTGCGCTCGAACACCGGGCGCCATCGCCGCCGGGCGCGCGCCTGCAGCCCCCGCGCCGAGGTGGCGCGCGATCGACTCGCGAATCAGCTCGCGGAGTTCCTGGTCATTCACTGATGGTCACCGTGTCTACGATGCCGACGATCGCCGCATCCACCGGCGCGGCTTTTTTCCCGAGCGCTTCGCCGGCCGCGCGACCCTCGAGCACGATCAGCACTTTCTCGTGCACGCCCGCGCCCACGCCGTCGATGGCCAGGACAGCGTTGCCTCGCGGCGTGTCGTCGGGCCCCAGCGGCTGGACGATCAGCAGCTTCGCGCCCTCGAACTTCCGGTGCTTCTGCGTGGAGACGAGCGTCCCGACGACTCTGGCGATCTGCATCAGCCGATGGTCCAGTGATCGACGATGCCGACGATGCCGGCGTCGACGGGGGGTTGAGCCGGATAGAAGGGGAAGCTCGCCTCTTTGCCGCGGACGAAAAACACCTCCTCGCCGACGCCCGCGCCAACGGAATCCACGGCGACGAGCGGCCGGCCGACCGGTTGGTGATCCGGCGTCAGCGGCTGCACGAGGAGCAGCGTGATCCCGACGAGGCTGTCGTCCTTTCGAGTGGCGACGACGTCACCAATCACGCGCCCGATCTGCATTACTCGTTCACCTCGATCGCATCGATGATGCCGACGATCGCGGCGTCCACGGGACAGTCCTTCAGGCCGGACGCCATTCGCGCGGAGCTTCCGCTCACCACGAGCACGGTCTCGCCGACGCCTGCGTCGACGGTGTCCACCGCGACGAGATAGTTGCCTTCGACTTTGCCGCGGGGATCGACGCCGCGCACGACCATCAGCTTGTTGCTGACCAGGCGCGGGTCTTTGCGGGTGGCGACGACGGTGCCGACGACTTTCGCTAGGAGCATGACAGTGGTGGCTACGTTCTAGGTGCTTGGTGCCGCGTGCCGGGTCGCCAGTGCCAGGTCCGCACCTTGACACGTGGACACACGTCGCACCTTGATCTCAGGCCTTCGCTGTGGTCGCCTTGCCGATCGGCAGCGCGTCCTCGAGGTTCGCGTGCGGGCGCGGGATGACGTGAACCGACACGAGCTCGCCGACCCGCCGCGCGGCCGCCGCGCCGGCGTCGGTGGCGGCTTTGACCGCCGCCACGTCGCCGCGCACGATCGCCGTGACGTAGCCGGCGCCGATCTTCTCCCAACCGACCAGCGTGACCTTGGCGGCCTTCACCATCGCGTCGGCCGCCTCGATCATCGCGACCAGGCCCTTGGTTTCGATCATCCCCAACGCCTCGCCCATTGCTGACTCCTGGAAGGAGCTCATCACTCTGCCCTTTGCTCTGTCAGCGTAAGTTTCTTATGGCGTCTTCAATCAACTCGGAAAGTTCGCGGTATGTTAACCGAATTTCCCCGTCTGCCGCCGGATCCCGCGAGCACGCCTCGGTACCAGGCGCGATCCGCCTCCGGGAGGCGCCTGCACGACCTGACAGGCCGCCGGATCCTCCGGCGCCGCCGTCGTGTCGTCGGCGCAAATCGGCGCCGGCGCCTGGATCCCGTAGCTCCCGCGCAGCTCCTGCAGCCGGAGAACCTCCTCGCGCGCAATCAGGTTTTCGCGTCCGAGCAGGCGCGCGACCAGACTGATCTTCGCGAAGTGCTCGACGGTTTCCATCTTGTAGTACGCGGCGAAGAGATCGGCGCCAACCGTCAGGGCGCCGTGATTGGCGAGCAGCATGCCGTCGTGCGCCTTGATGTACTTCCGCACCGCCTCGGGCAATTCCTGGGTCGAGGGCGTCGCGTACTCCGCAATCGGGATGCTGCCAAGCGTCGTCAGCACCTCGGCGAGCACCGCGCGATCGAGTGGAATGCCGGCCACGGCAAAGCCGGTGGCCGTCGGTGGATGCGCGTGCACCACGGCGGCGACGTCCGGCCGCTGCCGGTACACCTCGAGATGCATCAGCATCTCGGACGAAGGATCGCGGTCGCCCTGCAGCTTGCGACCCTCGAGATCGGTGACGCACATCATGTCCGGCGTCATGAATCCCTTGCAGACGCTCTTCGGCGTCATGAGCAAGCGATCCGGCCCGAGGCGGACGCTGATGTTGCCGTCGTTCGACGCCGTGTAGCCGCGCGCGTACATGCGCCGGCCGACTTCGACGATGTCGGCGCGGAGCTGGGATTCGGCGGTCATGCGGTCCGGGCGCGATACTTGTCGCGGCAGGCGTCGGAGCAGAAGAACAGGCGCGATCGGCCGTCCAGCAGCGTGACGGCGCGATCCGGCAGGACGAACGTGCCGCAGACGGGATCGCGGACCATCTGCATGCCGCGCTGCGGCGGACGGCCGGCCGATCCGGACTCGCGGCCGGTGACGCCCTCGGTGAAGCTCGCCACGATCCGCCAGAAGATGCGCGTCACGACGATCGAGAGCACCAGGAACAGCAGGACCCGCGTCATGATCCGCCGCCCGGTTTTTGCGCGCTCCCGAGTGCGGGGTGGGCCGATTGCAGGCTGTCGAGCGCGCGCTTGGCCGCCTGAGCTTCCGGGCTGTTCGGGCGCCTGCTCGATGACCTGTTTCCACGCCTGCGACGCGCCGTCGAGATCCTGCTTCCCGAACGCCCGCACGATGCCGAGGTTCAGAAGCGTCTTCGCGTGCTTCGGATCGATCGCCAGCGACGTCGCGAACTGGGCGAGCGCTTTGTCAGGCTGGTTGGTGTAGTAGTAGCACACGCCGAGATCGGTGCTCACGTTCACGTCGCGCGGCGCGCGCTTCAGCGACTCGGTGTACCACGTGATCGCGTCATCGTACCGCTCGGCGTCGAAGTAGAGGTTGCCGAGCTGCGTGCGTGGCTGCGCGTTCGACGGCTCGCGCTCCGCGACCGATTTGAGGGCTGTGACCTTCGTTTCGTCGAGAGCGGCGGCGCGCGTCGGCGGCGCCGAGCCGCTTGCGGGCGCCGACGCCGCGGTCTGCGCCGGAGCCGCCGGGGCGAGCGTCGCCTGCTGCGAGCCGATCATCCAGCCGGCGATGAGGCCGAACAATACGCCGGCGACACCGAAGGCAATCGCGTCGGATTTCATAGAGGGAACAATCGATCATAACCCTATTTCGCGCTTGGTCCGCCTGCGGACGCTGCGTCGAATCAGGACCGGCGAGGACCTCGAGGTACTCGCGGACGACGGTGGCGAGGCCGACGAACACGGCGCGCGAGATGATCGCGTGCCCGATCGACACTTCCTCGAGATGCGGCAGCTCGCGGAAGAGCACGAGATTGGCCAGATCGAGATCGTGTCCCGCGTTGATCCCCAAGCCGAGCGAGTGCGCCAGGGTGGCGGCTTCCGCGAACGTCGCGAACGACTCGCGCGCAGAGTCGGTTCCGCGCTCGAACGCTCGCGCATACGGCTCAGTGTAGAGCTCGATCCGATCGGCGCCCGTCGACGCCGCCCAGCGAATCGGCTCCGGCTGGGCATCGACGAAGAGGCTGACGCGCGTCTTCTGCGCCTGCAAGCCGCGCGAACGACGCCGGGGATCCGCTCGGATGCCTCGCCCGGTCGCCAGCCCGCCTGGCTCGTGATCTCGCCTTCGACCACGGGCACGAGCGTGCACTGCGTCGGCCGGACTTCCTCCACGAGGTCGAGCAGATCGGGCCGCGGATCGCCCTCGATGTTGAACTCCACGTGCGGCGCGGTGTCCCGCAACACCGCGGCGACGGACCTGACGTCCTGCGGCGTAATGTGCCGCTGATCCGCGCGCGGATGAACCGTGATCCCGGGCACGCCGGCCGCGACGCAGACATTGACGGCGTCGATGACGCTCGGCCATTCGCCGCCGCGCGAATTGCGCAGCGTCGCGATCTTGTTGACGTTGACGGACAGATGAATCATGACTTCGAGGTGAGCGGTTCGTGGTCGAGTTCGGACCGGCAACGTCCAGACGACCGAACGATCCTTCCAGGTGCTTTGACGACGTCGACGATCTCCTGCGCCCACGCCGTGATCTCGTCCGAGTGCTGGCCTTCGATCATCACGCGCAGCAGCGGCTCGGTGCCGGAGTAGCGGACGAGCAGCCGGCCCTGTCCGGCGAGACGCTTCTCGACGCGCTCGATGGTGGCGGCAATCGGCGGAACCGCCGCGAGATCGGCTTTCTCGCGCACGCGAACGTTCAGCAGAACCTGCGGGTAGGTGACCAGATCGCCGGCGAGGTCGGCGAGCGAACGGCCCGACACGGCGACAGTGCGCAGCACGTTGAGAGCGGTGCACAAGCCGTCGCCGGTGAAGAGGTAGTCGGAAAAGATGATGTGGCCCGACTGCTCGCCGCCGAGCGACAAGTCGCGCTTGAGCATCTCCTCCATGACGTACTTGTCCCCGACGTTGCATCGCACGAGATCGATGCCGAGCCGCCGCAGCGCGAGCTCGAGGCCGATGTTGCTCATCACCGTGGCCACGATCGCGTTGCCCTTCAACCGGCCTTCGCTCTGCATGTGCCGCCCGCACATCAGCAGCACGGCATCGCCATCGACGATTCGTCCCTGGTGGTCGACGAAAATCGCACGATCGCCGTCCCCGTCGAACGCCACGCCCATCTGGCAGCCGCGCTCGACGACGGTACGTGCGAGGTGTTCCGGATGCGTGGACCCGCAGTCGAGGTTGATGTTCTTCCCGTCCGGACGATCGCCGATGAAGGTCGCGGCAAGCCCCAAGCCCTCGAACAAACGGCGCGCGACATGTGTCGTGGCGCCGTTCGCGCAGTCAACCGCGAGCGTGAAGCCCTTGAGCGCCGCCGGCCCATCGGGAAACACGGTCCGCATGTGATCCAGGTACGTCCCGACGAGATCCTCGTTCGCCACCGGGGCCGGCTGTCCATCCTTCGGCGTCCAGGATGTGTCGGCGACGATGGCTTCGACCTCGCGTTCGACCTGCTCGGTGAACTTCTCGCCCTTGCCGGAGAAGACCTTGATGCCGTTGTCTTCGTACGGATTGTGTGACGCGGAGATGACCACGCCGGCGTCGTAGATCCCCGAACGCGTCAGATACGCGATCGCCGGCGTCGGAACGACACCCGCGCTGCACACCGTCGCGCCCTCGCCCGACGCGCCGTGCGCCAACTCCGCCTCGATCCACGTCCCCGATTCGCGCGTGTCGCGCCCCACGAGAAAGTGAACGGGCGATCGTCGTCGAGTCCCGAATCCGGCCTGAGCGCGCGCACCAGTGCCGCGCCCGAGCCGTCGGACAGTCGGCGGATCGAGCGGGTATTGGCCGGCCGTGCCCCGCACGCCGTCGGTGCCGAAGAGCCGCTTAGTGTCTGCCACCGGCGATTCGCACTTGCACGGACGCGGGATTGATGTGCGTGATGCCGACGTCCGGCGGAGAGTCGGCATGAACGGTCAGCGTGTACAGGCCGGGGCTCAGGCCTGCGACGTCGATGTAGGCGACGATGTTGTCGGGCTCGACGCGGCTCATGGCCAGCCGGCTGGCGCGGAGTCCGACGTCAACGGTCACCGGCGTCGCCTGGGCCTCGAGAGTCGACGCCAGCCCACGGAGATGAATGGGCCGGCTCTTCATGGTGCGTTCGAGAGGCGCAGGCACAATCTGAACGGTCACCGCCGCCGACCGCGCGTTCTTCAATCGCAGCGACGGATCGAGCACGCCGATCGCTACCGTTTGCGTGACGCGATCGCGGGCCCCGGCGACCGACACCGCCTCCGTCAACACCTCCGCCACGGTCTTCACGACGCTCTCGGGTCCAATCACCTCGACGCGCGGCGGATCCGCGGTCTTGGCGCCGACGACGTAACCAGGCGCCGGAAGGCCGTCAACGGCCGGCACGACGGGCACCTGCTTGATCGCCGAACGCTCGAAGGCCATCGCGATGGCCGATGGCGTGACCTGCACGACTTCGACGCCGAACGGAACACGTATCTGCTCGGGCGTCAGCGTGAACAGCCGGCGGCCCTCGACCGCGCTCCTGAGGTCGAGCACCGCCACGACATCGCCCGCCGACACGCGACTGAGCGTGCCGGATGGTCCGCGAACCCGCAGATCGACTGTCGTCGGCACATCGCCGGTCAACTCGAGACCCGCCGGCACCTGCTGCAGCTCGAGCGGCACGCGCAGGCCTCGCTCGACGGTTTCCTCGCCCGACACGACCATCCACAGCACCAGCGCCATCACGAGCGACAGCAGCTTCAAGCCGAGATGCTGAAAGGGCCACGGCCTTCTCATGCAAGGTTCGCCTTGAGGCTCGAGCCTTCAGACTTGCGACTGGTTTTCTTCTGCAGGACGAGCGACCGCAGCCGCGCGCGGAGCTGATCCGCGTCGAGGCCGCGTTCGATGTTGCCGTCGGCGACCAGCGAAATGTTGCCGGTTTCCTCCGACACGACAATCGCCACCGAATCGTTCTCCTCGGTCAACCCGATCGCCGCGCGGTGTCGCGACCCGAGCTCCTTGCCCAGCTTCGGGTTGACGGTCAGC
The DNA here is from genome assembly GCA_963731545.1 of uncultured Acidobacteriota bacterium. Classification (GTDB taxonomy): domain Bacteria; phylum Acidobacteriota; class Vicinamibacteria; order Vicinamibacterales; family CAVVIG01; genus CAVSWN01. The sequence continues at coordinate 78,545 of CAVSWN010000007.1, read as the reverse complement.
GGAAGAAAGCAGGCGGCGGCGGCCACGCGATCGTTCTGGATGATGACGGCGCCGTCGTGGAGCGGCGACGCCGGCAGAAAGATCGTCATCAGCAGATCGTAGGTCAGCACGGCGTCGAGGGGAATGCCGCCCTCGATGTAGTTGCGGAGACCGATTTGCCGCTCGATCGCCATGATCGCCCCGATGCGCTGCGACGAAAGCAGTCCCGTCGCCACCACGATCTCTTCGATCGACTCCTCCGCCGATTCCACCTTCGCGAAGTACCGGAAGAACGGCGCGCGGCCGAAGTGCGCCAGGGCGCGCCGGATGTCCGTCTGAAACAGCACGATCACCGCGAAGACGATGTAGCCGACGAGGTTTCGAACGAGCCAGTTGACGGTTTCGAGATGGCCCCATTGGGAGCCATAGAACAGCGCGACCAGCACGCCTGCCCCGACCGCCATCTGCACCGCCCGGGTGCCGCGGATCAGCTTGAGGACTTCGTAGATCAAGAACGACAGGACGAGGATGTCGAGGACATCCCACCAGCTGATGGGAGGGCGCCGAAGGAAGCTGGTGATCCACATCATGTCTGCTGGCGCCGAATCTCCTCAGCTACCCGGACGACCTGCGTCATCTCGGCGACCGCGTGCACGCGAACCACGTGCGCGCCGCCAAGCACCGCGGCGGCGACCGCGGCGGCCGTGCCCCAATCACGCTCCGTGGCCGGCCGCCCGCCCACCGCCTCGCGGAGAAAGGATTTGCGCGACGGGCCAACCAACACCGGCCGATCGAGCGCTGCAGCCAGCTCAGGCAGTCGCGCCAGCACACCATAGCTGTGCGACGGCCGTTTGGCAAACCCGATTCCCGGATCGATGAGGATCCGCTCAGACGGGACGCCGGCCTCCAGCGCCATGTCCATGCTCGCGCGCAACTCGCGTGCAACGTCCGCGATCACATCGTCATACACCGCCTCGGCGTACATCGCGGACGATCGCCCACGCGAGTGCATGAGGACGAGCGCGGCGCCCGACTCGGCAACCGATCGGGCCAGCGCCGGTTCCAATCGCAGGCCGCTGACGTCGTTGACGAGGGCGGCGCCGGCCTCGACGGCCGCTCGCGCGACGCTTTCCTTGTAGGTGTCGATGGAGATCGGAACGCGCAGCCGGCCCGCGAGACCGCGCACGACGGGAAGGACGCGCGCCAGTTCCTCGTCCGCCGGGACGGGCGTTGCCCCCGGTCGCGTGGACTCGCCGCCGATGTCGATGATGTCGGCGCCCTCAGCCTCCATGCGGAGGGCAGCGTCCACGGCAATCCCGGGATCGAGTCGGGTTGACGCCTCGGCGAACGAATCAGGCGTGACGTTCAGGATCCCCATGACGAGACAGCGTTCTCCAAGCTGGAGAACGCGTCCGTCAGGAAGTGAAACGGTGTAGTGAAGACGTTGCGGGAACACGCCGTAGTCATCAGTCGTTAGTCGTTGGTCGTTCGTCAGAGCGTCTGACGACCAAGGGACGAACGACTAACGACCAACGACTGACGATGCGGTTATTCCTGCGGGATCGGTTTGTTGAGCGCCGGGACGATCGACGGACGCTCCTTCTGGCCGCGGACGCGCTTCGTCTTCGTCGACCACCGGGCGGGCGACGGCCGGCGGCTGCGCATCCTCCAGCGCCTGGCCCGAGGCGAGACGCTTCACCTGCTCGGCGTCGAGCACCTCGCGCGCGAGCAGCGCCTCCGCCATCTTCACCAGCGTCTCCTTGCTTTCGGTCAGGAGTCGATGCGCGCGCTGGTAGTTGTCGGTGACGAAGCGCTTCACTTCCTGATCGATGCGGAGCGCGGTGTCCTCGCTGTAATCCTGGTGCTGGGCGATCTCGCGGCCCAGGAAGATCTGCTCTTCCTTCTTGCCGAACGTGAGCGGACCCATGGCGTCGCTCATGCCCCACTCGCACACCATCTTCCGGGCGAGCTCGGTGGCGCGCTCGAGATCGTTGCCGGCGCCGGTCGTGAGGCTGTCCATCGTGATCTCTTCGGCGATGCGGCCGCCGAGGAGAATCGCGATCTGATCGTTCAGGTAGTCGCGCGAGTAGTTGTGCTTCTCGTCCACCGGCAGCTGCTGCGTGAGGCCGAGCGCCATCCCGCGCGGAATGATCGTGACCTTGTGAATCGGATCGGCGTGCGGCAGCAGCACGGTGAGGAGCGCGTGACCCGCCTCGTGGATCGCGGTGACGCGCTTTTCGGCGTCGCTGATGATCATCGAGCGCCGCTCGGATCCCATCAGCACTTTGTCTTTCGCGAACTCGAAGTCGTGCATGCGCACGACCTTCTGGTTGTAGCGCGCGGCGTTGAGCGCCGCTTCGTTGACCAGGTTCGCGAGATCCGCGCCCGAGAAGCCGGCCGTGCCCCGTCGCCAGCACCGGCACTTCCACATCGTCGGACATCGGAATCTTCCGCGTGTGGACGCCGAGGATGCCTTCGCGGCCCTTCACGTCGGGACGATTGACGACGATGCGCCGGTCGAAGCGGCCGGGACGAAGCAGCGCCGGATCGAGCACGTCGGGCCGGTTCGTGGCGGCGACGAGAATCACGCCTTCGTTCGACTCGAACCCGTCCATCTCGACCAGCAGCTGATTGAGCGTCTGCTCGCGTTCGTCGTGTCCGCCGCCCAGGCCTGCGCCGCGGTGGCGGCCGACGGCGTCGATTTCGTCGATGAAGACGATGCACGGCGCGTTCTTCTTGCCTTGCTCGAAGAGATCGCGGACGCGCGACGCGCCGACGCCGACGAACATCTCGACGAAGTCAGAGCCGCTGATCGAAAAGAACGGCACGTTCGCTTCGCCCGCCACGGCGCGCGCGAGCAGCGTCTTGCCCGTTCCCGGAGGTCCCATCAACAGCACGCCCTTGGGGATCCGTCCGCCGAGTTTCTGGAACTTCTGCGGCTCTTTGAGGAATTCGATGATTTCCTGGAGCTCTTCCTTCGCCTCGTCCACGCCCGCGACGTCCTTGAACGTCACTTTCTTCTGCGAGCTCGACGAGAGCTTCGCCTTGCTCTTGCCGAACGACAGCGCCTTGTTGCCGCCGCTCTGCATCTGGCGCATGAAGAAGATCCAGAAGCCGACCATCAGGAGAACCGGGGCCCAGGAATAGAGCAGCGAGGCCCAGGGGCTCGCGGTTGGTTCCTTGGCGGTGACGGCGACGCCGCGATCGAGCAGCTTGTTTACCAGACCGTCGTACTGGTTCGGCGCGTAAATGCGGAAGCTTTCGCCGACCTTCGTCCGCCCCGTGATCTCGTTGCCGGTGATCGTCACGCTGGCGACGCTGCCGGAGTCGGCCCACGACATGAACTGGGTGAACGTAATCGTCTGATCGTGCTGCTGGAACTTGGTCGAAAAATTCCAAATGAGCACGCCGATGACGACGAGCACCACCCAGAACAATAAACTCTTCAACGTCGAGGTCACCAGAGAGCCTCCACTACATCCGAAACACTACCTGCTCACCGGGGCCGAAACCGGCCTAAGTCTCAAGGTTAGCACGGCTTGCCCGGGGTCCGTTACCTGAAACGCCTCGTCAATTCCGAAGCCCGCCACCCACACGATCCTATCGGCTGCATCGACCACGATCGGCACGCGATCGCGATCTTCCCGGCGGACTTTTCGATCCACGAAGAAATCCTGCAGCTTCTTCCGGCCCGCCAGACCGGGCGGCTGGAATCGATCGCCCGGCCGACGATTTCGTACGGCCAAAGATCCCTGGCAGAGGTCCCCGCGGACGAGCGCCAGATGGCCCCGGCCCTTCAAAGCGCCGGATTCCTCGCGCCGGCCCGGCTGAGCATCAGCCTCAGCCGAAACGACCCACCCTGCCTCGAGCAACTCGACCTCTCCAGGGATAGACAGCGGATACCAGAAAAGGTTCGTCGAGCTCGCCAGGCTGGCAGGACTGTTGGGGTCGGCATCGTGCCCGCGTCCCCGAACGCCCGGCGGCCTACCTGTTAAGACGACGATCGAGCCGATGCGTTCCAGGCGCTGCCCAGGCGCGTCGAGCGAGGGCGGGCCCTCGGGATCGAAAATACGCATCGCCGCCGCCACGTGATCGAAGCCGACCGTCCGCCCGGCCGCGACGTGGCTCATCGCCCGCCACAACACCACGCGTCGGAGAGCGGGCGCCAGAGCCAGCGCCTCGCTCACGTCGATGACGACCCCGTTCGTTGTGGGTTTGACGATCCGACTCTCGATTTCGTTGGCCGATTGCTCGACGAATTGCCAGGCCTCGCGCGCCAGGTCGGCCTCGCCGGCGAGCACGTCCACGATCGCCGGATTGAACCGCGACGCCAGCAGCGGAATCAGCTCGGCGCGAACCCTGTTGCGCGGAATCCGGACATCGTCGTTCGTCTCGTCGTCGACGAACGCGATGCGGTTTTCCTGGAGCCACTCTCGGAGATCTTCGCGGCGGCACTCGATCAGCGGCCGGATGATCGGGCCGTTGCGCGGGTACATGCCGGCGAGCCCGCGCGGACCGGCGCCGCGCAGGAGACGCAAGAGAAACGTCTCGGCCTGATCGTCGCGGGTGTGCCCGAGCGCGACGGCGTCGGCGGAGAAATGCGCGCGGGCCCGGTCGAAGCATGCGTAGCGCGCCGCGCGCGCCGCGTCCTCGATCGACCGCTTTTCGCGCGCCGCGCGCGCCGCCACGTCGTCGCCTTCCACGAACGCGGGAAGCGCGAGCGAGTCGGCGGCCGCGCGCACGAAGCGTTCGTCCGCATCAGCCGCGTCGCGAAGCCGATGGTTGAAATGCACGAGTCCGGCGAGCTGCAGTTCGCCGGCTCGATGGAGCTCGTGGAGAATATGGAGGAGCGCGATCGAATCCGACCCGCCCGAGACAGCAGCCACGACGCGCGTCTCGGGACGCGCCAGATCGTGATCGGCAATCGTGCGACGGACGCGATTCAGGACTTCGCTCATGGCAGGAAAGGCAGGAATGGCTGGAAAGGCAGGATGGAAGGCGGAAGCGTTTCGCCTCCTGCCTATCCTGCCTATCCTGCCTGTCCCGCCCGAAGTTCTGGTGCCGGAGGACGGATTCGAACCGTCGACCCCGCGCTTATGAGACGCGTGCTCTCACCAACTGAGCTACTCCGGCAGAACTTTTGATGGTAGCACGAGTTTTGCGGCACTCTGTACGTGGGTCCGGCTTTAGTCGGACATGATGAGATCTTCGGACAGCACGACGAGGCGACGATTCAGCAATTGAAGCGCTGCGCCGCGGCCGAAGACGGGGCGCCCGCGGTGCTGTGCGCCGACGGACATCTGGGTTACTCGATGCCCATCGGCGGCGTCGTGGCCTATCGCGATCACGTGTCGCCGTCCGGGGTGGGCTACGACATCGCCTGCGGGAATCTCGCGGTGCGCACGACTCTGCGCGCGGCGGACATGACGCCGCACGAATACGAGCGGCTCGCGGACGCGATTGCGCGGCGCGTGTCGTTCGGCATGGGACGGCGCAACGCCGAGCCGATCCGCGAGCATCCGGTGTTCGACGCCATCGCGGCGTCGCCGGTGGACGGACAGCGTCGATTGCTCGGCCTGGCGCGCGGACAACTCGGCACGGTCGGCGGCGGCAACCATTACGTCGATGTGCTCGAAGACCAGGACGGTCTGTTGTGGGTGGGCGTGCACTTCGGCTCGCGCGGCTTCGGGCACAAGACGGCCACGGGCTTTCTGAACATCGCGGCGGGCCGGCCGTTCGAGTCGCAGTCGCGTCAGGGCGCGGACATGCACGCCCCGCCGACGCTGCTGCCGCTCGCGCGGCCGAGCGGGCAGGACTATGTGGCCGCGATGCAGATCGCGGGCGACTACGCGTACGCGGGACGCGAGGCGGTCGTGGCCACCGTCCTCGACATTCTCGGAGCGCGAGACGACCGATCGCGTGCACAACCATCACAACTTCGCGTGGGAGGAACGGCACGGCCGCGACGACGTACTGGGTCGTTCGCAAAGGCGCGACGCCGGCGTTTCCCGGACAGCGCGGCTTCATCGGCGGGAGCATGGACGACGTTGCGGTGATCGTGTCGGGCGTCGAGTCATCGACCTCCGCGGCGGCGCTGTACTCGACCGTGCACGGCGCCGGTCGCGTGATGAGCCGGCGTCAGGCCAAGAAGGCCGTGAACTTTCGGGCGGTGCAGGATCGCCTGCGCGCGCGCGGCACGGTGCTGCGCGGGGGCGGCGCCGACGAAGCGCCCGAGGTGTACCGGCGCCTCGAAGACGTCCTCGCGAAGCACGAGGGCACGATCCAGGTCGAGCACGTGCTGCGACCGCGCATCGTCGTCATGGCCGGCCCGCACGAGCACGATCCGTACAGAGACTAGCGCTACGTACCTCGAGACCTGAGACTTGCAGACTTGCCGCTCGCGATCGCCCGCGACCGCGTCTTTGACGGCCGCGGCCAGCAGCGGAATCATGATCTCGTGATGCCCGACGAGCGTGTAGCCGCGCCCCGTCGCCGCGGTCGGACGCGACACGACGTTGGTCTGCGGTCGGTACAAGCGCACGAAATCCAGATTGACCGTCGTCAACTCCGCGAGTGCGATGCCGCGGTTGCGTGCGAGCGCGACGGCCTTGAGGAAGACCTCGGGCAGGAGGACCGCGGATCCACAGTTCAGGTACACGCCGCGCTCGAGCCGGGCCACGTTCGAGACGAAGTAGCGGAAGTCGCGCAGACTGCCCTCGCCGATGGCGGCGCCCGAGGCGGTCGGATGCATGTGGATGATGTCGGTGCCGACGGCGACGTGCACCGTGACCGGAATGCCGAGGCGCGCCGCGGCCGCGAGCACGCTGGCGCGTGCGTACTGCGGCTCCTTCTTCGCCAGGAATCCGGTCACGGCCTGACCGAGACCGAGACCGGCGGCGACGCCGTCGTTGATCGCGCCGTTCAGGAGTCGCCCGGTCTCCTCAGCCATCCCGAACCGGCCGGGGCCGAGCGCTTCATCGACGTCCTCCGACGTCGCGCCGACGAGCGCGATCTCGAAGTCGTGAATCACTCCGGCGCCGTTGGTGGCGATCGCCGACACGAATCCCTGCTCCATGAGATCGATCAGGATCGGCCCGAGCCCGGTCTTGATCACATGCGCGCCGAGTCCCCACACCACGCCCGCGCCGCTCGCTGCGAGCCTCCGCAATCGCGCGGACGACGGCCTTGAAATCGGCGGCGGCGAGCAGGTTGGGCAGCGCGTCGACGAACGCGCCGACCGAAGCGTCGGCCGGCACGGGACGCGCGAAATCGTCCACGCGCGTCTTGCTCTTGCGCGATTTGAGCGGATACGTTCGCACGTCCGACAGATCGAATTCTTCGTAGGGGAAGGGCATAGCGTCACGTGATCAGCATCGCGTCGCCATAGCTGTAGAACCGATACCGCTCGGCGATGGCCGCATGATACGCGCTCAGCACGCGATCGCGGCCGGCAAACGCCGCGACCAGCATCAGCAGCGACGATCGCGGCAGATGAAAGTTCGTCAGCAGTCCGCCGGCGACCTTGTAGTCGAACCCGGGGTAGATGAAGAGGTCTGTTGATCCGGCTCCGGCGACGATTCGCCCGTCGTGCGCCATCGCCACGGCTTCGAGCGTACGGGTCGTCGTCGTGCCGACGGCGATGACGCGGCGGTGCTCGTCGAGCGCCGCATTGATGGCCGCCGCCGCAGTCGCGTCGATCGCGTACGACTCCGGTTCGAGCCGATGGTCCTCGACGCGGTCGACGCGCACGGGCTGAAAGGTGCCGTAGCCGACGTGCAGCGTGATTTCCGTCGTCTGCACGCCGCGGCCGGCAAGCGCGTGCAGCAGCTCGGGAGTGAAATGCAGACCCGCGGTCGGCGCCGCCACCGACCCGCGGCTGCGCGCGAACACCGTCTGGTAGCGGTCGCGATCGTCCTCCCGATCGCCGCGCTTGATGTAGGGCGGCAGCGGCACGTGGCCGATCGCGTCAACGGCTTCATCGACCGGCGAGCCGTCGTCGGTCCAGAGTCGAATGACGCGCCGGCCGAAGAAGCGCTGCTCGAGCACCTCGGCGTGCAAAGTACGCACTCCTTCGAACACCACCCGCGCCCCCGGTCGCAGTTTCTGCCCCGGGTGCATCAGCGCCTCCCAGACGTCACCGGGTCTGACCCCATGACCCCATATCTGGGGGTCGAGCTCTGACCCCGATGACCTCATATGCTCGGGGTTCGGGTCAGACCCCAGACGCCGCACGAGCAGACACTCGACCGCGCCGCCGCTCGGGACCCGCCGGCCCAGCAGCCGCGCCGGAAAGACCCGCGTGTTGTTCACGACGACGAGATCGCCGGCGCGCAGGCGCTCGGGCAGCGCCGACACGGTGGTGTGGACGATGGATCCCGACTGCCGATCGAGGTGCAGCAGCCGCGCAGCCGTGCGCTCGACCGGCGGCTCTTGCGCGATGAGCTCGGGAGGGAGATCGAAGTCGAAGTCGCTAACCTGCATCCCGACAGGATGTTAACCGGGGTCTGACCCCAGCGCCCCAGATGTTGTGGCGTCGGGTCTGACCCAAGGGCCCGACTGGTGGGGTTCGGGGTCAGACCCCGGTGACGTTCGATTACACGAAGGCCCCGAGGTTGAATCGTCCGCGCGCCGCGAGCAGCGGCTTCCACAGATCGCCCAGCTTCGCGACCCGAGCGGGCACGTTCTTCACGGTGAAGTCCTCGATCCGGATGCCGCGCTCGACTTCCTTCCAGGTGACCGGCGTCGACACGGTCGCCTCCGGCCGCGGCCGCACCGAATAGATCGACGCGAGCGTGCTGCCCCAGCGGTTCTGGTTGTAGTCCACGAGCACGCGACCGCGCGGCCGCTTCGCCACCCGGTACTCGCCGGTGATCAGCGCCGGATTCCGCGACCGCGAGCTCCTGCGCCAGCGCCTTGGCGAACGTCCACACTTGTTTCTGCTCGGGGCCGCGCACGATCGGGACGTAGACGTGCAAGCCTCTCGACCCCGTGGTCTTCACGACAGACGGCATCTTCAGCGTGTCCAGCGCTTCGTGCACGACCAGCGCGGTCTCGAGCACCTTCTCGAACGTCGCGCCCGGCCCGGGGTCGAGATCGAAGTGCACATAGTCAGGCCGATCGACGTCGTCGCACGTCGCGTACCACTGATTCAGATCGATGCATCCGAGATTGATGACCCACATCAGCGCCGCGAGATCCTGAATCATCGGGAAGTCGATGATGTTTTCCGAGCCGTGGTCGATGGAGCAGATCTCGATCCACGCCGGCCGGGGACTCGGCGCGCGCTTCATGAAGAAGAACTCGCCCGCGGCGCCGTGCGGATAACGCTTCATCACCATCGCGCGGTTGCGCACGTGCGGCAGCAGCACGCCGGACACAGCCGCGTAGTAGCGGAGCAGATCGCCTTTGGTGAGACCGAGCTCGGGCCAGAAAATCTTGCGGAGGTTGGTGAGCCGGACCTCTTTCCCCTCGATCGACAGGACGACATTGTCCTGGTCGTCGGATGTGAACGTGACATTGCAGAATCGAGATGCAGGATTGCAGATCATGATCGATTCAATCCGCATTCTGCAATCCGGCGATCCTGCAATTTCAGCGGTGGCAGCTGGCGGCCGCGCGCCGTGCAGCACGGCGCCGGCAATCGGCGTGTATTCGAGCTCCAGCCCGTCGCGCGCGCACCGCAGCAGCAGACCGCCGCGGCTCATGTCGCCGCGACCGACGAACTCGCTCGGAAAGCGCAGCCGCTCGCCGAAGATGTCCAGAAGGATCGACACGTACTTCGGCGACGCCACGCTTCCCAGCAGCACGACGTCGCATTCGGGTCCGATCTCGCGCGCCAGCGCGCGCGCGCTCGTCTCGAGCGGACGCCGGTAGCTCGCGTTCTCGGGATCGACGTCCGTGGTGGCAAAGGCCCGGACAGCGCGGTGGCTCACGTACGTGTCCTGGCTGCGCAGCCCTGCGTTCGGCGTAATGACCTGCACGCCGGAGCCGACGATGGGATTGTCCGGCTCTGGCGGTGTGGCAAAGCGCACGGCGTACGCGCGCTTGCCGCGGAAATAGAGCCCGCTGACGAACTCGAAGACGTCGCCCAGCTTCGCGCCGCGGCGCGACCGCAACTGCTCCGCCAGCGCGAACTGCGCCTTCGGCGACAACACGATGCTGGCGCGCCTGCCGCCGCAATGCGCCGGCGAAAGCAGGAAGATGCGGCTCAAAAGCCCCAGCGCACCAGGACCGCGCCGACGGTGAAGCCCGCGCCGACCGACGCCAGGAGCACGAGGTGACCCTTCTTCAGCCGGCCCGAGCAGATGGCGTCGTTCAGCGCCAGCGGAATGGTCGCGGCGGTCGTGTTGCCAAACCGTTCGATGTTGATGATGACCTTGTTCGGGTCGACGCCGAGCTTTTCGGTGGCTGACTGAATGATCCGGCGGTTGGCCTGATGCGACACGAACAGATCGAGATCGTCCGGCGTCAGGTTGTTTCGCTCCAGCAGGCGGCGGGAAATCTCTTCGGTCTTGCGGACCGCAAACTTGAACACGGCCTGACCGTCCTGCTTCACGTAGTGCAGCCGCTCGTCGACCGTCTCGTGCGAGGAGGGCTTCCGGCTGCCGCCGGCCGGCATGCACAGCGCCGGTCCGCCGGCGCCGTCGATCTCGTGCTCGAAGTCGAGGATCGCGCCATCGTCCGCCGCCGCCGGCGTGACGACGACCGCGCCGGCGCCGTCGCCGAACAGCACGCACGTCGCGCGATCCTTGTAGTCGATGATGCTCGACATCACGTCGGCGCCGACGACGAGCACGCGGTCGTGCGCGCCGCTCGCCACGAGCTGGCTCGCCGCGGTCACCGAGTAGGTGAAGGCGGAACATGCCGCGCTGAGATCGAACCCCCACGCGTGCTCCGCGCCAATCTTGTGCTGCACGAGGCACGCCGTACTGGGGAACATCATGTCCGGCGTCACGGTCCCGACGATGATCACTTCGATCTGGTCGGGGGTGAGCCCGGCATTCGCGATCGCATGCAGCGCGGCCTCTTTGCCGAGATCGGACGTCGCCATGCCGGGATCGACGATGTGCCGTTCGCGGATGCCGGTGCGCTGCTGAATCCACTCGTCGGTGGTGTCGACCAGCTTTTCGAGGTCGGCGTTCGTGAGCACGCGCGGCGGGACGTAGGTCGCGAGCGACGCGATCGTCGTCGGCCGCCCGCCGCAGCGGGTCGTAGTCCTCTTCACCACAGTCGGGCGTCCCTTCGTTCGGCGGGCTCCGTCAGCCCGAAGTACCCATACGCCAGCGGCGTCGCCACGCGTCCGCGCGGCGTGCGATCGAGGAATCCGATCTGGATGAGGAACGGCTCGTAGATGTCCTCGATCGCGTCCTTTTCTTCGCTGATGGCCGCCGCAATCGTATTGAGGCCGACCGGACCGCCGCCGAACTTGTCGATGATCGTACGCAGCAGCCGGCGATCCACTTCGTCGAAGCCGTGCTCGTCGACTTCGAGAAGCTTCAGCGCCGCATGCGCGACGTCGAGTGTAATTTTCCCGTCGGCGCGAACTTCCGCGTAGTCGCGCACGCGCCGGAGCAGCCGGTTGACGATGCGCGGCGTGCCGCGGGCCCGCCGCGACAGCTCGCTCGCCGCCGCGTCGTCGATCGGCACGCCGAGTATTCGGGAGGATCGCCGCACGATCTCCTCGAGGTCGGTGGCGGTGTAGAACTCGAGCCGATGGGTGATCCCGAACCGCGACCGGAGCGGCGACGTCAGCAGGCCCGTCCGTGTCGTCGCGCCAATCAGCGTAAACGGCTCGAGCCGCATCTTCACGGTGCGAGCGCTCGGTCCCTGACCAATGACGATGTCGACTTCGTAGTCCTCGAGAGCGGGATACAGAATCTCTTCGACCGCCGGCGACATCCGATGGATCTCGTCGATGAACAGCACCTCGCGGGGCGCGAGATTCGTCACGATGCCGACCAGGTCGCCGGGCTTCTCAATCGCGGGACCCGATGTCGCGCGAACCGGAACACCCAGCTCGTTCGCGATGACGTAGGCCAGCGTCGTTTTGCCGAGCCCGGGAGGGCCGTGGAGCAGGACGTGATCGAGCGGCTCGGCGCGCTGCGTGGCGGCGGTAATCGCGACCAGCAGGTTTTCGCGCACACGATCCTGGCCGACGTACTCCGAGAGCCGACGCGGACGCAGTCCGGCTTCGTACTGCGCGTCATCGTCCGCGCGCGACGCGGTTACAAGACGATCGTTCGTCACTTCGCCAATTCCCGGAGCGCCTGTTTCAGCGTACGCTCGAATCCCGCGTCAGGCACGACCTTGACGGCGGATGCGGCGGCTTTTTCGGCGAGCGGCCGATGATACCCCAGGTTCACCAGCGCCGAAATCACATCGTCCTGCAGCGGAACCTCCGGCGCGCCGCCGTCGATCGCGACAACCGCTTCTGACGACACCCGCGGCAGCCGATCCTTCAACTCCAGGACGATTCGCTCCGACGTTTTCTTGCCCACGCCCGGGATTGCCGTCAATCGCGCGACGTCGCTGCGCTCGATCGCGCGAATGAGCTCTTTGGGTTCGATGCCTGACAAGACCGCCAGCGCGAGCTTCGGGCCGATGCCGCTGACGCCGATGAGCCGTTCGAACAGATCCTGCTCGAGCGCCGTCGCGAATCCGAACAGCTGCAACGCATCCTCGCGCACGTGCGTGTGAATGCGCAAGGCAATGTCGGTGCCCGTCTCCCCCATGCCATAAAACGTTGATAAGGGCACGAACACGTCGTAGCCCACACCGCCAACGTCAACGACCACGCGATTCGGATGCTTGTCGGAAATGCGTCCGCGAAGATGCGCAATCAAAGGGCGACCTTGCGCCAGCTTCTCGCTTTCGTTCGGGCGGGCGCCATCGCCTCCAGGCGCGCGGGCGCGAGCGAATGGACGTGACAGATCGCGACCGCGAGCGCGTCGGCCGCATCGTGCGGCGCCGGCGGCGCCGGAAGCCCGAGGAGCATCTTCACCATGTGCTGCACCTGATGCTTCTCGGCCCGGCCGTATCCGACGACGGCGCTCTTGATTTCGGCCGGGGTGTATTCGAAAACCGGCACACCGGCTTCGACGGCCGCCAGCATCGCGACGCCCCGCGCATGACCGAGCTTCAGCGCACTCCGGACGTTGACGGCGTAAAAGAGGTTTTCGATCGCGACCCAGTCCGGCCGGCACTCGATGATGAGCGCGCTGAGCTGTTGATGAATCTGCAGCAGTTTGTCGGCGAACGACGCAGTGGCGATGGTGGTAATCGCGCCGCACGTGATGACGCGGTGGCGCGACCCGGCGGTCTCGACGCAGCCGTAACCGGTGCGCTCTGAACCGGGGTCGATGCCAAACGTTCTCACGCCAGCGAGGCCTCGATCTCCTTTTCCGATATGTCGAAGTTCGACGACACGTTCTGCACATCGTCGTGATCGTCGAGCGCTTCCATCAGCTTGACCATCTGCTGGGCGGGCTTGCCCTCGAGCTTCACGTAGTTCTCGGGGATCATCGACACCTTGGCCGTGGCCGGCTCGATGCCCAGGCCCTTGACCGCCTCATGGACCGTCGGGAACGCTTCGGGCGAGCTGAACACTTCCCAGTTTTCGTCATCGTCCTGCAGATCGTCGGCGCCGGCGTCGAGGACCGCTCCCATGAGCTTCTCCTCCTCGGCCTTCGACTTCTCGATCACGATGTAGCCCTTCTTGTGGAACATCCAGGCAACGGCGTTGGGCGCCGCGAGATTGCCGCCGTGTTTCTCGAGGAGATGGCGAATCTCGCCGGCCGTGCGGTTCTTGTTGTCGGTGAGCACTTCGATGATCAACGCGGCGCCGCCCGGTCCATACCCCTCGTAGTGCGCCTCCTCGTACGAGACGCCCGGCTCCTGACCGGTCCCGCGCCGGATCGCGCGATCGATGTTTTCGCGCGGCATGTTGCTCGCCTTGGCCTCGGCGACAATCGTGCGGAGGCGAGGGTTCATGTCGGGGTCGCCGCCGCCCGCGCGTGCGGCAACCGTCAACTCCTTGATGAGGCGCGTGAAAATCTTGCCGCGCTTTGCGTCGGCCGCGCCCTTCTTGTGCTTGATCGAGTGCCACTTGGAATGGCCGGACATGTTGAAAACTCCCGAAAATATGGCGAAACTGGCGCGAAAATTCTACACCTTTTTCGCGAGGATGATCCACACGTCAGCGCCTGCGCGCCACGGCCTGCCGCGGTAATCGCCCAGCGTCGCGTCGACGAGGAAGCCGGCGCGCCGGAGGCGGCGTGTCATGTCCGGCATCGTGAGCGTCCGAAAGACGAGATCGAAGCAGTGTTCGCGGGCCCGCGCGTCCGCTCCCGACGACGAAGCGCTCCTCGAACGTCGTGAGCCGGCGCGCGCGATCGCGCCGGACGGATTCAAAGAGCGTCAGTTTCTCGCCGTTGACCCGGCCCTGGAACCGCCGCTGATTCGTATACTCGCGCCAGGTTGCGACGTCCGGAACGAGATCGACGGCGAACAGACCGCCGCCCCGGAGGACGCGCGCGACGGATGCCAGCGCGGCTTTCAGATCGCGCGGCGAAATAAGGGATTGCAGCACGCCGTACGGCGCGAGCACGGCATTGAACGCGCCGTCGCGAAACGGCAGCGCCCGGATGTCGCCTCTGAGCACGCCGCAGTTGGCGAACTCGCGATTTGGAGAGTTGGCTGGCCAGGCGCGTCAGCATCGCAGCAGAGCGATCGATGCCGACGAGATCGACGCCGGCGCGCGCGAGCGGCACGGACACGCGACCCGTGCCGCAGCCGAGTTCGAGGACCGGCCCCTGAACGGACGTCGCGAGCCGCTGCCAGAACGACACGTCGCGGCGTCCGAGCGTCCGCGCGTTCTCCCAGTCGTAGAAGGGCGCGTACTCGTCCCAGCCGTCCAACCCTCGGGCGACATTTCAGAGTTCAGACTTCAGAGTTCAGATTGATTTCAGAGTCTCGCATTTCGGAATCTCACACTCCACAAATCTGATTCAATCTGCAATCTGAACTCTGCATCCAACGTCAGTCCGACACCGCGATCTCGCCGGGCACGATCGGGCGCGTGCGCGGGAGGCGGCCGAGTCCGCGCGAGATTGCCGACGAACGCGAGGATTCCGACGAACACCGCGAGCTTGATGCTGTCGCCGATCCGCGTTTGCGGCAGCACTTTCCACATCAGCCACAGCGCAGGCTGCGCCCAGCAGACCGCCCACACCGAACCGTAGAAATAGCGGCGCTCGTGTCCTTCGCCTTTGGTCGACGGCTTCACGCGCGGCAGCTTGCCGAGCGCGCCGAGCAGCCAAATCGCTCCGGCGATCGGGAAATACCCGAAGCGGTACATCTCCTTCAACCGCCAATGGCCCGTCACGATCGCGAAAACCAGACCGGCGATGTTCAACACCGCGAACGTGATCGCCTCGCTCCACGCCATCGTGTAGCAGACGCGCCGGTACAGCGGGTTCGGCCGATCCTCGGTGAACCGGATGATGTAGGGCTTGGGCTCCACGCCAGGCAAACGGCCGCGCAGCCCTGCGATGCCGGTGCCGACGAGCACGACGGCGAGCCACGGCGATCAACCGCGCGTCCAACCCGTGCTCGAAGAGATCGAAGGTCAACGGCCCCGGCGCGATGAAGAAGACGAAAATCCAGATCGGCCAGTGATTGAACCGGTAATAGAGCTTGTTGCGCTCGCGAATCTTGCGCTCGGAGGCGTACTCGACGGGGATCGCGTTCACGGGCCTTTCTTTTTCCTGGTGCCTTTCTTGGTTGGTGTTGTCTTCGGCGCCGAGGAACGCGTGGCGCCCGAGTCGCGAGTATACCCCGGCGTCGGGATTGGCGGCGCGCTGGCCCCACATGCCGCGGCGAAACCGCTGCGCCTCGACTTCCGCGCGCTTCAACTCGTCGAGCCTGGCCAGCGGTTCCCGCGCCGACACGCGCGCAAGGCCTTCGCGAACGAGGACGGTGTTGATGCACTGCCCATCCTCGGTCACGGCATAGGCCAGATGGCGATTGTAGATGTCCCTCGTCGGCCCTTCCGACTCGAGGCGGATCCATCGGTTCAGAATCAGCCGGGACAGCTTGTCGCGCGCTTCGTTGCCGAATGGCGCCGCCGTGTCCAGGCCATGACTCGTCTCCGGCGCGTCGATGCCGAGCAGCCGCACGCGACCGAACGTCGTCACGCTGATCGTGTCGCCGTCGATCACCGACTTCACCAGCACGAGCTCAGATCGATTGAGTCTGGGAGTTGCCGAGAATGTTTGCAGTGCCGCCACCGCCGCGGCGACGAGAGTACGCAGAATCTGCACGCACACCTCCAATTGGCGCGGGATTGCGCGTTAGCGGACGCGCGCTGTGCAAGACGCTGCCCGCGCGCAGTCCGGCAGGAAGGGCGGGAAGGCGGGATAGGCAGGATGGGAGAACAAAGTCGAAGAACACAGAGGTTTTCCCTTCCTGCCTTCCAGCCTTTCCCGCCCTTCCTGCGCCTAGCCCGTGAACTTGTAGCCGAGGCCGTGGACGGTGACGATGTGCTCGGGGACTTTGGGGTTGGATTCGATCTTCTGTCGCAGGCCGGCGACGTGGACGTCGACGGTGCGCGTGAGCGGCATCTCGTCGTAGCCCCACACCTGCGACAGCAGCTCGTCGCGCGACAGCGTGGCGCCGCGATGCGCGATGAAGTGCCGCAGCAGCTTGAACTCGCGCGCCGACAGATCCACCCGCTCGCCGCCGCGCGTGACTTCGGCGCGCCGGAAGTCGACCACGACGTCGCCGAAGCGGTAGGCGTCGCCGCCCGATTGCGCACCCGAGGATCGCCGGCGCAGCAGCGCCTCCAGCCGCGCCATCAGCTCGATGGTCTCGAACGGCTTGGTCAGGTAATCGTCGGCGCCCAGCTTCAAGCCGACGACGCGATCCACGACCTGGCCGCGCGCGGTCAACATCAGGATCGGCGTCGTGACACCGCGCTGCCGCACCTCGCGGCAGACATCGAAGCCGTTCAGCCGCGGCAGCATCACGTCCAGCACGATCAGGTCGTACGCGCCGTGCGACGCCTGCGCGAGGCCATCTTCGCCGTCGCTGGCGGTGTCCACCGCGATAGCCCTCGCTCGTCAGCCGATCGCTCAGCGTGAGCCGCAGCCCCGCCTCGTCCTCCACCACGAGCACGCGCGGGCCAAGGCTCTGCCGTTCGATGAACTCGTCATCATTTGTCGCCGGGGTCTGACCCCGATGACATGGGCAGGTCGACGGTGACGGTCGTGCCGTCGCCCGGACGGCTTTCGACATGGATCCGGCCGCGATGCGCGTCGACGACGTGCCTGACGACGCTGAGGCCGACGCCGGAGCCGCGGATCTCGGCACCGACGGCGCGGCGGCCGCGATAGAACGGCTTGAAGATGTGAGGGAGATCCTCGGCGTCGATGCCGAGGCCGCGATCGGCGACGCGGATGCGGACCGTCGAGTCGTGGACCTCCGTCGCGACGTCGACGGTGGCGCCGCGCGGGCTGTATTTCACCGCGTTGCCGACGATGTTCTGGACGGCGGACCGCAGCGCGTCGCCATCGCCGACGAGATGCGGTGCGTCGCCATTCTTGTGGACCGCGATCGTGACGCCGCGATCGCGAGCGTCGGCGTCGAGCCCACGCACCGCGTCGGCGATGACGCTCGACACGTCCACGTCGCCGCGCGATTGCACCCTGGTACCGGAGTTGATGCCGGCGAAGTCCAGCACGCGCTCGACCATCGCCGCCAGGCGGCGGCCTTCGGTTTCCACCAGCGATCCGTATCGCTTGATCTGCGCCGGATCGCTCACCACGCCGTCCGCCAGGTTCTCGCCGGCCGAACAGATGACCGCGAGCGGCGTCCGCAGTTCGTGGGACACGGCGGCGACGAACTCCATCTGCTGCCGCGCCAGCCGCTGCTGACGCTGCGCCGAGATGATCACCAGCCCGATGCTCGCCGCCAGCAGGCCGAGGATGCCGAGGCCGACGGCCACGTTGCGCCGCCGCGACGCGGCGACGATCGAATCGAGCGACCCGCTGCGGTACCGGACGCGCAGCTGCCAGCGCGCCCTGTGCGTCCGCGCCGGCCGAGACGATGCGCTTGCCGTCGCTCGCGCCGCCGCGACGCACGATCGTGATCGCCACGCGCTCCGTGGTCCGCATGCGCGGCAGAAACCCGGGTTGGCCGTCCGCCAGCTTCGCCAACTCGTCCATCCGCAAGTCGAACATGCCGACCGCGACATCGGCTCCGGCAGCGTCCACCACCGACGTCCCCGTGTTGAACACGACCGTTCCCGGATCGTCGCGGCGCACGACGGTGACGAGGTAATCGGATGAGGAGGGATCGCCGAATTGCTTCGCGACGAGCGGTTCGACGAGATCGTGAACCAGACGATCGGCGTCCAGCACGATCACGATCGAACGGGCAATCGCCGCCGGGTCGGTGATGAGCGTCACCGGTCCGTCTGGTGACGCGCGCGTGATGCGCGGCACCGCAATGACCAGCGCCGGAATCTGCGCGTTGACGGCGTCGACGAGAAAGAGCGGCGAGGGGAGATTCGCGACAGGCGGCCGCACGTCCGCTCGATGCGCGAGCAGCCCTCGCAGTTCTGGCGGCCAATCGGTCGGCACGAGAACGCGACTGGCGATATCGAAGCGCTTCGGCGCCGCGGTCGTGTCCGCGCCTTCCACGAGGTAGATTGCGCGCACGAGCTCGGGGCGCGACGCCGTCGCCTGCCACCGATCGTAGGCGGCGGCCAGCGCCGACGCCGGATTGGCATCGAGCCCGGACGTATCCGCGCGGAACGCCGCGTAGATGCGCGTCAGCTCGGCGTCGAACTCGCGCGCCAGCTCCGTCGCGCGCGTTCGCATGCTCGTGCGCATCCGCTCGCGCTCGGCTTCGCTGACCGCGCCCAACCAGCGGTACTGGAGCGTGCCGAACACGCCGAGCAGTGCGAGCAGGACGACCGCCGTCAGCAGTTGCCAGGACAACCGGCGCACGAATCCACTTTACCGCGAAGAACTGCCTCGACGACCCCGCTTTACATCTCTTACAAAACGATTGCCCAGAGATAACAACTCCCCGGCGGAGCGCTCGTCATACTCCTCACAGAGGTGATCACGATGGAACGGTTGTTCGCGCTTCTTTTTTCGGTCGCATTGACGCTCGGCGGATACGCGGCCCGCGCCGCCGGTGATACGAAAGCGGAGGAACTGCTCAAACAGGCGCGCACGGCGCTTGGCGGCGAAGCCAAGCTTTCGAAAGTGCAGGGACTCTCGTGCGCCGGCACGGTGCAGCGTGCGATCGGCGATCGGCAGATGACGGGCGACATCACGATCGATGTGCAGCTGCCGGACAAGTTCCTGCGCAGCGACAGCATCAGCCCGATGGGCGACGCGGCGCTCGTCGTCACCGAGCAGGGGATCAACGGCGATCAGCTGCTGCGGCATTCGAAGACGCTCAACACGCCGCCGGGCGCGGTCATTCGCGTACCGCCGCCGCCCGCGCGCGGCAGCGACGCCGAAGCGCAGGGGCTTCGCAATTCACGCGCGGATCTGGCGAGGCTGACGCTGGCCTTGCTCGTGGCAGCTCCCTCGTCCGTCCCGCTCGAGTTCAAGTACGGGGGCGAAGCGGAATCTCCGGACGGCAAGGCCGACGTCATCGACGTGACGGGACCGAGCAGCTTTGCGGCCAAGCTCTTTCTCGACAAGTCGACGCATCGCCCGTTGATGATCGCCTACCGCGGCGTCGCGCCCCGCGTCGTCATGCAGATGCAGCGCGGCGCACCGCCGCCGGCGACGGCTACGCCCGACCACGGTGGTCAGCCGCAGGCGCCGGCGCCCGATCAGGTCGACATCAACATGTTCCTCGACGACTACAAGGCCGTTGACGGCGTGATGCTGCCGCATCGCATCACGCGGTCGGTGGACGGCCAGCCGAACGAGGACATGGTGTTCAAGACGATCAAGGTCAACCCGGCATTCAAGGCGGACATGTTTTCGCCGAAGTAAGGGTTCAACCGTGGCGTCGGCTTTAGCCGGACTCAGGTCCGCCTGAAGGCGGACCACGTCGGTTTGAACCCCCGCGAAGTCTGCGTCATCAGGGTCGACAATGAGAACTCTGATCAGCTCGTGCCGTCGTGTCTGTGCGACAGTCGGGCCTTCGCGCAATCGCGGACTGACGCGACGCTTCGCATCACCGTCGTCGACGAGAGCGGCGGCGTGATCGTCGGCGCGCGGGTGGACGTCAAGCCGCTCGCCGGCGGCGACCCGGTCACGCTCGACACGGGCGGGCGCGGCGACGCGACGTTTGCGGCGCTCGTGCCGGGCCGCTACGCGATTCACGTCGAGGCGCCCGGGTTCGAGCCCCATGACACGCGCGACCTGCGCGTGCGCGTCCGGCGACAGCCGGCGCGAAATCAAGCTCGCAGATCGCGAAGCTCGCGGAAAGCGTCAACGTGACGCGCGACGGGCGCGAGCGCGGAGCCGACCCGCGAAGCGACGCGTTCGCAACCGTGCTCGGCGCGGCCGAGATCAACGAGCTTCCGGACGATCCCGACGAGATGGAACGCATCCTCAAGGACATGGCCGGCCCGGGCGCCATCATGCGCGTCAACGGGTTCCGCGGCGGCAAGATGCCGCCGAAGGATCAGATCGCGCAGATTCGGTTTCGCCGGAACATGTTCGCCGCCGACACGCACGAGCCGGGGATGATTTCGGTCGACATCGTGACCAAGCCGGGGCTGAGCGCCTGGCGCGGCTCGTCCAATCTCGGGTTTCGCGGCGATGCGCTCAACGCGCGCAACGCCTTCGCGCCGACCAAGGGCGACGAGCAGAACGAGCGCGTCGGCTTTTCGTTGAGCGGACCGCTCTGGAAGAAGCACACGTCGCTGTCGCTGTCGGTCGACGGCGTCGATGCGTTCGACACGAAAACGATCGTTGCCGCCCTTCCGTCCGGTTTCTTCGCCGACTCGATTCGCAAGCCGAACGACACGCTCAACGTGTCGGCGCGCATCGAGCACGCGCTCACGCCGAATCAGCAGCTGCGGCTCGAGGCGCAGCGGAATCACAACGCCACCGACAACCTGGGCGTCGGCGACTTCGACCTCGCCGAGCGCGGATTTCGACAGACCCGCAACGAGTGGCTGCTGCGGGCGTCCACGGCGGGATCGATTCGCAAGTCACTCTTCAACGAATTCCGCTTCCAGCTTCGCAGCGAGGACACGGGGTTCGGCGCGCACAGCCAGTCGCCGGCCGTTCTCGTCCTGAACGCCTTCAATGCCGGCGGCGCGCAGCTCGACGGCAGCCGTGGCGCGACGATCGCGGAGTTCACCGACGATCTCGATATCGCCGTCGGCAAGCACGCGTTCCGGACGGGATTTCAAATCGAAGCGGGCCGCTATCACAGCGACGAGCGGCGGAACGCGTCGGGGACGTTCACGTTCGCCGATCTCAACGCATTCAACACTGGACGGCCGACCACCTACACGCGCAACGTCGGGAATCCACGCGTGTCTGTGACTCAGACGCAAACCGGGATCTACTTTCAGGACGACTATCGCGCCCGCAAAGAGCTGACGATCAGCGCGGGCGTGCGCGGGGAAGCGCAGTCGCACATCGGCGGCTTCCACCTCGGCCCGCGTGCGGGCTTCGCCTGGTCGCCGTTCAAGAGCGGCAAGGCGACCGTCCGCGCCGGTGGCGGGTTCTTCTTCGACTGGTTCGACGCCCTCAACTACCAGCAGGCGATTCAGCTCGACGGCACGCACCAGCAGATCGAAACGATCGTCGCTCCCGGCTATCCCAACGCGTCGCTCGGCGGACAGTCGCTGCTTCTGCCGAACGGCCGCGTGCAGATCGCGGATCTCGAGCAGCCGACGCTGTTCGAAACGAGCGTCGGGCTCGAGCGCGAGCTGCCGGGCGCCGCGCGTTTGAACGTGATGTACATCCGCCGGCGCGGATCCAATGTGCTGCGCGGCGTCAACGTGAACGCGCCCGGCGCGAACGGCGTGCGGCCGGATCCGACGGCCGGCACGGTCACCGACATTCGATCGACCGCGTCCTCGTCGTTCGACGGGCTGAGCTTCAACTTCAACTACATGAACCCGCAGCGCCGGCTGTTCGTCGCCGCCAACTACTTCCTCTCGCGGTCGATCAACGAATCGGATGGCCCCTTCAGCCTGGCCGCCGACGCCGCGCAACCTCGGCGCGGAGCGAGGCCCGGCGCTGCAGGACGCTCGGCATCGGGTCATGGGCTTCATGAACGTGCCGCTGTTCGGCCGCCGGCTGTCGTTTGGCTCCTCGATCCGCGTGCAATCGGCGCTGCCCTACAACATCACGACCGGGCGCGACGACAACGGCGACACGATCAGCAACGATCGGCCGGCCGGCGTGACGCGCAACACGGGTCGCGGGCGCGCGCTCGTGGACCTCAGCACGCGGCTGGCGTGGCGGTTTGCCTTCGGCGGCGCGGCGCCGGCGGGTCCCGGCGGACCGCAGATTCGCATTCTGCGCGGCGGCGGCGATTCGAATCCGCTCGGCGACATGCCGTCGGGTGACAGCACCAAGCGGTACGGGCTCGAGCTCTACGCGCAGGCGTTCAACCTGCTGAACCACGTCAATGCCACGACATTCAGCGGCGTGATCACGTCGCCGTTCTTCGGTCAGGCGACGGCGGCGGCGCCGCCGCGGCGGGTCGAGATCGGGGCGAGGTTCTCGTTCTGAGGCCGGCAAGTGTGGCCGGCTTAAGCGCTGGACCGCAGGCACTGAAGGCACTGTCGCGACTCTCAGGTACGTGGGGTCCGCCTTCAGGCGGACCTACACAAGCCGATGCAACGCAATCCCCGCCGCGACGGCGACGTTCAGCGAATCGACAGCTGAGCTGATCGGGATTCGGACGGACGCGTCCGCGGCAGACATCAACGCCGGCGTTAGACCATCACCCTCGCGCGCCGAACGCAAGCGCCAGCCGCAAACCGCCGGCGCGCGCCGCGAAGTCGTCGAGCGGCTCCGAGCCTTCGCGCGGCGTCAGCGCCACGAGCGTGAAGCCGGCGGCGCGGATCCGCTCGAGATCCGCGGGCCATTCGAGGCTTCGCGCGAACGGTACGCTCAGCACGGCCGCCATCGATGTGCGAATCGCTTTCCGATACAACGGATCGCAGGTGTCAGGACTCAACAGCACGGCATCCGCGGCGAACGCGGCGGCGTTGCGGAACACGCCGCCGACGTTGTCCGCGTTCGCGATCGCCTTCGAGGACGATCAGCCGGCGTGCGCCGGCTATCACCTCGTCGACCGATCGAAGGCGCGGCCGCTCGACGAGCGCCACGCAGCCGCGATGAATGTTGAACCCGGTGATGCGCTGAAAATCGCCGGTCCTGCAGATGAAGATCGGGCATCGACGGCTCCAGCCCGGCGAGCAGCGGCTCGAGATCGCGAGCGGCGGCGTCGTTGAGCAAGAGCGACCGCACGCGGTAACCCGGATCCTCGAGGACGCGCCGCACGACGAGCCGGCCCTCGGCGACGAACAAGCCATGCGAGCGGGCAAGCTCGGGATCGCGGACACCGCGATACAGCGCGAGCCGCGGATCGTCGTCGCTGCGGATAACATGCAACCAGCAGACACGGACACTATTGATCATCGCCGATCAACCCATTCGGAGGCAGTCTCGTCTAACCGCCCATTGCGACACCTGGCTCGGGATCTGCGCTATGCCGTCCGCGGCCTCGGCCGTTCGCCCCTGTTCACGGCGGTGGCCGTGCTGTCCATCGCGCTCGGCATCGGCGCGAACACCGCGATTTTCACGCTGATCGACGAAGTCCTGGTCCGGATGCTGCCGGTCAAGGATCCCGACGAGCTTGTCCTGTTCAACGGCGCCCGCAACCACTACGGCAGCAACTCCGGCGGCAACATGCTGTCGTTTCCCATGTACGAGGATTTCCGCGACAACTTCGTCGATAGAAGCACCTCGCCCGCGCTCCCGCGCATCAACCCGACACTCCCGAATCCGGCGCCGACGCCGAAGATCTTCTCGGGCATGTTCGCCCGGCGGTCGATGGCGATCGTGGTCGGCATCGACGGACAAAGCGAGCGCGTCCCTGCCGAAATCGTCTCGGGCACGTACTTCCAGGTGTTGGGCGTGGGCGCCGCCATCGGCCGCGTCATCACTCCGGACGACGACCGCGAGCGTCACGGCGGAGCGGTGGCCGTCCTCAGCTACGACTACTGGCGCACGCGCTTTGGTGCCGATCCGAACGTTCTCGGCAAGACGATCATCGCCAACAACCACAAGCTCACGATCGTCGGCGTCTCACAAGCCGGGTTCGACGGCGTGGACATCGGCTACGTCCCCAACCTGCGCGTCCCGATCACCATGAAAGCGGAGATGACGCCGAACTGGGACGACATGGACAACCGCCGCAGCCGGTGGGTCAACGTCTTCGGCCGGCTCAAGCCCGGCGTCACCCGCGAGCAGGCGCTCGCAGCTCTTCAACCGTACTTTCACGGCATGCTCGAACAGGAAGTGCTCGACGCCGCGTTCAGCAGCGCGACGACCTACACACGGGAGCAGTTCCTCAAGGGCACCATGGATCTCCTGCCCGCCGCGCAGGGACGCTCCCCCATCCGCCAGCAGCTCTCGCAGCCGCTGCGCATGCTGCTCGGGATCGTCGCCGGCGTCCTGCTCATCGCATGCGCCAACGTCGCCAGCCTGCTGATCGCCCGGGCCGCGGCGCGGCAGAAAGAGATCGCCCTGCGCCTCGCGCTCGGCGCCAGCCGCGGGCGCATCGTCGGTCAACTGCTGGTCGAGAGCGTGCTGCTGGCCGCGATCGGCGGGCTGCTCGGGCTGGTCATCGCGTCGTGGACCGTGCGGTTCCTGCTCGAATTCCTGCCGACGTCGGAAACGCCGCACGTGATTACCGGCGCGCTCAACTACCGGGTGCTTGGCTTCAACTTCGCGCTGGCGCTCGCCACCGGGCTGCTGTTTGGTCTCGTGCCGGCGCTGCGCTCGACCAAACCGAGCCTCGCGCCGACCCTGAAGGATCAGGTCGGGTCGGTTGTCGGCGGTGGTGTCCGTCTGCGGAAGGCGCTGGTCATCGCGCAGGTGACGATCTCGGTGCTGCTGCTGATCTCCGCCGGATTGTTCATCCGGCACGTTGCGCAACCTGCGCCTGCTCGATCTCGGCATCAAGCCCGAGAGCATGATCGCGTTCAACATCTCGCCTGCCGTGAGCGGCTACACGCCGGAGCGCATTCCGCCGTTCTACAAGTCGCTCGTCGAGCGTCTCCGCGCCGAGCCCGGCGTCCAGTCGGTCGCCTTCGCCAGCATGGGGCTGCTCGAGGGCAACCAATGGGACAGCACGGTGACGGTCGAAGGCTACCAGGCGCAGCAAGGCGAGTTCAGTGAATCCCTACTGCAACGCGATCAGCCCCGGCTACTTCAAGACCCTGGGCGTGCCGATGCTGCGGGGACGCGAGTTCGACGCGCGCGACGAAGGTGCGGCGCCGGCGGCTCCGAAGGGCGTCAACGACGGACGCGGCAACGGGTACAGCCACGTCATCGTCAACGAAAGCTTCGCGAAAAAATACTTCGGCGATCGCGATCCGGTCGGCCGCCACCTCGGCTTCGGCGGCAACCCGGGCACGCCGACGCCGCTCGAGATCGTCGGCGTCGTGCGCGATTCGAAGTACACCGGCGTGCGCGATGAGATTCCGCGCACGATCTTCTTCCCGCTGCTCGAAGAGCGAACACCCTCGTCCATCAACATGTACGTCCGGACCACGGCAGATCCCGCGACGGTGTTCAACGCGGCGCGGCGCACGGTGCGCGACCTCGACGCGAGCATTCCGGTCTACAACCTGCGCACGCTCGAGCGGCAGATCGATCGGTCGCTGGTCATCGAGCGCTTCGTCGCGACGCTGTCGACCGCGTTCGGCGTCCTCGCCACGCTGCTGGCGGTCGTGGGGTTGTACGGCGTGATGGCGTTCACAGTCGCCCGGCGGACGCGCGAGATCGGCGTCCGCATGGCCCTCGGCGCGGTGCAGGGCGACGTCGTCTGGCTCGTGATGCGCGAGGTGATCGTGCTCGTCGGCTGCGGGATGGTCCTCGGGCTGGCGGCGGCATGGGGGCTGGGACGGCTCGTTGGCGCGCAGCTGTACGGCGTCACGCCAAACGATCCGGTGACGATCGCGTCAGCCGTCGGAATTCTCGCGGCCGTGTCGCTCGCCGCCGGCTACATCCCCGCGCTGCGCGCGACACGCGTCAATCCGGTTCGAGCGCTGAGATACGAATAGGGCGGCATGCGCGGGATCTCACGGCGCGAAAAACTCGGTCGGCGTCGCGGTACTGAAAGCCGAGGCGTCGCGCGAAACCAGGGTCTTGTGTACCTGCACCGACGTAAATGCATTGGGACGGGTCGAGTCGATATTTCCTGATGAACACAACGCCGAGGCCGGGCAACGGTTTCCGGCACCAGCAGACCGGCGGCCCTCCACCGTGCGGGCAATACTCCACGTCGATCTCGAGCCCGAGCAGTTCCTGCATGCGCGCGAATCCGGCATCCGCTTCCTGGCGCGTGTTGCGTTCCTCCTCCACCTCTGGTCGCCACGACATGGCGAGCAATCGCCAGCCCTCGTCCTGATAGCGGCGCAACACATCGACTCGTCCATCGATCAGCTCAACGTCGTCTGCCAACACGGGCGCGCGCTGACCACTACGGCTGCGGACGAGCACGTCGTCGCACCAGACGATCACCGCGCGATTCGTGAGCGCCGGATCGATCGCACGCTCGAAGGGGATGTTGTCGATCCTTGAAAAGCCCTCGGATGGATCCGGCGGCTCGAGATCGCGTTGGTAGCGGAACTGAACCGCCGGACCGAATGCGTTGACGTCCGTTTTCGTGATCTGCCGCATCTCCTCCGGACCGAGAAGCCGGCCGTAACCGGAGAGCATTCGGGAAACCGCATTCACCTGTGCCTGCTCGACGCTGGTGGAGAGCCAGACGCAGCGGACCGGCAAACCGGCGGCGGCGGCCCAGGCGACGACCGGCGCGCGCGACTTGCGAGACACGTACGTGTTGTCGAGGACGATGCGAGAATGTCCCGCTTCGACGAGGCTGATCCAGCGCCGACACCTGATCGCGAAGCGACCCGCCTTCGACGTCACGACTCAGGTGAGCGAATCCTTCGCCGGCGAACTGTTGCGCAAGCGTCGTTTTCCCTGCGCCCGGCAACCCCATGATCAGCACGACCTCGCCGTCGCGTGGTACTCTGTAGCGCGGCCCTTTCAGCGGCGCGCGTCCGCGGGGCTGAAAGCCCCGCGCTACACCAAGAGTCGTGCGGTCATCGTCAGTCAGTGAATCGCGGGAACCCTCGCGATCGATCTGGCCGTTTCGACGCGCGTCGCGCCAGGAATTGGCGTGACGACGGATGACAGATCCATCAGCCGCGCCAGCGCGATCTCCTGTGGAGTCGCGCCATGGCGGGCGGCGATCTCGGCGAGCGCTCGATCCTTGCCGGCCCGCCGCGCGCGCGTGGGTCCGCCGAGCGGTCTGTAGGCGATCAGGCGGATGCCGTGTCGATCGCAGTACTCGGCGACGCCGCTCAGAACGTTCGCGTCGTTCCACAGGCTCAGCTCGACCTGCACGGTGGCGATGTCCGCAATGCGTCTCGCCTCCTCGATCTGTCCGACGGTGACGTTGCAGAGGCCGATGTGCTCGACGAGGCCGTCTCGCTGCAACGACGACAACGCCCGCACGCTCGTCGACAGCGGCGTCCGAGGATCCACGGCGTGTAGCTGGTAGAGGGAAATCCGGCTGACGCCGAGCGCCTGCAGGCTGGCGTCGGCCGCGGCGCGCAGATGCACGGCACGGCCATTCGCGATCCAGCGGCCGTTGGGTCGGGTCAGGCCGCCCTTGGTGGCGACGACAATCCGCGATCGATCGCCTGCCCTGAGCGCAGTCGAAGGGCCTGCCCCGAGCAGTCAGTCCCGAGGGAAGCCGGTCCACGTGGCGAGCGCACGCGCGATCAGCCGCTCGTTGTGACCGGTCTCACTATCGTCCCAGCAGTAGGCATTGGCGGTGTCGAAGAAAGTAATGCCGGCGTCGAGCGCCGCATGCAGCACCTCGATGCCGCGCGCCTCGTCGCGGTCGCGCTCCGTCGACAGACGCATGCACCCAAGACCAATCAACGGACCAGGTGTGTCGGGCGGCCACACGCCCGGAGTGTACGCGACGCTCGCCAGCCAACCCTTTTACGGTTGCCGCCGTCAAAGGGAGTGACATAGGCTGTCTATGCTATGACCAGGCCATTTACCGTTCGCGACGTCATCCCGCCGGGAACGCTCGAAGTCCTGATCCTGACAACCCTCAGCCGCGTGGATCAGTTGCACGGGTTCGAGATCGCCGAATCGATCCAAGCGCGGTCCGACGATGTGCTGACGGTCGAAGAGGGGTCGCTGTATCCGGCTCTGCAGCGGCTGCTCGTCAAGGGATGGATTGCCGACGCGTGGGGCCGGACCCTCGGGAACCGGCGCGCGCGGTACTACCGGCTGACGCCGTCCGGCCGCCGCCATCTCGAGCGCGAGCTCGCGCGCTACCACCGCGTCGCACGCGCGGTCGCGCGCGTGCTGTCACCGGCCTAGACGGAGAACAACCATGACCATCCGCGGCCTCTGGTATCGCCTGCGATCGACGTTTCGACGCCGTCGATACGACAAGGACCTCGCAGACGAAATCCAGCTGCACATCGATCTGCGCGCCGAGCAGCTCCGCCGCTCGGGTCTCCCGGCCGACGATGCCGCACGCGCCGCACACCGGCAGTTCGGCGCTCCGCTGGCGGTGATGGAGAACAGCCGCGACGCCGGGACCTTCGCGTGGGTGGACGCCCTTCGACAGGACCTGCGCTTTGCCATGCGCATGCTTCGCCGGACGCCCGGCTTCACCACGGCCGCCGTCCTGACGCTCGCCCTCGGCATCGGCGCGAACACGACGATGTTCAGCGTGTTGAACGCGACGCTGCTGCAAACGCTGCCCTACCCGGATTCCGATCGCCTCGCCACGCTGTGGCGGACGAGCCTCAACGATCCCGAGTCCCTCAACATCGTGTCGGCGCCGAACTTCCGCGACTGGCGCGAGCGCAGCCGGACATTCGACAGCATGGCGATCTTCGATTCAGCGGGACGCGGATACAACCTCACCGGGCAGGGTGAACCCGAACAGGTGCCGGGGCTCCGCGTGACGGCGAGCTTCTTCACGGTGCTCGGCGTGCCGCCCTTCCTCGGGCGAACGTTTCTGCAGGAAGAAGAGCAACCGGGCGCCGATCGCGTGGTCGTGCTCAGTTACGGGCTGTGGAAGCGCCGCTATGCGGGCGACCCGGCGATCATCGGCCGGACGATTCCCATCGACTCCGCCGGACGAGTGGTCATCGGCGTCATGCCCGAGTCGTTTCGATTCCAGTACGGGATCGAACGTCAGCTCTGGGTACCGGCCGGCTGGACGCGAGGCGATCAGGATCGCGGATCGAATTCGTTCATCGCGATCGGGCGAATCCGGCGCGACGTGACGCTCGCGCAGGCACAGAGCGACATGGACACGGTCGGCCGCGCGCTGGCCGAGGCGTATCCCGACGAGAACGGCGGCCAGACCATCCGCGTCATGCCGATGATCGAGCTCGGCGCGTCGCGCCTGCGATCGACGCTCGTCCCGATGCTGGGCATCGTCGGCTTCGTCCTGCTGATCGCGTGCGCGAACGTCGCCAACCTGCTGCTGGCGCGCGCGGCGTCCCGCTCGCGCGAGCTGGCGGTCCGCTCGGCGATGGGCGCTGGCCGCGGACGCCTCGTCCGGCAATTGCTCACCGAAAGCCTGGTGCTCGCATGCGCCGGCGGCGCGGCCGGGCTGCTGCTGGCGTACTGGGGCGTGGGCGCGCTGCTGCCGTTGCTGCCTGGCAACATCCGCAATGTGCCCTTCCGGCCGGTCGATCGGATCGGCATCGACACCTCGGTGCTGGCGTTCACATCCATCGTCGCGCTCGGGAGCGGATTGCTCTTCGGCCTCGCACCGGCGTTCGCGTCGTATCGCGGCGGCCTGAACACGGCATTGCGGGAGAGCGCGCGCGGGTTCGCCGGCGATGGCCGGAGCCGGCTGCGGTACGGACTCGTCGCGTCGGAGATTGCGCTGACGCTGGTCGTGCTCGCCGGCGCGGGCGTCATGCTGGTCAGTGTCGCGCGTCTGCTTCGTGTCGATCCGGGACTCGATCCACGAAATGTCCTGGTCCTCCAGATGGCGCTTCCGCAGGAAAACCTGTACTACGGGCCGCCGGGCAACCCGCGATTCTGCGAGGGGCTGTTCGGAGCAGGTCGGCAGCATTCCCGGCGTCGTGTCGGTGAGCGGCATCGCGCATCTCCCGCTCAGCGGCGCGAACGCAGGACGTGGACTGGCGATCGAGGGTCGTCCGGATCCCGGTCCGCAAAACCAACCCGGCGCCGGATACAGCGTCGCCTGTCCGGACATCCTGAAAACGATGGCCATGACGCTGCGCGCCGGACGGGAGTTCACGGTCCGGGACGCGCTCGAATCTCCGGGCGTCGCGTTGATCAACGAGAGCTTCGCGCGTCGCCACTGGCCCAACGAGGACGCCGTCGGCAAGCGCTTCAAGATCGGCCGCACCGGCAGCGACGCTCCGTGGCTGACCGTCGTGGGCGTGTACAAGGACGTCCGCCACAACGGTCTCGACAGGGACGGGTCTCCTCACTTTCTCCGTCCGTACCAGCAGGCGGGCTGGCCGTCGATGAGCATCGTCGTGCGCACAGCGTCGGCGCCACAAACCTTCACGCCGGCGGTCAAGCGCGCACTGTTGGCCGTCGAGCCGGAACAGCCGGTGGCGACGGTGCGGACGATGGAGGAAGTTATCGGGCGATCTGTGGCTCCGCGGCGCTTCCCGATGCTGTTGTTGAGCGGCTTCGCCGTGCTCGCGCTCGTGCTCGCCGCGATTGGCATCGCCGGCGTCGTGAGCTACTCCGTCGTGCAGCGCACGCCGGAAATTGGCGTGCGCATCGCGCTGGGCGCACAGCGGCGCGACGTACTGCGGCTCATCCTGGGGCACTCGCTCGCCTGGGCGCTGGCCGGCGTCGTCGTCGGCATTGCGGGAGCGGTGGGACTGCTGCGATTGCTCGGCTCGCTGTTATACGGCGTAACCGCGGGCGATCCGTGGGTGCTTGGAACCGTTTCGCTGATTCTGATCGCCGTGGCGCTCGGCGCCAGCTATGTGCCGGCGCGGCGCGCGATGCGGGTCGACGCCGTCAGCGCTCTGCGTCAAAGCTGACGGCCCGCCATGTCAGAATGGGCCACGCAGGTATTTGCGCGTGGACTCCTTCAATGCAAAGCTTCTGCGGCGCCTCGAGCGTCTGGATCGCAAGATTCGTTTCGGCTCCGATCGAGGATGTACCGGAACAGGCGCTGGCGCAGTTCTACGAGCAGATGTTCCCGGAGCGCGCGGCCTTCCTGATGCGGCATTGGCGCTGGCTCTACCGCGCCAGCGCCCGCGATCATGTGAGATCCCCCGTACTGGCCATCGTTGGCGAACGCGTTGTCGGCCAGGGAGGGCTTGTCACGGTCATGCTGCAGCGCGGCGACGAACGCCGCGAGGCCGTGTGGATGCTGGACTACGCCATCCTGCCGGAGTATCAGCGCGGCATCGTCGGCGGCGCCTTGCTGACGATCGCCAGTTCGTGCTGTCCGCATGCGAGTGGCGTTTCTCAACGAGCGCTCGTGGGCGTTGGCCGAAAAACTGGGATGGAGCAGCCATTTCCTGACGACGGCCTTTCAGTTGCCGCTGCGGCCGGAGCGACTTCCCAGCCTTCAGACGATGGCCAAAGAGACGCCGGGGCTGGGCGCGGGGGCGCAGGTCGCCGG
Organism: uncultured Acidobacteriota bacterium; assembly: GCA_963731545.1. GTDB lineage: Bacteria > Acidobacteriota > Vicinamibacteria > Vicinamibacterales > CAVVIG01 > CAVSWN01. Next base: position 46,658 of record CAVSWN010000007.1, on the reverse strand, counting down.
CGGCGCGGTGCGCACCGTCGGTCGAGCGATCGCGATGACAGCGATCGATCTGGACGTGCTGCCGGCCAGCCGCGAGACGATCGCGCCGTTCACGCTAGGCGCCCGATCCGACGCGCTCTGCGCCTCGAAGTCGGCAGACTTCCTCAACTGGCGCGTCCTGTCGCATCCGCACGCGGACCGCTACCTCGTGCTGAAGTCGGCGTCGGTCCAGGCGATCGCGCGCATCTTGAGCCACGCCGGATGCCGCCGGCTGCATCTCTTGACGCTGCTCGCGCAGCCGGGCGATCGCCGCGGCCTGTCGCGATTTTTTGGCGGAGTGGTTCGGTGGGCGCTGTCGTCGGACGTCGACACGATTCTCCTGGTCACCAGCGTGCCAGAAATTGCGCGCGTCGCGGGCCGCTGGTTACCGGTGAAGTCCAGACAGCGGTTCGCGTTCGATGCCGAAGACGCGGCCGGCCGCGCTTTTCTGGGCGACGCCATCCAGGACTGGGAGTTGATCGACAGCGACTTCGAGATGATGTTCGAGTCGGAAGCATGAAACATCCGCCTGGCGTGTCACCGGTATTCGCGTCGGACAAGGAGCGGTCCGGCTACAGCGATGACCGGGGCGCGCGGCCCGTTCTCGCGGCGTAGAGGCCGGCCGGCAAACACACCGGTCGTCTTGCCGTCCTGAAAGACGACCTGGCCGTTGACCCACACCGTGTGAATACCAACCGCTTGCGCCTGCGCCTTCCCGAAATCTGCGCGGTCCGCGACGACGGCTGGATTGAAGAGGACGAGATCGGCAAAGGCGTTCGGCACGATGCGTCCGCGATTCTGCAGTCCGACGTTCGCAGCCGCAAGGCTCGTCATCTTGCGCACGGCTTCCGACAGTGGGAACAGCTTTCGATCGCGCACGTACGGGCCGAGGACTTTGGCGAAGCTGCCGAAGCCGCGCGGATGCAGCCCCGTCGACGTTCCGTCGCTGCAGACGTTGGCGAAGGGCCACTGCATGAGCCGCTCGACGTCCGCGTCGGACATCCCCTTCGCCACGATGCCCGCGCCGGGACCTCCCGGCTCGGCGAGAAGCGCCATGAGCATTTTCTGCGGCGTCGTCCCGGCCAGTTTCGCCACTTCCGCGAGCGTCTTGCCGACGTGCTCCGGATGCGCACGGAAGCTGTTGAAGATGATGTCGTCGGCGAGCGACACGTGGGCGAGGACGAACTCGGTTTCCTTCTCGTCCGAGAAATTCCGCTTCGGGTACAGCACGCCGAGGTTCGACTGCCAGTAGGTATAGGGATAGATGTCGGCCGTGAGCTGGACGCCGGCGGCGCGGGCGCGGTCGAGAACGCCGATCAACTTCTCCGCCTGGCCCCACAGGTCGTGCATGCCGAGCTTCATGTGCGAGACCTGCACGGGCATCGCGTTCGTGCGGCCAATCGCGATCAGCTCGTCGAGCGCTTCCCAGAACCAGCGATCCTCGCTGCGCATGTGGCTGATGTAGCGGCCGCCGGCATCGGCCGCGATCTTCGCGAGCGCCAGCACCTCTTCGGGAGCGGAGTAGATCCCCGGGTCGTATTCGAGACCGGTCGAGAGGCCGAGCGCACCGGCATCCATTTCCGCCTTGAGAAGCGGCTTCATCCGCTCGACTTCGTCGGCGGTCGCCTTGCGCGCGAAATCCTGGCCCATGACGCGGCTGCGAATCGCGCCGTGCCCGGCGTACGACGCGACATTGACCGAAACCGGCTGGCTCTCGAGGCGCGTGAACAGCGCGGCGAGGTTCGAGCCGCCGCCGTCCTGCCCCACCACGATCGTCGTCACGCCCTGGCTCACCATGGCGATCGCGTCGCGGGCGGCGTCGAAGCCGCGATCGTGGTGGCTGTGCGTGTCGATGAATCCAGGGCTCAGCGTCAACCCTTCGGCCTCGACGATGCGCTCGCCAGGCGTCGGGCGTGAGCTGGCCGACGGCGACGATCCGGTCGCCGGCGATGCGCACGTCATCGCGCCGCGCGGGCCCGCCGCTCCCGTCGATCACCTGCGCATGTCGAATCAGTGTCGTCGTCGCAGTGGATTGGCCGAGGCCTCGGGCACCAACCATTGCGGCGCACGCGAGCGTCAGCATCACGATCGACGTCAGGCCGTTCTTTGGCTTTCATCACGATGTCTCTAGTATTGGCGGAACGTCAGGTTGAAGCGTCCAGTCAGCGCGAGCTCGGGTGGCGCTGTGTTGGGCAATATCCGCGAGACGCCGTGATAGCGCAAGCGGGCCGGCCCGCCGAACACGAACGCATCGCCTGATTCGAGCAGCCGCGACTCGACGGGATCGCGGCGCCGGAGGCCGCCGAACAGGAATCGGGCGGTGTCGCCCAACGAGACCGAGACCACCGGCACGCCGGCGGCAATCGAATCCCGGCTTTCATCCTTGTCCTGATGGACGCCCATGCGGCCGTCGCCGTCGTAGTAGTTGAGGATGCAGAGATCGGCGTCGAGCGGCAGCCCGACGGACGCGGCGATGCGATCGGCCAGCCGCTTGAAGTCGTCCGGCAAGGGTGGCGCCGGAAGACCGTCGAAATCCGATCGCGTCTCTTCGTACTTGTAGGTCTTGCCGTTCCAGTGGCGTCCGAGGCACAGCATGCGCACGTGCATGCGTGCCGCCGCCGCGCACGACCGGCACGTACGCCGGCACAGCGCCGTCCACGAGCGCGCGGCATTGTTCGACGAGCGCGGTCTGTTCAGCGATCGTCAGATAGCGCGCGAGATGGAACGCGCCCGGCGCGATCTCCATTCGCGTACGTTACCATTTGGCCGTCAGTCGAGCAACGCCAAGGCCGCCAAGTGGGGTATCGCGAAGAGCCGCAAAGAAAACTCGTGCTTTGCGACGTTCTTTGCGTCCTTTGCGTGCTTTGCGCCGCGGGAAGCCGCCCTCGCGCACCCCGCACCGTTCAGCTACGTCGACCTGCGCCTGCAACCCGGGCTCATTCAAGGCTCGGTGGTCGCGCACATCTTCGACGTCGCGCACGACCTGGACATCGCGAATCCCGAGCGCCTGCTCGATCCGGCGTTCGCGGCGCAGCAGTCGCGCGCGTTCGCGGCGCTGATCACGCCGCGCCTGACGGTGAGCGCGGATGGGCAAGCGCTCGCGCCCGAATGGTCCGAGATCGATGTGATTCCGGATCGCCAGTCGATCCGCATTCATCTGCGCTACCGTCTGACCGCCGCGCCGGGCAGAGTGGCGGTTGACGCCAAACTGTTTCCGTACGATCCCGCTCACCAGACGTTCCTGAACATCTACGACGGCGACGCGCTCACGCAGGCGATTCTGGACCTTGGCCATTCGCGCTTCGAGTACTTCGCCGGCACGCGCCAGGGCGCCATCGCCGTCATGCGGCAGTTCGTTCCGGCCGGCGTCAAGCACATCGCGCTCGGCGCGGATCATCTGCTCTTTCTGCTCGGTCTCCTGCTGCTCGGCGGCTCGCTCCGGCAGCTCGCCATCATCGTGACGGCGTTCACCGTCGCGCACAGCCTGACCATGACGCTCGCCGCGTTGAGCCTCGTGATGCCGCCCGCGCGCATCATCGACCCCGCCATCGCGCTCAGCATCGTCTACGTCGGCACCGACAATCTGCTGGTGCAGGGCGGCCGCGACGTGCGCGCGTGGATCGCGTTCACGTTCGGCTTCATCCACGGATTTGGCTTCGCCGGCGTGCTGCGCGAGATGCACCTGCCGCCGCGCGCCCTCGGCTGGTCGCTCTTCTCCTTCAACGCCGGCATCGAAGTCGGTCAGCTGATCGTCGTCTTTGCCGTCGCGACGGCGCTGACGGCGCTGCGCAAGCGGAGTGAGGTCGCCGGGAAGCGGCTCGCGTTCGCGGGATCGCTGGCCGTCGTCGCGGCGGGCACGTTCTGGTTCATCGAACGCGTGTTTTTTCCTGCCGGCGTCCTGTAACGCAACCACGAAAACACGAAGCCACGAAGAAAACCATTACTAGTGCTTCTTCTTCGTGCTTTCGTGGCTTCGTGGTTGCCTTTGGTCTTTGTGCTCGGTCAGTCCGTGTAGCTTCCCGCCTTGCCGGCTTCGACCACAAGCGAACCGCCGGTGCGTATCGGCAGGTCTGCCACGGTGACGCGATCGAGGATTTTGAAGTCTGCTCGCATCGACGCGGGCGTGGCGGTGCACGCGATGTAGCCGCGGCGGGCGCTGTGGAACTTGATGTGCGGGTTGTCGCCCTTGATCTGGTCCCAACCTCGCGAACACGTCGCTGCCGTCGCCGGTCGACGTAATCGACGAATTCGTGAACTCGACGCCGACCGTCGCCGAGCGCGGATTGCGTGTAGTCCGTCTTGAGATCCGCGCCGAAGTGCATGTGCACGTCGCCCGACAGCACGATCGGGTTCGGCGCCTTCGTCTCCTGCAGCCGCGCGTACAGCCGGTTGCGCGCCGCGACGTAGCCGTCCCATTTGTCCATCGAGAAGCGGCCGTCGGGAAAGATGCCTGGCCATGTCGCGCACGTAGCGTCGGCACCTGCTGGCCGATCACGGTCCAGCGCGCCGACGCGTTGCGCCAGATTGTCGAACAGCCAGCGCTCCTGCTCCGCGCCGAGCATCGTCCGATCCGGCGCCAGCGCCTCCGCGCAGTCGCTGTGGACTGCCGTCGCCGCACGGCCTGATCGGATCGCCACTGACGCGTGTCGAGCACGTTCAGATCGATCAGGGTCCCGAACTGCAGCCGCCGGTGAATCCGCATGTGGCTGCCACTGGGCCACGCGCTCGCGCGGAGCGGCATCGACTCGTAGTACGCCTGGTAGGCCGCCGCGCGCCGCAGCACGAAGAGCTCGGGCGGCGTGCCCTTCTCGTCGAAGTCGCCCGCGTAGTTGTTGCTCACTTCATGGTCGTCCCACGAGACGATGAACGGGCGCCGAGGCATGAGCGGCGAGGAGATCGGGATCCGACTTGTAGAGCGCGTACCGGTTCCGGTAGTCGACGAGCGTGAACAGTTCCTGGCCGAGATGCAGCCGCACGCGATCGGCGCGGCCGGGCTCGGGCCGGCCCTCGTAGATGTAGTCGCCGGTATGGAACACGAAGTCGAATTGCTCTTCGGCGAGCCGGCGGAACGCCGTGAAGTAGCCCTGTTCGTAGTGGCTGCAGCCGCACACGCCGAATCGAATCCGATCGACGGGCGCGCCCGCCGGCGGCGCCGTGCGCGTTCTGCCCGTGCGGCTCATCTCGCTGCCGGCGCGGAAGCGATACCAGTACTCGCGGCCGGCTTCGAGGCCCGATACTTCGACGTGAACGCTGTGCCCGAGCTCCGGCCGGGCGAGCGCGATGCCCTTCTGCGCGATCGACTGGAAGCGCGGATCCCGCGCGACCTCCCACTCGACGCCGACCACCACCGGCGGCATGCCGCCGCCGTCGAGCGGCTTGGGTGCGAGCCGCGTCCACAGCACGACGCCGTCGGGCAGCGGATCGCCGGAGGCCACACCGAGCGTGAACGGGTAGGCGTCGAAGAACGGCGTCGCGAGGAGCCGTCGCGTGAGGAGCGGCGGCGCAACCGCCGCAGCGCCCAACATCCATGCGATCTTCATCAGCTCACGACGCGAGAATCCGGCGATTGTTCGGTCGTAGATCGTCATGGCGAGAGGATTATACGGTTGTCGATCGACGAAAGTGTGACGAGAGTAAACTGTGCCCCGGAGGTCTCATGGTGAGCAGGAGCCGCGTCGTGCGACGGTTCGTTGTGTTTTCGCTCGTGGCGATGTCCGCCATCGCGATTCGGGCGCAGAACCCGGCTCAACCGTTGGACCAGACCCCCGCGTTGCAGCGCGATCCACTGCGCCCCGCCCCGAATCGCGCGTCGGGCGAAGGGTTCGGTCCCTACAAGACGATGGTCGTGCGGGGAGCGACGCTCATCGACGGCACCGGCGGCCCGCCGCGCGGACCCGTCGACATCGTCGTCGAAAACAACCGCATCACCGCCATCCGCAACGCCGGCACGCCCGGAACGCCGATGCGGCCCAACCGGCCGCCGAGAGCGGACTACGAGATCGACGCCAGCGGGATGTACGTGTTGCCGGGCTTCATCGACCTGCACGTGCACGCCGGCGGCGCACCGAAGAACGCCGACGCGGAGTACGCGTACAAGTTGTGGCTGGCGCACGGCGTGACGACGGTGCGCGGCGTGCCGCTCACCGAGAACGCGCTGTCGGTCAAAGAGAAGGAACGCAGCGCGAAGAACGAGATCGTCGCGCCGCGGATTTTCAACTATCAGCGTCCCGGCGCCGGCCTGGGGCAAAGGCACGCCGCAGACGCCGGAACAGGCGCGCGCGTGGGTCGAATGGGCGCACGCCAACGGCATCGACGGCCTCAAGCTCGGCTCCGAGCGGCCGGACCTGATGGAGGTCTACTGTCAGGAAGCGAAGAAGCTGGGCATGGGCACGACGGCGCACCTGGCGCAGACCGGCGTCGTGCAGATGAACGCGATCAAGGCCGCGCGCCTGGGTCTCGGCACGGTCACGCATTTCTACGGCCACTTCGAATCGCTCCTGAAGGACTACGTCGTGCAGCCGTACCCGGTCACCCACAACTACAACAACGAGCAGGATCGCTTCGGCCAGGTCGCGCGTCTCTGGGACAAGATTCATCCGCCGGGCAGCCCGGAGTGGAAGGCGTATCTCGAAGAGCATCTGAAGCTCGGCACGACGTTCGATCCGACGCTCACCATCTACTCGGCCGGACGCGACGTGATGCGCTTCCGCGCGGCGGAATGGCACGACAAGTTCACGCTCCCCTCGCTGATGGAGTTCTACACGCCCGACCGCAACAACCACGGCGCCTACTGGTACGACTGGACCACCGAAGACGAAGTCGCGTTCCGCAACTTCTACCAGGTGTGGTTCAAGCTGATGAACGACTACAAGAAGATGGGCGGCCGCGTCACGACCGGATCCGACTCGGGCTTCATCTATCAGACCTACGGTTTCGGATTCATCAACGAGCTCGAGCTGCTGCAGGAAGCCGGCTTCCACCCGCTCGAGGCCATCCAGTCGGCGACGATGAACGGCGCGCTGACGCTGCACGAGCCGATGCGCAAGGCTCCGGAGATCGGCGTCGTGCGCGAAGGCATGCTCGCCGACATGGTGATCGTCGATCAGAATCCGCTGCAGAACTTCAAGGTGCTGTACGCGAACGGCACGATCCGGTCTGAACGACAAGACCGGCCGGGTCGAGCGCGTCGGCGGCATCAAGTGGACGATCAAGGACGGCATCGCCTACGACGCGAAGAAGCTCGCGGCGGACGTGATGGCGATGGTCGAGAAGCAGAAGCGCGATCGAACTGTCAAGACTACGGCGTCACCAGCCGGGAATCGGTGAACGGAGGACGTTTATGCGACGTGCACTTGTACTCGTAGCGTTGATCGTCATCGGGGTCGTCGCCGTCGGCGCGTATCAACCGCCGGCGCAGCCGCCGGGGCCCAAGGTCGTCACGGTCGAGAAGGTCAAAGACAACCTCTTCGTGCTCAAGGGAGACGGCGGAGGCGGCAACGTCGCCGTCTACGTCGGCGCCACGGGCGTGACCGTCGTCGACGCCAAGAACCCCGGCTGGGGCCAGCCGATTCTCGACAAGATCAAGGAGCTCACGCCCAAGCCGGTCACGCTCCTGATCAACACGCACACGCACGGGGATCACGTGAGCGGCAACGTGGACTTTCCCGGCCACGGTCGACATCGTGGTGCAGGAGAACACGAAGACCAACATGGAGAAGATGGACATCTTCAAGCAGCACAACGGCAGAGGGCTGCCGAAGCGCACGTTCAAGGACAAGATGACCATCGGCAGCGGCGCCGACAGATTCGATCTGTACTACTTCGGCCGCGGCCACACCAACGGCGACGCGTTCATCGTGTTCCCCGAGCTGCGCGTGATGCACGCGGGCGACATCTTCTCCGGCAAGAATCTGCCGCTGCTCGACTACAACAACGGCGGCACCGGCGTCGAAATCGGCGACACGCTGGCGAAGGCCGCACGCCGGCATCAAGAACGTGGACACGATCATCACCGGCCACAGCACGCAGATGACGCTGGGCCGACCTCGCCGAGTGGGCGCAGTTCAACAAGGACTTCCTGGCCGACGTGCAGGCCGCGAAGAAGGCGGGCAAGAGCGCCGACGAAGTCGCCGCGAGCTGGACAGTCCCGACAAGGACAAGGCGAAGGGCTACGTGACGAACACCGATCCGGAAGCGGCGCACGCGGCTCAAGGACAACGTCACCAACCTGTACAAAGAGATCAAATAGGCCGAGAGCTCCGCGACGCGTTCCGGTCGCTGCGTGCCGAATGTCAGCTGTCGCGCAGCGCGGCCACCGGGTCGAGCCGCGCCGCGCGCAGCGCCGGGACGTAGCACGCGAGGAACGCGACGGCAGCCAGCGTCGACCGCCGCGCCGACGAGCGTCAGGGGATCGCGCGCGTCGACGCCAATCAGCAGGGTCGCCAGCAGGCGTGTGAGCGCCAGCGCGCCGCCGAGTCCCAGCACCAGACCGAGACCGGCCAGCGCCATGCCGTTCCGAAGAACCATCCCGAGCAACGCGTTCTTCGGTGCGCCAAGCGCGGCGCGGACGCCGAGCTCGTGCGTGCGCTGGGCGACGGTGTACGAAATCACGCCGTAGATGCCGACCGCCGACAACAGCGACCGCCAGGCCGGCAAACACCGCGAGCAATGTGGTTCGAAGACGATTCGTCGCCGCCGATTCGGTTTTGATCCGCTCGAGCGTCCGCACGTCGCTCACCGACCTGATCCTTGTCCACTTCGTGTACGGCCGCGGTCACCGACCGCGCCAGCGGCTCAGGCTCCATTTCCGCACGCAGCACGACGCTGACGAACGAGGTGGGACTCTGATCCATCGGCACGTAGATACCGGCGCGCGTCGTGCCTTCCAGCGACCCGGTCCGCTCGTCTGCAATCAGACCCGACAATCTCCCACGGGATTTCCGGGCCGAGCTGCGGCTTGCCCGGGACGATCTCCTGGACGAGCAGGCGCTGTCCGATCGGATCCTGTCCCTCGAAGAAACGATTCGCCATCACCTGATTGATGACCGCAACCGGAGGCGACGCCTTTCACGTCGCGATCGGTGAACCCCCGCCCCTTGATCACGTGAATGCCGAGGACTCGGAAATAGTCCGCCTGCACCATCTTGAATCCAGCCGCCTGCCGATTCGCACGATCGACAGCATCTCGGCCCGCAATCAGGAACGGCATGCCGTTGTTGAAGCCTTCGAGCGGCAGCACATCGGCGGCAGCCGCGCCGCGCACGCCGGGCACGGACCGGATGCGATCGACGAGCGACCGCACGTGTGCGTTCAACTGTTCGGCGTTCGGAAATCGATCGCCGGGAATCGGCAGACGGAGCGTCAGCACGTTGGTGGCGTCGAATCCGAGCGGCAGGTTCATCATCTGAAAGAAGCTGCGCACGAGCAGCCCGCCGCCCGCGAGCAGGATGAACGCCAGCGCGACTTCGACGACGACGAGCGCGCTGCGAAGACGCCGGCGCCCGGTGTCGCCCGAACTGCCGCGGCCGCCTTCCTTCATCGCGCTCGACGAGATCGGGTTTCGTCGCATGGAGCGCGGGCGCCAGGCCGAACACGAGGCCGGTCGTGATCGTGAGCACGAAGGCGAAGCCGAGCACGCGCGTATCCATGCCCACATGGGCGGCAGCCGGCAAAGAGAACGGCGGCAAAAGCAGCGTGAGCAGCCGCATGAACGCGTAGCCGACGGCAAGACCGGCTGCGCCGCCGGCAGCGGCGAGCACGATGTTCTCGGTGAGAAACTGCCGGATCAGGCGTCCGCGGCCCGCGCCGAGCGAGGCGCGCACCGCGACCTCGCGCTCGCGCGACGTGCCGCGCGCCAGCGTCAGGTTCGCAAGGTTCGCACAGCCGATCAGCAGCAGCATCCCAACGGCGCTCAACAGCACGTAGAGCGAGCTTCGCAGCTGCGGGCCGACGATCGAGTCCATGTAGCGGACGGTGGACACACCCCAGCCCTTGTTCGAGTCGGGATAGTCCTGCGCGATCCGGCCGCCGATGCCGTCCATCTCCGCTCGCGCCTGCTCGATGGTGACGCCTGGCTTCAACCGCGCGAACACCTGAAGCCAATGAAAGTTGCGCGTTCGCTCGCCCGGCGAAAAGGCCAGCGGCCGCCACAGCCGATTGAACGTGCGGTCGAACACCGAACCTTCGGGCATCACGCCGATGACGGTGTACGCCTCGCCGTTCAGCGTGATGGTCCGGCCGACCAGCGCGGGGTCGCCTCCGAACTCGTTCGCCCACAGGCGGTGGCTCAACACGACGACGTGGTCCTTGCCGGGTTGATCTTCGTCGGGCGCGAACGTCCGCCCCAGTTTGGGTTTCATGCCGAGGATGTCGAAATATCCCGCCGACACGCGCGACACGCGCATGAGCGTCGGCTCGCCGCGGCCGGTCAGCGTCATCGGTCCGCCGGTGGTCGCGGCCACCGACGTGAACGAGGAGCTCTGGCTCTTCCAGTCGAGAAAATTCTCCGCCGACACGACGTTGTTGCCGCCGCCTGGAGGCTTTTCCCAGAGCAGGAGGATCTGCTCGGGATCCGGATACGGGAGCGGCTTCAGGAGGACGCCGTCGACGAAGCTGAAGATGGCGCTGTTGGCGCCGATGCCGAGGGCCAGGGTGAGGATGGCGACCACCGCAAAGCCTGGCGCTTTCAAGAGGCCCCTGATGCCGTAGCGGACGTCCTGCATGAGTTCGTTCAGCATCGGGTCCCCTCGTGTAGCGCGAGCCTTTAGGCCCGCGATCGCGGCCCTGACGGTCGGCTACGTACGAGCGTTAGACGAGCGCAGTCACGTGCGTTGGCATCAGGTCAAGATGTTCGAGCAGAAACGCTCGAACGTCTCGCAGCGTTCGCGCGTGGACAACTCCGGACGGCAGAGCCCTGCGGTGCGTGCCGAACGCCACGATCGGCACACCGTACTGAACCGCGAGCCACATTTCCGATTCGGTTCCGTCCTCGCCGGGCAACGCGACAATCGCGTCGGCGGACAGCACGTTGATGTGATTGCGGCTCGATCGCAGCGTGCCCTCGTGTCCGCTATCGGGCAGGTGCGTGTAGATCGCGAGCTCGACCCATGGATTCGGATAGCCGTCAGGCAATTGATAGGCGACCGGCGTCGCGTCGCGCCGCTCGAGAGCGTCCAGCGGCTCGACGGTCGCGGGAATCGACGCCGATGACAATGCCGGCGCGCGGGGCGGTCTCGAAGAACGCGCGGCTCACCGCTTCCATGACGCCGCGTCCTCCGCCGGTCAGCAGATCGGCGCCAAGCGCGGCGACCAGGTGTCCGATCTCGGCACAGGATGGATCGGCAGACTTACCTGAACCAATCACCGCGACCACGCGCCGGCGGCCGAGAGCGCGTGCATCCGCCCGGCGTTTGGCGTCTGGAGCATTCGATGTCAGTCACCTTTGACACCAACCCTCGACCGTCCGCTCCCGTCTAAGCGGCTGGAGTCTACATAGTAGACATGTCTGCCTACCTGGGCGAATTCGAACACCTGTTGCTGCTGGCCGTGCTTCGCCGCGGCGCCGAGGCCTTCGCGGCGGACATCGCCCGCGAGCTCGACGTGCGCGCCGGACGCAGCGTCTCGCGTGGCGCCCTCTACACATCGTTGGACCGGTTGGAAGACAAGGGACTGGTTCGCTGGAAGCTCGCCGCCGGCACGGCGCTGCGCGACGGGCTGCCGCGGCGCGCCTACACGGTGACGCCGGCCGGACTCGCCGCGCTGCGCACCTCGCGCGGCGTCCTGCAGCGGATGTGGCGCGGTCTCGAAGGTGTCCTCAAGGAACACACGTCGTGAACCGCTCACCCGCCGCGATCGGGCGGCGTGGCTGCTGGATCGCGCCCTGCCGCCTGGCGTGCGCGGCGACACGATCCGCGGCGACTTGCTGGAAGAGTATCGGGGACGGAGGTCGGCGGCTGAGAATGCGTACCGGCGAGCTCCGTCCCCGCGGCTCCTGGTGGTACTGGCGCCACGCGATCTCAATATCCCTTCGCTACGGCCTGTCGCGCCGCCGCGATCCCCGAGAGGAGAAGCCGTCCATGATCGCCGAATCCATCTGGACCGATGTGAAGTACGCGGCCCGGTCGTTCGCGAAAACACCGTCGTTCACCCTGGCGGTGGTCGCCACGCTCGCGCTCGGCATCGGCGCCTCCACGGCCATCTTCTCGATGGTGAACGGCATTCTCCTGCAGCCGCTGCCGCTGCACGAGCCGCATCGGCTCGTGTACATCAACGAGCTCAGTCCGACCGGCAATCGCATGTCGGTGTCCTGGCCGACCTATCTGGACTGGACGACCCGGCTGCAATCGGTGTCGGCGATTGCCGATTCGCGCGAAGAGGCGCTCACGCTGACGGGCATCGAGCGCGCCCAGCGCATTCGCGCGCGCCGCGCCACAGCGGGATTCCTCTCGGTGATCGGCGCCCGGCCGGCGCTCGGCCACGACTTCTCCGCGGGCGCGGATCGTCCCAACGCGCCGGGCGAGGTTCTGATCAGCGACGCGTTCTGGCGGACCCAGCTCGGCGCCGACGCCGGCATCCTCGGCCGCACCATCATCCTCGACGGCGTCGTCTACACCGTGGTCGGCGTGCTGCCGCCTGATTTTCAGTACATCCGTTCGTACGACGCGTTCGTGTCGATGGGGCCCGTGTCGGGAACGCAGCAGCTCCTGGAGCGCGGCAACCACAGCGGATTCAACGCCGTCGCGCGGCTCAAGCCGGGAATTGAGGTCGAGACGGTCGATCGCGAGCTCAAGACGATTGCCGCCTCGCTCGAGCGCGAGTATCCCAAGACCAACGCCGGCGTCACCGCGTACGCCGAACCGTTGACCAGCCGCATCGTCGCCGACATTCGTCTGACGCTCCTCGCGCTGCTCGGCGCCGTCGGCTTTCTCTTGCTCATCGCCTGCGTGAACGTCGCCAATCTGCTGATTGCCCGCGGCGCGGCTCGCCAGCACGAGCTCGCCGTGCGTGCCGCACTGGGCGGCGGCCGCGCGCGGCTCACCGCGCAGATGCTGGTCGAGAGCACGTCTGATCTCGAGCATTGGCGGCGTCCTGGGGATCGGCCTCGCGTTCGCGCTCCTGCGCGCGCTGATCTCGGTTGCGCCGGAAGGCCTGCCGAGGCTCGACGGCGTCCGCCTCGACGGCGCCGCGCTCGCGTTCGCGATGGCGGCCTCTGCGGTCTGCGGAGTCGTGTTCGGCCTGTTTCCCGCGTTTCAGGCATCCGGCGTCGAGGGGCAGCAGGCGCTGGTGCGCACGCGAACGGCTGGATCATCCGCGCGATCGCATCGCCTTCGCCGCGCGTTGATGGTGGTCGAAACGGCGCTCGCGATTGTCCTGCTGACCGGCGCGGGGCTCACGATGCGCACGCTGCAGGAGATCACGCGCCTCGACTCCGGGTTCCAGACGGATCACCTGTTGACCCTGCGCGTGATGCTGGCGGGCGAACAATGGACCGAGGCGCGGCGCCGAACCTTCTTCGATGAGTTCGCGACGAAGATCCGCGCGGTTCCGGGCGTGACGAAGGCGGCACTCGCGTACTCGCTGCCGATCGACGGATCGAACTGGAATTCGGTCTTCGTCGCGGCCGACAAGACCGTGGCGGTGCGCGCCGAAACGCCGTCCGCGGCGTTCAGTCCGGTCGGCGCCGGCTACTTCGAGACGCTAGGGATGCGAGTCGCTCGCGGCCGCGTGATCGACGATCGCGACGGTCCGGACGCGCCGCTCGTCGTCGTCGTCAACGAAACGCTCGCACGACGCATCTGGCCGGGCGAGGATCCCGTCGGCAAACAGCTGAAGCAGGGATGGTCGGACACGAAGGGACCCTGGCGAGAAGTCATCGGCGTCGTCGGCGACGTGAAGTTCGAAGGCCTGACGGCCGACACGCCGATGCAGGTTTACGTGCCGATGATGCAGAACCCGGTTCGCATGGTCGCCGCGATCGTGCGGACGGCGACGCCTCCGGCGGTCATCACGACCGGCACTCAGGGACGTCGTGAGTGGCATGGACAAAGATCTGCCCGTGTACGCCGTGCGAACGATGGACACGATGCTCGACACCTCGATCGCCCAGCAGCGGATGTCCATGGTCGTGTTCGGCGTCTTCGCGGGCGTCGCGCTGGTGCTGGCGTCGATCGGCCTCTACGGCGTCGTCGCGCACGGCGTCACGGAGCGGACGCACGAGATCGGCGTCCGCATGGCACTTGGTGCCGAGCGGCGTCACGTGCTCGCGCTGGTCGTCCGTCAGGGTTTGTCGATGGCGATCGTGGGCACGGCCGTCGGCATTGTCGCGGCGCTGGCGCTCTCGCGATTGATCGAGAGCCTGCTGTTCCGTGTGAAGCCGACCGATCCAACCACGTTCGGCCTGGTCATCGCGACGCTGCTCGGCGTCGCCGCGCTGGCGTGCTACGTGCCGGCATGGCGGGCGACGCGCGTGAATCCGACGCAGGCACTTCGGGCGGAGTAGGTCAGGTCAGTCAGGTCAGATGTCAGGTAGGTTGAGATCATCCGATCACTCGCCCCCACCAGCCTACCTGACTACTCCGCGCAGCGCGTCGAGCGGCGCGATTCGTGTGGCGCGGCGAGCGGGGACGTAGCTCGCCAGCGTCGCGGCCGCCGACAACACGATCGCCGCTGTCAGCAGCACGATCGGATCGACGGGGCTGACCTGATACAGCAAGCTGCTCGATAGCTTCCCGATCCCGGCGGCCATCAGCAGGCCGAGCACGAGGCCGACGACGGTGGTCCGGATGCCCTCCCGCACGATGAGCCCCTGGAGGTCGTGCGCCGTGGCACCCAGCGCCATGCGAATGCCGATCTCCCGCGTCCGTCGCGACACGTCGTAGGCCTTGAGGCCGTACACGCCGATCGTCGCGAGCGCCAGCGCCAGCGCGCCGAATGTGCTGAACAGCAGCGCCGCCGCGCGGACGCTCCATTCCGTCACGCTGCGGTCCCGCTGCATCTGCATCGTCCGGGCGGACAGAATCGGCAGCCGGCGATCGATCGCGAGGAGTTCCTGGCGAATCGTCGCCAGCATGGTGGCGTCGGGAACGCCGGGCGCGGTGCGGACGTGAAGCGTCATGAACGCCCGAAACACGTCGCCGCTCGACGCGTAGAGGTGCGGGCGCGGCTCGAGGTCGAACAGATCGTGCTTCATCTCGCTGACGATGCCGACGACGTTGAAGGTTTCCAGGGCTTCGCCCTCGCGCGGCTGCACGAGCAACTGACGGCCGAGCGGGTCGGCATCGCCGAACACGCGCCGCGCGAGCTGGCGATCGATCACGGCCACCTTCGCGGTCGATCCCGCCTCCTCCTCGGCCGGAGTGAACGTCCGTCCTCGCAACAGGTGCAGACCGAGCGTGTCGAAATAGTCGGCGCCCACGATCGTGAAGTCCGCGGCGACGCCGTCGTCTTCCTGTTTGAGCCGAACGGGGCGCCCCTCGCGAAACTCGCCGAACGGGACGATCGACCCGACGCTCGCGTGCTCGACGCCTGGCAGCGAACGCACGCGAGCGAGCGCGTCGCGGTAGATCGAGCGCGTGCGCGGAGCGTCGTACCCGGCCAGGCTCGGATCCATCGCCAGGACCAGATGACGGTCCATGCGCGAATCCAGGATCGATGCCCGCGGCGTTGATCGCTGCGCGCACGAACAGGCCGCCAGCCGCGACGAGCGCGAGCGATACCGCGACCTGTCCGACCACCAGGAACGATCCCGTCTTGAACCGGCGGCGCAGCTGCGCCGCCGGCGCCAACTCCCCTTTCAGATCGGCGGCCAACGCCGGCCGCGACAACGACCACGCCGGTCCGACGGCGAAACACACCGTGCTGAACACGGCGAACGCGGCCGCGGCCAGAATCAGCCGCGACGGACGGCTCGATGACGACGTCGATGCCAAGGGGCAGGACGCTGCTGAGCCACGCCGACAACGCGCCGGTCGTCCACCATCCGAACACGACGCCCGCGAGCGCGCCGACGGTCGAAAGCAGGAACCCTTCAGTCACGCAGTTGCTGGATCAACCGCCGCCGTCCGCTGCCGAGCGCCTGGCGAATCGCAATCTCCCGGCGCCGCGCGGCGCCGCGCGCGAGAAGGAGATTGGCAAGATTCAGGCAGGCGACGACGAGCACGAGTCCGGCCATGAACATCAGCAGCGCCGCGACTGTGCCGATCGGTCCGTCGCCCTCCGGCCGCGAGCTGACGCCCATGCGCGGCATGCCCGCGAGCACGAACGTCTGATCCTTGTCGGTGGTCGGATGTTCGGCTTCCATCCGCCTGCCGAGCGCGTCGAGCGCGCGTTCAGCCGCTTCGCGCGTCACACCCGGCTTCAACGCTCCCGCGAGATTCACGGCGTAGTGGCCGCGGTCCATGAGACCGCTCGCGCGCTGCTTGAACATCTCGTTGACGATCGTGTCGAAGCTGCCGAGCGGGAACCACCACTCGGGCGACACGAGCGTCATCGTTCCAGCGAATCCGCGCGGCGCCACGCCGACCACCGTGTAGTCCGTGCCGCTCGCCCGAACGGTCGATCCGATGAACGCGGGATCGAGTCCAGCCCGCCGCCACGCCGCGTACGACGCGATCGCCACCCGCTGACCCGATCCCGGCCGTTCCTCTTCCGCGGTGAACGCGCGGCCCGCCGCCATCCGCACGCCCAGCGTCGAGAAGTAGTTGGCCGAGACGATGGACGCGAACGTCTGCTTCGTGACGTCACCGTCGGTGATGCCGACGGTCGAGAACGTGTGCGCCATCAGGCTGTCGAAGATGTCGCCACGCTCCCGCATGTCGAGATACGCGGGGTATGAGAAATCGCGATAGCGATCGGGTTTGGTGCGATCGCGGCTGAAGACGCCGACGACCTGGTCGATCCGTCCCTGCCGCGGCTGGAGCACGAGCGCGTTGACGATCGAGAACACCGCGGTATTCGCGCCGATCCCCAGCGCGAGCACGAGTACGGCGACCGAGGTGAACCCGGGGGTTCGCCTCAGTAGCGCGTACGCTGTGACGAAGATCGCGAAGCATGAACTCGCTCGTGGTGAGCCTGTCGAACCACGGCTCGTCCGGTCGACAAGCTCAGGACGAGCGTTGCGAGCGCGTCGACGAGAATCCGACACTACGTTCCCACCTTGAAGGGCGTCGACGCCACGATCTTGTCCCACATCATCGCGATCTTCCCGCCCGTGTCGGTCATGTCGAGGAACTGCCATGTGAGCTGATCGGCCGAGAACGGCAGCGTGCCCATCGTCATCGGCGCGCGGGCGACGTCCTTGTCCGGCGTGTAGCCGTACGCGCCAAAGAGCTGGGTCTTGTTGTTCTCATCGAATTCCTTCTGCGCTTCCCATCGCGACACGATCAGCGTCCAGTTGTTCGGCTTGAGATCGATGAACATCGTGTAGGTGCCGGCGGGAACGGTCTTGCCATTGATGACGAGCGGCACCTCGGTCTTCAACTGCGTCGTCTGGTTCGCGCCGGCGCGCCACACCGGCGCATCGGGATTCACCGTCTTCCCGTAGTTGGCTCCCGTGCCGCCGAACAGATCGCGTCCGCGTTTGATAGGACGGCTATAGATGATTTCGATCCACTTGCCACCCTGGTAGACCTGCCCGTCGTTGCCCGGGACGTACTTTCCACCGACCTGCGTCGCTGCCGTGCCAGCGGGACTGGCCGGGCGACCGCCTTGCGCCCCAATCAGCACGCCCGCGGCGATCACCACCGCGGCAATAGCAAACAACCTGCGTATCATGAGTTCCTCCAGTAGAATTCCCGACGTGCCGAAGACGCCTGGTGCGTCCAGCTCGACACCCGACGCGTTCGAATCGGGCGTCACGAATTTCGCCGGCACGCGGCGGACGCCGGCGCCGGCGAACCGCTTCGCGTCGGGTTCCATTATCGCCGGGCGCTACCGGCTCGTGACGCTGCTCGGCAAGGGCGGCATGGGCGAGGTGTACCGCGCCGAGGACCTGACGCTCGACCATCCCGTTGCCCTGAAATTCCTGCCCGACACCGTCGCCGCCGACGCCGTGCACCTGGCGCAATTCCACAACGAGCTGCGCGTCGCGCGCCAGGTGTCGCACAAGAACGTCTGCCGCCTCTACGACCTGGGCGAAGCGGACGGCCGCCGGTTCCTCACGATGGAGTATATCGACGGCGAAGATCTCGCGTCGCTGCTCCGGCGGATCGGGCGCCTCCCGCAGGACAAAGCGATCGAGCTCTCGCGTCAGATCTGCGCCGGGCTGGCCGCGGCGCACGACCGCGGCGTCCTCCATCGCGATCTGAAACCCGCGAACGTGATGGTCGACGGCGCCGGCAACGCACGGATCACCGATTTCGGCCTCGCGGTCGCGGCCGACGATGCGAACGCCATCCACGCCGGCACACCGCAATACATGGCGCCGGAACTGCTCGTCGAGGACGGCCGCGCCGCAGGCGACGGTCAAGAGCGACCTCTACGCGCTCGGTCTCGTCCTGTTCGAGATTTTCACGGGCCGGCGCGCGTTCGAAGCCAAGACCATCGCCGATCTGATCAAGGCGCACGAAAGCGGGCCGCTGACGACGCCTTCGTCGGTCGTCCGCGATCTCGATCCGGCGGTCGAGCGCATCATCATGCGCTGCCTCGAGCGCGATCCGGCCGAACGCCCGGCGTCCGCGCTCGCCGTGGCGGCCGCGCTGCCGGGCGGCGATCCGCTCGCCGCCGCGCTCGCGGCCGGCGAAACGCCGTCGCCGGACGTGCTCGCGGCCGCCGCCGAAACCGACGCGATGCCGGTCGGCCGCGGCCTCGCGCTGCTGGCGGCGTTCGTGGCGTGCATCGCCGTCTACACGATCGCTGTCGCCGCGCGACACGATCGCCGATCTGGTGCCGCTCGAGAAGCCGCCCGCGGTGCTGGCCGATCGCGCGCAGCAGATCATCCGCGGACTTCGGCTACACCGACGACGCCGGCCGACACGGCGCAGAACTTCGTCATCCCGCCCGATTATCCTGCGCTGGCTCGTCAACACTGACGACACGACCGAACCGCTGGAATCCGGCGCGCGTCGCGCAGAGGGCCGGCGCTGCTGTTCTGGCACCGGACGAGCCCGCGGGACGCTCGAGCCGGATTCGCCGTCGACCGACCGTGTCGCCGACCGATCCCGGCTTGACGGTGACCGACATGACGCTCGTCGATCCTCGACACGCAAGGGCGGCTCGTCGAGTTCCGGCGCGTGCCGCCGCAGCGCGACGACGCCGCGACCGGCACCGCCCGCCGCGCCGCACTGGGACGCTCGTTCCGCGCCGCCGGCTTGTCGCAGTCGGTCGTTCACGCCGGTCGACGCCCGAGTGGTCGCCGAAGGATTTCGCGGACACGCGCGCGGCGTGGGAAGGTCCGCTGCCGGATGCGCCGGATATCCGCGTGCGCATCGAGGCCGCCGGCTACCGCGGCCGCATCGTCTCGATGTACACGGTCGGCCCGTGGGCGCGGCCGCGCGCGATGCAGCCGCTGACGCGGTCGACGCTGAGCAACGTGCTGAACGTCTTTCGCGGGCGTGCTCTGGATGACCGTCCTCGCCGGCGCGCTGCTGCTCGCGCGCCACAACGTGCGCGCGAACCGCGCCGACCGCGCGCAGCGCCGCGCGGCTCGCGGCGCTCTACCTCGTCGTCGCAGGCCGTCGGCCTGGATCGTCGGCGCGCACCACCTGTCCGGCGCTGGCGGAGATCAACAGCTTCTTCCGCGTGTTCGGCAACATCGCTGCTCCAAGCCGGCTTCTGTGGGCGATGTACCTCGCGCTCGAGCCATACGGCCGCCGCTTCTGGCCGGACGGCCTGCTCGGATGGTCGCGGCTGCTTCTCGGGCCACGTGCGCGATCCGCGCATCGGCCGCGAGATCCTGATCGGCTGCGCGCTCGGCGGCGTCCTGATGATCCTCGACGTGCTTCGCGGCTCGCGCCGTACCTGATCGGCCGGCCGCCCGGCATTCCGGCATTCCGGCGGCAGCGTCGAGCGCGCTGAACAGCGCTCGGCGATCTGGTCGCTGACCTGGTCGATCAGGTGTACGGCAGCGTGCAGACCGCGCTCATCGTCGTGCTCGTGCTTCGTCGCGCTGCGGCTGATCGTGCGGCGCACGTGGATCGCCGCGACGATCGGCGTTGCTCGTGATGCTCGGCCGCGACGCAGAGCGTCCCGACCGGCGGCAGCTCGTCTGGCTGCACGGCATCATCCAACTGCTGACCATCGGCACTCATCACGTTCGCGATCTTCCGATTCGGGCTGCTGGTGACGACCGTGATGATCCTGGTCGACAACATTCCAACGGCGGTGCCGATGGTCGCACGGACCGGCGTGGGCCGCGCTGCCGGGGAATCTCTCGATCGCTGCTCGTCGCCGCGGTCGCGTGCTTCGGCTTCTACGCGGCGCGCGCCGGCCAGCCGCTATTTGGGAAGTTTGACCTGAGCGCTTCGTCCGCGCCGTCGGTGTCGGCCGTCCACGGATCGTCGGGCCACGGGTGCTTCGGGTAGCGGCCGCGCAATTCCTTTCGCACCTCCGGATACGTGCGATCCCAGAAGCTGCGCAGGTCGCGCGTGATCTGAACCGGCCGTCCGTTGGGCGCGAGCAGGGAAAGCACCACCGGTACGCGCCGCGGACCAATTCGCGGCGTCTCGGCCAGCCCGAACAACTCCTGCAGTTTCACCGACGCCGATACGGTGCCGTCCTCGCCATATTCGAGGCGGGCGCGGCGGCCGCTTGGAACGAGCAGCGTCTCCGGCGCGTTCGCGATCGAGCTCGCGAAGAGTGGCCGGCGGCAGCGCACGCGCGAGATCGATCTCGTCGAGACGTCGCGCACCCTGCGCGGCGATGCCGGACCAGACTCGGCGAGATCGACTGTCGTGACCGCTGAACCGCAGCCGCCGCAGCAGCTGCTGGTCTGCATCGCGCCGGTCCGCGCTCGAGCCACGCGTCGGCGAGCAGCTGAGCGGCGACGTCTGGATCGACGGCAACCGGATGCTCGGCGAGCACGAGCGCGTCGTATCGCTCGACGCGCCGCGCCTTGACCGTCCCGCTCGCGGCGTCGAAGCGATGTTCGACGTCGGTCGACGTCGGCGCGAGCCATTCGCGCTCGACGACGCTCGCGATGCGAACCGAGCGGCTGTAGCGCGGCCCTTTCAGGGCCGCGCGATCGCGGGGCTGAACGCCGCCGCGCTACGACCTGCATGCATGTCCAGCGCGATCAGGAACTCGCCGTCGCGGACGCCGCTTTCCGGCGCGATGGTCGCGCCAGTGCCGCTCGCGAGCAGCACATTCGGCGACCCCGGCTCGCGGCGCTGCGCGACGCGGTCGGGGTAGCCGGCCAGCAGCGCGCGGCGGAACTGCGGCTCTCGCATTTCAGAGTTCGGATTCGCAGATTTCAGATTGATCGATCGATTCGATCGATTTCGGCCGCGCGCTGCACGTGAGGCGGCACGGCGTCCCATCGATCGATCGCCGACAGCAGATCCGACGTCGTCGTCGCCGTTCGCGGCGGGAGGAAGTGCCGCTCCGAAAGCATCGCGCAGGCCCGCGCCATGTCGCGGCTCCCGCCGGCGGCGACGAGCATCCGCGCGAGCCGCGGATGCAGCGGCATTCGGCGGACCTGTTCGCCGATCGTCAGTCAAGCGTGCCGGCCTGCGTGACGAGCGCCGAGCCGCTGCGAGCAGCGTCGATCGCGGCTTCGAGCGCATGCGTCGCGCGGACGTTCGAACCACTCGAACGTCCGCGGATCGCCGCCCCACGCGACGATGTCGAGCGCGGCGCTCGAGAGATCGACGCGATGGATCTCCGGTTCGCGGTGCGGCCGCAGGCGATCGCGCGGCGTCCCACAGACGGCGGACCACGCCGGGCGCCGGTCCGTCCGGCGCGGCCGGCGCGCTGATCCGCTGCGTCGAGCGGTCATGCGCTCGGTCTCCAGGCTGTCGATGCCGCGCTCGGCGTCGTAGCGCGCGACCTTGTGCAGGCCGGAGTCGACGACCGCCGTCACGCCGGGAACCGTCAGCGACGTCTCGGCGATGTTCGTCGCGACGATGACCCGGCGGCGCGCCGACGATCGCAGCGCGCGATCCTGCGCGTCGGCATCGAGCGAGCCGTGCAGCGGCAGAAGCTCGACGCCGGCAGGCAGGCGCCCTTCCAGCTGGTTCATCGCCCGGTGGATCTCGGACGCGCCGGGAAGAAAGCACAGCACGTCGCCGGCCGTCGTCTGCACGACGTCGTGCGACGGCGTCGGCGACCGACTGACCCGGGCAGTACGCGATCTCGAGCGGATGCGACCGGCCAGGCACGTCGACGATCGGACAGTCGTCCGAGAAACGCGGACACCGGCGCCGAGTCGAGCGTCGCCGACATCACGACGATCCGCAGATCGTCGCGCGCGAGCCAGGCCTGACGCGCCAGCGCCATCGCCAGATCGGCGTGAATGCTGCGCTCGTGGAATTCGTCGAGGACGATCGTGTGGAAATCGGACAGCAGCGGATCGGTCTGCAGCCGCGCCGTCAGAATCCCTTCGGTGACGACGAGCAGCCGCGTGTCGGCGGCGAAGCGGCGTTCGAAGCGGATCTGCCAGCCAACCTCGCGGCCGATCGTCCAGCCCCGCTCGTCGGCAATGCGCGCCGCGATCGCGCGCGCCGCCACCCGGCGCGGCTGCAGGAGAATGACGCGGCCCGTCCGCGGCGAGCGCCGGCGGCACGCGCGTCGTCTTGCCGGCGCCGGGCGCGGCGGTGACGACCGCCGCGCGCGACCGGCGGACCGCGTCGATGATCGCGTCGAGGTGCGCGTCGATGGGAAGGGGAATCACGAGCGAACCGCTCGTAGCCTGAGCTTGTCGAAGGCCGCAGCTCGTGGCTCGACAAGCTCACCACGAGCGATACCTCTACGCGCTCGCGCCGACACCGACCGGACAGCTGACGCCGGTGCCACCGAGGCCGCAGTACCCGTCGGGGTTCTTCGCGAGGTACTGCTGGTGATAGTCCTCGGCGTAGTAGAACTCCGGCGCCGGCAGGATTTCGGTCGTGATCGCGTCCGTACTTCGCCGCCGTGAGCCGCTCCTGGAAGGCGTCGCGCGATCGCTCCGCCGCACGCCGCTGGTCGTCGTCGTAGTAGTAGATGCCGGAGCGGTACTGCGTCCCGACGTCGTTCCCCTGACGCATGCCCTGCGTCGGATCGTGATTCTCCCAGAACACCTTCAGCAGATCCTCGTAGCCGATCTTCTTCGGATCGAAGACGACGAGCACCACTTCGGTGTGGCCGGTCATGCCGCTGCAGACTTCGCGGTAGGTCGGATTCGGCGTGGGCCGGCGGCGTACCCGACGGCGGTCGAATAGACGCCGTCGAGCTGCCAGAACTTCTTCTCCGCGCCCCAGAAGCAACCCATCGCGAACTGGCGCCTGCGCGAGGCCCTCGGGGAACGGCGGCGTCAGGCGGTGCCGGTTGACGAAATGCGCGTCCGGCACCGGCATGCGCTCGGCACGTCCCGGCAGCGCTTCCGCGCTGCGACGGGAATCGGTCTTGGGTTTTCCGAACATGTTGCCTCATCCGCCGACCTCGACAGCTTCGGCGTTGTAGATCGCGAACACCGCGCCCTGCGGGTCGCTGATCACGGAAAACCGTCCGGTGTTCGGGATGTCCATCGGCGGCACGAAGAGGTTGCCGCCGAGCTCCTTCGCCTTGTTGGCGGTCGCGTCGACATCGGCGACCTGGAAGTACGGCAGTCCAGTTCGGCGGTACGTTCATCGCCTTCATCTGGTCGTTCATGGCCATCATGCCGGCCTGCGGCGTGTCCCCGACGCTGAACTCCGTGTACGTCATGCCGGCGCCGTCAGAAGTCTTTTCCTTCCATCCGAAGAGCGACGTGTAGAACTTCTTCGCGCCGGCCGTGTCGTTGGTGGCCAGCTCGGTCCACGTCAGCGCGCCCGGTTCACGGAGAACCTGCGCGCCGATGTGTTTCTTCGGCTCCCACACCTGAAACACCGCCCCGGTCGGATCCTGGATCACCGCCATCCGCCCGAAATCCATCACATCGAACGCCGGCCATCAGCGTCTTCGCGCCGAGCGATTCGGCTTTCTTCGCCGCCTCGTCAGCGCTCGCCACGCTCACGTACGAATTCCAATGCGGCGGCACATTGTGCTGCCGCTCTTCCGGCTGCTGGTTGTAGGCCGCGCCGACGGATTTACCGCGGAGCTGGAACGTCGAATAGACCTCGTCCGGTCCCAGGGGAGTGTCGTTGACATCCCAGCCGAACAAGGCGCGGTAGAAGCTGACGGCCGCTTTCTGATCGGTCGTCGAGAGTTCAGGCCAGCAGAAAGTACCGGGTGCATGCGACGTGTAATCAGCCATCGAATCTCCTACGGCGCGACGTGAGCGCGGATCTGACAGTTCAACCGGTGAATCTGACGACGTAGATCTGAGCCACGACATCCTCCAAAGACGAAGCGATCAGTATAGCGTCAGCCGCGGATTGATCGCACAATCAGCCTTGCCATGAGGATGAGACTTCTCAAGGCCACGGCCAGCTGGCGTCAGCCGTCGCGCTCGTCATCGCCGGCATCGGGCGATTCGCTCAGACGGCATCGCTTCGACCGATGACCGTCGACGACGAGATGAAGCTGCGAGCCATCGTGGACGTCAAGATTTCTCCGGACGGCGCGCGCGTCGCGTACGTCGTATCGACGCCCTCGCTTCCCAAAAACGAACATGAGGGAGCGCTCTTCGTCGTGCCCGCAGAGGGTGGCGCCGCCGGCGGCCGTCGGCAGCGGCGTGCGGATCTTCAACACTCCTGTACCTCGGCCGCAGCTCCGCTGGTCGCCCGACAGCGCGGCGGTCTCGCTGGTCGGGTTCGACGCCGGCGGGCGGCCGCAGGTGTTCGCCATTCCGATCGCGGGCGGCGCTCCGCGCGCGCTGACCTCAGCGCCGGAAGGCGTCTTCGGTTACGAATGGTCGCCGGACGGCAAGAGCATCGCCTACATGACGCGCGATCCGATGCCGGCCGACGAAGCGCGCGCGCGGCAGGACCGGTCGTTCGTCATCCGCGCCGATGCGCCGGATCGCCCACGTCCGCCTCGTCGGTTCGACGGAGCTCGACGGCTCGAGCAAGCGGTCGAGCTCAGGGCGGCGCCTCGGTCGTGACGCCGCCGACTCACTACGTCGACGGGCTTTCCTGGTCGCCCGACGGGCGCGAGATCGCGTATTCGGCGGCCCCGCGCTCCGGCTTTTCAGCCCCGTACGAAACGCGCATCTACGGCGATCCCCGCGGACGGAGGCGCGCCGCGCACGATCGTCGATCGCGCCGGCATGAACACCGGACCGAAATACTCGCCCGACGGCCGATCGATTGCGTTCATCTCGACCAACGGCCGCGCCGACATCATGACGCCGCGCAGTCTGACGCTGGCTTCCTCACAGGGTGGATCGGCTCCGCGTGTGTTCCTGATGGACGACGCCTGGGTGAACGACTACGTGTGGGCGCCGGATAGCCAGTCGCTGTTTACCTGGGCGAACGATGGCACGTTCGCTCGTGGTGAACGCATGTTCGAGCAGCCGATCGTGCGAGTGTCGATCGCCGACGGCCGCGCGGAGCGCGTGAGCAGCGGACCGACGGTCGCGTTCTCGCTCGGCATCAGCGCCGATGGCCGGCGCCTCGCCTACAAGAACGTCGAAGCGCGAACGATGGGCGACGTGACCGTCATGGATGTCGCCAGCCGGCGCGCGACGAAACTCACCGAGACGAATCCCGAGATCCGCGATGTCGCGCTGGGCACGTTGAAGCCGGTGTCGTGGAAATCGTTCGACGGAATGGAAATCTGGGGGCTGCTGCTGACGCCGTCAGACATGCCCGCTGGAAGGCGCGTGCCGCTATTGACCTACGTTCACGGCGGTCCAGGCGGCGGCTTTACGTTCGGGTTGTTCCCGCAGTTCATGACCGGCGTCTCCCAGGTCGATCCGTATCCGACAACGACGTTCGCCGGACGCGGCTTCGCGGTGCTGTTTCCCATGCCGCGCGGCGGCGCCGGCTATGGCGAGGCCGGACAACGCGCGATCGTCAACTCGTGGGGCGAGAGCGACTACAAGGACATCATGGCCGGCGTCGACAAGCTGATCGCCGACGGCCTCGCCGATCCGGATCGGCTTGGCGTCATGGGCGCGTCGTATGGCGGCTACATGACCAACTGGATCGTCACGCAGACGGGCCGCTTCAAGGCCGCGTCGGCGGGGGCGAGTCTCAGCGATCTTCCCGATCAGTACTATCTGTCCGAGGGCGGCCAGTTCATGATCGACTATTTCAAGCTGCCCTGGGAAAACGTGTCGTCGTACACCGCACACTCACCGCTGACCCACGCCCAGAAGGTCACGACGCCCCTGCTCATTCAGCACGGCGAAGTCGACCCGCGAGTACCGATCAGCAATGCGTGGAAGATGTACCGCGCGCTCAAGGCGATGGGCAAGACCGTCGAGCTCGAAATCTATCCACGCGGCGGCCACGTGCTCCGCGAGCCGAATCAGCAGCGCGAGCAGATGCGGCGGAATCTCGAGTGGTTCACCCGATGGATCAAGTAGTCGATTTCGGCTCGAACTGAAGCGAGACGCCGTTCATGCAATAGCGCTCCCCGGTCGGCTTTGGGCCGTCGGGAAACACGTGGCCAAGGTGTCCGCCGCACCGCGAACAATGCACCTCGACGCGTCTCATGCCGTAACGTGCGGTCCTCGGTCGTCCCAACCGCGCCTTCGAGCGGGCGAAAGAAGCTCGGCCACCCGCGTGCCGCTCTCATATTTCGTGTCGGATGAAAAGAGCGGCTGGCCGCACGCCGCGCACGAGAACGTGCCGTCCCGTTTTTCGAAGTTGAGGGGGCTCGTGCCCGCGCGTTCTGTCCCGTGCTCGCGAAGGACGTGGAACTGCTCAGGCGTCAGCGTCTGTTTCCATTCCTCGTCGGTTTTTTGGGCCATGCGAGTACTGTAGCATCACGCCATGGGCAGGAAGCCGATTCGATCCGTCTGCGTTGCGCTGGTGGTCGCGTTCTCAATCGCGCTCGTCGCGCAAACGCCCGAACGCCGCGCGGCGCCCGCAGATCTGGATCAATGGGTCGCGCGCGCGATGAAGGTCTTCGAGGTGCCTGGCCTGGCGCTCGCGATTGTGAAAGACGATGCGGTGGTCGTGGCGAAGGGTTACGGCGTTCGCAAGCTCGGCGAGCCGGCGCCGGTGGATGCGCAAGACACTCTTCGGCATCGCGTCGAACACCAAGGTGTTCACCGCCACGGCGCTCGGGTTGCTGGTCGAAGAGAAGAAGATCGAATGGGATGCGCCGGTCATCCGATACCTGCCGGCGTTCGCGATGTGGGATCCGTACGTGACGCGCGAGCTCACCGTGCGCGATCTGCTCGTCCATCGCAGCGGCCTCGGTCTTGGCGCGGGCGATCTGCTCTGGTGGCCGGCGTCGACGTACGACCGCAAGGAGATTGCGCGCCGCCTGCGTTACATCCAGCCGGTCGCCAGCTTCCGGACGGCGTATGCGTACGACAACGTCCTGTACCTCGTCGCCGGCGAAGTGATCGAAGCCATCAGCGGCCAGTCGTGGGAAGACTTCGTCGCGTCGCGGATTCTCGCCAAAGTCGGCATGACCGGCAGCAACGTGCGTCACTCCGCCGCGGCGGCGGGCGGCAACGTCGCGGCCACGCACGCGCCGATCGACGGCAAGGTCAAACCGATCGCGCCGTTCGACAGCGACAATACGAATCCAGCCGGCGGCATCAATTCCTCAGCCGAGGACATGGCGAAGTGGCTGCGCGTCCTGCTGGCGGGCGGCAAGCTGCCTGATGGGTCGCGACTCTTCTCGGAGTCGACCGCGCGCCAACTGAGCACCATCGTCACGCCGATGCCCATCGGCGATCCGCCGCCGGAGCTGCCGCCCTTGAAGGCGAACTTTCGCGGCTATGCGCTGGGGTTGGACATCCGCGATTACCGCGGCCGCAAGCTCGTCTCGCACACGGGCGGACTTCCCGGCTACGTGTCGCGCGTCGCGATGATTCCGGATCTCAATGTCGGCGTCGCCGTGTTGACCAACCAGGAATCGACGCCTGCGTTCGATGCCATCACGTTCCGCATCCTCGATCACTATCTCGGCGCGGCGCCCTTCGACTGGATCGATGCGTTCACGAAGGTCATCGCGCGGATGCAGGCAGCGGCGAGGCAGGCCGGCGCCCGCGATGCCGCGGCCCGTGACACCGCGTCCCGGCCTTCGTTGCCGCTCGCCAAGTACGCCGGCGTCTATCGCGACGCGTGGTACGGCGACGTCGCGATCACCGAGAACGGCGGCAAGCTGGCGATGCAGTTTTCGCACACGCCGCTCCTCGTCGGAGACCTGCAGCACTGGCAGCACGACACGTTCGTCGTGCGCTGGCGCGACCGGGAGCTGCGCGCTGACGCCTACGTCACGTTTGCGCTCAATCCCGACGGATCGATCGATCAGGCGAAGATGAAGGCGGTGTCGCCGGAGACCGATTTCAGCTTCGATTTTCACGACCTGCTGTTGAAGCCGGTGGGTCGTTGACGGGCGCGGATCACCACGGTGGACACAGTGGTTACACGGAGGACACTGTTCTTCCCAAAAGGGTGCCGTGTCCCCCGTTCGTGTCTGTGTTCTCCGTGGTAGTGCTTTTCGTGGCGCTGGCAGCGCCGGCGCAGGCGCAAGGCGTGGGGTTCACCGGCGGCGCCACCGTCGATCCCGGGCAGGCGTACGTCGGCAGCTACATCGAGTCGGCGCTCATCGGCGGGCATCTGCGCCTGCGCCCTGGCATCGACGGCGCGTTCGGTGGTGAGGTATCCGAGGCGCTCATCGACTTCGTGTTCCTCTACGAGATTCCGTTCGCGCCGTTCTCGCCGTGGTTCGTGTACCAGGGCAGCGGGCCGACGGTCGCCATCGCGCGCGTGAACAACGAGCGTCACGCCAGCGGCGGTTTTCTGGGGATCTTCGGGATCGGCAACAAGAACGGCTTTTTCTTCGAGGTCAAAGTCAGCGGCGGCGGCGGACCGACGCTGCGCGCCGGCATTGGCTACACCATCCGCCGCAAGCAGCCGTAGGCCGGCTACCGCAGCGACAGAACCGGC
The DNA here is from genome assembly GCA_963731545.1 of uncultured Acidobacteriota bacterium. Classification (GTDB taxonomy): domain Bacteria; phylum Acidobacteriota; class Vicinamibacteria; order Vicinamibacterales; family CAVVIG01; genus CAVSWN01. Next base: position 17,517 of record CAVSWN010000007.1, on the reverse strand, counting down.
GAGTATTCTCCCAGCCGCTCGCGCGTCCACCAGTTGCCGTCGCTTCCAGCCGCAAATCGATAGCGATACAACTCGGCGCGGATGTATTGCGGTGGACGACCACCGAACGGATCGCTCGCGAGCAGCCGAAGCACGTCCGGCGATCCCTCGAGCAGCCGCAGGCAGAAGTTCTGGAACCAGACGTTCTCCTCGTATCCTCCGAGCGCCGCGAACCACATCTGCCAGTCGAGGCGCGGCTGATGCGGCGCGACAAAGGGCGGACGCCGCTGCAGGTCGCCTGGCTTGTAGGAGAACTCGTACGCGGTCCACGTTTCGCCGTCGTTCGATCCCTCGACGATGATCTCCGGACGCGTGGTGGTCATGACGGCAAAGAGCCCGTAGCTGTTGATGCTTCGAAGCGGCGCCACGACGTCGGCCATCGGCGCGATCAGCGGCCAACCGGGCAGCAGGAACCCGAGGCTGCTGGTGAAATGCAGCAGTGAGACGGGCACGATGACGATGGCGGCGGCGATGCGCGACCAGGTGTACGCGCGTCGGCCTTTTAGGCGGCTCGACGAGATCGCAGGCGAACTGCCGAGGGCCGCGCTAAAGCCGGACGCCACGACGACCACGCTATCGTCAACGAGCCACACACACAACGCGATCGACAGCACATTGAAGAACGCGAAATTGCCCGTCACCGCGATGACGACCTGCAGTCCCACGAGCAGCGCGGCCGCACGGAGCCGAACGCGCCGCGGTCCGAGCATCAGCAGCGGCGCAACGAGCTCGATGGCCAATGTCAGCGCTGTAGACGCCCTGTTGAGCGCGACCGGCAGATGATGCGCGTAGTACGCGATCGGATTCGGGATCGGCTGCGTTTCGTAGTGGAAGGTCATCGCCGTGAGGTCCCGCCACGTCGGATCGCCGCTGGCCAGCTTCACGGCGCCTGATCCGAACATCAGGCGAAAGAGCAACCAGAGCATCAACCACATGGCCGGACGCGATGGCTCGATGGCCTCTCGCACACGCTCCCGCCACGCCGCGGGAGCGACGAGCATTGCCAGGAGCCCTGTTTCGAGCAACAGGGCGTCCCATTGATACCTGAGGAACACGCCGCAGACACTCGAAATCCAGAGGTATCCCACCCACAGCAATGGCACCGAGACGAGCGGCACGAACCCCGCGACGAGCACGAGCGAGACGATCGCGCCGCCGATGCAGACGAAGCGCAACGTCAGATCGCTCGCGCCCGCAGGCACGATCCCGTGTGAGCCAACCAGCCCGACAATTTGCGGAACGAGCGACGCAAACGCACAGAAGTAGACGAATCCGAGCAGCCGCAGAAACAGAAAGCGCGAGAACGCGTAGCGCGCCATGCGTCAGGTAGTAGTATCCTCGACGGCTATGAACGTCCTGCTGCTGTCGATGCCGGATTCGTTCGAGCACATGCCGCCGGTGGCGATTCGCATGCCGAACGGCGCGCTGGCGTCGCTGGCCGGCAACGTCGACCCGCACCACCGCGTGGCGATTGCCGATCTGATCCTGGTTCAGTCGACGGTGCGGGCGACGGTCGAGCGGCTGGTGCGCGACATCGAGCCGGACGTCGTCGGCCTGTCGGTGATGACGTTTCAGCGCGCGCACGGCGATGGCGATCGCGCGGCTCGTGCGCACACTCCGGCCCGGCGGCGCGAATCGTGGTCGGCGGCTACGATCCGAGCCTGGCGCCCGACGCCTACGACGCCTGCCCCGAGGTCGATTTCATCGTGCGCGGCGAAGGCGAGCACACGCTGTGCGAGCTGCTGCGCGCGCTCGAAGCGCGGCGGCGGTCTCGAGCGGGTGGCCGGCCTGTCGTATCGAACCGGCGACGGGCTTCGCCCACAACCCCGATCGACCGGTCGCTTCGGCTCGCAACCGACGCCGCTGCGGCTGCCCAATCGCGACGCGCGCGTGCTGTCAGGCTACACGCTGCTCGGACGGCGAGTCGACGTCGTCGAAACCTCGCGCGGCTGCACGTTCGACTGCAGCTTCTGTTCGATCATCGAGATGCGCGGCCGCAACTTTCATCCCTACCCGATCGAGCGCGTGCTCGCCGACATCGCGGACGCCCGCGCGCACGGCGCCGAGGCGATCTTCCTCGTCGACGACAACATCACGCTCGACGTCAAGCGGTTCGAGCAGCTGTGCCACGCCATCGTCGACGCCGGCTTCGACGACTCGACTACGTCGTCCAGGCGATGACCGCGCCGCTCGCCGAGCATGGCGCGCGGCTGGCGCCGCTGATGAAGCGCGGCCGGCTTCCGCTACGTGTTCCTCGGCATCGAGAACATCCTCGACGACGACCTGCAGTTCCTGCGCGCGCGGGCGAAGAACGCGCATCGCGAGCATGGCCGGACGGTTGGCAACGCGAGCCTCGAAGCCATCCGCCACCTGCACGACAACGGCATGTTCGTGGTCGGCGGCCTCATCGTCGGCAACCCGGACGACACGCGCGAGTCGATCGAGACCAACCTCGAGTTCGCGAAACGCTACGTGGACTGGCCGTACATCCAGCATCCGACGCCCTATCCGCGGACGCCGATGACGCGCGACTTCCGTCGAGCGCGGGCTCATCGTCGACGAGGACGTCGTCGCACTACGACGGCACGACGGCGGTGGTGCGCAGCGAGCATGTGTCGGCCGAGGACATCGAGTTCTGCGGTGGAGGGCCGAGCGCTGGATGAAGCTGAAGCACATGCCGGCGGCGCTTCGGCACAGTCCCTGGTTCGTCCTGCGCAACGCCAGGGCGATGATGACGCCACACGTTCGCCGGCACCAGCGTGCGATCGATCCTCGGCCTCGAGAGCGATCGCGCCGTGTTCGCCCGGTACCGCGCGATCCGCCGGGAACAACGCACGCGTTACGCCGCGTAGATCCGAACTTCGCCCACCGCTTCCTCGTCTCAGTCAGGGACCACGTGCGCGCCCGGCCCACGGCTGTTGCCGCGGCCGCGGCCGTGAAACATTCGTCCATCGTCAGGGTTTTGGTGTCTATACGTTCGCGACGCTGCAGCCGGCGACGGCGATTGACGCCGTGATCCGCCTTCCGCGGGGCATACCATGAGTCTGTGGCAGGACATCCGGTTCGCCGTTCGTCTCCTCGTCAAGAATCGCTGGTTCACGATCGTCGCCGCCACGGCGCTGGCGCTCGGCATCGCCGTCAACACGGCCGTGTTCACGTTCGTGAACGCGGTCTTGATTCGCGGGCTGCCGTTCGACGATCCCGACCGGATCATCGCCGTCGGCACGACCGACACGCGCAACCGCCAGCTCGGCGTCTCGCGGCTCGACTTCAACGATTGGCGCGATTCCTCCAAGTCGTTCGCCGCCCTCGCGATCTTTCTCGGCTCGTCGATGAACGTCAGCGACGAAGGGCGCGCGCCCGAACAGTTTCAGGGTGTGTATCAGTCGGCGAATCTCTTTCAGTTGATCGGCGTCCGTCCGGCCCTCGGCCGCGACCTTCGGCCGGAAGACGACCACCCGGGCGCGGCGCCGGTTGCCCTCCTCGGCGGTGGCATTTGGAAGAACCGCTACGGCAGCGACCCGGCGGTGATCGGCCGCACGATCAAGGTCAACAGCGTCGTCGTCACCGTGATCGGGATCATGCCGCCCGACTTCAAGTTCCCGTTCAACACGGATATCTGGATACCGCTTTCGGTGCTGCCGGCCGAGGCGCGCGATGCGAAACGGGGAGTGCGCAACTTCCAGGCGATCGGCCGCCTCGCGCCGGGGGTCACACTCGAACAGGCGCGCGCTGAGTTTCAGAACATCGGTCAACGCCTCTCGAACGACTTTCCCGAATCGAACAAGGACTTCAAGCCGCAGCTGGTCACGTTCAACGAGCGCGTCACCGGACCGCAAATCACGCTGATCTTCCTTTCCCTGATGGGCGCGGTGGCGTTCGTGCTGCTGATTGCCTGCGCGAACGTGGCCAATCTCCTCCTGTCGCGCGCCGCGCACCGCTCGCGCGAGATCGCGGTCCGCGTCTCGCTCGGCGCGGGACGCTGGCGCATCATCCGCCAGCTCCTCGTTGAAAGCGTCCTGCTCTCGTTGTTCAGTGGCGCGATCGGCCTCGGGCTCTCGATTGTCGGCATCCGTCTGTTCGACGCGGCGACGACCGACGTCGGCAAGCCGTACTGGATGACGTTCACGCTGGACCCCATCGTGTTCGGCTTCCTCCTCCTGGTGTGTGTCGGCACCGGCGTCCTCTTCGGCCTGGCGCCGGCGATGCACGTCTCGAAGACCGACGTCCACGAGGTGCTCAAAGAGGGCGGCGGTCGCAGCGGCTCCGGCGGCATGCGCGCGCGGCGCTGGACCGGCGCGCTCATCGTCGTCGAAATCGTGCTGACGCTGGTGCTGCTGGCCGGCGCCGGCTTCATGATGCGCAGCTTCCTCACGCTGTACACCATGGAAATCGGCATCGACACGTCACGGCTGCTGACGATGCAGCTGGCGCTGCCGCTCGCGAAATACCCCGCAGCGCCGAGCCGCGAACGCGCGCTCTACCAGCAGCTCGAAGAGCGGCTGCGCAGGGTGAGTGCGATTCAGAATGCCGGCATCACGACCAATATGCCGACCTTCGGCGGCTTTCTCCGCCAGCTGTCCGTGGACGGCCGGCCGGCGCCAGCAGGCGAGAAACTGCCCGATGTCACGATGGTCAGCATCAGCCCGGGCTACTTCGATACGCTCGGCGTCAAATTGCAGCGCGGCCGGAGCTTCACGGACGCCGACGGCACGCCCGGGCACGAGGCGGCGATCGTCAACCAGCGATTCGTGACGATGCACTTCGCCGGCGAGGATCCGCTCGGCCGCCGCATTCGCCTCACGGATTCGTCGCCCCAGGTTCAGCAGCCGCGTCCCAGTGGACGCGACGATCGTCGGGATCGCTCCGACCGTACGCCAGCGCAACTTCCAGGATCCCGATCCGGATCCGGTGGTCTACCTGCCGTATCGCGCCGATCCGCAGCGGTTCATGTCGCTCATCGTACGTGGCACCGGCGATCCCGCGCGCATCACGGCGCTCGTGCGCGAAGAGATGCGTGCGATCGAGCCGGACATGCCGCTCTTCCGCATCCAGACGATGGATCAGATGCTGGCGCAGCAGCGCTGGCCGTTCCGAACGTTTGGGTCGATGTTCGCGATGTTCGCCGTCATTGCGCTCGTCTTGTCGGCGGTCGGACTGTATGCGGTCACGGCGTACTCGGTGACCCAGCGAACGGCGGAGATTGGCGTCCGAATGGCGCTCGGGGCGCAGCCGAAACAGGTGATGTGGCTCGTGATGCGCCGCTCGCTGATTCAACTCGCGGTTGGCGTGCCGCTCGGCGTCGCCGGCGCGTTCGGCGTCGGCCGCCTCTTGAAATCGCTGCTGGTTCAGACGAGCACGCGCGATCCGCTCACGATCGGATCGATCGCCCTGTTGATGATCGTCGTCTCGCTGGCGGCCTGTTTCTGGCCGGCGCGGCGGGCGACCCGGCTCGATCCGGTGAGCGCCCTTCGGTACGAGTAGATGACGCTCGAGACCGTTCGGACCATCTGCCGCGCGCTGCCCAAGGTCACCGAAGACATCAAGTGGGCGCACGACTTGTGCTTCTGCATCGGCGGCAAGATGTTCGCCGTCGTGGATCTGGAGCGGCCGCACTCGATTGCGTTCAAGTGCACGCCTGAGATGTTTGGCGAGCTCGTCGAACGGCCAGGCATCATTCCCGCACCATACATGGCGCGCAACATGTGGGTACAGGAACAGCAGCTCGGAGAGGCGCTCGAACGACAGGAGCTCGAAGCGCTGATCAAGACATCATATGACCTGGTGGTCGCGAAGCTCCCCAAGCGGCTGCAGCCCGGCGCGCGTCCGACAGTCTCACGCGTCGAAAACGCAAGCCAGTCAGCCGGAAGAGGTAGCCGCTCCGGCTGCCTTCTTGCACGGCGTCGCTCCGAAGGAGCGAACAGCCGTGGCCGAAACCTTTCTGCAATTCCCGAGGCCGATAGCCGCGCCGGACGGAACGCTGTACGAGGCCCGCGCCTGCGGATCACCCCTATCGGGCAACACCTGGCAGGGATGGATTGAGTTCGTTCCGGTCGATGGCGGCGACCCCGTCCGATCGCAGCGCGAAACGACTCAACCGAATCGCGCCGACACCGAGTACTGGGCGACAGGACTCACCGACGTATACCTCGAAGGCTCGCTCCGCCGTGCGCTCGACCCGCCGCTGACCGTGCCGACCCTGCCGGCGCAGCCGTCCGTGTTCTCGCGGCCGGCGCCATCGACGGTGATCGGCGCGGCCGATTCGGCGCCGGCGAGCATCCTCGATCCGTTCTCGGTCTACGAAAAGGGCGAATCGCTGCTGCGCAAGCAGCTTGGGGCGCTCTCGGCCTGGCATCTCGTGAACATCGCACGCGAGTACGAGCTCACAGACCTCGGCGTCGACGAGCTCAACCGGATGCCGGCGGCGGAACTGATCGAGCTGATCGTGCGTGGCGTTCAGCGCGACATCAAAAGCAGTCATCCTGCGTAGAGCGAGTACCATTGCGACGCCGTGGCCGCAAAGAAACCGGCGCGCCGGCGTCTGCAGTCGCTCAAAGTCAGCGACGCCTTCCGGACGTTCGTGCTCGATCAACTCGACGCACTGGGCGACGTGGTGCCGAAGGCGATGTTCGGCGGAGTTGGCCTCTATTGCCGCGGCGTCTTCTTCGGCATCATGGCGCGCGACGTCCTGTACCTGAAGGTGGACGACCGCAACCGCGCTGATTACGAGCGCGCGGGCATGGGTCCCTTCAAACCTTATCCGGGTCCTCAATCCGGCACGATGCAGTACTACGCGGTGCCGCTCGACGTGCTCGAAAGTGCCCGCGACCTCGCGGAGTGGGCGCGAAAGGCGGTCGACGTTGCGAAGCGGAGCGAAGGCCAGCGCCTGACGCGTCGAACGCAGCGCCCGGCGCGGCGCCCTGCGGGTTAGGTCCGCGGCTCCGTCGCGTACGTGCTGAGCCAGAGCGGATAGAGCGCGCGGAAAACCTCGTCCACGACCGTCGCGAGCTTCGCCCTGTCACCCAGAATCGCGGCGTCGGCGGCCTTGTCGAGAAACAGCCAGCGGCCGACGAACACCCAATCGACGGTCGCGGCGTTCTGCAGGTTCAGCAGCCACTCGACCGCCCGCTCGGGCGAGACATCCGTTGCCGGCTCGTGGTCGCGGTACTGGATGAAGCCGCCGTTGGCTGCCATCCATTTCGCGAGCTCACGCTTCCACGCCTTGTCGAGCGCACGCTGAAACCGTTCGAAGTACGCGAGCACCTGCTCCTGCCCGGATGCTCGATCCGGATCCTGTCCCGCCTGCGAGCAGTTGAAGCCGATCCCGATCCGCATGCAGCTCGATTGGAGTGGAGGACTGCTGAACCATCCGAGGTTGAATTGCGGCTCCCAACGCCCTCCGTAGTGATAGGCGTAGATGTGGCCCTTCCCACCGGGATGGCAGCTGTTCGCGAAGAACAGCTTGGATCCGGTCTGGCCCTCGCGCAGACGCGACTGCACGATCCGGCCGGCGACGCTGGTGGCGTTGATCGAGTCGAAGAGCGCATCGAGGCGAGGTTTCAAGAGCCGGATGGCTTCCTCGGGCGCCTGCGATTCGAGCAGCGCGAACTCGCGTGTGGAGAATCCGGTGGTGGCGCGTTCCCGCGCCGTGGGCGTCAGCGCGCGCTGCTTGCGGACCTCAGCCAGCAACCGCGTCGCAATCGCGTTCAACGGGTTGAGCGACAGCGCCGATCGCAGCGCGTCGACCGCCTCGTCAAAGAGCCGCTGCTCGAGGCGGCAGCGTCCCAGTCGGGTCCACGCCGACTCGCGCGAGGGATCGAGGGCGACGATGGCGGCGTTGACGCGGACCGCTTCCTCGCCGAAGTCCGCCTGCTTCATGAGCTCGAGGGCCCGACGCTCGAGCTGATCCAGTTCCGCGCTCATGCCGCCGAGCTCATGCCCAACTCGGCTGCGGGCGCCCTTTCCAGTACCAGACGATGAGATCGGTCGACGGCGGCGCGCCGCCAAGCTCACGCAGCCGTGTGGCGTTCTGCCCGCGGTGATGGTGGCTGTGCATCGCGCATTGCGTCAGCGCTTCCGTAATGGTGATCGTCAGCGGTGGATCTTTGAACCACGGAATCAGGATCGGCTCGGAAAGGCGCGTCTCTGTGAGACCGTCGAGGCCCACCGCGGATCACGTCGTGACTTCCGCGCGCAAACGCACGCAGATCGTCGAACGTCGAAAAGTCCTCGGGCTTCGTGAAATCGAAGGATGTCGCGCCACCGCCAACACCCCAGAAGAAGGCGCGCTGCACCAGGTGGATGTGGTGCAGCCGATCGCGAAGCGCCTTGTCCTCCCGGGCGGGTGGATGGGCGCCGAACGCGTTCCAAAGCTCGGCATCGGCCCAGAACTGGTGATCGAACATGTCGCGGAGAATGGGATTCATGGCAGAGATTGAATTGTAGCGTGCGCTCAGTCGAACTCATATTGCAATCCCATATGAGTTGAGGCGATCCTCTCATTCAACGAACATGGCTGACGTCTGGCAAGGCACGCTCGCGCTGATGGTATTGAAAACGCTCGAAGCGCTCGGGCCGTTGCACGGCTACGGCATCGCCCGCCGAATCGACGCAGACGAGCGCGCATCATCTGACCGTGAACTACGGCACGATTTATCCTGCCCTCCTCAAGCTCGAGCAGGAGGGCTATATCGCCTCCGAATGGGGCGTGTCCGACACCAACCGCAAGGCAAAGTTCTATCGCCTCACGCGGGCGGGCCGTTAACACGTCGAACGCGAGGCGCAGTCCTGGGAGCGAACTACGGAAATCCTGGCGTCGCTTCCTGGCACCGCGCGAGACTTTCCATGAGAGGCCTGGGCCCACTACTACGGCTCGCGGCTCAGCGCCCAGAGCGCGCTTCCGAACGCCGCCGCCGTGAAGACGGTGAAGGCGGCCGACTCGACGGCGATTGACCATGGCCTGCGCCGACGCCGATGGTGGCGTACCGCATCACGTCCACGTGCCAGGTGATCGGATTGGCCAGCGCAACCAGCCGGAACGCGGCGGGCAGCGGCTCGATGCGGATAAAACATCGAGCTCGCGAACAGCAGCACGAAATACAAGACGGACGTGACGGTATTGAACGCGTCGTTGCGCCGAATGACCAGCGCGAATATCGCGTAGAAAAAGAACCAGCCGGCCGTTCCGACGAATACGGCTGCGCCGAGAAGCGGCAGACTCTGCCAGCGGATCGGCACGCCGAGCAGCGCGTTCGACAGCGCGACGGTGATCGCCGCCTGCCCGAGGGCAATCAGCAGATTGAACAGCGTCTTGCCCAGGAGGTACTGCGCCCGCGTCATCGGGTAGGTGAGCATCTCGTAGAAGATCCCGTTGTCGCGGTCCATGAAGAACGACCACGAGGTGTTCGAGGCGATCCCGAAGCTGGCCATGCCGAGCACGCCGGCGAGAAAGAACGCGTTGTAGTCGACTCCTATTCCGGGAGCGGAGAAACCCATGGCCGTCATCCCGACGCCGAACACCAGCAGGTAGGCCAGCGGGTACACCAGGTCCCAGAAGATGAACGTCACGTTGGTCGCCCGGATCTTGCCTTCGCGATACATCACAGCGGCGAGCGCCTTCATCGCGCCTCCTTTCTCGACTTCTGCGTCAGCTCGATGAAAATGTCTTCGAGCGTGGCGCCGTTGATTTCCAGCCGCAGTACGCGTCCTTTCCGCGCGAGCGCCGAGACGACGTCCAGGACGCGGACCTCCTGCTCCTTCAGCGTGACCACGACGGTGTTCTGGGTGATCTCGTGGCGGACGCGCGCCGTACGACTCGATGTCCGCTTCCAGGCCGTCGGGCACACGGTCGAAGGTGATGCTGACGTCGTAGAGTGCCCGAGGACAGCAGCTTGAGCGAATGCACATCGCCGCGGGCCGCCTGGCGGCCGTGGTCGAGAATCAGAATGTCGTCGCAGAGCTCCTCGGCCTCGCTGAGAATCTGAGTCGTCAGCACGATGGTCCGTCCACGCGCCGCCTGTTCGCGCAGCCGGCCCATGATCGATCGCTTGAGGAGCGGGTCCATCCCGGTTGAGAACTCGTCGAGGAACAAGACCGGCGTGTCCACCATGAACACCTTGGCGACCTGCACGCGGCGCTTGAAGCCGCCGCTCAAGTCGATCACCTTCCGGTTTGCGTCCGGCCCCAGATCGAACTGCTCGAGCACGTCTGCTGTCCGCGCGCGGATGGTGGCCGCCGGCAAACCGTGAAAGCGGCCGAACGTGGCGAGATTGTCCCGGACGGTGAGGAGCAGCTCCGCTGCCGTTTCCTGGATGACGACCGATATGCGGCGCCGCACCTCGACCGGCTGAGCGACGACGTCGAAACCTTCCACCGTCACCCGCCCCGACGTCGGACGCACCAGCGTCGTCAGCACGCGGAGGGTCGTCGTTTTTCCGGCGCCGTTCGGGCCGAGCAGGCCGAAGATGGAGCCGGATCGCACCGAAAAACTGACGCCGTCGACCGCGCGGATTGGCGCCTGCCGGCGACGCTGGTATGTCTTGACCAGATCCTGGACGTCGATCACGTGATGCGACATGGATCGCCTCTTTCGCTGTCGGGCGTTCTGCTCGTGATGGCGGTCCGACACCGGACCGATCAACGCGACGTGGATTCCGTAGTTGGCGGCCGTGGCCGCTCGAGGATGTTTGGAACCGAACGGGAGGCTAGCGGCGGAGGAATTTCATGGCTTCGGTGACAGATAGTATTCCGGATGCGCGGGGGCTGTCAAAGTCGACGAGTCGGATGCCGCAAAACAGAAAAGCCCGACCGTCTTTCGACGATCGGGCTTGTGATGATTAATGCCGGCAGCGACCTACTCTCCCATACAGTTTCCCATACAGTACCATCGGCGGTAGCAGGCTTAACTTCCGTGTTCGGAATGGGAACGGGTGGGACCCTGCTCCTATGACCACCGGCAAACTTGGTGCCTGGGGTCCCGACGTCTCGCGGCGCCACCTACAAGCGGCGCATAACGCTCGACGTCGATCGTCCCAAGCGATTCAAAGAGCGAAGCTGAATACTCCCAAGCGGTAGTCTTAAACGAGCTGCGAGTCGCTGCAGTTTCGAGAGCTGACAGCTGACACACTGAATACTCTGCAAACGGTAGTTTTACACGACCACGACACGCAGCAGTTTCGTGCGCATTACGTCTTTATGACACCGGAGCGACGCTCCGGCGCCCCGCGCGTAGTCGCGGGGAAAGAATATATGGTCAAGCCTCACGGCTGATTAGTATCGGTAAGCTCAACGCCTCACAGCGCTTACACACCCGACCTATTACCTGGTCATCTTCCAGGAGCCTTTAGGAGCCTTACGGCTCGGGAGATCTCATCTTGTGGAGGGTTTCACGCTTAGATGCCTTCAGCGTTTCTCCCTTCCGGACGTAGCTACCCGGCGCTACCGCTGGCGCGATAACCGGTACACTAGAGGTCCGTCCATCCCGGTCCTCTCGTACTAAGGACAGCCCCACGCAAATCTCCTGCGCCCATGGCAGATAGAGACCGAACTGTCTCGCGACGTTCTAAACCCAGCTCACGTACCACTTTAACCGGCGAACAGCCGGACCCTTGGAACCTGCTACAGCTCCAGGATGTGATGAGCCGACATCGAGGTGCCAAACCTGAGCGTCGATGTGAACTCTTGGCTCAGATCAGCCTGTTATCCCCGGCGTACCTTTTATCCGTTGAGCGATGGCCCTTCCATGCGGAACCACCGGATCACTAAAGCCTGGTTTCCCACCTGCTCGTCTTGTAGGACTCGCAGTCAAGCTCGCTTCTGCTTTTGCACTCTCTGGCTGGTTTCCAAACAGCCTGAGCGAACCTTCGCGCGCCTCCGTTACACTTTAGGAGGCGACCGCCCCAGTCAAACTACCCACCTAGCAGTGTCCCTGTCCTGGATGACAGAACGAGGTTAGAACGCCGAAGTGTTAAGGGTGGTATCTCACCGTTGACTCCCCCAAGCCCGAGAGCCTGGGTTCAAAGTCTCCCACCTATCCTGCGCATAACACGTCAGCATTCACTACTAGGATGTAGTAAAGGTGCACGGGGTCTTTTCGTCTAGCCACGGGCAACCGGCGTCTTCACCGGTACCACAAATTCGCAGTGCCCCTCGTTGAGACAGCGCCCAGATCATTACGCCATTCGTGCAGGTCGGAACTTACCCGACAAGGAATTTCGCTACCTTAGGACCGTTATAGTTACGGCCGCCGTTTACCGGGGCTTCAGCTCGAAGCGTCGCCTTGCGGCTAACCTCTCCCTTTAACCTTCCGGCACCGGGCAGGCGTCAGGCCATATACGTCGTATTCGACTTAGCATAGCCCTGTGTTTTTAGTAAACAGTTGCCTGGGCCTCTTTATTGCAACTCTCTCACGCTTCGCGGCGCGAGGCCGCTGACGCTAACAGAGCACCCCTTCTTCCGAAGTTACGGGGTGAGTTTGCCGAGTTCCTAAACGAGGGTTCTCACTCGCACCTGAGGATTTTCTCCTCGCCTACCTGTGTCGGTTTGCGGTACGGGTACCCTACAGACTCCTTAGAGGATTTTCTCGGCAGCGTGGCATCTGCGACTTTACGAGCCTTGCGGCTCTCGCCATGACCCCTCGAGGTAGTGACCCACCGGATTTTCCGGGCGGATCCCTCTACAGGCCTGAACCTACACGTCCAATGGTAGGCTCGCATAGCCTCCTGCGTCTCCCCATCGTGATAACGTCTGTAAGGTAGTTCTGGAATATTAACCAGATATCCATCCGCTACGCCTTTCGGCCTCGCGTTAGGACCCGACTAACCCTGAGCGGACGAACCTTCCTCAGGAAACCTTAGGCTTACGGTGGAAAGGATTCTCACCTTTCTTCTCGCTACTTATGCCGGCAGGGTCACTTCTCACCACTCCACCAGTCTTTTCAGTCTGGCTTCACGGCTGTGAGAACGCTCCTCTACCAATCTGCCGCTCTCGCACAGACGGACGGGTTAATTCTATGGCTTCGGTCTTGTGCTTAAGCCCCGTTGGATTGTCGGCCCAAAGCCGCTTGACCAGTGAGCTATTACGCTTTCTTTAAAGGATGGCTGCTTCTAAGCCAACCTCCTGGTTGTCTGAGCGTCTTCAGATCCTTTCCCACTTAGCACAAAGTTAGGGACCTTAGCCGATAGTCTGGGCTGTTTCCCTTTCGACGATGAAGCTTAGCCCCCACCGTCTCACTCCCGGGATACGAGTCGTTGGCATTCGCAGTTTAGTTGGATTCAGTAAGCTGGTAAGCCCCCTAGTCCATCTAGTTCTCTACCACCAACGCCGACCTCCCGAGGCTGCTCCTAAAAGCATTTCGAGGAGAACGGGCAATCACGAGGTTTGATTAGCCTTTCACCCCTATCCTCAGTTCATCCGAGCTGTTTTCAACCAACACCGGTTCGGGCCTCCACGCGGTGTTACCCGCGCTTCACCCTGACCAAGGATAGATCACCTCGCTTCGCGTCTATTCCCAGCGACTTGTCGCCCATTTCGGACTCGCTTTCGCTGCGGCTCGCTTACGCTTAACCTCGCCACTGAGAATAACTAGCCGGCTCATTATGCAAAAGGCACGCGGTCAGGCATTCCGGAGCAAGCTCCGGCATAGCCCTCCCACTGCTTGTAGGTATACGGTTTCAGGTACTTTTTCACTCCCCTCACAGGGGTTCTTTTCACCTTTCCCTCACGGTACTGGTTCACTATCGGTCACCAGGGAGTATTTAGCCTTACGAGATGGTCCTCGTAGTTTCTCGCGGGATTTCACGTGTCCCGCGATACTCAGGAACCTGTCGCGAGCCAGTCGCTATCGTCTACCGGGCTGTCACCGTCTGTGGCCGATCGTTCCAGATCGTTCGACTCGTCGACTGGTTGTTGACTCGCTGGCATTGAAGCCAGACAGGCCCTACAACCCCACCGTGCACGCACGATGGTTTGGGCTGTTCCGCGTTCGCTCGCCGCTACTAGCGGAATCACTGTATTGTTTTCTGTTCCTGCAGGTACTGAGATGGTTCACTTCCCTGCGTTGCCTTCCACGCGCCTATGGATTCAGCGCGGGATTCTCCGGGATTAGCCAGAGAGGGTTTCCCCATTCGGAAATCCCCGGGTCAAAGCTCGTTTGCAGCTCACCGGGGCTTATCGCAGCTTACCGCGTCCTTCATCGACTCCTGGTGCCAAGGCATTCACCGTACACCCTTAGTAGCTTGACCATAAGAAACTCGGACTTACGCTATTTCTCCTGGACGCACTGTCGCGCGCCATCCCCCGAGCCCGAGAGCCCGGGTTCAAAGTCTCCCACCTATCCTGCGCATAACACGTCAGCATTCACTACTAGGATGTAGTAAAGGTGCACGGGGTCTTTTCGTCTAGCCACGGGCAACCGGCGTCTTCACCGGTACCACAAATTCGCAGTGCCCCTCGTTGAGACAGCGCCCAGATCATTACGCCATTCGTGCAGGTCGGAACTTACCCGACAAGGAATTTCGCTACCTTAGGACCGTTATAGTTACGGCCGCCGTTTACCGGGGCTTCAGCTCGAAGCGTCGCCTTGCGGCTAACCTCTCCCTTTAACCTTCCGGCACCGGGCAGGCGTCAGGCCATATACGTCGTATTCGACTTAGCATAGCCCTGTGTTTTTAGTAAACAGTTGCCTGGGCCTCTTTATTGCAACTCCCTCACGCTTCGCGGCGCGAGGCCGCTGACGCTAACGGAGCACCCCTTCTTCCGAAGTTACGGGGTGAGTTTGCCGAGTTCCTAAACGAGGGTTCTCACTCGCACCTGAGGATTTTCTCCTCGCCTACCTGTGTCGGTTTGCGGTACGGGTACCCAAAAGACTCCTTAGAGGATTTTCTGGGCGGCGTGGCGTCAGCGACTTTATGAACCTTACGGTTCTCGCTATAGCCCCTCAGGGAAAAATGACCCACCGGATTTACCAAGCGGATCCCCCTACAGGCTTAAACCTACACCTCCAATCGTAGGCTCGCATAGCCTCCTGCGTCTCCCCATCGTGATAACGTCTTCTAGTACTTCTGGAATATTAACCAGATATCCATCCGCTACGCCTTTCGGCCTCGCGTTAGGACCCGACTAACCCTGAGCGGACGAACCTTCCTCAGGAAACCTTAGGCTTACGGCGGAGAGGATTCTCACCTCTCTTATCGCTACTTATGCCGGCAGGGTCACTTCTCACCACTCCACCAGTCTTTTCAGTCTGGCTTCACGGCTGTGAGAACGCTCCTCTACCAAAATCTTTCCCGCAGGACGTGTTAATTCTATGGCTTCGGTCTTGTGCTTAAGCCCCGTGGATTGTCGGCCCAAAGCCGCTTGACCAGTGAGCTATTACGCTTTCTTTAAAGGATGGCTGTTCTAAGCCAACCTCCTGGTTGTCTGAGCGTCTTCGGATCCTTTCCCACTTAGCACAAAGTTAGGGACCTTAGCCGATAGTCTGGGCTGTTTCCCTTTCGACGATGAAGCTTAGCCCCCACCGTCTCACTCCCGGGATACGTGTCGTTGGCATTCGCAGTTTAGTTGGATTCAGTAAGCTGGTAAGCCCCCTAGTCCATCTAGTTCTCTACCACCAACGCCGACCTCCCGAGGCTGCTCCTAAAAGCATTTCGAGGAGAACGGGCAATCACGAGGTTTGATTAGCCTTTCACCCCTATCCTCAGCTCATCCGAGCTGTTTTCAACCAACACCGGTTCGGGCCTCCACGCGGTGTTACCCGCGCTTCACCCTGGCCAAGGATAGATCACCTCGCTTCGCGTCTATTCCCAGCGACTTTCGCCCATTTAGGACTCGCTTTCGCTCCGGCTCGCTTGCGCTTAACCTTGCCACTGAGAATAACTAGCCGGCTCATTATGCAAAAGGCACGCGGTCAGGCATTCCGGAGCAAGCTCCGGCATAGCCCTCCCACTGCTTGTAGGTATACGGTTTCAGGTACTATTTCACTCCCCTCACAGGGGTTCTTTTCACCTTTCCCTCACGGTACTGGTTCACTATCGGTCACCAAAGAGTATTTAGCCTTACGAGATGGTCCTCGTAGATTCCCGCGGGATTTCACGTGTCCCGCGGTATTCAGGAACCCATCAGCGAGCCAGTCATCTGTCGTTTACCGGGCTGTCACCGTCTATGGCCGATCGTTCCAGATCGTTCAACTAGTTGACTGGTTGCTCACTCGCCGGCATTGAAGCCAGACGGGCCCTACAACCCCGGATGCATGCCCCCAGGTTTGGGCTGTTCCGCGTTCGCTCGCCGCTACTAGCGGAATCACTATTGTTTTCTGTTCCTGGAGGTACTGAGATGGTTCACTTCCCTCCGTTGCCCTCGGTCCGCCTATGGATTCAGCGGAGGTCCTTAGGGATTAACCAAGGGGGTTTCCCCATTCGGAAATCCCCGGGTTAAAGCTCGTTTGCGGCTCCCCGGGGCTTATCGCAGCTTACCACGTCCTTCATCGACTTTTGGTGCCAAGGCATTCACCGTACACCCTTTGTAGCTTGACCATAAGAACTCGAAAAACTTACGCCGACTGACTTCGTTCTCGGCTCGACCCGTGCTCTTTCAGCCGAGGCCTTAAGACCGAGATCTAAGTACCCGCGTGAGTTCCATGCACACTGCGTGTGTGTAGTCGGAAAAAACTACCGTTTGCAGGATATTCAGTTGTCAAAGATTATTCGCTCCGGGCTCCGCCCCGTTCCCGCTCGCTTTTCACTCGCGGGGCCCCAAAGCCCCGCTCCGCTCCCTCGATTGTCAGCTCAGCCTCACTTTTTTCGTTCGCTTTCTCAGCGCGTCGCAACTTATGACGTTGCGAGATAGCCCACGTAAAACTTTTCAAAGAAACATGCCGCGCTGGGGATGTATGCCAATACTTCCCAGCCTCTCTTAGGTTTCTCCGCGAGGCTTCCTCGTCTCCTTTCGCTTCCCAACAAAGCTGATGGAGAATACCGGGCTCGAACCGGTGACCTCCTGGTTGCAAACCAGGCGCTCTCCCAGCTGAGCTAATTCCCCGTATTGAACTGTGGTGTGCTTGTTGTCTCGCGCGGGAAGGAATCTAGGAAGTCAGCAACGACGACGTCCACGCTTCATCCGGGGAACCCTTCCCGGATTCATTCCTTCCTAGCGCCAGGCACGACCCAATTTCAATAAACGCTCCTTCAAGTGGTCCATCTTCGTGCTAGGCACGAGGCGGACAACTTCCGCTGATTCGACTCGCTGGTTTGCCAACCGAGGCTTGCGCCGCTGCTCCTTCCCGAGCGAGCGCCGCCTGAGCAAAGGCTGGTGGGCCTGAGTAGATTTGAACTACTGACCCCACGCTTATCAAGCGTGTGCTCTAACCAGCTGAGCTACAGGCCCAGGTATTCTTCGCTTCTGCCCGGCGAAGGAGAGCCGGACAAAAGAAATTTCACAGAACCGTATGCCGGTTCTCTCAAAACTAGATAGGCGTGCAAGCCC
>CAVSWN010000006.1:0-79490 GCA_963731545.1 uncultured Acidobacteriota bacterium | reverse complement strand
TCAAAGTGCTGGACTTCGGCATCGTCAAGGCGATTCACGAGCCAGGCACTGCCGAGGGGCCAGCGGACCTCACAGCGCTCACCGCGGAACACGTCGTGCGTGGCACACCGGCGTTCATGGCTCCCGAACAGGTGCTGGGAGGACGGCCAGTCAATCACCGAACCGACATCTACGGGACCGGCTGCCTCGCGTACTGGCTGCTCACGGGACAACTCGTCTTCACCGGCGACACCCCGATGCAGCTCCTCATGAAGCACGCGCAGGCGGTGCCGGACCCGCCGTCAATACACACAGAATTGCCGATTCCCAAAGATCTCGATGCGATCGTGCTTGCGTGTCTGGCCAGGATCCGTCGGACCGCCCGCAGACCGCGCGCGAACTGTCGCGCCGGCTCGCGGCCGTGTTCGTCGAAAACGAGTGGACGCCGGAACTGGCGCGGGCATGGTGGGAGACGAATCAGCCGAAGGTTTCTTGAATCCCTGAAAGCCCCGCGCTACACCGATTGCCTCCTACACGCCAAACTGACGGAGGTGGTGGTCGGCATGCAGTACGCCCATCTTAGCCACGCCGACTCCGACATCGTGCCGAAAATGGGTGGCGTCCGGGCGAGGCGGCCGCTCCGCTCGGCTGCGATCTTCGTGAGCAGCGTTTCCAGTTCGGCGACATCCGCGGCGAAGTCCGCGGGTCTGGTGCCGCCGCTGGCCTGATCGAGGTCGGGCGTGGTCGGGATGCCGGCCGGCCACCGGACCGGCCGTACAGCGCGATCCCTTTCATGATCGGGCGCGGAAGCGGGGTGGCGACAGGCGGCGAGGTCAGCTCGCCGGTCAGCAGACGATAGCCGTCGCTCAAGTGGCACACCATCTGGTGGGCGGACATACGGCCCCAGCGGGCGACGCTGTCCTGGCGCAGCGATCGCAGACGACGGAGGACTTCCGCCGTGTCACGCTCGCGCGCCAGTGTCTTCATGGCGCCTGACCCGGCGCTCACCGGGCGAGGAGACGCTCGCCGCCGGCCTCCCGAAATGCCTCGTGCGCACGCTGACGTCCGGCTTCGGCGTCCGCGACGAGCTTCTGAAACGCCGGGTCGTCGCGCAGCGCGTCGAATTGCGGATCTGGCCAGCGTGGCGGCGGGGAAATATCCGCGTGCCGATGCCTCCTGCAGTATTCGAGGCCGCGGGCGTAGTCCCCGACGTCGCAGAAGAACCAGCCCTCCTGAAAGATCGCCTCGGGATCCTCGAAGATCTTCAACGACGGGAACGATTCCAGCGTCGTGACGATGTCCGACGGGCCAGCGATCGAGCCAGGCGGCGAGGTGGCCTTCCACACTCGAAGGTCTGGTTCGGCGCGGCTTGTCCAATCTTTGCCAGCTCGCCGCGCCTCGTCGAGGCGGCCGGCGAAACCCAGAGCGATCACCCGGATGCCCTCGTCGCCTCCGCCGGCACGCGGTCAGAGGGTTCGACGTTCAGCAGCCTGTCGATGTCGCCGTTCATCAGGAGCGTCTGCAGAAAGCTGGTCGCGATTTTCGGGTCGAGCCGCCGGGCCTCGGCATGCGCGGCGATCGACTCGTCGAACAGTCCGCATAGCGGCACGCGTGGACGAGTCCCGCGAACAGCTCGGCGTCGTTGCCGTGGCGCGTGGCCTCGTTCAGGAGCCGGACCATCGCTTCGACCGACCGGCCGGTGTCGGCCTCGAGATTTGCGTAGAACTTGTGCGCGACCGACAGCCGCGGGTTCAGGGCGATCGCCCGGTTGAAGGCGTGCTCGGAGCGCGCCTCGCTGTCAGGCGTCGTGTCGATGTATTTGCCGATGATGCGATGACAGCGGCCGAGATGCGCCCACGCCGGCGCGAACTTCGGGTCGAGCTCGACGCACTGTTCGTAGAGCGCGCGAGCCGCCCATCCCGTCGTAGCTTCGGGCCAGCATGTTGGCTTTGAGATACAGCTCGTACGCGCGCGGGTTGTGGGGACGTCCGGAGTGACGGGCGCGGACGCGCGCTCGCCCGCGAGGGCAGCGCGAGCCCCTCGACGACGCGGCGCGCGATATCGTCCTGCATCTGGAACAGATCGCCGAGCGGCGCCTGCACCGTATGCGAAGTCAGCACGGTCCCTCGGGCGCTTCGATCAGCTGCGTCGACGCGCGCAGCTGATCGCCCGATCGGAGCAGCGTGCCCATGACGACGCGATCGACGTCGGCTTCGGCGGCCAGCGCCTTGATGTCCGGAGCTTCGCCGGCGAAGCGCGCCGCGGTCGCGCTCGATCGCACGATCAGCGATCCGACGCCGGCCAGCGACGTCGTGATGGCGTCGGGAAGGCTGAACGCCAGAAAGTCGGTCTCCGGATCCGGACGCAGGATGCGAAACGGCAGCACGACGACACGGGTCAGCGCGCGGGCCATCGCGCGCGGGTCGTGGCCGTCGAGGCTGCGCAGCCCGCTCAGCTGCTCCGCCATCGCCTCGGCGGAAACGGGACGTCCGTCGGGCCTCTTCGCCAGCGCCCGCCGGATGACGCGGTCGACCGCCGCGACAGCGGGGGAGCCGGCCAGCGCCGGCGGCTGCTCGGTCAGCGTGGCGTTGAGCACCGCGGTCGACCGTCCGGCCGCTGAACGCCGGCCGGCCGGCCAGCATCTCGAACAGGATCGCGCCGGCGGCGAACAGGTCGGTGCGGGCATCGACGGTGTCGCCGGTGATCTGTTCGGGCGCCATGTAGCGCGGCGTCCGAGCACGGTGCCGGCGTGGGTCAGGCCGTCGTCGGAATCCAGCGAGGTCTTCATTTCGGGCCGCGCCAGCCCGAAGTCGAGCAGCTTGACGCCGTGGCGGCGCGAGAAACACGTTCGACGGCTTGAGGTCGCGATGGACGATGCCGCGCGCGTGGATGGCGCCGAGCGCCGCCAGCATGTCGACGGCAATGGGCACCGCCTGCTCGACGCTCAGCGGGCCGCGTTTGAGGTGATCGCACAGCGGCTCGCCTTCGAGCAGCTCCATGGCGATGAAGAGCGTGCCGCCTTCTTCGCCGACTTCGTAGATCTGGCAGACGTGCGGATGGTTGACGCCGGCGGCCGCGCGGGCCTCGCGCCAGAAGCGCCGGCGTGCCGTCTCGTCCTGCTCGAGCGACAGCATCATCTTCAGCGCCACGGTGCGCTTCAGCCGTTCATCGTCCGCCTGATACACGACGCCCATTCCGCCGGCGCCGAGCTTGCGGCGGATCGCGTAGTGGCCGATGCGCGATGGGAGGCGTTCTTGAACTCATCGCCGGAAGGGCCTGCCGGCGATCCCGGCGGCGGCGGGGCGCCTTTCAGCCAGCGATACAGGCCGCCCAGCCACCCGGTGGTCGGGACGTCAACAGGGTCGTCTGCCACAACCTTCGATCATACCCCCAGCCCCATCGACGTTCGTGTCGTGACGTGACGATCGTCGTTCTGCCGCTGGCGCTCAGCGCGCGAGCAGCAGCTCGCCGCCGGCCTCTCGGAACGCGTCGAGCGCCTGCTGCCGTCCTGCTTCGGCCTCGGCGAGCAGCGTCCGGAATGCCGGCTCGCCGCGAAGCGCATCGAATTGCGGCCACCGGGCGAGCGTCGCCACGAAATATCCTCGCGCGACGGCGCGCTGCAGGTACTCGAGACCGCGCACATGTTCGCCGACGTCGCAGAGCAGCACCCCTCCTGAAAGATGGTTTCGGGATCGTCGAAGATCTTCAACAACTGATCGACGCCAGGTGGACTCATGTCCTCGATTCGACGATCGAGCCAGGCGCCAAGGTGTGACGTCCACTTCTGGAATGTCTGGATCCGCGCTGCCTGCGCATCATGGCCAGCAGCTCTCTCCGCCTCGTCGCGCCGGCCCGCCATCCCAAGGCCGATGACCCGGATGCCGTCATCGCCGCCGGCGCACGCTCGGGGTCGAGCCGACCAGCCGATCGATGTCACCGTTCATCATCAGCGTCTGCTGAAAGCTGGTGATGTTCGGGTCGAGCCGCCGCGCCTCGGCGTGCGCGGCCAGGGACTCCTCGAACAGGCCCGCGTAGCGGCAGGCATGGACGAGTCCTGCGAACAGCTCGGGGTCGTTGCCGTGGCGCGTGGCCTCGCTCAGGAGCCGGACGATGGCGTCGCGGCGCGGCCGGTCTCGGCCTCGAGGTTCGCGTAGAACTTGTGCGCGATCGAGAGCCGCGGGTTCAAGCGCGATGGCCCGGATGAACGCGTCCTCGGCGCGGCGGTCGCTGTCGGGCGTCGGGTCGATGAATTTGCCGATCACACGATGGCAGCGGCCCAGATGCGCCCATGCCGGCGCAAAGTTCTGGTCGAGCTCGAGGCACTGCTCGTACAGCGATCGGGCATTCACCATCCCGTCATAGGTCCGCGCCAGTTCGTTCGCCCGGAGATAGCGTTCGTAGGCGGGCGGATTGTGCGGGGCATCCGGCGAGACTGGCGCGTCCGCTCGCCGGCGAGCGGCAGCGCCAGCCCCTCGACCACCCGCCGCGCGATGTCGTCCTGCATCTGGAACAGATCGCCGAGCGTCGACTGCACGGTGTGCGAGGTCAGCAGCGTGCCGCCGGGCGCTTCGACGAGCTGCGTCGCCGCGCGCAGCTGGTCGCCCGAGCGAAGGAGTGTGCCCATCACCACGCGATCGACGTCAGCTTCGGCGGCCAGCGCCTTGATGTCCGGCGCATCGCCGGCGAAGCGCGCGGCCGTCGCGCTCGATCGCACGACCAGCGATCCGATCCCGGCGAGCGACGTCGTGATGGCGTCCGGCAAGCTGTAGGCCAGAAAATCGATCTCGGGATCCGGACGCAGCATGCGAAACGGCAGCACGACGACGCGCGTGAGCGGCTGCGCCATCGCTCGCGGGTCGTGGCCGTCGATGCTCGCGCAAGCCGCGTTCAACTCCTCCGCCATCGCCTCGGCGGAGACGGGCGGCCCGCCGGACTTCTTCGCCAGCGCGCGCCGAATGACGCGGTCGACCGCCGCCACGGCCGGCGATCCGGTGAGCGCGGGCGGCTGCTCGGTGAGCGTCGCGTTGAGGATCTCGGCCACCGTGCGGCCCATGAACGCCGGACGGCCGGCCAGCATCTCGAACAGGATCGCGCCGACGGCGAAGAGATCGCTGCGCGCATCGACGGTTCACCGGTCACCTGCTCGGGCGCCATGTAGCGCGGCGTCCCCATCACGATGCCGGTGCGGGTCAGGCCGCGGCGTCGCATCCATCGGCGTCTGCACCTCGTGCCGGGCCAGTCCGAAATCGAGCAGCTTGACGCCATGGCGCGTGACGAACACGTTCGACGGCTTGAGATCGCGATGGACGATGCCGCGCGCGTGGATCGCGCCGAGCGCCGCCAGCATGTCGACGGCAATCGGTACCGCCTGGTCGACGCTGAGCGGGCCGCGTCGAGTTGCTCGGTCAGCGGCTCCCCTTCGAGCAGCTCCATGGCGATGAACAGTTTGCCGCCCTCTTCGCCGACTTCGTAGATCTGGCAGACGTGGGGATGGTTGACGCTCGCCGCCGCGCGCGCCTCGCGCCAGAACCGCTTGCGTGCGGTCTCGTCGTGCCGAGAGACAGCATCATCTTCAACGCGACGGTGCGCTGCAGGCGCTCGTCGTGGCCTGGTAGACGACGCCCATCCCGCCGGCGCCGAGCTTGCGGACAATCGCGTAGTGTGCGATCCGCGATGGCAGCCGCTCGGGGAGTCGTCGCCGGCAGCGCCTCCCGCTCCGGGCGCCAGGGGCGTGCCCTTCAACCACCGGTACAGGCCGCTCAGCCACCCGGGTGTTGACGCCGTCAGTAGGTTCATCCGCCACGGATGACGATCATAGTTGGAGTCCTGCCGCAAGTCGCTCGGCGGCCCGGCTCCAATGCCTGGAGTCCCCACGCGAACTCCCGCGCGACTTTCGCATCGATTCACGAAAACAGGCGTAAAAACGCGATGGCAGGGCGGTTGCTCTGTCAATGGGCACGAGCGGTAAGACGTTAACCAGTAACCAACAACAACCCGCGACGCCAAGCGCGTCGCAACCAGGAGTGAGAACAATGGGCGAATCCCTGACGATCACCCGTCAACAGTTGCATGACCTGTTGGCGCGTTTCGCGGTCGAATACCCAGGTACCGTGAGGCCCTGATCAACGATCCGAAGATGGTGCTCGAGAAGCAGCTCGGCTCCAGCCTCGGCAGCGTGCAAGTGAAGTCGGTGGTCGAGACGCCGGACGTGATGTACGTGGTGGTGCCCTACGTCCAGAAAGACGGCGAGCTGTCGGACGCGGATCTCGAGAACGTCGCGGGCGGGATGCTGAACAACCTGCTGGCGAAGTGCGAAATCTCGGGCGGGCTCAACCTCCTGTCGAGCAACGTCAACATCGAGTTGGGCTGATCTGCCAGCTGGGGTCTGATCCGGATCAGACCCCAACTGGAGCGGTTCTTGCGCGGATCGCAGAAGCTGCCACGCGCCGGTATACGGCGCGTGGCTTTTTTGCGTACGGATCGCGACGCGGAGGCGGGCCGTTATGCGAGCTCGTCGTTGAGCGCTTTCCATGCCTCGATGCGGCGGATTCGGCGGACTGGGAGATAGCAGGCCACGGCGGCCACGACGACGACGCTCAGCGGCGCGACGACAAATGTTGCCGGATCGGTCGGCCCGACTCCGAACAACATTGTCGCGAGGACACGAGTAGCGGCCACGGCGCTGATCAGTCCGATCACCGCGCCGGCGCCGGCCAGCTTCAAGCCGAACGACAGCACGAGACGCATCGTCTGTTGCGGCGACGCGCCGAGGGCCATGCGGAGACCCAGTTCCCGTGTGCGCTGGTGGACCATGAACGCAATCGTTCCATACAGTCCAACCATCGCCAGAAGCAATGCGGCTCCGGCGAACAGGCCGACCAGCCACGCGCGAAAACGCGGCTGACCGAGGGCATCGGACATGACCTGGTCCATGCGCCGCGCCGGCGGCACCGGCAGCGTGGCGTCCAGTCCATGCACGGCTTCCCTGACGATCGAATTGACGCGCTCGATCGGAAGTGACGTCCGCAGCACCAGGGCCATCGACGGCCATGGCATCTGGAGATGAGGAATGAACATCTGCGGCTCCGACGGCTGGTCCAGACCGAAATGGCGGACGTTGCCAACGACGCCGACGACCTGCCGCGTGGCCATCTGGTCCGGCAGGATCGTGAGATCGTGCGTCAGCGTCTGGCCGATCGGATCCTCGTTCGGCCAGTACCGCCTCGCCATCGCCTCGTTGATGACGACGACGCCTGGCGCATCGCTCCGATCGCGCGCATCGAATGCGCGACCACGCCTCAATGGAATGCCCGCCGCCGCGAAGTAGTCGCCTGACACGACGTGCAGCGCGGCCGACGGCCGCTGACCGACCGGCGCCGGCGGGCGGCGCGCGATTGAAAACGTACTGTCGTCGACAAAGAAGCGCCCGCGCGGGTCGAGCGGCACGCCGATCGTTGCGCCTGCCGCATCGATCCCCGGCGCGTCGCGAAGGCGGGCGAGCAGCTGATCGAAGAATGCGCCGCTTCTCGGCTGCGCTCTCCCCGGCAGTTCGATCCGATCGACGGCGACGGCAGCGGCCGGCCGGAGCCCGGTGTCGACGCGGCTCAGTCGGACGAAGCTCTGAATCAACAGGCTGCCGCCGACGAGCAGCATCGTCGACAGCGCGACCTCGACGACGACCAGCGCGTGACGCGTTCGGCGGTTGGCCCCGGTCACCATGCCGCGGCCGCCGCTTCGAAGCGCGTCCTGCTCGACGCGGCGGTGGACCTGCAGCGCGGGCACGAGTCCGAACAGCAGTCCCGCCGCGGTCGCGACCGCGATCGCGAACGCCGCGACCCTGAAGTCGAGATGCACGTTTTCGAGGCGGGGAATCCCGGCCGGCGCCAGCCACACGAACGCGTCGAGCGCCCAGCTCGAAAAAAGCAGCGCGCAGACGCCACCGGCCGCGGCGAGGACGGCGCTTTCAGTGAGCATCTGTCCGGCGAGACGGCCCCGGCTGGCCCCCATGGCGCGCCTGACGGCCAGCTCGCGCGATCGGGCCGCGGCGCGGACCAGAATCAGACCCGACACGTTGGCGCATGCGATGAGCAGCAGGCATGCGACGGCGGCGAACATGATCAATAGAGCCGCGCGAGCCGGCCCGGCCACATCGTCTCGAAGCGAGGTGACGGCGATGGTCAGACCGTGATTGGCGGCGGGATACTCGCGCGCGAGCGCATCTCCCAGACGCATGACTTCCTGTCGGGCGGCGTCCAGCGGAACGCGCGGCCGCAGCCGCGCGACCACCGAGAGAATGCGGTACTCGCGATACGCGGCAGCGGGGATGCCCGGGTTCGGCGGTTGCGTGCGTGACAGGCGAAGCGGGATCCACAGGTCCGTGCCGCGAGCCGGAAAATCGAACGCCGGCGGCATGACGCCGACGATGACTGTTGGGGCATTGTCGAGGAGCAGCTCGCGTCCAAGGACCGCGATATCGCCGGCGAATCGTCGCTGCCAGAGTCCATGCCCGATCACGGCGACTCGCGGCGCACCCGGCACCGTGTCGTCTGCGGTCAACGCTCGACCGATTGCCGGCGCCACACCCAGCACGGCGAACAGGTCGTGCGAGACGCTGGCGGCCAGGATCTTTTCGGGTTCTCCGCCGGCTCCCGAGATGTTGACGCTGGGCGTGCCGTAGGCGGCGACGTGAACGAACACGCGGCTCTGTTCCTGGAGGTCGAAGTAGTTGGGCGGCGACACCGGGAGCAGCGCGCCCGTGTCGCGCTGAAGTTGCGCGATCGCCACGAGTTCTGCCGGCTGGGGATACGGAAGCGGACGCAGGACCACGGCGTCGAGCACGCTGAAAATGGTGGTCGTCGAGCCGATGCCGAGCGTCAATGTCGCGACGGCGACGAAGGTGAAGAACGGCGTCCGCCCGTACGCGCGCACGGTATGGCGCACGTCGTTCCAGAAAGCGCTCAGAACCCTTCGCACGACCATTCGCCTCCTCGATACTCGACTTGCACTGCCACTGTCCAACCCCTTCCCGCATCACGCCGGACGCCTGTTTTGCGGGGTTCGAGCGCGGATGTCGCGTTCAGGAGCGAGAGGAAGCAGGCCTCACAGGAGGGACAGGCATGTATCGAATTTCGAAGCGGACCATCTTGTACACAATCGTCATCGCGCTTTCCAGCGCCGGCATCGGCATCGTCACCCTGAAGGGCGGGACCCGGGAGTCCGCCCGCGGACCGGCGCCGGAGCATGTCGTTCAACGAGGCGAATATCTGGTGAAGATCATGGGGTGCAACGACTGCCACACCCCGTGGAAGATGGGCCCGCAAGGTCCGGAGCCCGACATGACGCGATTTCTGTCGGGTCATCCGGAGGAGATCGGTCCGATAGCCAACGTGAAGGGCACCGAGCCATTTGTCTGGTCCGCGCTGGGCACGAACACCGCGTTCAGCGGGCCGTGGGGTGTGAGCTACACCTTCAACCTCACTCCGGACACGAACACTGGCCTCGGCATCTGGACGGAAGAAATGTTCGTCAACGCGATCCGCACCGGCAGACACATGGGGGTGTCACGACCGATCAATCCGCCGATGCCTTGGCCGGCCTACCGGAACGCGACTGACGAGGATCTGAAAGCAGTCTACGCGTACTTGCGCACGATCAAGCCGATTGTGAATCACGTCCCGGACTATCAGCCGCCGGCGGATGAGGCTTCTACAGTCCGCAAGACACGCTAGGCGGCGGGGTCGGTCCGGAGGATGATGGGTTACCTCGACTTCATCAATCTCTTTCTGTTTCTGCTGCGATTCAAGGGCAACCGGCGCGACTGAGGCACGCGTGCGGCTATTCGACGTGCAGCTGTTTGGCGAGGGCTGCGAAACGGCGGTCGTCGCGAAGCGGATCGAAGCGCGGATCGACCTTGATGCGAGATCATATCGAACGGGCGATCGTCGCCGGCCTTCGCGAGCCACCTGAACCCCTGGTCGTTGTCGCCCAGCGCGAACTGGATCCACGCGAACTCCAGCGGCGAGACGTAGCGCTCGCTGCGCGTAGGCCTCCAGCTTGTGGAGCACTTCCAGCGCCAGCTTGCGCTTGCCTGAGAGCGCGAACGTCCGGCCGAGCGCGCCGTGCATGCGCGGCGTCTGCGGCGACAGGTGCACGGCGCGCTGGAACGCGGCCGCCGATTCGTCGAAGTCCTTGCGCTGCTCCTGGATGACGCCGAGCATCCAGTAGGCCGGCGCGAAATGCGGGTTGAGCTCGATCGTGTGGTCGCACTGCTCGAGCGCCGTCTCGAAGTCGCGCCGGTAGAAATGGATCACCGCCAGGTCGCGCGCGACGATCGAGGACACCGGATCGAGCGACTGCGCGACCATCATCTCGTCGCAGCGCTTCGTCGAGCCGGCCGAGCGGCGCCAGGCACGACATCGCGTACCAGTGATGCGCCGGTCGCGTAGCGCGGATTGGCGGCTGATGGCGCGCTGGAACTCGCGTTCGGCGCCGGCCCAGTCCCAGTCCTGCGTCGCCCTGCACGTGCGCGAGCGACGTGTGCGCCTCGGCGGAGTGATCGTCGAGCATCACCGCCGGCGCCGCGCTGGACGCGGCCTTCGTCCACACGTCGGCCGGCCCGAGCACGCCGTAGTGGGCGAGCAGGCCGTAGGCATCGGCCAGCCCGCTGTGCGCGAGCGCGTACTGCGCCGTCCTCGACCAGCGCCTTCTCGAAGAAGTCCACGGCCTTCCGCAGCCCTTCTTCGGTGCGCTGATTCAGGTGGTAGCGGCCCTGCAGGTACAGATTCTGCGCGGCCAGGTTCTCCGTGGGCCGCCGCGCGGCCGACGCCGACTGTCCGCGATCGCCGATCTCCGCTTCCAGCTTCTTGACGATGCGTTCGGCCACCTGTTCCTGCGCCCCGAATGGCATCGTCGAGATCGGACGTCGACCGATTCGGACCACAGGTAGCAGCCGGTGGCGCTGTCGATGAGCTGCGCAGCGATGCGCAGCCGATCGCCCGACCGCCGCACGCTGCCGTTGATCACGAGCGCGCCGCTCGGTTTCCGCGGCGCTCCGGCGCGAGGATCCGGAGGTTCGGAAATCGCGCGAGATGATGCACGATTTCGTCGCGAAGGCCCTTGCAGAAGTAGTCGAGATCGCGCGTCGCGCTGTGGTCGGCGAAGGGAACCACGGCGATCGTGTTGCGGCTGACGAGCGCCGCGGTGATCGATCGCCTGACGAGCACCGGCGTCTCGCGACGCTTGAAGACCGGCGCGTAGCCGCCCTTCGGCAGCTCGATCGATCCACTCGTCGGTCCGCCCCTCCTCGCGGTAGTAGCGACGAGCTTGGCGCGCAGGCGCCGCGCCTGCACGCGGACGATCGGATCCGTGCGCGGATCGAAGGCGTCTTCCTTGCGGAACACCTGCACGCCGATGACGTATTCCTTGAGCTCGGCTGGCGGCCGGCGATCGCCTCGTTGACGATGAACGTCAGGAACCGCTTGAGCCGATCGGCCTGCTGGAACGTCGCGCTGCGTGAGAATGCGCTGAGCTGATCGCGGACGTGCTGGTCGCGCGTCCCGATCGGCGCGGCGAGGCGGTGTCGGCGCTGGCCATCGCGCGCCATGTTACCGCGGCGGTTTCGCTTATTCGCCTTTGCGGTAGATGTCGTTGATGTCCCAGTGCCCGGGCGTCGGCGTCGGCGCGTTTTCCATCGGCGCCTGAATCACCGTCGGCAGATCCGAGGCGAGCGCCTCGCGCAGCGCCGGGCCCGAGCTCGTCGGCCGATTCGATCATCACGCCGCGGCGCCGCACGCCCGCGCCATCGCGGCGTAGTCGGCGCGGTACGGCTTGCCGCCGCGCTCGAACATGCAGCCGAAGCTCCAGCCGTAGTGCATCGATTCGAGGCCGGCGATCGTGCCGAAGCCGGCGTTGTCCATCACCAGCCAGACGACCGGCAGTTCGGCTTCCATCGCCGTCGCGATCACCGACGGATTGGCGCTGAAGCCGCCGTCGCCGACGAGCGACACGGCGGCGCGATCCGGATGCGCCATCTTGACGCCGAGCACCGCCGCCGGGCCGAACCCCATCGTCGCCAGCCCGCTCGGCGTGATGAACGTGCCGGGCACGGTGATCGGAAACTGCTGCGCGACGCCGTTCTTGTTCCAGCCGACGTCGGTGACGATGAACCCGTCTTCGGGCACGGCCTTGCCGCAGCTCGCTGAGGATGCGCTCGGGCCGCATCGGGAACTGATCCGAGCTCCACTGGTGATCCCAGTTCGCCGGCGAACGCCTGCCGGCCGCGCGCGATCTCGTCGCGCAGGCGGCCGCGCGATCCGGTGCGCTCTGGCCGCGCGCCGCCGCCGCGAGCGCGCCGAGCGCCAGCTTCGCGTCGGCGACGACGCCGAGCTCGGTCGGGATAGTTGCGGCCGATCTCGGCCGCGTCGGCGTCGATGTGCATCAGGCGCGTCGGCGGAATCGAGAACGTGAAGCGCGGATCCCACGAGCTCGAGTTCGCTTCGGCGAGCCGCGTGCCGACGGCGACGATCAGGTCGGCGGTGCGGCACGTCTCGTTGGAGATCGGCGTGCCCCAGAAGCCGGTCTGGCCGAGCAGCAGCGGATGATCCTCGCGCAGGCAGCCCTTGCCCATCAGCGTGTGCGCGACCGGCACCTCGAGCGCTTCGGCCAGCGCCGCGAGCTCCGGTCGTCGCGCGCGCCGACAGCACGCCGCCGCCGGCGTACAGCACGGGCCGCTCGGCGTGCGCGAGCGCGTCGACGATCCGCGCCGCCGTGTCGCGGCGTCGATCGTCGGGCCGCGCGATCGGCGCCGGCACCTTCTGAAACGCGTCGACCGGAAGATCGGCCGAGAAGATGTCCATCGGCACGTCGACCAGCACCGGGCCCGGGCCGGCCGGTCTGCGCGAGGTGGAACGCGCGCTCCATGATGCGCGGCAGATCCTCGACGCGATCGACGCGGTAGACGCGCTTGCAGAACGGCCGGTAGATCTGGAACTGGTCGGCGTCCTGATGGAGGTTGACTTCCTGGTGCGGGTGGCGGCCGTAGTAGTGCGACGGCACGTCGCCGGCGATCACGACCATCGGGATCGAGTCGAGCGCGGCGTTGGCGACGCCGGTGCAGGCGTTGGTCAGGCCGGGGCCGAGATGCGTGAGCAGCGACGCCGGGCTTGCCGGTCGCGCGCGCGTAGCCGTCGGCGGCGTGCGCGGCGATCTGCTCGTGGCGCGTCGAGACGAACCGGATGCGGCTCTTCCCGAGCGCGTCGAGCAGCGCGATGATCGTGTGGCCGCACAGGCCGAAGATCACCTCGACGCCGAGGCGCTCGAGGTACTCGGTCAGCTGATACGCGGCGATCCGCGTGCTCGCGTCGCGCTGCTCGGTCCGCTCGATCGGTGTGCAGGCGCAACTGTGCTCATGACGGTCGTCCCAGCGTGATCGGTTAGAAGATTTCGCTGTTGTAGAACTCGCCGAACAGCTCCTGCTCGGACGGCCGATCCTCCGGCAATCGGCCGGCTCACCCAGGTCACGTTCATGTAGTGCTTGAGCGAGATGTTCTCGTTGGTGATGTTGCCGCCCCAGACGCCGCAGCCCATGCTCGACGTCATCGGCATGCCGTTGGTGAACGTGCCGGCGTTCGACGCTCGACTGCACCTGCCGCACCATGATCCGGCTGACCGGCGCCACCAGCGCCAGCCGGTGAATGTGGTCGTCGTCGAACGAGTAGATGCCGCACGAGTGGCCCTTGCCGCCGGTCTCGAAGATCTGGCGCACCATGTCGAGCGCCATGTCGAAGCCGTCGTACTTGAAGATCGGCGAGCACGGTCCCGAGCTTCTCGGTCGAGAACCGGTGCTCCTTGCCGATGTGCCGCTCCTCGACGAGGAGAAACGTCTTGTCGTCGGGGATCGCGAAGCCGGCGCGTCGCGGCGACGGCCGCCGCCGGCGCGGGCGATCGTGTCGGGCGTGCGGTGCCCGTTCGGCGTCCCAGTAGGCGCTGCTCGAGCAGCTGCCTTCTCCGCGCTCGTTGACCAGATAGCCGCCCTCGGCCTGCAGCTGCTGCAGGAACGCGTCGTAGATCGACGCGTCGACGAGCAGGTTGCCGTCGGCGGAGCAGCCGGATCCGTGATCGTTGGTCTTGCTGATGCGCGTGTTGCGCGCCGCCTCGACGATGTCCGCCGTCTCGTCGATCACCATCGTCGCGTTGCCGGCGCCGACGCCGTAGGCCGGCTTGCCGGAGCCGTACGCGGCCTTCACCATCGCCGGGCCGCCGGTCGCGATCGTCAGGTCGCAGGTGCCATCAGCTCGTTCGCGAGCGGAATGCTCGGCCGCTCGACGCACTGCAGCAGATCCTCGGGCGCGCCGAGCTTGCGGAGCGCGGCGCGCATGACGCGCACGGTCTCGTTCGTCGTCTTCCGGCTGCCGGGATGCGGCGAGAAGATCACCGCGTCCTTGCACTTGATCGCGTAGATCGCGATGCCGATCGGCGTCACGTACGGGCTGGTGACCGGAATCAGCGAGGCGATGACGCCGGCCGGCTTCGCGTACTTGACGATGCCCTTGTCCGGAATCTCCTCGATGACGCCCATGCTCTTCTGCCGCAGCGCGTCGCGCAGAATGCCCGAGCACCTTGGCGCGGCGCCTCGGCTCGCGGACTGCCCATGCCGCTCTCGTCGACGCTCATGTTGCGCGAGCGTGATCGCGGTCGCTTCGTTGCCGCCGGCCCACGCGACCGCCGGCACAGCCGATCGACGGCCGCCTGGTCGTAGTCGTCGACGGCCGCGCATCGCCGCGCGTGCGCGCTCGACAGCAGCGTCTGCGCGGTCGCCTGTTCCTCGGGCGTGATCGCTGCGCGTCGGTGCTGACGGCGACTGCCATGGCTCGACTCGTCCGTCTCTCGGCGCGGCGGAACGCCGTCGTAGGCGACCGGGAATCTTGATCCGCATCGGCTTCTCGCGCGTGTGTTCCTCGAGCACCTCCGCGCTCAACCCGGCGACGCGGCCGACGATGAACAGCAGCCTGCCGACCATCGGCGGCAAGCCCGAGATCGACCAGGATGGCGGCGAGCGCGCCGTCGATGTTCAGCGGGAATCGGCTTGATCCGCTCGCGAATCGCCGTCTTCGAGCGCGCGGGCGAAGCGGATGCCGTCGCCGGCCAGGCCCGACTCTTCGGCGAGCGCCGAACAGCACGGCGACGCGCGGATCGATCGTCGAGTGCACGCGATGGCCGAATCCGGGCAGCCGCGTCCTGCGTCGCCTTGGCCTCGTCGACGAGCGCGCGGCCACGGCTGTCGAGCGACAGCGCCGTCGCGGCGCGCGCGGTCGAGCCCGGCCGCGATCAGCTCCATGCAGCCCGATCCGGCGCCGCCGTGCTCGTCGCCGATCGTGAGCACGCCGGCGGCGATCGGCCGCAGACAGCGACTGCGCGATTGCCGGACGCGGCCAGCCGCGCCGCGGCGCACGACGGCGCGCCGGCGCCGTGGTCCGCGACGCCGATCAGGATGGCGTCCACCAGCCGGCGTTCGCCGGCCGACGGCAGCCGCTCGTGATGCAGCAGGAAGATCAGATCGGTGAACGTCGACTGCTGCATCAGGTCGAGGACGTCATGTCCTCGGACCCTGATGTGCGTCGGGGCCGGCGTCGACGATGGCGGTGCGCCAGGGGTCCATTCGAGTGGCTGGATTATTACGTTCCGCGGCCGTGCTCGAACAGGTGTGTTACGGTAACAGCACCGTAACTCCGTTGGGTTGCGTCAGCTCGGGTGCTAACGTGCCGGCCCGCGACAGAAATGTCGGTCTCGTCAGGGAGGTACAATGGTGAGACTGTTTCGAACGCTCGCTCGTGATCGTCGTTCTGCGTCGTCCTCGTCGCGGCCGGCACCGCGTGGGCGCAGGCGGTCGCCGGCTCGCAGCTGTCCGGCGTCGTCCGCGACTCGACCGGCGCCGCGATTCCGGGCGCCGAAGTCACCGTGACCAAGACCGACACCGGGCATGGTGCGGACGGTCTTCACCGGCGCCGACGGCGCCTACGCGCTGCCGAACCTGCCGGTCGGGCCCGTATCAGCTGAAAGTGGTCCTGCAGGGATTCAACACCTACGTCCGCGACGGCATCGTGCTGCAGGTCGGATCGAACCCGGAGATCAACGTCACGCTGGCGGTCGGCGCGATCAGCGAGCAGGTCACCGTGACCGCGAACACGCACGCTGGTCGAAACGCAAGAACACCGGCGTCGGCCAGGTGATCGACAACCAGCGCGTCATGGAGCTGCCGCTGAACGGCCGGTCAGGCGACCGAGCTGATCTTCCTCTCCGGGTCTGGCGACGTCGGCGCCGGCCGGCGACCTCAACACCAACAAGAACTTCCCGACCGTGACGATCTCGGTGGCCGGCGGCCAGGCCAACGGCATCACCTACATCATGGACGGCGGCACGCACAACGATCCGTTCAACAACCTGAACCTGCCGACGCCGTTTCCCGACGCGCTGCAGGAGTTCAAGGTCGAGACGAGCGCGCTGCCGGCGCGCTACGGCCACCACGCGGCCTCGGCGGTCAACCTCGTGACCAAGTCGGGCACGAACCAGGTCCACGGCGACGCGTTCGAGTTCATCCGCAACTACCGCTTCAACGCGCGCAACTTCTTCGCGCCGGCAGCGCGACAGCCTGAACCGCAACCAGTTCGGCGGCACGCTGGGCGCGCCGATCGTCAAGAACAAGCTGTTCGTCTTCGG
This sequence comes from uncultured Acidobacteriota bacterium, assembly GCA_963731545.1. GTDB lineage: Bacteria > Acidobacteriota > Vicinamibacteria > Vicinamibacterales > CAVVIG01 > CAVSWN01. Next base: position 62,798 of record CAVSWN010000006.1, on the reverse strand, counting down.
CGGCTACCAGGGGCGCATCGAGAAGAGCAATCCGGCGACGACGATCAGCTTCGTGCCGACGCAGGCGATGCTGAACGGCGACTTCACCGCGTTCACGTCGCCGGCGTGCAACGGCGGCCGTCAGCGTCACGCTGACCGGCGGCTTCGTCGAACAACCGGATCGACCCGTCGCGCCTCAGCCCGGTGGCGCTGAACTTCCTGAAGCACGTGCCGGTGTCGACCGATCCGTGCGGCCGGCTGCAGTACGGCATCCCGAACAACAGCACCGAGCATCAGGCGCTGGCGAAGGTCGACTACACGCTCAACCCGAACCAGACGCTGTTCGCGCGCTACTTCTACGCGGTCTACGACAACCCGGCCACCTACGACGGCAAGAACGTGCTGACGCTGAGCCGGACCGGCCAGAACAACCAGGCGCACTCGCTGGTCGTCGGCCACAACCTGGTGCTGTCGGCGTCGACGCTCAACTCGCTGCACGTCACGTTCAACCGGACGCTGAACGATCGGCCGCTGCCGGAGTACTTCAGCGCCACCGATCTCGGCGGCAAGGTCTTCAGCCTGCGTGCCCGGCTACGTCGGCGTCAGCGTCACCGGCAACGGCTTCGCGGTCGGCGCCGGCGCCACCAATCCCGGCTACTTCAACTCCAAGGGCTGGCAGATTGCCGACGACCTCGACTTCATTCGCGGCGCGCACCAGTTCTCGGTCGGCGGCAACTGGATCCACTCGCGGATCGAGACGCTGAACAACCGGCCGACCAACGGCGCCGTTCACCTTCAACGGCCAGGGGACCGGCCTGTCGCTGGCCGACTTCATGCTGGGCATCGTGAGCGGCGGGTTCCTCCAGGGCAATCCCGGTCTACGACTACGACCACAGCGACTACTTCGGCGCCTACGTGCAGGACAACTGGCGGGTCCGCCCGAACCTGACGGTCAACCTCGGGCTCCGCTGGGAGCCGTTCCTGCCGGTCAAGAACACCTACTCGCTGGGTGAGCCACTTCGACCAGGCGCGGTTCGATCAGAACGTGCGCAGCACGGTGTATCCCGCAGGCGCCGGCCGGCCTGATCTTCCCCGGCGACGAAGGGTATCCGGGCGATGCGACGACGTTCGGCAAGATAGCGCAGTTCGCGCCGCGGCGTCGGGCGTGGTCTGGACGCCGAACGGCGACGAGCGGACCAGCGTTCGCGCGTCGTGGGGCGTCTTCTACGACACGCCGCACCTGTTCTTCAACACGCGCTTTGCCAACAACCCGCCGTGGGGCGCGCAGATCACCATCTCGAATCCGCGCGGGCGGATTCGCCGATCCGTATCTCGGCTACCCGGGCGGCAATCCGTTCCCGGCGCTGAACGACGGGTGGGCGACGCAGCCGTTCCCGGCGTTCGGCGTGTATGTCAACACGCCGCTGCAACTGGAGCCGACGTCGCTCCAGCAGTGGAACGTCAGCGTGCAGCGGCAGATGGGCGACTGGCTGGCGGCGGCCAGCTATCTCGGCAACCACTCGAGCCATCTGTGGCGGGCGACCGAGCTGAACCCGGCGGTGTTCGGCCCCGGCGCGACGACCGGCAACATCAACCAGCGCCGCGTCCTCTTCCTGCAGAACCCGGCGCAGGGGCAGTTCTACGGCACGATCGGTCAGCTCGACGACACCGGCCGCGCCAACTACGACGCGGTGCTGCTGTCGCTGCAGCGCCGCTTGAAGAACAACCTCAGCGTGCTCGTCGAACTGGACGATCTCCAAGTGCATGAGCGATCCGGCGACGACCGAGATCACCGGGCCGACGATCGTCAACCCGGCCAACCCGGATCTCGACTACGCGTACTGCTCGTCGGATCGCCGCCACGTCGTCGAACGTCTCGGCTGGTCGTGCGGACGCCGGACCTTCGCCAACAACGGCGCTGCGCGCGATCTTCGGCGACTGGCAGTTGTCGCCGATCGTCCGGTGGCAGTCGGGCAACCGGTCCAGCATCACGACCGGCGTCGACAACGCGCTGACCGGTCTCGGGCGGCCAGCGCGCGGTGCAGATTCTCGACGATCCCGTACGGCACCGGCGGGCCGCCGGCGTACTCTGAATCGCGCGGCCTTCACGTCGCCGGCGACCGGCACCTACAGCACGCTCGCGCCGTTCACGATCGTGAACCCGTCGCAGTTCCAGAACGACTTCGCGCTGACGCGGACGTTCAAGCTGGCGGGGTCGCAGAACGATGCAGTTCCGGTGGGAAGTGTTCAACGTGATCAACCACGTCAACTTCAACGCGCCGGTCACGTCGCTGAACAGCGCGCAGCTTCGGCCAGATCCAGACCGCCGGCGATCCGCGCATCATGCAGTTCGCGTTGAAGTTCACGTTCTAGGCTGAGTCAGGATGCAAAGGCTCGCTCGAGCGCCGCAAAGACGCGAAGACTCGTGAACGCACTGCGCTTTGCGTGCCTCTGCGTGCCTTTGCGTTCTTGCCGCCTCGTGCTCGCCGCCGACGTCAACGACTGGCCGTCGCACGATCACGACGCGGGCGGCCAGCGTTTCTCGCCGCTCAAGCAGATCACGCCGGCCAACGTCGCCACGCTGCAGCCGGCGTGGACGTTCGACACCGGCGTGAACGGCACTGCAGGTCACGCCGCTCGTGATCAACGGCATCATGTACGTCACGGCCGGCAAGGACATCATCGCGCTCGAGCCGGAAACCGCGAAGGTGATCTGGCGATACACCGCGCCGGCCACGGTCAGCCGGCGCGGCGTCGCCTACTGGCCCGGCGATCGCGACACGCCGCCGCGCCTGTTCAGCGGCGCCGGCGATCGTCTGCTCGCCGTCGACGCGGAGCGCGGCAAGCCGGCCGCCGGTTTCGGCGAGGACGGCTCCGTCGATCTCAAGGCCAGCGTGCGCGGCGACGTCGACGGCGGTTTCAGCCTCGCCTCGCCGCCGTCGATCTACAAGAACATCATCATCACCGGCGGCAACAACGGCGAGCAGTCGCCGAGCTCTGGTCTGTACGGCGACATCCGCGGCTGGGACGCGCGAACCGGCAAGCTGCTGTGGTCGTTCCACACCGTGCCGCGCGCCGGCGAGCCGGGCGTCGAGACGTGGGAAGGCGAGAGCTGGAAGAACCGATCGGGCACCAACGTCTGGTCGTTCTTCACCATCGACACCGAGCGCGGCATCGTCTACGCGCCGATCGGCTCGCCGACGTCCGACTACTACGGCGGCGATCGCAAAGGCGCCAACCTGTACGGCAACTCCGTCGTCGCGCTCGACGCGACGACCGGCAAGCTGAAGTGGCACCAGCAGCTGGTGCATCACGACATCTGGGACTACGACATGCCGGCGGCGCCGACGCTGATCGACGTCAAGCGCAACGGCCGCACGATTCCCGCGGTCGCCGTGATGACGAAGATGGCGCTGGTGTTCATCTTCGATCGCGTCACCGGCGAGCCGATCTTCGGCATCGAAGAGCGGCCGGTGCCGCAGAGCACCGTCCCCGGCGAGGCGACCTGGCCGACGCAGCCGTTTCCGCTGAAGCCGCGCGCCGCTGGCGCGCAACACGTTCGATCCCGCGAAGGACTTCTACTCCCTGACGCCCGAGCACGCCGCCTACTGCAAGGAGCTCTGGGACACCAACGCGATGTACACGAACGGCCCGTACACGCCGCCGGGCGTCGACGGGCACCATGCTGACGTTTCCGAGCACGCTCGGCGGCGGCAACTGGAACGGGTTCTCCTACGACCCGACGCTCGGTCTCGCGTTCACCAGCGTGATGAACATCGGCCAGGTCGCGAAGATGGTGCAGGGCACGCGCGCGCGGCGGCGGTCCGACCGACGTGGGTGCGCCGCAGCCCGTGGGGCGGCGCGGTCGGACGGTTCTGGAATCCCGAGAACAAGATTCCGTGCTCGGCGCCGCCGTTCGGCGAGCTGGTCGCGCTCGACGTGAACCGCGGCGAGGTGGCGTGGAAGGTGCCGCTCGGGTTCGTCGAGTCGCTGAAGGCGAAGGGGTTCGACAAGACCGGGACGCTGAACATCGGCGGCAGCATCGCCACGGCCGGCGGCGTCATCTTCATCGGCGCCACGATCGACTGCCGCTTCCGCGCGTTCGAGTCGCGAACCGGCAAGCAGCTCTGGGAGACCGAGCTTCCCGCCTGCGCGCACACCACGCCGATGACGTTCCTCGGCAAGGACGGCCGTCAGTATGTCGTCGTCGCCGCCGGCGGCGGCAGCTTCCTGGGCGCGGCGCCCGGCTCGAAGATTCTCGCGTTCGCGCTGCCGCAAGCCGCGCACGGCGGCGGCCGCGCAGCCGCCGGCGCGGAGGACGCGGGCAAGGTGGGCGCGGCGGGCGAGGAGGCCCTGCTCGCAGTGCGGACGCGCAAGCGCGTGCTGGCGTGGGCCGACGTCCGCAACGGCATTACGCAGCACGATTCCATCTCGCACGCGCTCGCGACGATCGAGCGTCTGGGCCACGAATCCGGGCGCCTACGACACCTTCATCCGCACCGACTCGCAGCTCATCACCAAGCATCCGCTGATGACCGACGGGATCGCGCCGGCGAGCAGTTCAAGTCCGCAACCTGTCGATACTTCGACGCGATCTTCTTCTTCGGCATCGCGAGTTGCGCTCGACGCGCAGCAGCGCGCCGATCTGCTGTCGTTCGTCAAGGACGACGGCAAGGGGTTCGTCGCCGCGCATTCGGCGGCGACCGCATTCTTCTCGTGGCCGGAGTTCGGCGAGTTGCTCGGCGGCCGCTTCGACGAGCACCCGTGGGGCATCGCCAGCGGCACGATCGTCATCGACGATCCGTCGTTTCCGGCGATGCGCCACTTCCCGCGCGACGTTCCCGTTCGTCGACGAGTTCTATCAGATCAAGGATTTCTCGCGCGACAAGATCCGCGTGCTGCGCGCCTCGACGTGGCGAAGATGCTCGCCGAAGCCGCTGTTGCAGCGCACGGACGGCGATTTTCCGCTGGCGTGGGCCAAGATCTACGGCAAAGGCCGCGTGTTCTATTCGATCCTCGGTCACGAGGCCGAAGACTGGGACAACCGCGATGTCGCCCAGATGTACTTCGAGGCCATCAAGTGGTCGCTCGGTCTGACCGAGGGCGACGCCGCGCCGCGCTAGCCACGCTGGGCCCTGCGTTCGTTGTCCTCGCGCTCGTCCACATCAGCGCTGACAACCAGTCCGGCTCTCCGCCGGCGCCGGCCCGCAAGCACGTTCTCGCCTGGGCTGACGTGCGGAACGGGTACCAGCACGATTCGATCTCACATGCCATCGCGACGATCGAACGGCTTGGGTGGGAGTCCGGACTCTACGACACCTTCATCCGAACCGATTCGCAGCTGATCACTCGTCAGCCGGTTGCCTTTCCGGCGAACATCGGCATCGCGTCGAGCGTGACGCCGCTGGCGCGGAACCTGAATTACTTCGACGCCATCTTCTTCTTCGGCGTTCGTGAAATCGACCTCACCGCGTCGCAGCGCTCGGATCTGCTGGCGTTCGTCAAAGATGATGGCAAGGGGTTCGTGGCCGCCCACTCGGCCATCACGAGCTTCTTCTCGTGGCCGGAGTTCGGCGACATGATCGGCGGCCGCTTCGACGAACACCCTTGGGACATCGTCGAGGCGCGCGTCGTCGTCGACGATCGCACGTTTCCGGCGACGCGGCACCTGCCACCGTCGTTCGTCATCCAGGACGAGCACTATCAGATCAAGGATTTCTCCAGAGGGAAGATGCGGATTCTGGCCCGGCTCGATCCGGCGTCCCTCGATCTGAAGAAGCCGCTCGTGCACCGCACCGACGGCGACTTCCCGATTGCGTGGGCGAAGGACTACGGAAAGGGTCGCGTGTTCTACTCGACCCTCGGCCACGACGCCGAGACCTGGGACAACCCGATGGTGCGCACGATGTACTTCGAAGCGCATGAAGTGGGCCCTCGGGCTCGTCCCTGGTACCACCACGCCCATTCAGAAACCCTGACGTGAAGCGAACGCGCGTACGGTGGGTTCCGATCCTGGCGCTGATTGCGATCGGGACGATGATCAATTACCTCGATCGCACCGTGCTCGGCATCGCCGCGCCGTTTCTGACGAAGGATCTGGGGCTGACGGCGACCCAGATGGGTCTCGTCTTCTCCGCATTCTCGTGGAGCTATGCGCTGCTGCAGATTCCGGGGGAATCTTCCTCGACCGGTTCGGGACGCGCATCACGTACTTCATCGCCGTCGTGTTCTGGTCGCTCTTCACGGCGCTGATGGCGGCCGTGCGTTCGCTCAACGGCCTGATCGTGACGCGCATCGGCGTGGGGATTTTCGAAGCGCCGTGTTTTCCGGCCAACAGCCGGGTGCTCGCGACGTGGTTTCCGCAGCACGAGCGCGCCCGCGCCAACGCGGTCTATTCGTTCGGACAGTACGTGGGCCTCGGGTTTCTCAGTGTGCCGCTGTTCTGGATCACGCAGCGGTTCGGCTGGCGTGGGTTGTTCATCATTGTCGGCGCGTTCGGTGTGGCCTTCGGCGTCGTCTGGTGGCTGCTGTATCGCAACCCCGGCGAGAGTACCGCCGTCAACCAGGCCGAGCGCGACTACATCGAGGCGGGCGGCGGCGGCGAGTACAAGGGTGAGCCGGTGCGGTTCAAGTGGAGCCATATCCGGCTGCTGCTCGGCAAGCGGCAGATCGTGGGCGCCTCTATTGGACAGTTCGGGGGCAATTCGACACAGGTCTTCTTCGTCACCTGGTTTCCCACCTACCTCGTGACGGCGCGCGGCATGACGTTCATTCAGGCCGGATTCATGACGTCGCTGCCGTACATCGGCGCGTCGATCGGGGTGATCCTCGGCGGCTTGCTGTCGGATGCGATTCTGAAACGCACCGGATCGGCGAATCTGGCCCGGAAGCTGCCGATCGTGAGCGGGATGCTGCTCGCGTCGACGATCATCGCCGCCAACTACGTGCCGGCCGACAACAACGCGGCCGTGATCGCTGGTCATGTCGATTGCATTTTTCGGGCAGGGCATGACCAACCTGGGTTGGACCGTGGTCTCGGACGTCGCACCGAAAAAGCTGATCGGGCTGACCGCCGGCATCTTCAATTTCAGCGCGAACCTGGCCGGGATCGTGACGCCGCTCGTGATCGGCATCGCCTTTCAATTGAGCGGGTCGTTCGTGGGCCCGCTACTCTATGTCGGCGTGGTCGCCCTGATCGGCGCCTTCTCGTACAGCGTCATCCTCGGCGACATTCATCGCCTGGATGTCGACGTCTAGCGAGGCACGGTCACTGTTGCCGTCTTCGTCGACACATTCCCCGACGCATCCGCACACTCGATGGTCATCGTGTAGATGCGGCCAGGCCCTTTCTTGACGCGCGCGCCCGCAGGGTGAGAGTGAGATCGCCCGTGATCTTCCAGTCGGTGGCGGCGATCGCCGTTGCTGGTCACCGAGACGATGCGGCAGCGGACGCGATCCGCCGCACATGTCGGTCGCGGAGACGGTGATCGTGACGGTCAGACGCCGCTGCATCCGTGCACGAAGTTACGGGCGATCGTGTTTCCTTGAATCAACGGCGATCGTCAGGTTCTCGGAAGGTGAGCCGCGCGCCGCGGTGCCGCCCGGATTCTGGTCAGCTGACGCCGACGGAACGTGAAGGGCGCTACTGGACTCGTACGGCGGATTCAGCGCGGTCTCGGCGGCGATGACGTGCGAATGCTGGTCGCAAATGTCCCGCATGCCGGCATCCTTGTAGAAATTCCCCATCGCGTACCCGCACAGCAGCGAGAAATCGTGGGTCATCGCGAGTTGATTCCACAGCATTTCGAGGCGAATCGCCGCGGCGGTCAACCCGTCCTGCCACAGCACGTCGACCATCTCGCCGTACGCGCGGATGGTGCAGTCCTTCCGCCCGCGACAGAGGCGATCGATGGCGGCCGGCACATGGGTCTTGAACAGGGTCGCGTCGGGCATCCCGTCGACCATGAACGCCGCGAGCATGTCGCGCGCGTCGAGCAGCAGCAGATCCCCGGCGGCCTCGAACCTTGTCGACGTCGAAATGGCGGGAACGAAGTTCCGTCAGCAGCGCGTCCCGATGTTCGGGCGTCGCGATGACGAGCCCGGGCTGGCCAAGCGCAATCCCTTCGCCGAGAAAGTCCGCGACCGTCCGGCACAACGACGCCTTGCTCTCGTAGAAACGGACCGCGTGAAAATGTCCGGACGATTCACGAGGATCGGTGTGCGTTCGGAGGCCATGGTTCGTCAGCATAACAGGTCCGACTCCCGAGCTATCGGTAAATCGCGGCTCAGGTCGACCGCAGTGCGCGTTGTCTGCTGAGCTGCGAGCCGCACACCGACCGCTCTGCGGAATGCATACAATCCACTGAGACGATGAAGATTCTTCCCCCTGACGCCGCGCTGCGCCTCGCGGCGATCGTCGAAGTCGTCCGAGGACGCGATCGTCAGCAAGGATCTCAACGGCATCATCACCTCCTGGAACCAGGGCGCCGAACGGCTCTTCGGCTACACGGCCGACGAAGCGGTCGGCCAGTCGATCACCATGCTGATTCCGCCCGATCGCCTGGGCGAGGAAGACATGGTGCTGGCGCGCATCCGCGCGCGGCGAGCGGGTCGAGCACTTCGACACCATCCGCTGGCGGAAAGACGGCACGCTGGTCGACGTGTCGCTGACCGTCTCGCCGATCCGCGACGAGCGCGGCGCCATCATCGGGGCGTCGAAGATCGCGCGGGACATCACCGAACGAAAGCGCATCGAAGGCGAGCTCCAGGAGCTGCAGCGTCCGCCTGATGGCGCTGGCGGTCGCGTCGGCATCGATTCTGGGCTCGACCGACGTGACGCCGTGCTGTCCGGCGACGATCGATCTCGCGCGCGACGTGTTCTCGTCGGATGGCTACGCGCTGTGGCGCGCCGACAGCGCCGGCGCGTGGCGGATCGTCCGATCGTTCGGCATCTCGGACGAGTTCGCGTCGCCGCGTCGATCGCCGCGCGATCAAGCCGGCAGCCAGCCGAGGCACCCTTCCGCGAGCCGGTCATCTGCGAGGACGTCGACAGCCGCGCCGATGGTCGCCGACATGCGCGAGGCGCTACACGCGCGAAGGCATCGCGTCGATGATCGTGTTTCCCCTGCTGATTCGCGGCGAGCGCTCCGGCACGCTGGTGTTCTACTCGCACCGGCGTCGCACGCTATCGCGACGTGGACGTGCAGGTCGGCACCGCGCTGGCCAACCTTGCCGCCGCGTCTCTGACGACCGCGGAACTGTACGAAGAGCAGCGCCGGGCGCGCGAGAGCGCCGATCACGCGCCGGCGGCAAGCGACGTTCCTCGCCGAAGCCGGCGACCGCGCTCAGCGCCTCGCTCGACTACGAAGCGACGCTGAAGGCCGTGGCGCAGCTCGCCGTGCCGACGATCGCCGACTGGTGCGCGGTCGACATCGTCGGCGAGCGCGGCGCGCTGCAGCGGCTGGCCGTGGCGCACGTCGATCCGGAGAAGGTGGAGTTCGCGCGGATGCTGCGAGGAGCGCTATCCCGCGGATCCCAATGCCCCCGGCGGCGTGCACGATGTGATCCGGACCGGTCAGCCCGCATTCATGTCCCGGATCCCTGCCGGAGTTGCTCGACGCGGCGGCACGCGACGACGAGCATCGGCGGATCATCAACGAGCTCAACCTGACGTCGTACATGTGCGTGCCGCTGGTCGCGCATGGGCAAGGCGTTCGGCGCGATCACGTTCGTCAGCGCTGAATCCGGCCGCGAGTATTCGGAGGACGACCTGCGGTTGGCGCGCGAGCTGGCCGCGCGCGCGTCGCTGGCGGTTCGAAAACGCGCGATCCTACGCCCGCGCCAACGAGGCGAGCCGGCTCAAAGACGAGTTCCTGGCCACGCTGTCGCACGAGCTGCGGACGCCGCTCAATGCGGTCCTCGGCTACGCGCGGATGCTGCGCCTGCGGACGATCACCGCCGAGAAGGTCCAGCCGGCGTTGGAGGTCGTCGAACGCAATGCGACGGCGCTGAAGCAGATCATCGAGGACGTGCTCGACGTCTCGCGGATCGTGGCCGGCCGCCTGCGGCTGAACGTCGAACCGGTGGATCTGCCCGCCATCCTGCATGAGTCGCTGCGCCACCGTGATGCCCGCCGCCGACGCGAAGGGCGTCCGCGTCGAGACCGTGATCGACCCGCTGACGCACGCCGGTCTCGGGCGATGCCGATCGGCTGCAGCAGATCGTCTGGAATCTGCTGTCGAACGCGATCAAGTTCACGCCGCGCGGCGGCAAGGTGCAGCTCCGGCTGGCGCGGGTCAACTCGCACGTCGAGATCACGGTGAGCGACACGGGCCAGCGGCATCGCGCCGGACTTCCTGCCCGTTCGTGTTCGAGCGCTTCCGCCAGGCGGACGCGACGTTTTCGCGCGAGCACGGCGGGCTCGGGCTCGGGCTGGCGATCGCCAAACAGCTGGCCGAGCTCCACGGCGGCACGATCTCGGCGTCGAGCGGCGGTGCCGGCCAGGGCGCGACGTTCACGGTGAAGCTGCCGTTGATGATTGTTCACGCCGCGCCGGCCGGAGCCGGAGCGCGCGAAAGCAGCCGCGGGCCGACCGCCAGATCCCTGCGCTCGAATCCGTTCCCCGCCTCGACGGGATCCGCGTGCTCGCCGTCGACGACGAGCCCGACTCGCTGAACTTGCTGCGCAGCGTGCTGGAAGGCGCCGGCGCGTCGGTCACGACGTCGGGATCCGCAGCGGCCGCGCTGGAGGCGATCCGGCGCAACAGCCGCCGCGACGTGATCGTGGCCGATATCGGCATGCCGGGCATGGACGGCCTGCAATTGATCCGCGCGCTTCGCCAGCTGGACGAACCCGCTGCGGAGCATTCCGGCCGCCGCGCTTGACCGCCTACGCGCGCTCGCAGGATCGGATCACGTCGCTGGCCAGCGGCTTCCAGATGCACCTGGTCAAACCGATCGATCCGCTCGAGCTCATCGTCGCCGTGTCGACGCTGGCCGCCCGCCGGACGGCGCCTCACGTCGCGTAGAGCGGCCCCGAGGAGGCGGATTCGCTGACGCAACGCTGGATCGCGTCGATGAGATCGGCGGGGACGCACGGCTTGACCAGATGGCGTTCGCATCCGGCGCGCATCGCGCTGACGCGTTCATGCGGCAGGTCAGCGCCCGTCAAGGCGATGATCGGTATGGCAATGGTGGCGGGAGTCGCCTTGAGCTGCCGCGCCACCTCCCATCCGTCGACGTCCGGCAACCCCAGATCGAGCACGATCACGTTCGGCTCCCACGCGGTCGCGAACGCGAGCGCCTCGCGCCCTGTGGCTGCGGCCGTGACGTAGCAGCCCGAACGTATGAGGTGCGTGACGTAGCCCTCACGCGTGGCCAGGTCATCGTCCACGAAGAGCACACGTGTTGAAGGCGTTGCTTTATGCATGGCGTCAGGCCTTGCCGCTCGTGATCGTCGTGGCGCGGGAATCGTGACGCTCCTCGCGCACGCGATCTTCCGCTCGGCGATGGAAGTGGGTCGTGAAGTCGACGACTACGCTGCGCTTCGCCGGAGACGAAGATCGATCCCGGCAATCGAAACACGAACGCGCGGATCAATCACGATTCCCTTGTCCAGAACATGATCGAGCACGTCGATCACACTGGTCCCGGGAGACACGCGGTTGAGAGACGTCGCTGGAGCGACCCGATACACCACGGGTGCCGCAGCGTGTGGCAATTGTGATACCAACAATCGCAAGAATGGAACTTATTGAAGAGCAAAAGAGATATACAGAATAATGTTCAGCTTTGAAATGGGCGCTGTCAGCTAAGCTGTGCAGAATTTACGTGGCCGTCGGAAAGCTGTCTACATGGAGTTCGGGTCCGAAAGGATCCGGCGCTACGATTCGGTCGACAGTTCCTCAGTCAGTTCGTCGTTCAGTTCCTTGACGTCGGTTCTTCCAAGCAACTGATTGAGGTTGGGGTCGCATCCTTCCAGATCAACGCCAGTTTTCTCGGCGATGAGACAGACGACCCGCAAGATCGCCGTGAGCTCCCGCTCCGCCAGGAGATTCACCTGAAGGTCCAGGTGCGCGCGCTTGTCGGCGAGCTTCGTCATGCGATCCTGCGAAATCAGGACGAAGCCCGTCAGCAGGATCGCTTCGAGCGAAACCAGCCATGTGAGCAGGCTGAACGGGAACGGATCGAACGGACGAGGCGACCAGACGTTGTAGCCGACCCAGACCGCAAACCATACGACATGAACGACGATGAACCTGGTGCTGCTGGCGGCCGCCGAAACGGCGTCCGTGAGTCGCTCGAGAATCGTCCGCTCCCGCCGAGTGTCACGCTCGAGCTCGATGACGGCTTGGATGTTGGGGCGAGTCGTTTCCGAGACGGTCACGCGGGGACCCTGAGACGCATCTCAGGCAGTGGATTGCACGATCATGGCCAGCAATCCATGAACAGGTTAATCTCTGCTGAATCGAGAGAGTCGAGGATATGGCAATCGTTGAGGATCCCGAGGGCTATGAGACGGCCGCGCTGTCTACAACGGGCGTGTCGTTCGCGTCTCGCCGTGTGCTGGAGATCGGCTGCGGAAGCGGCCGCCTGACGAAGCGCTATGCTGCGCTCGCCGCCTCGGTGATCGCGATCGATCCGGATGCGGACGCTGTATCGGAGCTCGCTCGCGATCTACCCACGGTTGATGCGCGTGCCGTGGGGATCGGCGAGCTGGTGCTTCCGCCGCGCAGCGTCGACGTCGTCGTGTTCGCATGGTCCTTGTGATGACTGCCCACTGAGGGCATGGTCGATGCCCTGAAACGCGCACATCCGATGGTCGTCCTCGACGGCCGCATTCTGGATATCCATCCAACCGAAGAGCGCGCGCTGGTGCAGATGGGCGGGCGCACGATCGGCCCGGTCGATGGAGGCGATGCGCCTGTTCGCCACGCCGCCGCAGGATCGGCTGTGACGACGGTGGTTCGGGATGGGCTGTTCGACATCGACGGTGTCGCTGACTTCGACTTCTTCACTTACGCCGACACGATCGAGGAGCTTCGGGATTACATCGCCGAAAACTGGGGGAGCACGCGCATCGATGACCGAACCGTCGCGGCGGCTCGCGCCGCGCTCGCCGCTGGCCCGGCGGGCGTCAGACCGCGAACGCTCGAGCGGGTGCGGTTGACCGTCCTGCGTCCGCGCGCGCGGCGGTTGACGAGTAGCACGTGGCGTCCGGCTTTGCGGCAGGTCCGGCTATAGCCGGACTCCACCGGTCCGCCTAAAGGCGGACACTACGTCGTTGCTTCCAGGGTCCTCTGCATGAAGCGCAACACGACGAACTCCGCGGGCTTCAGCGGCGCCACGCCGATCTCGCAGATGAGGCGGCCGTTGTCGATGTCATCCTGCGTCATCGTCGATCCGGTCGCACTTGACGTAGAACGCATGCTCCGGCTTGCTGCCCAGCAGCGCGCCGTCGCGCCAGACCGTGGTCAGGAAGTTCTCGATCGCGATCCGGACGGCGAGCCACGTCGGCTCGGCGTTGGGCTCGAAGACGACCCACTGCAGTCCTCGAGCGATCGACTGCTCGAGGAAGATGAAGAAGCGGCGGACGTTGACGTACTTCCACACGGCGTCCGAGGTCATCGTGCGCGCGCCCCAGACGCGGATGTCCCGGCCGCTCGATCGGAAGTCGCGGATGACGTTGACGCCGCGCGGGTTGAGCGCGTCCTGTTCGTGCGCGCCGAGCGTGAACTCGAGGGGCTTCGCGCCGTTCGGCAGATCCTGCGTCACGATGCCGCGCACGACTTCGTTGGCCGGCGGCTTGTGGACGCCGCGCTCGAGGTCGACCCGCGCGTAGATTCCCGCAACATGTCCTGTCGGCGGAATCAGCCGGTGACCGTCCGGGCGGTGTGCGGCGACGACGCGAATCCAGGGGTAGTAGAAGGCGGCGTACGAGCTGTCGCGAGGCGGAGCCAGGCCGGCGATGTTGGCGACGCCCGCGTCTGCGGAGGTGATCGCGAAGCGGTCCTTCTGAGCGTCGCAGGCGTCGATGATGTCGTCGCGGAGTCCGCCGACCACGACCTCGTTGGGCGCCGCGACGATCGAGATGTCGGGAACGGCCATCAGCGCGGCGAGCGCGCGCTGGCGATCGCCGCCGACGACGCGGGCGATGAAGAGGCGCTGGCCGCCGTTGTCGAAGAAGCCGCGGACGGCATACGGGAGGAAGATGCGATCGGTGCGGTTGAACGGCCGCCGGTCGAGATAGCCGCCGAACAGACGCTCGAAGTCGGTCCAGCTCGTCACCAGCGCAGGCTGCGATGGACCGCGCTGGGTTTCGCCGACGAACCCCGCGGTGCGTGTGCTCACGCCCGCGATCGTCCGCGGGCCGCCGCCGGTTTCTTCGATGTAGACCATCAGGTGCGTCGACGAATGCGTTTGGTTTTGGGCCCGTCCTCCGACGCCCACAGGCGCAGCCGCAGTTCCAGCGACGCAATCTTGATCCGATCGTCATCCTCCAGCGTCATCGGCTTGGTCACCCGCGTCCGGCCGACGAAGGTCCCATTGGTGCTGCCAAGGTCGCTCAACGTCACCTGTTTCTGCTCGACGTCGATGTGGATGTTCGCGTGCCTCCGCGACACGCCGTCCTCATCCAGGAACACGGCGCATCGTGGACCGCGCCCGATCACGTTGTCGCCTTCGTCGAGACGAAACGTGGTGCCCCTCCAGGTGAGCCAGCACACCATCGGCTGCGCATCCGGCTGCGGCGCCGTGTCGCCGGTCGCGTCGCCGCTCACGGCGCCGCAGAACGCGTATCCGACGCCGTGGACCGTTCGAATGAACCTCGGCTCGCGGACGTTGTCGTCGATCGCCTTCCGGATCTCGCCGATCAACACATTGAGCGTGGCGTCCCCGACGTAGCGTATCCGGCCAGATCTGCGCATGCAGCACGCCTTTTTCGAGCACCTTGGGCCGGTGTTGAACGAGCAGGCAGAGCAGGTCGAACGCCTTCGGGGACAGATGCACGTCCGGATCGCTGCGGTCGGCCCGGCTCAGCTGCCTCGTGTCGGAATCGATCGTGAACGGGGGGAATCGCACTCTCACGGCTGAGGAAATTGGGAAATCCTTCGGAATCCCTTAAGACCTCGTGCCGCGAACCGCGCGACACTGGTCAGCGTCGAGTATAGGGCAAGCGCACCCGATGGCATTGCACCGAACCGATCCCGCCAGTTCGCGCCGACCGGCTCGCGACATCATCGACGCGGTCGTCGACAACATGCGCAAGAACCTGGAACCGCTCAAGTACTCGACGCTGGCGGCGAGCCGCTACACCGTCTACCTCCATCCCAGCGAGTTCCGCCGGCTCGAGGGCATCGTGCCAATCCTGCGCGAGCAGACGGCGCGCGCGCTCCGCGAGGAGCTGGAGAAACTGAACCGGGGCTCGCGCGTGGGACGCTGGATTGGCCGCTCGATTCGTCGAGCCGGCCCCGAAGTGCAGAACGCCGGCTCGGAGTGGCAGGTGGACTTCGTGGCGGACCCGGACGGCGACCTCGCCGAGGGCGACCTGCTGGTCGACTCCGAGCTCATGCTGCCGTCGATGCCCGACCTCGGGATGGGCGAACGCACCCGCCGCATCACCACCGTTCGCACGGGGTCGCGAACGACGACGCGGGAACACACGCGACGTCAAGACCGTAGCGGCGTCGCCCACACCGGTTCGCGCGACGATCGTCTACGAGGACGATCGCGGCCGTCACTCCTACGACGTCGTCAAGGAGTCGCTGACGGTGGGGCGCGGCGGCATCGCGTACCCGGTGGACGTCCGCATTGCGTCCTCGCCGGATGTCTCCCGTGAGCACGCGCGGATTCGCCACGATGTTGCGTCCGGCCGCTTCTTTCTCATCGATCTGAGCTCGCTGGGCACGACGCTGAACGGCCGGCACGTGCCTCGCGGGTACGACGAGGTCGAAGGCGGCAAACGCGAAAACGGCGCCGAAACGGCGGTGCCGGACGTGGCGCGGATCGGTCTCGCCGACACGGTGTTTCTGGATTTCCGCAAAGCCGGGTGATGATGACGCTGCTCTTGTGGAGCCGGCTGGTGTTTCTTGGCGCGCTCTGCGCGCTGGTCGCGTCGTACGTATGGTCCTGTACAAAACGCGTCACGACTAGTCCGGGACTCGCCCCGGGTCACCCGCGACATCCGGGCGGCAGCCGACTCGGATCCCGGGTCGCAGCGCGAGGTCAACGAGGATCGGCTCTACTGCGATCTCTCGCGCGGCATCTTCGCGGTCATCGACGGTGTCGGCGGCCAGGCCGCCGGCGGGCGAGCGGCCGACATCGCCCTCACGACGATCCGAACGAGGCTGGAGCGCGAAACCGGAACGGTCATCGATCGCGTGACCGAGGCGATCACGATCGCGAACAACGAGGTGCTCCGCGCCGGCGTCACCAGGCCCGAATGGCGCGGCATGGCCTGCGTCCTCACGGTTGTGGTGGTCGAGGACGGCCGCGCGGTGGTCGGCCACGTCGGCGACACGAGGCTCTACAAGCTGACGCGCGACGGGATCTCCAAGATCACGCGCGATCATTCGCCGGTGGGCGAGCGCGAGGACGCGCGGCAAGCTCTCGGAGCTCGAGGCGATGCGGCATCCGCGACGCAACGAGGTGTATCGCGACGTCGGTTCGGAGCTGCACGACCCGTCGGACCCCGATTTCATCGACATCTACGAGACGCCATTCGAACCCGACGCCGCGCTGCTGCTCTGCAGCGACGGCCTCACCGACGCGATCGCGTCGACGAAGATTCGCGAGACGGTCGCGGAGCTTGCCGGCCAGCCGGAGCAGGTGGTCGGCGCGCTGATCGACGCCGCCAACGCCGCCGGCGGGAAAGACAACATCACGGTTGTCTACGTCGAAGGCGAGCAGTTCGCAGAGCGTCGGACGTTCGCCGGCCGCCGCGAAGCCCAGACGAGGCTGCGCGAGTCGGGCTCATCAGCCTGCTGTGCCGTCGTCGTCGCGCTGGCCGCCGCGTTTGCCGCCATGCGTCTCCGTCCGGAGTGGCGCGCCAGCCTGACACGCCTGCTCCCACGCGTGCTCGCCGAACGATCGATCGTCGTCGGCGCCACCGAATCGATTGCCGACGCGCTGCAGCGGGCCGGGGCCGGATCGACGGTCATCGTTGAACCGGGCGAATACCACGAACGTCTGCTTTTGAGAACCGGAGTGCGTCTCATCAGTCGAGTTCCGCGCGCCGCGACGATTCGCCTGCCCGGCAACGCATCGGAAGCTGATCCGGCGGTCGTGGCCACTGACATCAAGGACGCCGAATTCAGCCGGTTTTCGCATCCTCGGCGACGCGGCCAGCGCGCTGGGGACCGGAGTGCTGGTCAGGAATTCCGACCTCTCGATCGTGGACGTCGAAGTCATCGGGGGCCACGACGATCGCCATCGACGTCGGCGGCGTCTCGCGGCCGAGCGTCGTGGCCAGCGACATCCACGACAACCCGGGAGCGGCGCTGGCGATTCGCTCCGGCGCCGAGGCGCGCATCGTCCACAACGTGTTCATGCGCAACGGCCTGGCGACCCACGCGGCCGAGACGATCGTCATCGAGGCCGGCGCCCGGCCGCTGTTTTCCGGGAATGTCTTTCACGGCGCCAATCGGAATCCGCCGGGATCGAGCGGCGAGCCGTGGCGGCCGGCGTTCCTCCGGGACAACTGGTTCCCGCGGCCGATGAGCACCGTCTTTCATCGCATCGGACCATACGAGATCGACCGCGAGATCGGGCGCGGCGGCATGGCGGTGGTCTTTCTCGCCACCGACACGCGCACCGACAGCCGCGTCGCGCTGCGACTGGTGGCGACGGGACGCGATCAGGAGGCCGACGGCACGCTCGAGGCCGAGTGCTGGGGAGCGAAACTGCAGGAGCAGTTCTGCCTGGCGAGTCCGCATGTGCCTCGCGTCTACGAGCACGGGACGCAGGATGGCTACCTCTATATCGCGATGGAATACCTCGACGGGCAGAACCTGTCCGAGGTGATCGCCGGCGGACCGATGCCATCGCCTCGGGCGATCGGGATCGGCATGCAGCTGTGCGATTTCCTGGAAACGGCCCACGCGTTCGAGGTCACGATCGATGGCCGCCAGCTCCGATCGCTCCTGCATGGCGATCTCCAACCGAGAAACATCCGCATCCTGGAGGGCGATCAGGTCAAGGTCCTCGACTTCGGGATTGCCAAGGCGCTGTCGCTCAGCCGAAAAGTCACGCGCAACGACTTCGGCAGCATTGCCTATCTGTCGCCCGAGCGCCTCGATACCGGCGACATCGACGCGCAGGCGGATTTGTGGGCCGTGGGCGTGCTGCTGTACGAGATGGTGAGCGGCACGCGGCCGTTCAAGGCGGCCGACACGCGTCGCCTCGAGCAACAGATCCTGGCGCGTCGACTAGCCGATCCCCTTGGATCACGGCTGTCCCGTCGGGTTGCAGGCGGTTGTCGCCAAGGCGCTGGCCGCCGATCCGGCCGACCGCTACGCCAGCGCGAAGGCGATGCGGGACGACCTGACCTGTGCCGCGGCCGGAACCGAGACCGAAGCGCAGCGTGGGCAATGGCCGGCGCGCGCCGTCGACGAGCCGTCGACGAGACGGACGCGTCGACCTGAAGTGGTGGACGAGGTGGTCACGCGGCGATCCGCGCCGGATCGCGCGGCCGCGTCGATCGTCCCGCCGCCGATCCTCACTCCCGTTCGAGTCGACGCCGTTCCCGGAACCGTCGCCGAAACCCCCGAGGCGTTTCCCGTCGCGCTTTGTGCGGTTTGCGCTGGTCGCGATCGTTCTCCTCATGATTGGAAACGAGATGTCGGTGTCGCGGATGGCGCGGCGCCTCGCCGCGATGGCGCCGACACAGGAGCTCGACGAGACCATCGCCAACCTGGAAGCAGTACGACGAGCTGCGATCGAGAAGCATGCGAAGCGGGTTCGACGGTCTCGAACGCGCGCTGGCGCAGCAGACCGACGTTCTGGCGGAGCGCGTCTTCAGCAACTATCGGACGCCGCAACCCACGGTCAGGGAAGCGCAATGGAAATCGGCGCGCGAGCTCATCGCCGAAGCGCTGGCGGCGATGCCGGGCGACAGCCGCCTGAAGGCGGCGCTGCGCTATTGCGATGGGCATCTGCACCGCATCAAGGGCGAAGCCCGACTGAGCAAGAAACTGACCGCGGAGGCGAAGCAGGAATTCGCCGAAGCCGTCACCGCGTTTCGAGAGGCCGCCGAGCTGCGCTCCGACTGGCCGGATCCCTTCCTCGGCCTGATGCGAACCTTCATCTACGGCCTCGACGATGTGGACCGCGGAGCGGATGCGCTGAAGCAGGCGCAGCGCCTCGGGTACCAGCAGAGCGATCGCGAGACGGCACAACTCGGGGACGGCTACCGCGCGCGCGCCGAGACGCTTCGCGCGTACGGCCCGCACACTGGCAGGCCTTCCGCAGGAGCAGGACTACCTCACGCGCGCGGCGGAATCCTACCGCCGTGCGTTGGAGTGCTACTCGAACGCGGTCGGCTTCGGCGATGTGCCGCGGAACGTGCGGACCGCTCAGCGTGGGCTGACGCAGATCGAAGAACGACTCGAAGAGCTCTCGTGGAAGACCAGCGGCATGTAATGGGCACAACCTACACGACCGCCGCGCGGCGGGATGCGCAACGCACAGCCCTTCTCGCACGCCGCATGGGTCCTCTCGATTGGATCCTGCTCGCGACCTCCGCCGTCGTGTGCCTCGCCGTCGTGCTGGCGTATGCCGGGCGTCTGACGCTGCTCGATCTGCCTGACAGCACGCAACGCGGCACCCTCGTCGACCTGAATCGCGTCGCGGATCCGGGGGAATTGGACGCGGCGCTGGCCGCTGCTTTCCAGAATCCGACCGAACGGCGCGCCGCGGCTGGCGAGTTGTTTCGCCATCTCGTGGAGGTTCGTGGCCGCGGTGACGCGCTGCCCAACGTCGGCGCGATTGCTCGCGTTGGCCGAATCACTGCCGCCAATCTCGCCGCGTTGAAACCGCATTTCGTGGTTCGGAGCCGCGGCGAGTTTCGGACACAGCTTCTGCTGTACACGCTTGTCTACGTGCTCGGCTTCCATGCCGTCGCGCTGCTGTGGCGGCTCCGTGGGATCAGCGGCGATCGACTGCTGCTGGCTGCCGTCCATCTCCTCACCGGGATCGGGTTTGCGATTCTCGTCAGCCGGCCGGATCCGCTGCGTGACAGCCTGCTGTTCGTCAGATATGCGCAAACGGCGACGCTCGGCCTCGGAATCATGGCCGCGCTCTCGTTCATCGACTTCACCGGCCCGCGGCTCGTCGATCTGAGCTTCGTGCCGCTCGCCGGCGCGCTGTCGCTGTCGCTGCTGCTCGTCGTCTTTGGCTCCGGCCCGGGCGCGAGCAGCGCGAAGGTCAACCTCGGGCCGCTGCAGCCGGTGGAAGCTCACCCGGTTGCTGCTCGCGCTGTTTCTCGCGGGCTACTTCGCGCGGCGATGGGAGTTGCTCCGGCTGCGCCGGCGGATGGTTGGGGATCGTCAGCTGCCGGCCTGGATCAACCTGCCTCGTCCTGAATACTTTCTCCCCGTGCTCGTCGGCGTCGGCGCCGCGCTGCTGCTGTTTTTTCTGCAGAAGGATCTCGGCCCGGCGCTGCTGTTGTGTTGCGTGTTTCTGGCCGCCTACGCGGTGGCGCGCGGCCGGATCGGCATGGCGGCAGCGGGCCTGGGCCTGCTCGGCCTCGGGTTCTACATCGGGTTTCGGCTGCACGTGTCGAACACGCTGGCCGAACGCGTGCGCATCTGGCAATCACCGTGGGACAACGCCGCGGCGGGCGGCGACCAGGTGGCGCATGCGATGTGGGCGCTCGCGACCGGCGGTTCGCTGGGCACCGGCCTCGGGCTCGGCGACACGCGGTACGTGCCCGCCGGGCACACCGACCTCGTGCTGGCGGCCATCGGCGAGGAGCTCGGTGTCGTCGGACTTGCGATCGTCGCCGTTCTGTTCGCGATCGTGGCGTTCCGTGGCTTCCGCATCAGCCGGCTGGCGTCGTGCGACTACGGATTCTTTCTCGCGACCGTCCTGACCTTGTTCCTGATCGTTCCGGTTCTGCTGATGGCGTCGGGCATGCTCGGCCTGACCCCGCTGACCGGCGTCGTGACGCCGTTCTTGAGCTACGGCGGGTCGGCGATGGTCGCGAACTTCGCCGCGCTGGGGATGCTGGCGTCGATCCACAACGCGCCGCATCCGGCGCATGACACCGATCCGTTCCGCGTTCCGATGAAGTGGCTCGGCGCCGCACTCGGCGTGCCCGCGGTTGCGCTGATCGCCGTGCTGCTCAATGTCCAGGTCCTGCACGCCGACGACTTCGTCGCCCGTCCGCATCTCGGCATGCAAGCCGATGGAGGACGCCGGTTCGAGTACAACCCGCGGCTCGTCGACATCGTCCGGCAGCTTCCGCGCGGAACCGTGTACGACCGTCGGCACGTGGCGCTGGCGACCGACGATCCTCGCGTGCTGCAGGCGTCGCGGCAGTCGTACCAGAAGCTGGGCGTCTCGATCGCCGATGTCTGTCCGCATCCTGGCGAACGGTGCTACCCGCTCGGCGGCCGCGCGTTTCATCTGCTGGGAGACGTGCGAGCGCGCGTCAACTGGAGCGCGCCGAACACGTCGTACACCGAGCGCGACGCCGAAGACCGTTTGCGCGGGTTCGACGATCACGGCGCGGTGATGCTCACGACGAACGCGTCGGGACAATCGATGGCCACGCTTCGGCGCGACTACCGCGAGATCGTGCCGGCCTTCCGGCACCGGCACCAGCCGGACCATCCCGCCGTTGCCGCGCTGCGGAACAAGCCGCGCGACGTGACGATGACGATCGATGCCGGGTTTCAGTATCGAGTCAGCGACATCGTGGCGGCGTACGCCAAGAAGTCCGCGGGCCGTGCCGCGGCGGTCGTGATCGATGCCGGACTCCGGCGACCTGCTGGCGAGCGCCAGCTACCCGTGGCCCTTCGACGTCACGTCGCTCAGGGCAGGCCCGACGCGTCCGATGGGGAAGCCGGGAGCGACGCGACAGAGGCATTGCTCGATCGGGCGCGGTACGGGCTGTATCCGCCCGGATCCACGTTCAAGCTCGTGACCGCCGCCGCGGCGCTGCGGCAGGACAGCAGCCTCACGCATACGACGTATGCATGCGTCCGTCTGCCGGATGGCCGCGCCGGCGCGAAGTTGAACGGCTGGAATCGACCCATTCGCGATGACGTGCTCGATGTCCATCCACACGGGACCATCGACATGCACGACGGCATGGTCCACTCGTGCAACGCGTATTTCGGTCAACTCGCGGTGAAGCTCGGACCGAAGCCGCTCGTCGACACCGCAGCCAGATTGGGCATTGCCTTGACGCCGTCGCGCGACGCGGTCCGGCGGGTTGCGGAAACGCTTCCCCAGGTGGGCTACGGCCAGGCGGACGTCGTCACGACGCCGTTGAGGATGGCGCGCGTGGCCGCGGCTGCGGCGTCGAACGGCGTCCTGCGCGAGACGAGATGGAATGCGAACGCCGCGCCGTCGAAAACCGAGGCGTTCCTCCAACCTGACGCGGCACGGATTCTCGCGGGTTTCATGCGCGAGGTCGTTCTGGACGGGACCGGACGTCGCCTCCGCGATCATCCCTGGCGGATTGCGGGAAAGACCGGGACCGCCGAACTGTCGGGCAAACCCTCACATAGCTGGTTCGTCGGCTTTGCGCCGTACGGCACCGCCGTCAAGCACATCGCCTTTGCGATCATCGTCGAGAACGCAGGATATGGCGCGGCAAGCGCGGCGCCGGCTGCCGGTGAGATCGTCACCGCGGCTGCGGCGGCCGGGCTCATCAAGTGAAGAGACCTGTGGACATTCTCACCAAAGTTCGGAACATCGAATCGACCATCGCGAGCCGGTTCGACACGGCGGCCAGGAAGCTCACGAAGTCCGGGCCGCGTGAGCCGCTGGAGATCGTGCACGCCATCGTCGACGCGGTCGCTCGCGAAATTCAGTCGAGCGGCCGCGGAAAGTTCGCATTTCCCTTCAACTCGATCCAGGTGTCGGTGCTGGCGGCGTCGCGAGAAATCCGGGACCGATTGCACACGGTGCTGGAAGGCGAGTCTGGCGTGCGCCGGCGGATCGAAGACAAGCTGCGCTCCTCGGGGTGTCGCGCGTCAGACGTCGCCGTCACCATCAGCTACGCGGGACGAGCGCAGGCAAACTGGCGAGATCCGGAATTCCACATCAAGTTCGCAAGAGTCGAGGTGCCGGAGCCTCCAAGCGATGTCGCACCAACGACACCGCCGCGATTGGAGCTGACCGTGTCTCGCGGTACCGCGGCCCGGCGGACCTACGTGTTCGTTGCCGAGCGCATCGACCTGGGCAGATGCGCCGAGGTCAAGGATTCGGACGGCCGGCTGATCAGAACCAACGACATCGCGTTCGTCGAGGGAGCGGGGGAGGTCAACCACAGCGTCTCCCGTCAGCACGCGCACATCACGCGTCAGCCAGGATCCGAGGAATTTCGACTCTACGACGATGGCAGTGCGCGTGGGACGCACATCGTGCGGGAGGGGAGGACGATGAGCGTGACGCGGGGATCCCGAGGTGTGCGGCTCAAGTCCGGCGACGAAATCGGCCTCGGTGATGCCCGCCTCCGGATCCGGCTATGATTCCCGGGCTAGGTGATTTCAGACATCGACATCCTCTGGATTACCGCCGGCTCTGGGTTGCGACGGTGACACCATTGCCATGACCGCC
Source organism: uncultured Acidobacteriota bacterium (assembly GCA_963731545.1). GTDB lineage: Bacteria > Acidobacteriota > Vicinamibacteria > Vicinamibacterales > CAVVIG01 > CAVSWN01. The sequence goes on along the minus strand of CAVSWN010000006.1, from coordinate 39,036 downwards.
GCGACACAGCCGAGCCTGGAAGATCTGCTCCAGGGCGGCGTGCCGTGGATCCCCAAGGTCACGCTTCACAATCCGTTTCTGGATCCGAGAAACGGCGACGAGTTCCTCGAACCGTTCTTTCGCGCCGCACGCGGCGAGCATGGGCCACTACATCCTGGTCGTCGAGGGATCGATTCCCGACGAAACCAACAAGGCAGAAGGCTACTGGGCGGCGCTCGGCACCGATCCCGCGACGGGACAGCCGATCACCACCTGCCAGTGGATCGATTGGCTCGCGCCGAAGGCGTGGGCGGTGGTCGCCGTCGGCACGTGCGCCGCGTATGGCGGCATCCACGCGATGGAAGGCAATCCGACAGGGTGCATGGGCCTGCCCGACTACCTTGGTTGGAAGTGGACCTCCAGCGCGGGCATTCCGATCGTGTGTATTCCGGGATGCCCGGCGCAGCCGGACAACATGACGGAGACGCTCCTGTATCTCCTTCACATGTCGACCGGCCGCGCGCCCGACGATTCCGCTCGACGAATCGCTGCAGGCCGACCTGGCTGTTCGAGCGCACCGTCCACGAGGGCTGCGACCGCGGCGGCTTCTACGAGCAGGGACAGTTCGCCGACGACTACGGCTCGCCGCTGTGCATCGTCAAGCTCGGATGCTGGGGTCCGGTCGTGCAGTGCAACGTCGGCAAGCGCGGATGGATGTCCGGTCTCGGCGGCTGTCCCAACGTCGGCGGCATCTGCATCGGCTGCACGATGCCGGGATTTCCCGACAAGTTCATGCCGTTCATGGATCAGCCGCCCGGCTCGATGCTGTCGGCCAACGCCGTGGCGACCTACGGCCGCGCGATCCACGCGCTGCGCCGCTTCACGATCGCGTCCATGAACAAGGAACCGCAGTGGCGAACCCGGCGGTGATCGCGCCTCGTCATCTGGATCTCCGCGAGGCGGAGGACGCGCTGCGCCTGCTGGCGAGTCTCTACCCGGCGGCGAGCGCCACGGCGGCCGACGAGGAACTGACGGATCACGCCCCGATCCTCGAGGCGCGATACCGCACGCTCCTCGAGCAGATGTCGGCGGTCGTGTTCATGGCGTATCTGGATCGCAGCATCGGCGAAGCGTATGTCAGCCCGCAGATCGAAGCGACGCTGGGATTCACGCAGCAGGAGTGGCTGGAAGATCCGGTCCGCTGGTACGACCAGATCCATCCGGACGAGAAACAACGCTGGAGCGAGGATGCCGCCGCCATGCTCCTGACGGGGAACCCCCTCCGATCGGTCTACCGCGTGATCGCGCGGGACGGCCACGTCGTCTGGTTCCAATGCGAAGCCAAGATCGTGCGGCGTCGCGACGGGCGACCCTGGTTCATCCAGGGCGTCGCGTTCGACATCACGGACTTGAAGCTGGCGGAAGCGGCGCTTCAGGAAGAGCGCAACCTGCTCTCGACGATCCTCGACACCGTGGGCGCGCTGGTCGTCGTGTTCGACTGCGCCGGCCGCGTCGTCCGCTTCAATCGCGCCTGTGAGCTCACCACCGGGCGTCGCTCCGAAGACGTGGAAGGCGCGTTTCTCTGGGATCTGTTCGTCGCGCCGGACGAGCGCGAGCGATTCCGGGCGGCGTTGGATGCGGCGGCGAGCGGGAGCGCCGGCGTGGACTGCGAAGCGACATGGGTGACGCGGTCCGGTGCCCACCGGCGGATCGCCTGGTCCAGCACCGTCGTCGCGCACCCGGACGGGTCGCCGGAATACATCATCGCCACCGGCAGCGACGAAACGGAACGACGGCGCCTGCAGAAAGCGGTGCTCGAGATCGGCGATCAGGAAGATCGCCGGATCGGCCAGGATCTCCACGATGGACTCGGTCAGCATCTGACCGGCATCGCCTTCCTGAGCAAGGTGCTCGAGGAAAAGCTCGTCGAACGGCAGGTGCCCGAATCGCCCGAGGCCGACCAAGATCGTGGACCTCGTCAACGAGGCGATCAATACGACGCGCGAGCTGGCGCGGGGCCTGCTCCCCATCGTCTCGGATCGCTTCGGACTCATCGCCGCGCTCAAGCAGATTGCGGCGGACACCGGCGACCTGTTCCGCATCGCCTGCCGCTTCGAATGTCCGACGCCGATCGAGCTGGCCGATGTCGCCGCCGCCACGCAGTTGTGCCGTCTCGCGCGCGAAGCGGTGAACAACGCCATCAAGCATGGGCACGCCACGGAAGTGACGATCGAGCTTGCTGACGCGGGTGACACGGGCGTCCTGACGATTCGCGACAACGGCACGGGGTTTCCGGAATCGGCGGGCGGCGCCGTCGGCCGCGGTCTCCACATCATGCGCTATCGCGCCAACATGATCGGCGGCTCGCTGCAGATCGATCGCGGCGGGCTGCGGAATACGGCGATCACGTGCACGTTCCCACTCAGTCACCCGAGAGAGGCCGAGCGATGACCGCACACACGATCGCGGCGGCGAGGAAGCACCGGATTCTCGTCGTCGACGACCACCCGATCGTGCGTCAGGGCATGGCGCTGCTGATCAATCGCGAGGCCGATCTGGAAGTGTGCGGCGAGGCCGAGGAGGCCAGCGCCGCCCTGGACGCGATCGAGCGCCTGCGGCCCGACATCGTCATCGTCGACTTGTCGCTGAACGGACCCGACGGCATGGATCTGATCAAGGCGATCCGCACCAGATCCGCGGCGCTGCCGGTGCTCGTGCTGTCGATGCACGACGAGCTCACCTACGCCGAGCGTGCGCTTCGCGCCGGCGCGAACGGCTACATCATGAAGCAGGAGGCGACGACGCGGGTGCTGACGGCGGTGCGGCGCATTCTGAAAGGGGAGGTCTACCTGAGCGATCGCGCCGCGAGCCGCGTGGTGCAGCAGTACGTGCGCGGTTCCGCCCGCGACACATCGCCGATCGCCGAGCTGTCGGATCGCGAGCTCGAAGTCTTCCGCCTGATCGGCCAGGGTCACGGCACGCGCCAGATCGCTGAAGAGCTCCACCTCAGCGTCAAGACGGTCGAGAGCTATCAGGCGCACATCAAGGAAAAACTGTCGCTGCGCAGCGCGCGCGAACTCGTCCAGCACGCGATCCTCTGGTCGCTCTCGAACAAGCCCAGCTAGATCGCATCCCGCATCCTCGCATCCCGAACCCCGAATCCCCTGTCCTATCGGGGATTCCCCGATGAACTGATCCAGTTTTCCCCTACACCTAATCCGGGCCGGTCCCGATTGTGAGTGCGCTGCAGGCCGAGTCTAATCGCTCGGAAAGGAGCCACCCGCATGGCAACGCAAGTTCCCTACGGCCGATCGACACAGAGGGCGCCAGCCGTTTCCGACGTGCACATCGTGTGGATCACGGCCGGCCTCGGGTGCGACGGCGACTCGGTCTCGGTCACGGCCGCCGACGCAGCCGAGCATCGAGGACGTGCTGCTCGGCGCCATTCCCGGTCTTCCCAAGGTGCACCTCCACAATCCCGTGCTCGCCTACGAGTGCGGCGACGACTTCATGAAGTTCTGCTACGACGCATGGCAGGGGAAGCTCGATCCCTTCGTGCTCGTCGTCGAAGGCTCCATCCCCAACGAGAAGATCAAGAAAGAGGGGTATTGGGCCGCGGTCGGCACCGACTCGGCGACGGGTCAGCCGATTACGACCAACGAGTGGATCGATCGCCTGGCGCCCAAGGCGCTGGCGGTGGTCGCCATCGGCACCTGCGCGACCTACGGCGGCATCCACGCCATGGAGGGCAATCCCACCGGCTGCATGGGACTCGCCGACTATCTGGGCTGGGACTGGAAATCGAAGGCCGGCCTGCCGATCGTCAACGTGCCCGGCTGTCCGGTGCAGCCCGACAACTTCATGGAGACGGTGCTCTATCTGCTGTACCAGGTCGCGGGTCTCGCGCCGATGATTCCGCTCGACGATCAGCTGCGGCCGCAGTGGCTGTTCGGCAAGACGGTGCACGAAGGCTGCGATCGCGCGGGCTACTACGAGCAGGGCGACTTCGCCACCGAGTACGGATCGCCCAAGTGCATCGTGAAGCTCGGATGCTGGGGTCCGGTCGTCAACTGCAACGTGCCCAAGCGCGGCTGGATGGCCGGCATCGGCGGCTGTCCGAACGTCGGCGGCATCTGCATCGGCTGCACGATGCCGGGCTTCCCCGACAAGTTCATGCCGTTCATGGACGAACCGCCCGGCGCCAAGCGTGTCGGCGGCGGCCGTCACGATGTACGGCAAGGCGATCTCCGCACTGCGTTCGTTCACGAACGCAACGGTCAACAAGGAACCGAAGTGGCGCCATCCGCGCCCCGAACTCACGACCGGCTACCACCCGCAGGCGTGAGCGCGCGACGAAAAGGAGCAGCAGCGATGGCCGTTGCAACGACAACCGTCAAGGACACGCCCACCAAGGGCAGCAACCTCGTCGAGATGAACTGGGACCCGATCACGCGGATCGTCGGCAGCCTCGGCATCTTCACCAAGATCGATTTCGGCACGCGCCGCGTGGCCGAGTGCCACAGCACGTCGTCGATCTTCCGCGGCTACAGCATCTTCATGAAGGGCAAGGACCCGCGCGACGCCCACTTCATCACCAGCCGCATCTGCGGCATCTGCGGCGACAACCACGCCACCTGCGCCACCTACGCGCAGAACATGGCGTTCGGCATCAAGCCGCCGGCGATGGCCGAGTGGATCGTCAACCTCGGCGAGGCCGCCGAGTACATGTTCGACCACAACATCTTCCAGGACAACCTGGTCGGCGTCGACTTCTGCGAGCAGATGGTGAAGGAGACCAATCCCGGGCGTCTGCGCCAAGGCCGAGAAGACCGAGTCGCCGCACGCCAGCCTGCACGGCTATCGCACCATCGCCGACATCATGACGGCGCTCAACCCGTTCACCGGCGCCTTCTACCGCGAAGCGCTGCAGATGAGCCGCATGACGCGCGAGATGTTCTGCCTGATGGAAGGGCGCCACGTCCATCCGTCGACGCTCTATCCGGGCGGCGTCGGCACGGTGCCGACCGTGCAGCTGTTCACCGACTACCTCGTGCGGCTGATGAAGTACGTCGAGTTCATGAAGAAGGTCGTGCCGCTGCACGACGATCTGTTCGACTTCTTCTACGAGGCGCTGCCCGGCTACGAGGAAGTCGGGCAGCGGCGCATCCTGCTCGGCTGCTGGGGATCGTTCAACAACCCCGACGTCTGCGACTACACCTACAAGAACATGAACGACTGGGGCAACGCGATGTACGTCACGCCCGGCGTTGTCGTGGACGGCGAGCTCGTCACGCACCGATCTCGTCGACATCAACCTGAACATCCGCATCCTGCTGGGCCACTCGTTCTACGACGACTGGCAGGACGGCGAGATGTTCGTCAAGAACGATCCGCTCGGCAACCCGGTCGATCAGCCGCCATCCCTGGAACCAGACGACGCTGCCGAAGCCGCAGAAGCGGGACTTCGCCGGCAACTACACCTGGGTGATGTGCCCGCGCTGGCTCGACAAGCGCACCGGCGATCACCTCGCGCTCGACACCGGCGGCGGACCGCTGGCGCGCTTCTGGGCCACCGCGCTCGCCGGCATCGTCGACATCGGCTACGTCAAGGCGACCGGGCAGAGCGTCAAGATCTACCTGCCGAAGACGACCTCGCTGCCCGAAGTGGAGCTCGAGTGGAAGATCCCGAAGTGGAGCAACGCCATCGAGCGCGATCGGGCGCGGACGTATTTCCAGGCCTACGCGGCGGCGTGCGCGCTGCACTTCGTGGAGAAGGCGCTCGAGGAACTGCACGCGGGCCGGACCAAGACCTGGACCGACTTCAAGGTGCCGAAGGAAGCGATCGGCTGCGGGTTCCACGAAGCGGTGCGCGGCGTGCTGTCGCACCACGTCGTGATCCGCGACGGCAAGATCGCCAACTACCACCCGTATCCGCCGACGCCGTGGAACGCCAACCCGCGCGACATCTACGGGACGCCCGGGCCGTACGAAGATGCGGTGCAGAACACGCCGATCTTCGAAGAGAACGGCCCCGACAAGTTCAAGGGCATCGACATCATGCGCGCCGTGCGCAGCTTCGATCCGTGCCTGCCGTGCGGCGTGCACATGTATCTGGGGAACGGCAAGGAGATACGGCAGATGCATTCGCCGATGTTCGGAGTGCCGCGATAGTGGACGCAGAGTTTCCACGACGGATGCAGCAGGTCGAGACGCTCGTTCACGATCTGGAACAGGCGTCCGATCCGCGGCTCCGCGAGCGCGCGCAGGAGCTCGTGCGCGCGCTTCTGGATCTCCACAAGGCCGGTCTTGCCAGGGTTCTGGAAGTGATTGGCAAGGCCGGCGACGGTGGTCGTATCGTCGACGAGTTGGCCGCCGACGATCTCGTCGCCAATGTTTTGCTCCTGCACGATCTGCATCCGATTCCCCTCGACGTCCGGGTGGCGCGCGCCATCGAGAGCGTTCAGACACGCGCCGCCAAGCACGGGGCCGAGGTCGCGCTCCTCGACAACGGCGGCGGCCGAGCCCGGATCCGCATTGCGGCTGGATCCGGATGCGGATCGTCCGCCGACACCATTCGGCAAATGGTGGAAGACGCCCTCTTTGCCGAAGCGCCCGATTTGACCGAGCTCGAATTCGATACCGCCGATCCGCCGCCCGCCCAAGCGTTCGTCTCGCTCCAGCAGCTGAAGAGCCACCGCTCGTCTGCGACCCACCACTCCGTCCGAGGCGGCGGCTGCTCCGCCTCGATGACCCGACTTACCCAAGGAGAGGACCCATGGCCAACCCAGCCGACGACGACACTGCCCCGCAGCACCATCCGGGCGCGCGCAAGGGTGAAGAGATCAAGAAAGACGAAGGCACCGAAGAAGGCCGGCACGACAGCGAAAAGACCGGGGCCGATCGCCCTGCTGGCGGCCGCACGGGACGGGACAGCACACGCGTGAATCCGCAGGATCCGATCGATCCCAACAGTCCGAAGATGCCGCCGGCCTGACGATGGAGCGAGCCGCGACCTCAGGTCCCGCCGCCGCAGTGGGCGCGCTTCGCCGGTTCACGTCGCGACCGGCGATTCGCGCCGAAGTCTGCGACCTCTGCGGCCTCGCTCTTGCCGAACAGCATCAACACCTGATCGATCCGGTCAACCGCCGCCTCGTCTGCGCGTGCGACGCGTGCGCCATCCTGTTCGACAACCCGAACGCGAAGTTCACGCGCGTGCCCCGGCGCGTCCGGCGGCTCGCGGCGCCGGTGTTCACCGACGCGCAATGGGACGCCTTGTCGATCCCGATCGGCATGGCGTTTTTCTTCGTCAGCACGCCGCTCGACCGGGTCGTGGCGATGTACCCGGGCGCCGCGGGCGCGACCGAATCGCTGCTGCCGCTCACCACGTGGGAGGAGATCGTGGCCGCCGATTCACCGGTGCGGACGCTGAAGCCCGACGTGGAGGCGCTGCTGGTGAACCGCGTCGGCCATCGGCACCGAGCGACACGCTCGACACGGACTACCTCGTGCCGATCGACTTGTGCTACCGGCTGGTCGGCCTGATCCGCGCCCAATGGCGCGGCTTCAGCGGCGGGGCGGAGGTCTGGGACGCGATCGATCGCTTTTACGCCGACCTCGATGCGCGCGCCGAAGAGATAGGCGAGGCCGCGCATGCCTGACCTGACGCTGCAGGTCACGGGCGCGAGCGTCGTGCCGTTCGCCGCGACGCCGACGCTGGCGTTTGGCGTCAACGTCAGCAATCAGCCGGCGGACCAGCCGGTCCACAGCATCGCGCTCCGCTGCCAGCTCCGGATCGAAGCCGCGCGCCGGACCTACGACCGCACGAACGCCGTGCCGCTGCTCGACCTGTTCGGCGAGCCCGATCGCTGGAGTCAGACGGTCCGCGACATGTTCTGGACCCACGCCACCGTGCAGGTGCCGTCATTCGTCGACTCGACGTCCGTCGAGCTGAGCGTCCCCTGCACGTTCGACTTCAACGTCGCCGCGACGAAATACTTCTACGGACTCACCGACGGCGACGTGCCGCTCGTGTTTCTCTTCAGCGGATCGGTCTTCTACGAGGGGCGCCAACGGATCGCTGCAGGTGTATCCGATTTCGTGGGAGAAGGAGAGCCGCTTCCGTCTGCCGGTCGCCACCTGGCGCGAGCTGATGGACGCCTACTACCCGAACACCAACTGGCTCGCGCTCCGGCGCGACATCTTCGATCGCCTCTATCGCTACAAACAGCAGCAGGGCATTCCGACCTGGGACGCCGCCCTCGAGCGCGTCCTCGCGCTGGTGGAAGAACAGGTGCCGCAGTGAACGCGCGGATGGTCGAGGAGATCGCCAACGCGGTGCTCTACGAGGGCTACCTGCTGTACCCGTACCGCGCGTCCGCGCTCAAGAACCGCCACCGCTTCAACTTCGGCGTGGTCGTGCCCGCGCGACGCGCACGAAGCCAACGCGCACGAACGCTGGTTCACTCAGACCGAATGTCTCCTGCGCGCGGGTCTCGACGCCGTCGTCGCCATCCGCGTCAGGTTCCTGCACCTGTTCGAGTCTGGACAGCAGCCGGCCGCGGCCACGGGTTGGCAGGAAGCGGTCGAGCGTGATGTGCATCTCGACGTCGCGGTTGGAGACATGCGTCAGCGCGCCGGTCCGACGCGAGTTCGAATTCAGCGCCGAGTCGGCAGGTCAACAGCCCGGTTCGCGGTCTGGTCGAGGTTGGCGCTGAAACGCTTGCCGACGGATTGATCAAGATTCGCGTCGTCATCTCGAATCTGACCGAGATCGCCGATCGCACCACCGACGACCGGCAGCGCCGTGCTCAAGCCCTCGCTGCTGTCGACGCACGCCATCCTGCACGCGAAATCGGGCGGCGAATTCGTCTCGCTCATGGATCCGCCGGGCGACCTTCAGACCGCCGTCTCGGGATGCCGGAACATCGGGCTCTGGCCGGTCATGGTGGGCGAGTCGCACGAGCGCGACGCCATGCTGGCCTCGCCGATCATCCTCTACGACTACCCGCAAATCGCGCCGGAGAGCGCCGGCGAGTTCTTCGACGGCACCGAGATCGACGAAATACTCGCGCTCCGCGTGATCACGATGACGGATGCGGAGAAGGCCGAGGCGCGCCAGACCGATCCGCGCGCGCGGGCGCTGCTGGATCGAACCGAGGGCCTGTCGGACGAACACATGATGAAGCTGCACGGCGTCCTGCGCGGACTCCGGCCGGTTGCGGAGTCGTCGCGATGAACGAGTGGGAATTCAATCTTCTCGAGGACAAGGCGCCGCTCATGTCGCTGCAGCACAACGGCGTCGACATCGCGGTCGGCGATCGCGTGCGGTTGCATCCGCGCAGAGCGGCGGCGACGCCATGGACCTGTTTCTCGCGGGCAAGATCGCCACCGTCGAGGCCATCGAGCAGGACTACGAGAACCAGGTGCACGTCGCCGTCGTGGTCGACGAGGATCCCGGACGCGATCTCGGTTTCGCGCGCCAGCCCGGCCATCGCTTCTTTTTCGTCCCGGAAGAAGTCGAGCTCGTGGAACGGCGACCCGCGACGCCGCGCCGCCGAAGTCGGGGCGCCGAAAATCCTGGTCGCCGGCATCGGCAACATCTTCCTCGGCGACGACGCGTTCGGCGTGGAGGTGGTCAAGCGCCTCGATCCGTCGCGGTTTCCGGCGAACGTCAAGATCATCGACTTCGGCATTCGCGGGTTCGACCTTGCGAGCGCGCTGTGCGACGGGTACGAGGTGGCGATCTTCGTCGACGCCCTTCCGCGCGCAGTCGGCCCCGGGCACCCTGCACGTGATCGAGCCGGATCTGACGACGCCCGACGGCGACACCGAGGGCGCGCCCGACGGCGGTCCGCACGGCCTCGACCCGCTCAACGTGATCCGCCTCGCGCGCCTCATGGGCACGATACCGCCCCGCATCCTCGTGGTCGGCTGCGAGCCGGAGACGCTGGGTGGCGACGAGGGCGCGATGGGGTTGAGCGACGCGGTCGCGGCGGCGGCCGCGGGCGCAGTGCCGCTCATCGAATCGCTGGTGACGCGGTTGTCCCGGCGTGAGCCGATTGAAAACGACAGCGCTGACAACGCACAAGTCAAGGAGAGGTGACCGATGGACAATTCCCCGACCGCCAACAACGGACTGACAACGAGCAACGAAACGCTGTTCCTGCTTGGTGGCGCGGCGCTCGTGCTCCTGGGCGTCGGGCTCGTGCTCTCGACGGAGACGGCGAAGAAGTACGTCGGCACGCTGGGCGTCGGCGATCTCGTCCAGGCCGCGGTGCCGGACGTGGACCGCTACCTCAAGCTCCGCTCGATGTAGGGCGATGAGCGAAAGCGATCGAGGCACGACAACGGCGGCGGAGTCCGCGCGCGCGACCTACGTCATCGACCCGCGCGCGAGCCGGTTCACCGTGCGCGCGTTTGCGGGCGGGGTGTTGTCGGTGTTCGCGCACAATCCCGACGTTTGCGGTGCGGCGATTCACAGCCCAGCTGGAGTTCGACCCGGCGGCGATTGCGCAGACGTCGGTGAAGATCGTGGTGGAGGCGGCCTCGCTCGAGTTGACCGATCAGGTCAGCGAGAGCGATCGCAAGGAAATCCACCGGATCATGCGTGACGAGGTGCTGGAGGTCGAGCGCTTTCCGACGTTCGAGTTCCAGAGCGCGCGCGTCGAGGCGACCGACCAGGGCGGCCGGTTTCACGGCTCCGTCACCGGTCCGCTCGCGCTGCATGGCGTGACCCGCGATGTGACCGTCGAGGGCGACGCCGTGTTGATGGGCACGTCGCTGCGCGTCTACGGCGAATATCAGCTGCGCCAGACGGATTTCGGGATCAAGCTCGTGTCGGTAGCGGCGCAGTCGATCAAAGTGAAGGACGAGCTGAAGTGCTCGTTCGATCTCGTCGCGCGGCGACAGGGTAGCGCGGCCCCTTTCAGGCCGCGAAAGAGACATGAGCGGAGACTGCCACATGTGTCTGGCGATTCCTGGAAAGATCGTGGAGATGTTCCCGGCCGATCCGCCGTCGGCGATGGTTGAAGTCGCGGGCGTCCGCCGCCGCGTCGAGCTGGGCCTGCTCGGCGAGGACGGCGCGGCGCTGGGCGACTGGGTGCTCATTCACGTCGGCTTTGCGATGAGCAAGATCAGCGAGGCGGATGCCATCGAACAGATGCGCATGCTGGCGGCGCTCGGCGAGGACGAAGCCGCGATCGAGGAGATTCGCGGATATGGGAGTCCGGGCCAATGAAGTTCGTTGACGAGTTCCGCGAACCCGAGCTGATTCGGAAGACGGCGCACGAGATCGCGACGCTGGCCGATCCATCACGCCGCTACCGGCTGATGGAGGTGTGCGGCGGCCACACGCACGCGATCTATCGCTTCGGGCTGAAGGATCTGCTGCCGCCCAACATCGAGCTGATTCACGGTCCAGGATGTCCGGTCTGCGTGCTCCCGATGGGGCGCATCGACGACGGCCTCGCGATGGCCGAACGGAGCGACGTGACGCTGACGGCGTTCGGCGACATGATGCGCGTGCCGGGCACGAAGGGCAGTCCGCTCCACCGCAAAGCGCAGGGCATGGACGTGCGGATCGTCTACTCGCCGATGGACGCGCTGAAGCTGGCGATTGCCACACCCGAGAAGCACGTCATTTTCTTCGCGATCGGATTCGAAACGACGGCGCCGTCGACCGCATTCACACTCCTGCGGGCGCGCGCCCTCGGCGTCCGCAACTTCTCGGTGTTCTGCAATCACGTGACGATCGTGCCCGGCGATCCGCGCCATCCTCGACTCTCCGGACATGCGTCTCGACGGCTTCATCGGTCCGGGCCACGTCTCGACGGTGATCGGCTGCCGCCCCTACGAGTGGATCGCCAAGAACGAAGGGAAGCCGATCGTCGTGTCGGGCTTCGAGCCGCTCGACATCCTGCAGGCGATCCTGATGGTGCTGCAGCAGCTCCGCCAGGGCGAGGCGCGCGTCGAGAACCAGTACCGGCGCGTCGTGCCATGGGACGGCAACATCCCCGCGCTGCGCGCGATGGCGGAGGTCTTCCAGCTGCGTCCATTTTTCGAGTGGCGCGGCATGGGCTTCATTTCGCAGTCGGCGCTGCGCCTGCGCGACGAGTTTGCCGACTGGGACGCCGAGGTGCGATTCGACGTCCCCGGCATCCGCGTGACCGATCCCAAAGCGGCGCAGTGCGGCGAAGTGCTGAAAGGCGTGCTGACGCCGGCGCAATGCAAGCTGTTCGGCAACGAATGCACGCCGGAGCATCCCATCGGCGCGCTCATGGTGTCGTCCGAGGGATCGTGCGCCGCCTACTTCAACTACGAGCACCGCAAGCTCGGCGTCGTCAGCTCAGGCGCGATCAGGCGATCGCGTAACGGTTGCGCATGGCCATCGGTCACCGAGGTCTCGCCTCCGAAGATCCGGTTCAAGGACGCCCAGATCGAGATGGCGCACGGCGCCGGCGGAACGGCGAGCCGGCGCCTCGTCGAGGGGCTCATCGTGCCGCTGCTCGGAGGGCTCGACGCGCGCGCGCGCACGCTCGACGATGCCGCTCTCGTGTCGATCAACGGCCAGAACATCGCCGTGACGACCGACAGCTTCGTCGTCCGGCCGCTCCGCTTTCCTGGCGGATCGATCGGCGAGCTGGCCGTCAACGGCACGGTCAACGACCTGGCCGTGTCGGGCGCCAGGCCGATCGCGCTGGTGACGACCTTCGTGCTCGAAGCCGGGCTCCCGACGCCGGTGCTCGAAGCCGAGGTGCGCGCGATGGCGGACGCCGCCGCGCGGGCGGGCGTGACGGTCGTCGGCGGCGATACGAAAGTCGTCGAGCACGGAAAAGCGGACGGCATGTACATCACCACCGCCGGCATCGGCGTGCCGATGCGACGGGGTGACCCTTCAGGCGCGTTTGGTGTCCGCCGGCGACCGCGTGATCGTCTCGGGCCCGATTGGCGATCACGGCATCACGATCCTGCTCGCCCGGGGCGATCTCGATCTCGAGGCCGATCTGCGATCGGATACCCGATCGGTGTTCCCGCTGGTCGAAGCGTTGGTCGACGCGGCCGGACCCGGTGTCCGGTGGATGCGCGATCCGACGCGCGGCGGGGTGGCGACGTCTCTCAACGAGCTCGCGCGCGATGCGGCGCTCTGCGTCGAGATCGAGGAGGAGGCCGTGCCGGTGCGCGACGCGGTCCGCGGCGCCTGCGAGCTGCTCGGTCTCGATCCCCTCCACATCGCCAACGAAGGGCAGCTCCTCGCCGTTGTCGCGCCCGACCGCGCCGAGGCGGCGCTGGAGGCGATGCGCGGCGTTCCCGGTGGCGAGCACGCGCGCATCATCGGTGTCGTTCGCGAGCAGCCGGCCGGAGTCGTGATGGCGACGACTCGCTACGGCGCCACGCGCGTCATCGACATGCTCGTCGGCGATCCCCTGCCACGGATTTGCTGATGACTGTCCCTCCGTACGTGGCGTCCGCCTTCAGGCGGACCTTCGCTGACGCCGCCGCGGTGCCGGTATCGTCCGGCCTGGCGTGGAGCATCAGAGACGCGTTGGTGGGGCGCAACGAGATCGTGCGCGCGTTCTTCGCGCGCGAAGCGCTGCCGCTGGCGATCGCCTGCAAGGAGATGTCGGATCGGTTCCTGCGCGGCGGCCGCCTCCTCGCGTTCGGTCAGGGGCCGTACGTCACGGACGCGCAGCATGTCGCGGTCGAGTTCGTCCATCCCGTCATCGTCGGCAAGCGGGCGCTGCCCGCGCTGGACCTGTCGATGGACTTTCGCGCGTGGGTGCCGGCGATTCTGCGCACCGAGGACATCGTGATGGGGTTCGGTCCGCCCGAGGGCGACGCCGACGTCTCGGCGGTGCTCGAGGCCGCGGAAGCCGCCGGGGCGATGACCTTCGCGCTGCCCGGCGAGCGCGGCTCGTACGCGGTCGATCGGGTGTGTGACGACCCGTTCATCCACCAGGAGATCATCGAAATCCTGTACCACACGCTGTGGGAAACGGTGCACGTGTTCTTCGAGCACCGCGAGCTCGGACACGACGCGGGCGAGGCCGGGTTTCTCTATCCGTTTCTCGGCAGCGCGAAGCAGGACATCAGCGGCATCGTCGATCAGGCGGCGGCATCCATTGCGCTCAAGGTGGAAGACGACGCGGCGCTGCGCACGAAGGCCGCCGAGGAGCAGGCCGAATCGATTGCCGACCGCCGTCCACGCCATCCACGACAGCCTCCGCCGCGGCGGCAAGCTGATGCTGTTCGGCAACGGCGGCTCGGCGACCGACGCCACCGACTGGGCGCTCGACTGCGTGCATCCACCAGATGGCTACCGTCCGGTTCCCGCGATCTCGTTGTCGGTCGAGGCGGCCACCATCACCGCGATCTCGAACGATGTCGGCCTCGACAACAGCTTTCTGCGCCAGCTGATCGCGCAGGCAGGACGTGACGATGTCGCGGTGGCGATTTCGACCAGCGGCGGATCGAAGAACGTGATCGCGGCGCTCGAGGAAGCGCGGAAACGCGGCCTGCTGACCGTCGGCCTTCTGGGATACGACGGCGGCGAGATCGTCCGGCGCGCGCTCGTCGACGTCGCCATCGTCGTGCAATCCGATTACATCCCGCGGATCCAGGAAGTGCAGGCGTCGATCTACCACATCATGCGCGACGCCGAGGAGGCGCTGAGCCGTGCCGAAGGTTGAGCTGTTCGGAACCTCGTGGTGCGAGTACACGAGCGAGATGCGCGAGTGGCTCGAGTTCCGCGGCGTCGAGTTCGTCGAGTACGACGTCGAACAGGATCGCGAGGCGCGCGCGCGCATGGCCGCATTGGGGCAGGGCGAGCGCACTGTGCCGGTGCTCGTCGAGGAAGGCAAGGTCGTGCAGGTCGGGTGGCAGGGTCGCGGCTGCACGATTGCGTGAGGCATATCCTTGATCAGTGCCTGCTCGGTCCGCGTGCGCGGCATTGTCCAGGGCGTCGGATTTCGCCCGTTCGTGTACCGGCTCGCGCGGGAGAAGACGCTGGCCGGGTGGGTGACCAACGATCCCGAGGGCGTGGACATGCACGTCGAGGGCGACGAGTCGGTGCTGCGCTCGTTCGTGCTCGCGATCGAGCACGAGCACCCGCCGGCAGCGGTGATCAGCGCGATCGAGGTTCTGCCGGCTTCGCTCGAGGGCCTCGACTCGTTCGTCATTCGCGACAGCCGAAGCGGCTTGTTGCCGACGGCGCGCATCTCGCCGGACCTGCCGGTGTGCGACGACTGTCTCGCCGAGCTGTTCGATCCTGACAATCGGCGCTTCTGGTACCCCTACATCAACTGCACGAACTGCGGGCCGAGATACTCGGTCACGACCGCGCTGCCGTACGACCGGCCGAACACGACGATGCACGCATGGCCGCTCGATGAAGAGTGCGCGCGCGAATACGACGATCCGGCGGATCGCCGCTTCCATGCGCAGCCGGTGGCGTGCGCGCGATGCGGCCCGACGCTTCGTTCTTCGCCGCGGCCACGCGACGACGTACGGCAACGAGCCGAGCATTCGAGCCACCGCCGACCTGCTGCACTCGGGGGCGATCGTCGCAATAAAGGGAATCGGCGGCTATCACCTCGCCTGCGACGCTCGAAACGCCGACGCGGTGCTCGCGCTTCGCCACCGCAAGTTCCGCAAGGACAAGCCGTTCGCGCTGATGACCCGCGACGTCGAATGGGCGCGCCGGTTCGTCGACCTGAGCCCGGCGGCCGAGCAGATGCTGAAGTCGCCGGCGCGGCCGATCGTGCTGGGAACAGCCAGGATCGCGCTCCCCGGCGTTGCGCCGGACAGCGACGAGCTCGGCGTGATGCTGCCGTACACGCCATTGCATCACCTGTTGTTTGCCGCGGGCGCGCCGGACGTCCTCGTGATGACGAGCGCGAATCGATCGAGCGAGCCGATCGCGTACGAGGATCAGGATGCGGTCGATCGACTGGGCGGGATCGCCGACGCCTTTCTGATCGGCGAGCGGCCGATCGCCCGGCGAGTCGACGATTCGCTCGCTCGCGATACGGCGTGCGGCCCGATGATCCTCCGCCGGTCGCGCGGCTACGCGCCCGGCGTGGTGGCCACTCTGCCGACAGACACCCCGATTCTCGCGCTGGGCGCGGATCTCAAGAACACCGTGACGCTCGTCGTGAATGGCGAAGCGCTGGTCAGCCAGCACATCGGCGACCTCGATCACTACGGTGCACGGCGTGCCTTCGACGAAACGGTCGCCGACCTGATGGCGATGTACCGGGTCGGGTGGGACGACGTGATCGTCGCGCACGACTGCCATCCGGAATACGCGTCCACAGTCCGTGCGAAATCGTACGCGGGCGCCGCGATCGTCCCGGTTCAACACCATCGCGCGCACATCGCGTCAGTGCTGGCCGAGCGCGGCGAGCTGCAGCGTCGCGTCGTCGGCGTCAGCTTCGACGGCACGGGGTACGGCGACGATGGCAGCATCTGGGGCGGGGAGTTCTTCGCCGGCAGCGTGGCGAAGGGGTTCGAGCGGGTCGCCCATCTGCGGCCCGCCATGATCTGCGGCGGCGACGCCGCCGCGACGTCGCCGGTGCAGGCCGCTGCGGGCTTTCTGACGCAGCTGCCGACCTGTCCCGACATGCTCGACGAGCCCTTTGCGTTCCCGAGTCGCTATGCTGACGTGATGCGGCTGCAGCGCGCGCAGGTGCGCGTCTTCCGATCGACGTCGGCGGGGCGCCTGTTCGACGCGGCCGCGGCGCTGCTGGGCTTCACGCGCGATGTCACCTTCGAGGGTCAGGCGGCGATGTGGCTCGAACACCTGGCCACCGGCCTGGAGCCGGCCGACGCGTACGATTGTCCGTTCGACGGCACCGAGCTCGATTTCCGCCCGCTCATCAGCGCGGTCGTCGTCGATCGGCTGCGCGGGCGCGCCCTGCCCGATGATCGCGCGAGCCTTTCAGCGCGGCGTTGCGGAGGGCGTGTGCCGGGCGATCTCGAGTCTCGCGGAGCGCTACGAGACGGACGTCGTTGTCCTGTCCGGCGGCGTCTTTCAGAACGCGATGCTCCTCGCGGACATCGCGTCGGTGCTGGATCGCCGGTTCGAGGTCTGGACCAATCACGCCGTGCCGCCCAACGACGGCGGCATCAGCCTCGGGCAGGCGGCGATCGCCGCCTGCACGGCGGACGCCCGGAGCTGATCGGATGCACGAGCTCTCCATCGCGATGAGCATCGTGGCGGCGGTCCAGGAGGAATCGGCCCGCCTCGGCGCCGAGGCGGTCGAGGCGGTGCACCTGCGTCTGGGCGCGCTGTCGGGCGTCGTCGAAGATGCGCTGGTCTTCTCGTACAGCCTCGCGATAGCCGACACCGCGCTCGAGGGATCGAAGCTCGTGATCGAAGACGTCCCCGTCACGGTGCAGTGTCCGACCTGCGAGGCCGAGCGGCCCGTCGTGTCCATTCAACAATTGAGCTGCGCGGTCTGCGGGACGCCGAGTGCCGACGTCGTGCAAGGCCGCGAGCTTCTCGTTACCGCCCTGGAGATCCGAGCATGAGCGACGAACCGCGCCTCGTGGAAGTACGGCGCCATGTGCTGAAGGACAACGACGTGCGCGCGCGCGCGCTCCGTGAGCGGTGGCGCGGCGAAGGCGTCTTCGTCGTGAGCATCGTCTCCAGCCCGGGCTCGGGAAAGACGATGTTGCTGGAGAAGACGTTGACGCGGCTGCGCGACGAATACCGCGTGGCCGCGCTCGTCGGCGATCTGGCCACCGACAACGACGCGGCGCGGCTCGGACGCAGTGGGGCGCCCGTCAAACAGATCACGACCGGCACGCTGTGTCACCTCGAGGCGGCGATGGTCGAGCGGGCGCTCGAGGGATGGGATGTCGGGCCGCTGGACTTCCTGTTCGTCGAAAACGTCGGCAACCTCGTGTGTCCGTCCTCGTACGACGTCGGCGAGCACCTGCGCCTCGTGGTCGTGTCCGTCACCGAAGGCGAAGACAAGCCATTGAAGTACCCGACGATTTTCAACAGCGGCGACGTCGCCGTCGTGACGAAGATCGACCTGGCGGCCGCGGTCGAGTTCGACGAGGCCGCGTTGCACCGCAGCATTCAGTCGGTCCGTCCCGGCATGCCGGTCCTGACGATCTCCGCCAAGACCGGAGCAGGGATGGAGGACTTCTTCGGCCTGCTGCAGGCGCGGCGGCACGCGTTCGAGATCGTCGGCGCTCGTGGCCGCCCTCGGTGAGGTCGGCGGTGACCAACATGCTCTCGGTTGTCGTTCTCGGGTTCCTGCTCGGGATGCGTCACGCGACCGACACCGATCACGTCGTCGCGGTCGCCGCCATCGTCAGCCGCAAACGCGCCGTCAAGCTGGCGGCGTGTGTCGGCGCGCTGTGGGGCCTTGGACACACGCTGACGATCGTCCTCGTCGGCACGCCGATCATTCTCTTCAACTGGGTGGTCGCGCCGCGTGTTGGTCTCGCGATGGAATTTGCGGTTGGCGTGATGCTGGTGCTGCTCGGCCTTCGCAATCTGAGATCGGCGCCGGCCGGCGACGCGGCAGCTCACGGCCACTCGCATGCGGCCGACGAGCCGTCGGTGGGCAGGCTGGATCGCGCGTTTGGCGGCCTGGGTGCGTATCAGCTCATCCGGCCGATTGGCGTCGGCATCGTGCACGGCCTGGCCGGATCGGCGGCGGTCGCGCTGCTCGTCCTGACCACGATTCGCGATCCGTCGTGGGCGGTTGCCTACCTGCTCGTGTTCGGCCTCGGAACGGTCGTCGGCATGGTGCTGATCACGACCGCCATCGCGATCCCGTTGGCCGCCGTGGGCGGCCGTTCTCCGAAGACCCACGGATATCTCCGGCTCGCCACCGGAGTGTTGAGCTTCGGCTTCGGGTTGTTCATTGCCTACCAGATTGGGATTGTGGACGGACTCTTCAGCGCGGCGCCACACTGGACCCCTCATTGAGTCCTGCTGCTCCCGCTCGGATGTCCGGCGCCCTCGTTTGACAGTCTCGATTTCCACGCTGACGCGCGTCGTTGGTGAGACTCCGACGATGGCTACAACCTGCTGAAGCTCTACGTCTCCTATTCGTTCCTCTCAGGAAAGACGACCAGCACGATCACGGCGCGAGTGGACAACGTCACGGACACGCTGTACCGAAACCACCTCAACTTCTTAAAGGATCTGGCTCCCGAGATGGGCCGGAATGTTCGCGTCGTCTACAGCGTGAAGTTCTAACGAGCGTGTGAAATTGTGTGCAACATCCAGCCCATCAGTAGAGGTTTCATGTCCGGCAATAAAGCGGTTTCACGCTCTGCAGATTAGATAGACTGTCTGTTTGGGGCATCCGCCGAACAGCTCATGTACACCATCCTGATCGTCGACGACTCGCCGACGATTCGCCGGATGGTGAGAGCGTCGCTCGACACCCTGCCAGACACCACGTTCACCGAGGCCGCGTCCGGTCTTCAGGCGATCGAGGCGCTGGCCGTCACCCTGGTCCACATGGTGATCCTCGATCTGAACATGCCCGACATGCACGGCCTCGACGTGCTGCGATTCGTCCGGTCGCACGACCACTACAAAGACGTGCCGGTCATGATCCTGACCACGCGCGGCGACCAGACGAGCCGCGACGAGGCGCTTCGGGCCGGCGCGTCGGCGTACATGACGAAGCCGTTCTCGCCGGCCGCGCTGACAGCGTCGGTGCGCGATCTGCTGGTCGCGCGGGGACAAGAAGAACGTCGGAGCCGATGCCTGATCAGCCGTCGGATTTCCTCGCGTCCTTCATGGACGACTACTTCGCCGAGGCGGAGGAGCACCTCACGGCGGTGCGGCGCGGCCTGCTGATTCTCGAGACCGCCGTCGGCGGCGGCGATCTGCCGGCTGCCATCGTCGAGGAGCTGTTCCGCAGCTTCCATTCGCTGAAGGGCACGTCCGCGATGGTGGAACTTGGGGAGGCGGAGCGTCTGGCCCACGAGATGGAGAGCTGTCTGGGATCGTTCCGCGATCACCGGTTCGTGCTCACCGCTGCCGGCGTTCGAGGCGCTCGTCGACGGCGCCGGCATGCTGGAGCGCGTCATCGCCGCGCGGCGCGCGCAGACCGCGATCCCGCAGGTCGACGAGCAGATCGCCCGCCTGGCCGAGGCGTGCGCACGAGGGCGCGGCCGCTGTCGACGGCCGCCACGGCCTCGCCAGTCGCCGCCGATTCGTCCGCCGGCGCTCCCGCGCCGGAAGGCAGCCTGTGGAAGGTCACGTTCACGCCGTCGCCGGATCTGGTGGCCCGCGGCGTCAAGGTGGACACCATCCGTGAGCGGCTGTCTGACCTCGGACGCATCGAGTCGGTCGCCCCGCGCGTGACCACCAGCGGCGGCATCTCGTTCGAGTTCCAGGTCGACGACGCCGGACGAGCGGGCGCTGGAATCCTGGCGCGGCGATGGCATCACCTACGAGCTCGTGCCGCTCGACGGCGAAGGCGAGTCCCGGCGAATCGGCCGATGCGCGCGGGGATATCCGTGCCGCGGACGCGACGCCGTCGGTGACGAATTTCGTTCGCGTGGACCTGGCCCGCCTCGACGATCTGATGCGGCTGGTCGGCGATCTGGTGGTGTCGCGCGCCCGGCTCGAGGACACGCTGGGGCGCGTCGAGCAGTTCGTGCCGGCCGGCGAGTGGCGCGCGCTGCAGGAAGAGACGGAGAGCATCGAGCGGCAGCTCCGCGACCTGCGCGAAGGCGTGATGCGCGTGCGGCTCGTGCCGGTCGGCCGAGATTTTCCGGCGCATGCCGTTCGTCGTCCGCGACCTGGCACGCGACAGCGACCGCCGCGTGCGGCTCGAGATGTCCGGCCAGGCGACGGAAATCGACAAGTTCCTCATCGAGCGGATGATGGATCCCGTGCTCCATCTGGTGCGCAACGCGGTCAGCCACGGCATCGAGACGCCGGAGGAGCGCATCGCCGCCGGGAAACGGCCCGAGGGGACGATCCGGCTGGCCGCGTCGACGGTCGGCGAATCGGTGATTCTCGAAGTGAGCGACGACGGGCGGGGCCTGGACGTCGAGGCGATCGCCAGACGCGCGCGGGCCGCAGGGATGGACGTCCCGCCCGGCGACATCGACGACCGCCTGCTGCTCGACGTCATCTGCGCGGCCGGCTTTTCGACCCGCGACGAGGCCGATCGGGCGAGCGGGCGCGGCGTCGGCATGGCCGTCGTGCGCGATACGGTGCAGGAGCTGGGCGGGACGCTCAGCGTCGAGACAGCGGTCGGGACGCGGGACCACGTTCCGCATGGTGCTGCCGCTGACGCTGGCGATCACCGACGCGCTCATCGTCCATGTCGGCGATCGCACGTTCGCCGTGCCGCAGGCGGCGGTGCAGGAAGTGACGCAGGTCGAATCGGACGCCCTGCGCGTGCTCGAGAACAACGAGCTGATGACGCACCGCGGCGCGACGCTGCCGGTGGTGCGGCTGGCGCGGCTGTTCGCGATCGGCGAGGGCCCGCGCCAACGGATGCACGTCATCGTGATCGGCACCGGCCTGGCCGCGGTCGGCATTCTCGTGGACCGCATTTCGGGACAGCGCGAGATCGTCGTGAAGACCTTGCGCGATCCGCTCGTCAAGGTCGCCGGGATCTCGGGCGCGACCGAGCTCGGCGACGGCCGCCTGGTGCTGATTCTCGACGTGGCCGGGCTGACGCGGAAGCTGCGCAGCCGGCATGCGCCCGTTCGCGCGGCCGTTTGACGGAGTTGCACATGGAGACGAACGAGTCCGCTCCCGGCGCTGCGTCACGGACCTATGTCCTGTTCACCGTCGCCGGCACGACCTACGCCCTGCAGAGTCATCAGGTCCGGCACATGGAGATGATCGAGCAGGTGACCTCGGTGCCCAATGCGCCGGCGTTCGTGGAGGGCGTGGTGTTTTCGCGCGGCCAGGTCGTGCCGGTCGTCAACCTGCGCGTCCGGTTCGGGTTCGAGCGGGCCGCCCGCGATCTGCGCATGCGGCTGCTCGTCGTCGAAGTGGCCGGGCGGACGATCGGGCTGCTGGCCGACGAGGCCCGCGAATTCGTCTCGATGGCCGACGGCGTCGATCCAGCCGCCCAGCGACGCGATCGGCGGCCTGAGCGGCAACTACATCGACGGCGTGGCGACCATCGGCGATCGCATCGTGCTGATTCTCAATCTCAACAACGTCATCGAGGCGGTGCCGGGCGTTGCGGCATAGGTAACCGGACGAGTCGATTCATCAGGAGAATGTCGATGGCAGCCAGCAATGGCAACGGAAACCGCGCGAACGGCATCAATCGCGTCGCCGTGCGCAACGAGGCGAGCGAGATCACCGACGCCGCGAAGATTATCGCGCGGTGGCCGAGGAGGTGTTCGCAGGCGGCCGATGCGCAGATGCGATCGCTCGACAGCGCGCTCAGCGGCGTGAACCAGATGTCGGCATCGCTCAAGGAGACCGCGACGCAGGCCGAGGCGGTCTCCACCTCGACCGACAGCCTCGTGTCCTCGATCAACGAGGTCGCCGCCTCCATCGAGCAGGTCACCACGAGCACCGACACCCTCGCGGGCGCGGTGCGTCAGGTCGCCGCGTCGATGCAGGAGAGCAGCGCGTCGATCCAGTCCGTGACCAACACCGCGCAGGACATGGCCACCGCGGCGCAGCAGGTCACGACCTCGATGGTCGAAATGACCTCGTCGGTGAAGGCGGTGACGGCGGACACCGATGCGCTGGTGTCGTCGGTGAATGAAACGGCGGCGGCGATCGAGGAGATGACGCGCTCGGTCCAGGGCGTGGCGACCAATGCCGACGAACTGGCGGCCAGCGCGGAAGAGACCTCCTCCGCCATCAGCGAGACGGCGGCGTCGATCGAAGAAGTCACGGCGATGAGCGAGAGTCTCGCGTCGACCGTCGAGCAGACCGGCGCCTCCACCGAAGAACTGGCGCGGTCGGTCCAAAGCGTGGCGCAGAGCGGCCAGCGCATCAGCGAGGCGGCGGGCGCCGCGGCCACGACCGCCACCGCAGCTCGAACGAACCGGTCAGTCGCTCGCGGCGCTGGCGAAGCAAGCCGACGAGATCACCCACCGGTCGAGCCGCGATGCCGAAGAGGGCGGCGTGAGCGTGCAGCGGGCGATCCAGGGGTTCGGCCGCGTGCGCGACTCGGTGGCCCAATCGACCACGGTGATTCGCGACATGGGCAAACGCGCCAACGACATCAGCAGCATCGTGGACACGATCAACCTGATTGCGGAACGGACCAACCTGCTGTCGCTGAACGCGTCGATCGAAGCGGCGCGCGCCGGCGACGCCGGCCGCGGATTCGCGGTCGTCGCCGAGGAGATCCGGAACCTGGCCGATCGATCGGCCAAGGCGACGTCGGACATCGCGGCGATCATCAAGGCGCTGCAGGAAGTCGCGCAGGAAGCGGTCGAGCGCCTCCAACGAAGGGCTGCGGGTGATCGACGAGAGCAACGTGCAGGCCGAGGAAGGCGCCAAGGGCCTGCGGAAGATCCTCGACGGCGTGACCGAGGCGACGAAGGTCGTCTCGCAGATTACCCGCGCCGCCGACGAGCAGCGCGACGCGGGCAGGCACGTGGTCGGCATCGATCACCGCCACCGCGGAGCAGGCGCGCCTGGTCGCCGTGGCCACCGAGGAGCAGGCGAAGTCGGTGAACGGGCTCGTGCAGGCGAACTGCGCAGATTCGCAAGACCACGCAGGAAGTGAAGAAGGCGATGGCCGAGCAGGCGCGCGCCGCGCGCGACATCCTCAAAGCGGCGCAGAGCACCAAGGAGCAGGCGCGCGCAGATCCGCAAGGCGACGGCCGAGCAGGTCAAGACCGCCGGTCAGATCTCCCAGGCGGCCGAGTCGATGCGGCGCGGCGCCGCGACGACGGCGCGGGCGATGGCCGAGCAGGCGACGGCGGGCGAGCAGATTTCGCGGTCGGCCGAAGAGCTGCGCCGGAACGATCGGCGGCGTGACCAAGGCGATGGCCGAGCAGGCGACGGCGATGGAGCGAGATTGCGACGGCGTCGGAGAGCATGCGCGTCCAGGCCGAGCAGACCTCGCGCGCGGTCAAGGAACAGGCGCGGACCATGAAGGAAATGACGACCGGCGGCCCAGAACACGTCGAAGCAGATCAAGCTGATCACCAACGCCAACAAGGAGCACTCGACCGTGTCCGGCTCGCTGCTGACGGTGCTGGGCGAGATTCGTCAGATTACCGAGCGCAACGCGAGCAGCGTCAAGCGCACGCGCGGCGGCACCGACGATCTCGTGCGTCGCGCCAGCCAGCTGACGGCGCTGGTCGATGGGCCCTCGCGGCGGCGGTCCTCACGTTCGCCCCGGTCGAATGGCGCCTGAGCGCCACGCAGCGTTCCTGCGGCGCCCCCGCGCTTCGGCGTGTTCACGACCGACGTCGACCTCGTGGTGCGCACGTGGGACCCGTTTCTCGCCGAGATCACGGGCATCGCCCCCGAGCGCGCGCTGAATCGCCCGATCGGCGAGGTGCTGCCCGAGGTCGAGGAGCGGGGACTGCTGACCATCATGCGAGGCGTGGTGGCGAGCGGCACGGTCGAAGTGCTGGCCCCCGCGCTTCACCGCTACCTGATCGCGTGTCCGCCGTCCGACGGCTCCACATCGTCCGATCGCATGCAGCAGCGCGTCACCGTCGGGCCGGTCCGCGAGGACGGCCGCATCACCGGCGTCGCGGTGACGATCGAAGACGTGACGGCCCGGGTGGAACGCGAGCAGAGGAGCTCGCGGAACGGCTGACACGCGATCTCGGCGCGCTGACGAGTGGCGAGCACGCCAGGCGGCGGTCCGCGGCCTCGCCGACCACGGCGCGGCCATCGTCGACACGCTGGTGCAAGACGCTGCGCGAGCAGCATCGCAACTTCAACGTCCTCAGCAGCCTGCTCGATCTGCTCGCGGCCACCGACATCGACGTCGTCGGCCCGCTGATCGAGTGCCTGACCGACGAGGACGTCGATCTGCGGATTCAGGCGGCGCTGATCCTCGGCCAGCGCCGCGATCGCCGCGCCGTCCCGGCGCTGATCAAGGCGCTCGAGGATCCCGACGTCGAACGTGCGGTTTCACGCGATCGAAGCGCTCGGCTCGCTCCAGGCGGTCGAAGCCGCCGACACGCTCGTGGACGTCGCGGCCAGCGGCGATTTCTTCCTCGCGTTTCCGGCGGTGCAAACGCTGGCGAAGCTGGGAGCGGTCAACGTCGCGCCGCAGGCTGGTGCCGCTGCTCAACGACGGCATGCTTCGCGTGCCCGTGGCGGAGGCGCTTGGCGAGCTGGGCGACGAGCTGGTCGTCGTTCCGCTCGTCGGGCTGTTGAACGAGACCGAATGCACCGACAGAAGTCGTCGCCGACGCGCTGAGCGGACTGTTCGAACGCTATGAGCATCGGTACGGCGCCGGCGAGCACATTGCCAGCCTCGCCGGCCGGCACCATCAACGCGACCGGAACGCAGAACCTGTTGGATGCCGTTCATCGGGTGGCGTCGGATCGCCTGCGCGGGATTGCCCGGGTCATGGGGTGGTTGAACGGGCCAGCGGTGCAGCGGGCGCTGATGCGACTGCTCGGGCAGGAATCGGTGCGCGCGCAGGTCGTCGAAGCGATGGTCAGCGTACGGCGCCGGTGTCGTCGATCTGCTGATCGACCAGCTCGGCGCCGAGGACCTCGACACGCGGCAGGCGGCCGCCGTGGCGCTCGGCCGCATCGGCGACCGGAAGGCGACGCAGCGCGCTCGTGGCCGCGCTCGACGATTCGGAGCTCGCCGTGCCCGTCGCCGGCGCACTGGCGCGCGTCGGCGATCAGGCGGCGTTCGAAGCGCTGCTCGGTCTGCTCGACCACACGGACGCGGCGGTGCGGCAGGCGGCGATCGCGGCCCTGAATTCCATCGGCCATCCCGACATGCCGTCGCGCATCGTGCCGCTGCTCGACGATCCCAATCCGGTCGTGCGCGAATCGGCGGTGAAGATTGCCGGCTATTTCGGCTATCGCGAGTGCGCCGATCGCGTGCTCGAACGCTGCACCGACTCGTCCGAGGCCGTGCGCCGCGCCGCGATCGAGCACCTGCCGTTCTTCGAGCACCCGCGGACCATTCCCGCGCTGGAGCACGCGCTCGAGCGCGACACGCCGCCGGTGCGGGCGGCCGCGGCGGCGGCGCTCGCGCGCGTGTCCGAGACCGACGCGCTGCCGCCGCTGCTCCGGGCGCTCGACGATGGCGATCCGTGGGTCCGGTATTGCGCGCTGCGGTCTCTCGGCGCGTTTGCGAATCCGACGCGTCGTGCCCGCGGTCCTCGAGGTGCTCGAGCGCGATCAAGCGGGACACGTTCGGCTGGCCGCCATCGATGCGCTCGGCCGGCTCGACGCGGCCGACGCGGTCACCATTCTTCAACCGCTGACCGCATCGGCCGAGCCTGATGTGGCGGGAGCCGCCATTCGGGCGCTCGGGCAGACGAGGGACGCCGGCGCGGACGCCATGCTCGAGAGCCTGCTTCGCTCGGCGCGATGGCTGGCGCCGCATGGAGGCGGCGACGGCGATCGGCGTGCGAGGGAAGGCGGAGGCGGCGTCCACCTTGCAGTGGGTGGCCGCCGCGGATAGCGATCGAGACGTGGTCAGCGCGGCCGTGGGCGCGCTGGCGCAGCATGGGTTCCCGCGACGGGCCGGGCGCGACTGCCGCAACCGGGGCGCTGATCGCGCTCACGGCCGAATCCGGACATGCGCGAGACGCTCGTCGCCGTCGCTGGCCGGCTTGCCCCAGCGCCGAATCGACGACGTGGCCAAGGGACTCGGACATCCGTCGCCCGACGTCCGGCGAGCCACGATTGAAGCGCTGAGCCGAATGAAACACCCGAAGGCGTCCCGGTCGGTGGAGTCCGCGCTGGACGATGCCGTGCCGGCGGTTCGAGCGACCGCGGTGGCGGAACTGCGGCGTCTTGGAAGCCGACACGCGGCGAGGAAACTGCTGACGCTGGCTCGAACCGATCCCGATCTCGCCGTTCGTCAGGCCGCGGTGATGGCGGTGACCCAGCACGGCGGCCACGTGGACGCCGATCGGCCGGAGGCGCGGTAGGCCGATGCAATTTCGCGCCGAGTCCCTGGGCCTGGCGGGCCACGTCACGACGATCCTGAGGGATCTCGTGCACGAGCGGCTCGGGCTGTTCTATGAGCCGAGCCATTTCGATCAGCTGGCCGACCGCCTGGCGCCGCTCATCGTCGAGCGGGGCCTCGGATCGTTCATGGACTACTACTACCTCCTCAAGTACTCGGACGATGCCGAGGAGTGGGGACGCGTGATGGACGCGCTGGCCATCCAGGAGACGTACTTCTGGAGAGAGATCGATCAGCTTCGCGCGGTCGTGGACCACGTCGTCCCGAAGCTGGCGGACGACCTGCGCGGGCGGCCGCTGCGGATCTGGAGCGTGCCGTGCGCGACCGGGGAAGAGCCGCTGACGCTGGCCATGCTGCTGGAGGAAGGCGGCTGGTTCGCACGGGCGCCGATCGAGATCATCGGGAGCGACGCCAGTCGCGCGGGCATCGCGCGAGCAGCCGTCGGCCGCTACGGGGCGAGGGCGTTTCGCAACCTCGCGCCGGCACTGCGCGACAAGTACTTCACGGCTGACGGGGATCAATGGGTCGTGGCTCCCGAGCTCAAGCGCCGCGTCACCTACGACGTCGTCAACCTCGTCGCCCGCGACGAGGTGGCGCGGCATGCGGCGGCGCCGATCATTTTTTGCCGGAACGTGTTCATCTATTTTTCCGATCGCAGCATCCGGCGGACGCTGGACATGTTCGCGGAATTCATGCCGGAGCCGGCCTACTTGTGTGTCGGGGCCTCCGAGTCGCTGCTGCGCCTGGGCTCGCGGTTCGAGCTGCAGGAAATCGGCGGCGCGTTCGTGTATGCCAAACAGCACGACGCCGACGGGTATTCGGCAGCGGTTCGCGTGCCGCGAAGCGAAAGGGTCTGATGGATCGCGTGGTCCGTGTGCTCGTCGTCGACGATTCGGCGTACGTCCGCAAAGTGGTCAAGGAGATGCTGTCCCGCAGTCCGTTCCTGGAAGTGGTCGGCACGGCTCGCGACGGCGAAGAAGCGCTTGAAGCTGGTCGGCAGCCTCAAGCCTGACGTGGTGACCTGCGATCTGATCATGCCCGGCACCAACGGCGTCGACTTCATTCGCCAGCAGATGGCGATTCAGCCGGTTCCGATCGTCGTCGTCAGCATCGCCGCCGAGTCGAGCGAGCGGGTGCTCACCGCGCTCGACGCGGGCGCGGTGGACTTCGTGCAGAAGCCGAGCGCGCTCGCCACCGAAAAAGTGTTCGACATGGCCGAGGACCTGGTGGCCAAAGTCAAAGCGGCGTCGGCAGCCCCGGTCGCAGGGCTTCGTCAGCCCGCGATGACGTGCCAGCGCTTCCCAGCGCGGCCGTCGTTCCACAACCGCTACGACCTGGTGGTCATCGGCGTGTCCACCGGCGGGCCGCAGGGACTGAAATCCGTGATCCCGCGCCTGCCCGCGGACTTCCCGGTGCCCGTGGCCATCGTCCTGCACATGCCGGTCGGCTACACGGAGACGTACGCCAAGCGCCTCGACGATGCATCGGGGTTGACGGTGGTCGAAGCGCATGAAGGCGACCTCGTGCGTCCCGGCGTCGTGTTCATCGCCCCGGCCGGGCGTCACCTGACGCTGTCGCAGGCACGCGGATGGAACAGTGCGGACGCGCTTGACGTGTGAGCCCGCTCGATACGCCGCACCGTCCGTCGGTCGACGTGCTCTTCCAGTCGGCCGCTGACGTCTACGGCGATCGCGTGCTCGCGCTCGTGATGACGGGCATGGGCGACGACGGCCGCCAGGGCGCCGCGTGGATCAAGGCACGAGGCGGCGGCGTGCTCACGGAGGCAGAGGAGACGTGCGTGGTGTACGGCATGCCGCGAGCGGTTGTCGAAGCCGGGTTGAGTGACGCGAGCGTTCGACTCGACCGGCTGACGGAAGCGATTGTGGAGCGCGTATGAAGCAACGAGTGTCTGATCGTCGACGATTCGGCGCTGTCCCGTCGCACCCTCCGCCAGATTCTCGAGCCAGCGGGCTACGAGGTCGTCGAAGCGGAAGACGGCCTCGTCGCCCTCGAGCGCTACTTCCTCGACAAGCCGGACGTCGTCCTGCTCGATCTGGTGATGAAGGGCATGTACGGACTCGAGGTCCTGACCAAGCTGCGCGAGCTCGATGCCGAGGCCAAGGTCGTCGTGGTGTCGGCGGACATTCAAACATCGTCCAAGGAACTCGTCGAACAGGCCGGCGCCAAGGCGTTCGTGAACAAGCCGTTCGACAGGGCGGAAATCCTGCAAGCGCTCACGAGCGTTCTGGCCGGAGCTCTCTAATGGAACTGACTGCTATCCAGCAAGATGCCCTCGTCGAAGTCATCAACATCGGATTCGGCCGCGCCGCCGCGTCGCTCTCGAAGCTGACCGGGCAGCGCGTGCAGCTCGAAGTGCCGCAAATCACGATGTGTCCGGTCGAGGAGCTCAGCGCGCGGCTGCGGCCGGTGATCCAGAGCGAAGTGGCGAGCGTCCACCAGATCTTTTCCGGGCTCCGTGGCCGGCGACGCGCTGCTCGTCATCGATCAGCAGAGCGCCGCGATCCTCAAGGAGCTGTTGACCAACGAGCCGGCGCTGCCGCTCGAAATCGACGCCTCCGCGCGGGAAGTGTTGACCGAAATCGGCAACATCCTCCTCAACGCCTGCCTGGGAACGTTCGGCAACCTGCTGCACGTCCAGGTGTCGTTTTCCGTGCCCCACCTCTCGCTCGAAACGCTGGAGGGCGTGGTCAGCTCGATCACCGTCGATCGCGAAGGCCTTCGCTACGCGCTGATCGTGCATGCCGCGTTTCGGCTGAAGAACAGCAGTCTGACCGGGTACCTGGTCATCGTGCTCAGCGTCGCGTCGATCGAGCGCCTGATCCGGGCGATCGAGCAGTGGGAGCGGGATCAGCGCGCATGACCGACGATCACACGCTGAACGTGCGCCTGCCGGCCGCGCTGGTCCGTTGGTTCTCGGAGCTGACGTACCAGGGCATGTTCGCGACCGACTGCGATCTGCGCGTCATCGTGTGGAACCGGTGGATGGAGATCCATTCCGAACGGCCGGCGTCCGATGTGCTCGGCCGGGCGCTGACCGAGCTGTACCCCGAGCTGCGGAGCCGCGGCCTGGAGCAGTACTACCGTGACGCGCTGAACGGCCAGATCAGCATGATGTCCTACGGCCTGCACCGCCACGTGCTGCGCATGCCGCCGACGAACCGCGATCTCGGCTTCAGCGACATGCCGCAGAGCGGACGGATCGGGCCCCTCTCGGACGGCGAAGCCGTCATCGGCACCGTCACGGTGCTGGAGGATGTGTCCGACCGGCTGGCCAGCGACGCCGCGCTGCGCCGGCAGATCGACGTGCAGCACATGGCCCGCGTCGCCGCCGAGAAGGCGCTGCGCGCCAAGGACGAATTCCTCTCGACCGTGTCGCACGAGATCCGCAACCCGCTCAACGCGGTGCTCGGCTGGACGCGCATCCTGATCGATCGGAAAGACGTCGAGCCCGACGTGCTGGCGCGCGCGCTGCGGGTGATCGATCGCAATGCCGCCGCGCAGGCGCGCATGATCGACGATCTGCTCGACGTGGCGCGCATCGCCTCGGGGAAGCTTCGGCTGGAGATGCAGCCGGTCGACTTGGTGGCCGTCGCACTGGCTGCCGTCGACGTCGTGGGGCCGGCGGCCGCGATCAAGAAGATTGACGTGCGAACGCAGCTCGATCCGAAGACGCCGCGTGTGCTGGGCGATCCGCAACGGCTGCAGCAGATCATCTGGAACCTGCTGTCGAATGCGGTGAAGTTCACCGACTCCGGCGGCGTCGTCGACGTGGCGGTGTCGCCGGTGGGAAAGGCCGTCGCGCCTCGTCGTGCGCGATTCCGGCAGCGGCATCAGCCCGGAGTTCCTGCCCTTTGTGTTCGAGCGGTTTCGCCAGAGCGATGCGTCGAGCGCCAGGCGTCACGGCGGACTGGGCCTCGGTCTCGCGCTCGTTCGCGAGCTCGTCGAGCTTCATGGCGGTACGGTCCGTGCAGAGAGCGCCGGGGAAGGTCAGGGCGCCACCTTCACGATCGACTTGCCGACGACGAGCTCACCAGATTTGCGGCGCAGCCGTCCGGTCAGCGACCCTCAGAGACTCACCCAGGCGCCGTCGCTGGAGGGCTTCGCCTGCTCATCGTCGAGGATGAGGTGGACTCCCGGGAACTCCTGGCCGCCGCGATGACGAAGTGTGGCGCGCAGGTGGTGACGGCGTCGTCATGCGACGAAGCGCTCGACGCCATACGGCGAGCGACGGCGGCGAAGAATCTCCCGCACGTGATTCTGTCCGACATCGGCATGCCGAAACGCGACGGATTCGATCTCATTCGAAGAGTGCGGGCCCTTCCGCCCGAGGAGGGCGGACGAATACCTGCCGTGGCAGTCACCGGTTATGCCGATCTGGATGATGGCCAGCGTGCGATCGAGGCCGGATTCCACAGTCATCTCCCGAAGCCCGTCGACCCGATCGCCATCGCGATGGAGGTGCTGCGTGCCGCGCGTGACGCAGATGGGTAAAGCTTGGTGTCAAGACGATTCGTGTGAGTACCACGTACGTCTGGCGCCGGCTGCACGGCGGCAACATCATCGCGGAGGCGAGCCTCGTTCGAGGCATGGGCACGTGGCACGTGTCGGTGTATCGCACGACCGATGATGGCGATGCGGCGCACAGCCCGCGCACGTTTTCGCTGCTGCGAGAGGCGCATCAGAGCGCCGACGAACTAGTTCGGACCCATTTTCATCACACCTGCCGCACAGGCGTGTGCGGCCGTTGGCTGAGGTGGCCGGAGGATTAGCGCGCGTGGCATCGTGCTTGCTCTTGATATGAGCAAGCTCCGCTCGTGACCCGTTCTGGGGCGCGACATGAACCCACCCAATCGGCGGGAGGCGCACTTGGCCTCCCGACACGTCTTTTCCGATGAATCACAATCGAATGTGAGCATTCGGCGAGACGCCCCAACGCCCGACGATCCAGCCCGCGATGGCCCCAAAGAGGACGCCAGTGATCATGATCGGTGCGTAGGCTTTCGTGATGATCGCGTCGGGTAGGCTGGTGAGGACTCCTACGACAATGCCGGACAGCACAGGAGACACAGGGAGCCGCGTCACGGCCGCGAAGAACCCAAGCGCGAAGCGGGCACAGAACGCGCCCAGTAGTGCGGTGCGTTTGTCTGGGAAGCTGAGAGGGAGCATCAGCAATACGTCAACGACGCCAATCGCGATCCCCAGGCCAATCCCGAGCGGAACTCGCGGCATATGAAACTTAGGGCGCGATGTTCGACGCATGAAAGGAGACGACCTGCCAGCCACCCGCGCGCCGGAGATACACCTTTGTGAACCGCCAATCGTCGTCCACGGTCCTGTCGGGCATCGCGCGGGCTCGCCTCGGTCGGCCGGTCACGATGGCCGTCGTCTCGTAGATGCGGAACTTCGTGTCAGACGTCTCGTATCGATCGAACTTCATACGGCCGGACCGGAACACGCTGATCGAATCCTCCTTTGTCAGCGCGCGCATGCCCGGAACGACGACCACGAGATCGTCGGCAAACAGCTTGTCCAGAACGGCCGCATCCCCGCGCGTGTGGGCGGTATTCCAGTCGGCCTCAAGACGCGTCAGGGTAGCGAGATCAGCGTCAGCGGAGGCGGGAGCGGCAGCCGCTTGACCATAGGTGAGTGCGACGAACCAGATCGAAAGCCAGATCATGGATGCACCGGGGCCGGAGTCTAACCGGCCCGGCTTGATCCGTCACCTGTATTTGCTACCGCTTTAGCCGGATCTACACTGACAATCGGTCTCGCCGTAGGTCCGCCTGAAGGCGGACCCCCGTACTACATCGATCCGAAACACCCTGTAGGGAAAGCCGTGCGGGGACTCAGTCGGTCGGAGGATCGAGCCGTGCAACGGGGTGATGGCACCGTGCTTGCTCTTGAAGTGAGTAAGCTTCGCTCGCGACCCGTTCTGGGGCGCGACATGAACCCACCCAATCGGCGGGAGGCGCACTTAGCCTCCCGACACGTCTTTTTCCGATGAATGCCCGAATAGCATCGTGACGCTGCGGCTGGTCAGAGCGACTTCAGATACTCGACGAGGTCTCGCTGCTGCTCCGCCGTGAGACCGAGACTGCGAACCCGGTTGTAGTGCGCCACGACGTCCGCGAGCGTCGCCGCGCTGCCGTCGTGGAAGTACGGCGGGTGCTGCCACAGCGCGCGCAGCGGCGTCGTGCGATACGCCTTGTTGGCCGTGCGCGCCGCGTACGCGCCGTCGACGCCGGTTTCCGCAGGCGGGTGCAGCTTCCCGCTGTTGTTGTCGGTGCCGGATCCGCCGACGTGGCAGCTCGCGCACGTTCGGTCGAACACGCGTGCGTCCACGCTGCGGCGATCGCGGCATCGAAGCTTCCGGCCGGAGGCGGAGGCGCCGGCAGGCTGTGCTGGTACGCGCGCAGTGCCGGGAGCTTGGGGCTGACCAGGTCCGGCGAGTGCTTGACGTCGATCCCGAGCCGCGGATCGGAGAAGTTGCCCTGCCCGCCCATCTGGGTGACGGCGACGTAGGCATTCCAGTACGAGATCGGCCCTTCGGCCGTGTAGGTTTCGTTCTTGACGTGAGCCAGGCCGTACGCGGGCGGAAGGACGAGCGGCGTGTTCTTGCCGTCCTGGTTGTAGCGCGGGTCGTATTTGCCCGGGCCCCACGACGTGTAGACCGCCTTCTTGTCCGCAGGCAGCGCCGGCGACAGCGCGATGATGGCGCCGACGTTCAGATCGCGATTCGGCCAGCCGTCCTTCCGGCGGCCGATGCCGGGCATCACCGAGTTGTCGACGGTGGAGTGACAGAGCGCGCAGGTCACGCCGAGCTGCGTGATGTGATTGTTCGCGTCCACGGTGGCCTGGAGGCCCGACGACGGCGTTCATCTTGAGCAGCGCGACCGTCGTCGCCGGGCTCTTGAGATCGACCTTGTCGAGGATCCCCGGCGGCAGCACGTCCGCGTCCACCTTGAGGCCGACCTTGAGCGCGGTCGTCGGGTCCACGCTCTTCTCGACGACCTCGTGCAGGCGCAGCGTGTTGGTCCAGAGCTGCTCGTCACCGAACGTGTCGAAGCGAAAGACCCGCTGGCCCTCGGCGATGAGCGACGCTGAACTCGGGTCCGTTGCCTTCGAATCGCCTGTCGCAGGCGTCGGTGCTCCATCCGGAGCGGCCTTGGTGGTGTCGCATCCGCTGAACACCAATACTGCGATCATGCCGGCAGTCAGCGTGGCGGCGATTCGGGCTTCGGTTCGCATGTCATCCCTCTCCTGATGGCGCAAGAGCCGGTATAGCAAGCGAGACGGTGTCGCGGCTGTTCAATACTGCACAGCGATGAGGAGACGAGGGTTCAGCTCCGTCCCGGGCCGCGGGCGCCGCACCAGGCTAGTCGTGCACGATGACGGTCAGGAGGGAATGGTTGACCTTGAGGCCGCCGTTGTATTCGATGAAACCGAGCTTCTTGAACTTGTTCATGAAGAAGTTCACGCGCGAGCGCGTCGTGCCGATCATTTCGGCGAGCGTCTCCTGAGAGATCCGCGGCAGCACGCGATGTGTCTGGTCTGGCTTGCCGTAACGCGCCAGCAGCAGCAGCGTGCGGGCCAGCCGCTTCTCGCTGGAATTGAACAGCTGATCGACCAGGTCTGCTTCGATGCGAATGTTCCGAGCCAGCATGTACGCGATGAACCGGTCCGAGAGGGCGTGCTGATCGTGGAGCAGGCGAATCATCTGCTCTTTCGGGACGATCAGCACGGTCGTCGCGGTCATGGCGGTCGCGGCCGCCAGGCGAACGGGATGCCCCGTCAGCGCCTGCTCGCCCAAGAAGTCACCCGGCCCGAGCATCGCCACGACCGCCTCTTTGCCGCCGCGCGACAGCACCGAGAGCTTGACGGTGCCCTTCTGAATGTACAGGACGCTGTCGGACGCATCGCCTTGGGAGAAAATGACGTCGGTGGGTTGATAGGTCACGACGGTTTTCCCCGCCCCTGCGGAACGGAGAAACGCTTCCGCGTCGAACGCAGGCTTCTGCTTGACCTTCATGACCGTTGGCCACGTCCATTATCGCACCAGCCGCGGACGCCGCCTCGATCACAACGGCTGGGCTCTGTTCAGGAGCGGATCGGTGAAGACAGACGAACGGTTGGGCCTGGTGGATGACGCGGCTGTGCGGAAGAGTACAGCTACTGGCACGTCCATCGGCTACAGCGGCTTGTCCTCTTCAGGACGTCGATCGTATCCGAGGCCTTCTCGAGCGTCGTGTGAAGGTCGTCGAGTTTCTCGTCGGTGTCAGTGTCGGGAGCGTCCTGGAGTTCCTGGACGGTGATCGATGCGTCGTCGATGTGGCTGGCGAGTTCGTCGAGCTTCCGTGATGACATGAGTCGTTCCTATGCATGCAGTGCGCGTCACGCGCAACCCGTACAATCATACTGAGAGCGGAGCTGCGTCGAATGTGCTGGAATCTACAGTCTTCATCGAAGCTCCTTACCGGTGCTGAGTTGGAGTCGGGCTGACCCACCCACCTAGCGTTGAGGTTTTCGCGTTGATCCCGGCGAACGACACGAAGGCTATCGCGAGCACGACGCCGATCTTGATTTTCATTTCAGAAGGCTCACTTCAATGATGACAGACAAGGAAGCCGAACTGTTCTTACGCTGCGCGTACAGTGGGCTCCGGAACCGGGATCCGCGGAATCTCCACGAGTCCGCCCAGGTACGTCCGCGTCTCCAGCAGCGTCGAGGCCACGAGATTCGCGCCGGCATCCCGCAGCAGCTGCGTGCTGTCGTCCGCCAGCGCCGGCGGCGCCCAGCGCCCGACCAGGATTCGCACCTCGGGCAACGCGGCGTGGAGCCTCTTGACGAGATAGCGCGTCTTCGACGGCGGGCTGGGCGGCAGATCGGCGAGGCAGACGACCGAGACCCCCTGCGCTTGCACCAGCGACACGAGTTCCGAGGCCTGCATGCGCGTCCTGGTGATCTCGACGGCGATCGGCAGATCGTCCAGCAGGTGGGCGAGCATCGCGAGCGCGAGCTCGTCGGCGACGCCGTTGGTCGCGTAGCCCAGCACGCGCAGCGGTTCGCGCGGTCCGGGAAGTGGCGGATCATCGGGCGGTTCGGCTGGCTCCGGCTGCAGGCGCCGGATCGACTCCGCCGCGTCCGACAGCAGCTCCCGCGTCGCATCGATGACCGCCGTTTCTTCGTCCAGCGACAGCCGCTGCTCCAGGCGGTCGCGCTCCGCATAATTGAGCGCCGGCAGCAGCAGGGCGTCGTAGACCGAGCGCGGCGGCTCGGTCTTGATGTGCCGCTCGATGAGGTCGGCCGCCTCGCTCTGATCGCGCGCCAGCAGGCGCTGATAGTAGCCATACTCGGGGGCGAGCGCGGGCGTGTCGGCCATCAGCGTCCCGACGAACTCGAGACCCGGCACGTGCTTGCCGAGCACGACGAGGCACACGGTCAGCGGCGTCGCCATCAGCAGGCCGAGCGGTCCCCACAGCCACGTCCAGAACGCCACGGACACGAGCAGCGCCACCTGGGAGACTCCGGCCGCCCCGGCATACAGCACGGTTTCGAGCACGAGATTCGTGAACAGCTCGAGCACGACGAACAGGCCGACCACCCAGAGCGGACCGGCCCAGCCCTGGAGGGCGGCAAGGCTGACCAGGATCGGCGCGCCGGCGCCGAGCACCGGCCCGACGTACGGGATGAATCGGAGCGCCGCGCCGAGCGCCGCCCAGACCAACGGGTACGGCACGCCGAGGAAGTAGAGCCCGACGCCGGCGGCGATGCCGTAGACCAGATTGACCAGCGACTGCATCAGCAGCTGCCGGCTGACGCGGGTTCCCGCCTCGTCGAACGCCTTCGTCGTGATGGCCAGCTGGCCGTGCCCGAACAGCCCGATCAACCGATCGCGCAGATCCCGGCGTTCGAGCAGCATGAAGATCACCATCGCCAGCACGAGCCCGGCGGTGCCCAGCGGGCCGACGATCGGACCGAGCCACGCGAAGCCCGGAGAAACCCGTGACCTGCTCGGAGGTGACGACGACGGGCCGCGAGGCCGTTCCCTTCGGCGCGCTCCGATTGTCCAAGATCGGTCTTGATGTCTTCGATCGTCTCCTGCAGCTTCTCGACCGATCCTCCCTTGCCCGCGCCGCGCACGTCCGCGATCTTCGCCAGGATGTTGACGCGATAGCGCGGGAGGTCGTCGGCCAGATGGTCCATCTGCCGCGCCAGACCCCAGCCGGCGAGGCCGAGAACGATGAACACCAGCGTGACCACCGCGAGCACGGCCGGGACGCGGCCGATCCAACGCTCGAGCCAGGTGACAGGAGGCGTCAGCACGAACGTGAGCAGGACGGCGAGGGCGATCGGCACGAGCACGGCCTGCGCCCAGTAGAGGACGACGACGACGAGCACACACCCGGCGAACGTCACCCACGGTTTCAAGGTCTTGCGACGTGTCATCCATCAGAGCCCACCGTTCGTCGTGTGTCGCCGCGGCTTGCTCGATATCGAGTGATTTGCGGTAAGCGCCGGCCTCGACCCGGATCGCTGCACGCAACGTCTGGTGTTGACGGCTGTTCACCGGCGCGTCCGCTACTTGTTGCGAGAGGTGCTTTATCAGCTCG
This sequence comes from uncultured Acidobacteriota bacterium, assembly GCA_963731545.1. GTDB lineage: Bacteria > Acidobacteriota > Vicinamibacteria > Vicinamibacterales > CAVVIG01 > CAVSWN01. Next base: position 1,328 of record CAVSWN010000006.1, on the reverse strand, counting down.
AGTCGCGCGTCCGTTTCGGCATTTCGAGCGGCGGCAGTGGTGCGAGTCATGACCCGAGTCTACTGGTCGACGGACATACGGCGCTGTTCTATCGGGCACGCATCGCCCTCAGCGATTGCGCGTGAACTGTTTCATGAACAAGTTCAGCCGGACGCTAGCAGCACGCCGTTCCTGTTGAGCACCCGGAAATTGCATTCTTCTTCGGCTGAGGGAAAATGCGCATGAGATTGTTCGCTATTATCGGTGCCGCGGTCGTGATGACGAGCTCCGCCCACGCCGGTACGCTCGAGGTGCAGACAGTACCCTAAGGTTGAGATCGCTTCGAGTCAATCCGACGCAGCCGCCCAGGCTGTGCTGGACGAGGACTTGGTGTCCGATTTCAGACGGCGCGCCGACAAGTACATGAAGCTCCATGAGAAACTCCAGAACCTGGGCGACCGACAGAAACAGCGGGATGATATCAGCGAAAACCTGGTGTCGGAACAGGCGCTGGCGATGCGTATTCGCTTCGCGCGGCATGACGCGCGACCAGGCGATCTCTTCACGGCGCCCATCGCGATGGCGCTCCGCCGGGCGCTGAACCCTGTCCTGCGGGGTCTCCCGGCCCGAGTGACGAGGGAGTCAATCCGCGAGGACGCTCCCGCGACGTTTGTGTTGGCAGTCAATGGTGATTACCCGGCTGGAGCATCGCGGTCAACCATGCCGACCAACGTCCTCCAGATCCTTCCACTCCTTCCTAAAGGTCTCGAGTACCGCATCGTCGACACTCACCTTGTCTTGATGGACCTTGATGCCAACATCGTCGTGGACTACGTGCTCGACGTCATGTGCAAAACGTGCTGATGCATAGAGGACGGCCGCGGGGCGCTGAAAAATCTCACGCCCAGCCACGATAGGAATACGCCTCTGAACACGGGTGGCACCGAGCTTGCTCTTTGATATGAGCAAGCTCCGCTCGTGACCCGTTCTTGGGGCGCGACACGAACCCACCCAATCGGCGGGAGGCGCACTTGGCCTCCCGACACATTGTTTTTCTACTTGAAGTCCTATTGACCGACCCGCCACGGCGAGATCTCCCCGGCCATTGCTTCAATTGTTCCGTCGCCCACGCGTTGGTCTTTTTGTCCTTGTGACAGCCGACGCAGGGATTCGGCACCTTCAAGCGTTCGCTCTCGGCCGGCATGATGAACCGGAAGGTGTGGGCTGCGCACGTTGACGTCCGCGATCGTCTGCGCAATTTGCGGCATGTGACAGGCGATGCAGTCGCCGCCGGCGCTGCCGGGCGCGTGGTGCGTGTGCTGTTCGATGGTCGCGGCGCGGGGACCATT
>CAVSWN010000005.1:0-166598 GCA_963731545.1 uncultured Acidobacteriota bacterium | reverse complement strand
CGTTCGCGGTCGGCAATGTCGCCAGCCCCGAGAGCCGCGCCGGGTGTTTTGCGACCGCGGCTCCGAGGTCGTCGTTCTGCGCGCGCCAGAACGGCCGCGCCTCCTCCGGCTTCATCACGCCGTCGTAAGCCGCGCCGATGTACGACAACACCTGCCGCTGCACGCCAGCCTGGTCCATCTGTTTCAGGCGCGCGTCGACATCGAACCAGCCTTGACCCTGCGGAGGACGCGGGCTCGTGCGCGCGCCCAATAGCTCCACCACCTTCGGCGCGATCCAGTGCGCGTGGAAATCGATAATCGATCGCTCGGGCGCCGGCGTCTGGAATGCGGCGCCGGTCAGACCGACGAACGCCGCCTGGATCGCTTCTCTTCGTGTCGTCCTCATACGCGTCTGCACCTCGTATGATGAATGGTCGTGGGATTGTATCGCAGTGACATCTGGCCGGGCGGGATGCCGAGCGTGGGGCAGACGGCTCAGCGATCGCGCACTGTGACCTCCGACGACATCGTTCGCTTCACGGAAATCAGCGGCGACAGGAATCCGCTGCACTACGACGTCGAGGCGGCGCGCGCGACGCCGTTCGGCGAAATCATCGTGCCGGGCGTGTGACCAGCGCGAGCCCCGGGGACACGATCACCGGCTTCGCCGAGGTCACCCTCGTGCGGGCCGACAAGCCGATCACCAAGCTGCGCACGCGTGTGATGCGCGGCGACGGCACCGTGGTGCTCGAAGGCGACGCCGTCTGCTACACGATGCCAATGGGTAGGTCCGGCTAAAGCCGGACGCCACGTACAGAAAGGCCTACCGCGCGCTCGACCGCGTCGCAGCGGCCGCCTTCTTGAACAACGCGAGATCGATCGCCTCCGCCATCGCCTTGTAGCCGGCGTCGCCGGGATGCAGATGGTCGCCGGAGTCGTACGCCGGCAGGAACCGCGCCGGATGGCTCGGGTCGCGAGTCGCCTGGTCGAAGTCGATGACGCCGTCGTAGGCCCGGCTCGTGCGAATCCACTGATTCAGCGCCTGACGCTTGGCTTCGCCGGCGGCGGTGAAGTACATCGCGCCTTCGTACGGCGTCAGCGTGGCGCCGAAGATGACGATCCCGCGCGTGTGCGCGCGGTCGATGAGCTGCTTGTGCGCGGCGATCAGATCCTCCGCGGTCGGCGTCGGATTGTCTCGTGCGTTGCCGATGTCGTTGATGCCTTCGAGCACGATCGCGTGCGTGATGCCGGGCTGCGCCAGCACGTCGCGCTCGAAACGGCCGACAACGTTGACGCCGGCCGTGAAGGCGCCTTCGGTAAGGACGCGATTGCCGCCGATGCCCGCGTTCAGCACCGCCAACGGTGTGGACGCCGCCGCCAGCCGTGTCGCCAGGTGGTTTGGATAGCGATTGTTGGTATCCGCCGTCGAGCGCGAACCGGCGGTAATGGAGTCGCCGACGGCCACGACCGCGCCGACCGACTGCGGCGCCATCACCTCGATTCGCGACACGACGAACCAGCTCGGGGTTTTCGCGACGACAGGAAACGAGCCGCCCCCGCGTGATTTCCAGTTTCGGAGACATAGCTCGTTTGCAGCGCGTTGGTGAAGGTCGTCAGCGGCGACGGCGTGTTCGTGTCGCCGGGGAGATAGAGATCGATCGCCAGGTCGCCCATCGCCGGCACGGCCAGATCGACGGGATCGCTGATCAACGTCGCGCCCGACGGGATGGCCATCGACGGCCTGCCGCTGAAGGTCAGCGCGCGGTCCGACGCCGGGACGATGCCGGCCTCCTTGTCGCGCAGCGCGATGTGCGCGGCGCCGACCGTGAGCGGCGACGTTCCAAACGCGTTGCTCAGCGCCACGCGCACGCGGCGGCCGCCGATGCTCGTGCGGACGATCTGCCGCAGCGTCTGGTTGTTGAAGTGCATGAACGGCATCGGCGCCGGCGCTGCTGTCTGGCCTTGCGCCGGTGGCGTGAGCGGCACGGGCGGCGGCGGCGGATTCTGGGGACGCCCGATGTGCGCCACCATCCACGTGCCGACCCAGTGCTCGCCCTGTTGGGCGCCGGCCGGCTGCAACAGCAGGAACGCCACGCAGCAGCACCGAGGCGCATGCCCGTCTCATCGATGTCGCATGCATCATCACAGTCGCAGCTCCTTCAATGCGCGGATCCTACCGCTTTTCGGTTGACTCTCTGTCCGGGAAGATCGACGCTCTGGCCATGCGCACACTTGCCGCCGCGTTGGCCATCGGACTGGTCGCCCTCACGGCTCCGCCGCACGCAGCCGCACCGAACTGGCATGTCACCGCCACCGTCGCGGAAAGCTGCAGCTGCACGATTGCCTGCCCGTGCAACTTCGGCGGAGAACCGAACCGCAATCCGTGCGAAGGCAACCGCCTGATCGCAATCAAGTCCGGCCACTACGAGGACGTCGATCTCGCCGGCGTCTCGTTTCTGGTCACGTTCACGATGCGCACCTGGTCGAAGATCTACGTGAGCGACAAGGTCAGCGACAAACAGATGGCCGCCGTCGAGGCGCTGTTGCCGATTGCGTTCGCGGGCTTCCATCGCGGCATGCTCTCGTTCACCAAAGCACCGATCACGATGAACATCACCGAGAGCCGCGTGATCTTCTCGGGACCGGAATCATCGGTCGAGATGAACGTGATGCGCGGCTTCGGCGACAAGCCGGTGCAGATCGCCAATCTGCCGAACCCCGCGTATCAGGGCTACACCCAGTACCCGCTCGGTCTCACACACCCACAAGAGCGCGCAGCACACGTTCAGCCACGCCGGAACGAACGGCTTCACGTCGACGATGGATGTGGGGAGTAAGTAGAAGAGAGCTCTGTCAGTCCTTGGTCCTTAGTCCTTGGGCCTTGGTCCGTCCAAGTCCTTGGTCCGATCCTTCGACCTTAGGCGTCGTCTAGCGACGAAGGACAAAGGACTAAGGACGAACGGACTAGTAGCCAGCCGCCTTGCCTGCGGCCGACCGGCCATCCGATCCGCCCTGCAGCCACCCGCCGTCGCTGACGATGGCGGCCACCTGGGCGAGGACGACGCCGGGGGAATAGTCCACGTCGTATCCGCGGCTCTTGAGCAGCGCGACGGTGTCCGGCGAGATGCCGCGTTCGAGCGAGAGCTTGTCGGGCAGCCATTGATGGTGGACGCGCGGCGCATCGACGGCGTCCTGCACGTTCATGCCGAAATCGATCACGTTCAGGATCACCTGCAGCACGGCGGTCGAGATGCGCGCGCCGCCGGGCGCGCCGGCGGTCATGAACAGCTTGCCGTCCTTGACGATGATGGTCGGCGTCATCGACGAGAGCGGGCGTTTGCCGGGCTGAATCGCGTTGGCCTCGCCTTGCACCAGGCCAAACATGTTCGGCGTGCCGGGCTTCGACGGTGAAGTCGTCCATCTCGTTGTTCAGCAGGAAGCCGAGGCCCGGAACGGTGATGCCGTTGCCGTACCCGCCGTTGAGCGTATACGTGACCGCGACCGCGTTGCCCTCCGAGTCGACGACGGAGTAGTGCGTTGTTTCCATCTGCTCGGTGCCGGTGGGCTTACCGGGCCGCACCTGATCGCTGGGCGTCGCGCGCTCGGGATCGATCGTCGACCGAAGTTTTGCGAGGTACGTCTTGTCGAGCAGCCCGGCAATCGGCACTTTCACGAAGTCCGGATCGCCGATGTATTCGTTCCGGTCGGCGTAGGCGCGGCGCATCGACTCCGCCAGGTAGTGAATGCTCGACGCCGAGCCGGCGCCGCCTTTCTCGTAGCCCGTGCCGTCGAGGATGCCCAGCATCTCGAGCAAGGCTGTTCCGCCGGAGCTGGAGGGCGGCGACGTGATGACCGTGTAGCCGTGGTAGGTGCCCGACAACGGCGTGCGCTCGATCGCCTTGTAGTTCTTCAGATCCTCGAGCGTGATGATGCCGCCGTGCGACGCCATCTCGGCGGCGAACCGCTTCGCGGTTTCGCCCTCGTAGAATTCGCTCGGGCCGTTCTTCGAGATGCGTTGGAGCGTCTGCGCCAGTTCAGGCTGCGTCAGCGTTTCGCCGACGTCGAAGAACGCGCCGTTCTTCTGGAAGATGCGCTTCGACTCCGGCGAGCTCGCGAGACTCTTCGATCCCTTGAGCCATTCGGCGAGCGGGTAGGACACGGGGAAGCCCTTCGATGCGAGCTCCACGGCGGGCGCCATGTTCTCGGCCCACGTCCGCTTGCCGTACTTCGAGACCGCGAGCTCGAATCCGCGAACGGTGCCCGGCACACCTGACGATCGCCACCCCTCGATGCTGTCGCGCGTGGGCGCGCCTTTCGAGTCCAGGTACATGTCGTGCGTCGACTTCTGCGGCGCGCGTTCGCGGAAATCGATGAACGTCGTCCGGCCGTCGGCGAGGCGAATCAGCATGTAGCCGCCGCCGCCGATGTTGCCGGCGAACGGATGCGTGACCGCCATCGCGAAGCCGACCGCGACGGCGGCGTCGATGGCGTTGCCGCCCTTTTGCAGCACGGACACGCCGACGTCGACCGCAATCGCTTCCATGGCCACGACCATCCCGTGACGGGCGCGCACGGGCTGACGAGCGGCGTCGACGGGAACGGTCAGGATCAGGCCGAGGAGCAGAGTCACCATTCGTCGCATGGGCGGAATTGTACTCAGATCACTGCCAATTTGTCCGACAGATATATAATCTACCTTGTAATATAGAGAGGTAGACATGGCGCTGAGTATCAAGCATCCCGAGGCCGATCGGCTCGCCCGTGAGTTGGCGCACACAACAGGCGAAGGCATCACCGAGGCCGTGATCAAGGCATTGCGTGAGCGTCTGGCTCGGCAGCGGGGACGGAAACGCGGCCGCCGGCTCAGCGAGGAGCTGCGAGGCGATCGGCGAGCGCGTGGCCGCCATGCCGATCCTCGATCCCCGTGACAGCCGACGAAATCCTCGACTACGATGAGCGCGGTCTGCCTCGCTGATGGTGATCGACACGTCGGCACTGCTGGCCGTCCTGCTCAACGAACCGGAGGCGAACGAATTCCGATTCGCGATCGAAGCCGACACCGTGCGCCTCGTCTCTGCGGCAACGCTCCTCGAGACCGCAATCGTGATCGAGGCACGCGTCGGAGCAGCAGGCGGACGCGAACTGGATCTCCTGGTTCAGAAAGCGGCGCTCGAGATCGTTGCGGTGAACGCTGAACACGTGGAGCTCGCTCGACACGGATACCGCACGTTCGGCAGGGGTCGGCACGCTGCGGCTCTCAATTACGGCGATTGTTTCTGTACGCGCTTGCCCAGGCTACGGGGGAGTCGTTGCTCTGCAAGGGACAGGACTTCGCCAGGACCGACGTGTCGGTTTGGCGGCCCGACCCGCGAGTCGGATCAAGACGGCTGAGATGCCGCTCACTCGCCATTTCTAAAAGCCGCCGCCGCGGCATGGACGGAGTCCGAATGCCTTCAATAAGCCGGCGCCAGCTGCTGTTGTCGTTTCCCGCGCTTGCGGCGATGCCGCGCGCGCTTCGTCTGCCGCAGGCGGCTCCAGCGATTCGCGTGCGCACGCTGAATCACTTCGGCCTGGCGGTGTCTGACACCAGGCGGTCCGTGGATTTCTATCGGGACCTGTTCGGCATGCCGATTCAGGCGCGGGCAGGAAACTCGACGATCCTGCGCGTCGGAGCAGGGCCGCAGTTCCTGTCGATTGCGCCAGCGGACGGCGCGCCGCCGAGCATCAATCACTTCTGCCTCGGCGTCGAGGGCTTCAACATCGACCGCATCATGGCGGCGCTCGCCGCGCGCGGCGTCGCGAAGGCCGACGCCGCAGGTCCCATGAAAGCCGCCGTGACGATGCGCGACGGAACCGCCCGACCTGCTGTTTGGCGATCCCGACGGCATCGTGTGCCAGTTGCAGGACGCGAGCAACTGCGGCGGCTCGGGTCCGCTGGGCAACGTGTGCGCGATCGAGACGTCGCCCCAGAAAGGACTGATCGCGCTGCGCGATCTCAGTCACATGACGATTTTCTCGACCGACGCGCAGCGCTCGAACAAGTTCTACCAGGACCTCTTCGGCCTCTCGATCCGCTCCTATCAGGGCCCGACGGCGCCGACGCTGGCGATCGGTCCGACGGTGCAGTTCGTGATGTTCACCGGAGGTGGGGGCGCTCGCGGCGCCGCGCCGGCTGCGCCGCCGCGTCCGGCCAGCATCAACCACGGCTGCTTCAGCCTGGACGGGTTCAAGACCGAGACGATCATCAAGTCGCTCGAAAGCTTCGGCATCAAGCCGCGCGACGGCACGACCGGCGCCGCCGGGCCGATGCGCCACTACATCTCGATGCGCATGGAGAACCGCGGCGGCGCGCCGGAAGGCACGCCGGAGCTGTACTTCACCGATCCCGACGGCCTGCTGATGCAGCTGCAGGACACGAGCTACTGCGGCGGCGGCGGCGTCCTCGGCAATACCTGCAAATAGCCTGGAATCTGCGGTCGACTGCTTCGAACTTTGCCCGGCGGCGGCCGTATGTAGGCGTATGCGCCTTACCCAGATCCTGCGACGGCTCGTCCAGCTGCCGGTATTCACCGCCGTCGCCGTGTTCACGCTCGCCATCGGCATCGGCGCCAACGCCGCCGTGTTCAGCGTGATCGAGGGCGTCCTCCTCAAGCCGCTGCCATACCCCGAGCCGGAGCGGCTCGTCGTGCTCGATCACGCCGCCCCTGGCGTGAATCTGAAGAGCACCAACGCGGCGCCGTTTCTGTACTTCACCTATCGCGAACAGGGCCGTGTGTTTCAGGACGTCGCCATGTGGGCGGCCGACACGGTCAGCGTGACCGGCCTGGCCGAGCCGGAGGAAGTGCCGGCGGTGATCGTCACCGACGGGCTGCTGCCGATGCTGGGCGTGACGCCGGCGCTCGGCCGCCTCTTCTCGAAGCACGACGACTCGCAGGCCGGGGAAGAAACCGTCCTGCTCACTGCCGGCTACTGGCGATCCAGGTTCGGCGCGCAGCCCTCGGCCGTCGGCCGCCGCATCATGCTCGACGGTCGGCCGCGCGAGATCATCGGCGTGCTGCCCGACTCGTTCCGATTCCTCGACCGGAAACCGTCGCTCGTGCTGCCGATGCGTCTCGATCGGGCCAAAACGCGCCTCGGGAATTTTGGCAATGCGGCGATCGCACGGCTGAAACCAGGTATCACCCTCGATCAGGCGAGCGCCGATGTGGCCCGAATGATTCCGATGGCGATCGATGGCTTCCCACATGCCCGAAGGCTACAGCAAACAGATGTTCTACGAGGCGAAGCTGACGCCGAATCTGAAGCTCCTCAAAGCGGATTTGATCGGCGACGTCGGATCGGTGCTGTGGGTGCTGATGGGCACGATCGGCATGGTCCTGCTCATTGCCTGCGCCAACGTCGCCAACCTGCTGCTCGTGCGCGCGGAAGGACGTCACCAGGAGCTGGCGATTCGATCCGCGCTCGGCGCCAGCCGCGGCCGCATCGCCTACGAGCTGCTGGCCGAGAGCCTCGTGCTCGGCATCATCGGCGGCATCGTCGGCCTCGGCTTCGCGTACGGCGGGTTGCGCGCGCTGGTCGCGCTCGCGCCGGGCAATCTGCCGCGGCTCGACGACATCGCGATCGATCCGGCGGTGCTCGTGTTCACCCTCGCCATCTCGCTCCTCGCCGGCCTGCTCTTCGGGGCGATTCCGATTCTCAGGTACGCGGGGCCGCACGTCGCCGATGGTTTGCGCGGCAGCGGAAGAACGGCGAGCGCGAGCCGCCAGCGCCATCGCGCCCGCAACACGCTCGTCGTCGTCCAGGTCGCGCTCGCGCTGGTGCTGCTGGTCAGCGCCGGCCTCATGATTCGGACGTTCCAGGCGCTGCGGAACGTCAATCCCGGCTTTACAAACCCTCGCGCGCTGCAGATGTTCACCCTGGGCATTCCGACGGCACAGGTCAAGGAGCCGGAAGCCGTCGTGCGGATGCATCAGGCGATCATGGAAAAGATCGCCGCGGTGCCGGGCGTCGAATCCGTCGGGCTGGTCTCGGAAGTGACGATGAGCGGCGACGGCTCGCACGATCCGATCTTCGCCGCCGACAAGTCGTACGAAGCGAATCAGATTCCGCCGATCCGGCAGTACAAGTTCCTCTCGCCGGGCCTGTTGAAAACCATCGGCCAGCCGCTCATCGCCGGGCGCGATTTCACGTGGGCCGATGTGTACGAGAAGCGGCCCGTCGCGATGGTGTCGGAGAACATGGCGCGCGAGCTGTGGGGCGAGCCAGCCGCGGCGATCGGGAAACAAATCCGTGAGAACCCACAGAACGCGTGGCGCGAGGTCGTCGGCGTCGCCGGTGACCTGCACGACGAAGGCCTGGAGAAGAAAGCGCCGACGATCGCCTACTGGCCGATGCAGATGGCGGCGTTCAGCGGCAACGAATTGCTGGTGCGGCGGACCATGACCTACGCGATTCGGAGCAGCCGGGCGGGAACGAGAGCGTTCGTCGAGGAGGCGAGCCGCGCCGTGTGGTCGGTCAATCCGAGCCTGCCGCTGGCGACAGTGCGGACGCTCGACGAAGTCGTCCGCAATTCGATGGCGCGGACGTCGTTTACGCTGGTGATGCTCGCGATCGCCGGCGCGATGGCGCTGCTGCTTGGCGTGGCCGGCATCTACGGCGTCCTTTCCTATGCCGTGTCGCAGCGCACGCGCGAGATCGGCATCCGCATGGCGCTCGGCGCCCAGCGACAAGAAGTGACCCGCATGTTCGTCCGCGACGGCCTCGGGCTGGCGCTAATCGGGATTGCGTGCGGTCTGGCGTCGGCGTTGCTGCTCACCCGGTTCATGGGGTCGCTGCTGTTCGAGGTCAGCGCCCTCGATCCGATGACCTACCTGGCGGTGTGCCTGACCCTGACAGCCGCCGCCGTCGCCGCGAGCTTCATTCCGGCCCGCCGCGCAACTGCTGTGAACCCGGTGAGGGCGCTTCGGGCAGAATAGTAGCCCGATGCGCATGTCGTTGGACTGGTGGGCCGTCCTGGCCGCCGCCGTCGCCGTCCTGCTGATCAAGACCGGTGTCGTCGCGAGGATCCCGTGGTGACGCGCGGGCCCGTCGTGGCAGCTGATTCCCGGCATTCTGCTCCTGGCGCTGATCGGCTTTGCCGGAAAGGTCACCGAACAAGCCATCAACAGCTACGGCCGGACGCACCAGATGGTCCTGCCGAACATCGAGTACGTGCTGTGGGCGATCCTGTTCGGTCTCATCGTCTCGAATACCGTGGGTGTGCCGGCGATCTGCCGCCGTGGCGTCGAAACCTACGAGTTCTGGCTGAAGGTCGGGATCGTCCTGCTCGGCGTCCGCTTCCTGCTCGGCGACATCGTCAAGCTGGGTGGCGTGAGCCTGGTGTGCGTGATCCTCGAACTGTTGCTGGCGATTGCGATCATGACGGTGCTCGGCCGCGCGTTCGGCTTGCGGCCGAAGCTGATCAGCCTGCTCGCGATTGGATCGGCGATCTGCGGCGTGTCCGCGATCATCGCCGCGAAGGGCGCGATCGAAGCCGACGATGAGGACGCGTCGTACGCGATCGCGGCGATTCTCGCGCTGGGCGCGGTCAGCCTGTTCGTGTTCCCGCTGGTCGGCCGCGCGCTCGGCATGAGCGATCACGCGTACGGATTGTGGGTCGGTCTGGCGGTGGACAACACGGCCGAGGCCACCGCCGCTGGCGCGTTGTTTTCGGATACCGCAGGACGATTCGCCGTGCTCGCGAAAACGACGCGCAACGCCACGATCGGATTCGTCGTGCTGGCGTATGCGTTGCACTGGGCGCGAAGCGGCCAGGGCCGCGGCATCCGATCCAGCAAGTCGGCGTTTCTGTGGGAGAAGTTCCCGAAGTTCGTGCTCGGCTTTCTCGTCATCTCGGCGCTCGCCACCGCCGGCGTCTTTACAGCGCCCCAGATCACGGACCTGGCAAACCTGTCGCGCTGGGCGTTTCTCCTGACGTTTGCCGGCGTCGGGCTGCGAACGAATGTCGTCGAGCTGTCCCGTCAGGGCTGGCGGCCGCTCGTGGTGGGGATTGCCGGCGAGTGCGCGATCGCCGTGGTCACGCTGGTGATCGTCCTGACCGCCGCGCGCGCGTTCACGCTGTAGCGCGGCCCTTTTCGGGCGCGGGGCTTTCAGCCCCGCGTCCTCCGCGGCCCTGAAAGGGCCGCGCTACACGGGACCAGAAACGTCCTACTTCACCTCGACGATCTCGATCGCGATGCGATCGGGCCCCTCGATCATCGCGGCGCGCATCGAGCCCCACGGGTGGATCTCCTCGAGGAACTTGACACCATCGCGCTTCAAGCGCGCGACGGTCGCGTCGAGGTTCGACGTGCTCACCGCCCAGTGATCGACCAGCTTGCCGCGCGTGCTGACGAGCCCGCCGCCCGGCCACGGACGGATCGAGATCGAGATGTCGTCGATGTTCACGCCGCCCGCGGGATCGCGCACGAAGCCGGTTTTGGCGAAGGACGGCCACGTCGGCGGCGCATATGCCGTCGTTTTGCAATCGGCGCTCGTCGACGGCTGTCCGGCGGCGGGCCCTGCGCTCTCGGTGCCACGGCCCCGCCCGCCGCGTCCCTGCGGCATCGCGCGCGCCGAGGTGCTTGACGTACCACTCCATCGCGCAGCGCGGATGCTCGTGGTACATGTGGACGTGGTTGAAGCGCTCGGTGTCGCCGGCCTGCGCGTTCTCGACCATCGCGCCGTCGGGGCCGCGCAGGTAGCCGAAGCCGCCCTGCCGCGTCGGCTGCGTCCCTTTCGCGCGCATCTCCAGGATCTGTTCCTGCGTCGGGAGTCCGGGCAGCGTGTCGCTCGACATGTCGACGAGCTTGCCGTCGGCGGCGTCCCACATCTGCGCGATCTCGAGCCCCATCGCGCGGAACGTCTCGTTGTATTTGCGCGAGTCCGGCGTGTTCCAGCCGAAGTGCCACACCGAGGTCTGCGGTCCGGTCAGCTCGTTGGTGGGCGGCGTGTTCACCTTGGTGAACAGGATGTAGATGTTGCCGGTCTTGACCGCCTCGTGGCCGTTGAAGGTCGTCTTGGTCGCCGACTTGCGCGAACGGCTTCGGGTAGTACGCGGCCGCAGCCGCGGGGTTCATCGAGTTCAGGTGGACGTGATGAAAATGCAGCGCTTCGACCGCCGGCGCTGCCGGATCCTGAGCACTGACGAACGCGCCGAGCGAGGCGACGACCAGAGCGGTCCGCGCAATCAGTTTCATGGGCGTCCTCACGCGTAAGCGGCGCCGACCATGATTTTCTTGATGCGCAGCCACGGCGATCCGTGCGAGATGCTGTTGGTCTGCGTCGGCTGACCCTTCGCGTCGCCGCCGGTGCCATACATGCGCCACGACTCCTGACCCGAGATCGGCGTCGAGGTTGGCCCAGAAGTCCGTCGTGATCGCGTTGTAGGTCACATCGCTGACCATCCGCGTCTTCTTCCCGTCCTTGATCTCCCAGAAGCAGTTGCCGCCGAACTGACCGTTGTAGCGCTGCTGATCGATCGAGTAGCTGCCGCGGCCGTCGATGAGCACGCCGTCCTTGGTGTCCGCAATCATCTGTTCGGGCGTCGGCGAGCCCTTGGCTCCCGGCTCGACGTGCACGTTCGGCATGCGCAGGAACGGGTAGTCGCGCCACGACGAGGCCGACGTGCAGCCCTTGCTCGCCTTGTCGCCGATGAGCGGCGCGGTTTCGCGATTGGTTTGCAGGCCGACCAGAATCCCGTCCCGCACGATCGGAAACTGCGTCGTCTTCACGCCGTCGTCGTCGAACCCGATCGTCGCCATGCCGCCGGGAATCGTGCGGTCCGCGGTGACGTTGAACAGCTTCGATCCGTATTTGAGCTTGCCGACGTCGGCGAGCTTCACGAAGCTCGTGCCGGCGTAGTTCGCTTCGTAGCCGAGAATGCGATCGAGCTCCGTCGCATGCGCGACGATCTCGTGGATGGTGAGCATCGCGTGCGCCGGCATCAGGACGAGGTCCTTCAGTCCCATGCCGACCGGCTTCGCCGTCGTCATCTCGACGGCCTCGCTCGCGATGCGCTCGGCGCTTTCGAGCATCTCCGCTTCCTCGGCAACTTCCCAGCCGCCGGTCCTCGGAACACCGACGAAGTTGCGGGTCTTGACGACGTCGCCGACTTTGGCCGAGACGTTGAAGGTGGGCGTGATCTCGAACGTTTCCTGCTCGATGTAGGAGCCTTCGGTGGAGGCGAAGTACTTCCACTCGTTCGTGACGCCCACCGACGCGTTGACGCTCGTCACGCCCTGGACTTTGAGCGCGGTGTCGACGACTTTCTGCACCAGCGCCTGCTTGTCTTCCTGGGAGACCGAGCCCGGCTCCTTCTTCAGCGGCGACGACCAGTACTCCGTGTAGGCCTGGACCGGCGCGAGCTTCACGTCCACTTTCTTGGCGACCGCGCTCGACCGCGCGATCTCCGAGGCGATCTTCGTGATGCGCTTGATTTCGTCTTCGGTGACGATCGGGCTGCTCGCGAAGCCCCAGACGCCGCTGTGAATGACGCGGACGCCGAAGCCCGCGGCGCCCGGCCGTCCGCCGGCGCGCGCGCGACCGGCGCCTCCGCCCCCGCGTCCGCCGCGCCCGCCGCCAAATCCGCCGAACCCACCGCCGCCGCCTTCCGTGGCGGAGCGATCGTTCGATCCGTTGGCGTTGACCGGTGTGCTGACGCTGCGCGTGAAGCGGATGTCCGCGTAGCTGCAGCCGGCGCGCTTGGCCTCACCGAGCGCGAGATCGGCCAGTCCCTTGAACGAAGAGGTGAGCGGATTGCCTTTCGGCGACTGCGCGATCAGCTCGCCGACGAGATCGCTGGAAGCGATCACGCAGGCCGGCGGCGCCGGTGTACTTCAGAAAGTCGCGACGTGTTGGGCTCATTGGCGTTTCCTGGATGCCACGAAATCACGAAAGCACGAAAAAGACTTCTTGTACATGAAGGTTTCGTGTTTTCGTGTTTTCGTGGCTGATCACACTGCTGGTGAAACCGACGTCATGTAGAAGTCTTCAATCCGCACCGGCGGCACGAGCGCCGTGCCGGGGCCGTCGTAGGCCTCGCCGGTGTGGATGGGCACGGGTTTTCCGATCGCCGAGATGTTCGCGAAGCCGACGAGCGGCGACATGTTCCAGCGGAAGTTCTGCACGGGTCCGGCGATCTCGCCGTTCTGGATCAGGAACAACCCGTCGCGCGTCATCCCGGTTTGCAGCAGCGTGAGCGTGTCGACCGGCCGGATGTACCAGAAGAAGGTGACCAGCAGACCGCGGCGCGTGGACTTGATCATGTCCTCGAGCGACTGGTTCGAGCCCTCGAGCGAGAGGCTCATGTTCGGCGTCGCTGTCGAGGGCGACACTTTCTGCCGCCGCGCCGACGCGGCGTCGTAGAAGACGTTCTTCAACACGCCCTTCTCGACCCAGGTGACCGGCTTCGCGGCGCCGCCGTCGTTCATGATCGACGTCTGCCGCAGGATCGGATTGCCGATGTCGCTCTTGAGCGTGAAGCTGTCGCTGAACAGCTTCTGGCCCGTCTTCGGCGTGCCGTCGGCGTTCACGAACGGGCGGCCGAGGCCGCCGAAGTTGAAGCCGCCGCCTCCGCCACCCGCCGCCGAATCCGCCGCCGCCTGGCGCGCCGGCGTTGAACGCGCCCATCATCGTCTGGAGAAACCGCGCGGCGGCGCGCGGCTCGAGAATCGTCGTGTACTTGCCGGGCTCGATCGCGCGCGGCCGCTGGCTCTTGACCGCCTTGTTGGCGGCGACCTCCGTCAGTTGAGCCACGTCGATCTGAGATAGCTCCTTCGCGCCGGTGAGGCCCGACCAGCCCGATCCGGATCCGTTCGCCATGCGACACGTCAGGATGAAGCCGGTCTCGGCGTACTGGTAGTACGCGAACAGCCCCTCCGAATTCGCCAGGCACGTCGTCTGGTACGCCTTCGGAATGTAGCCGGATCCCAGGACACCTTTCTTCTCGCAGATGTCGACCGACTGTTTCACCCAGGCCGCGCGTTCGCCCGGACCGAAATCGGCCGTGGCCTGGACGACCGCGTTGACGGGCATGTACTCCTGCGGGCCCTTCACGAGCGGTGTGAGATTCGGGTTGTCGCGCGCCTTCTGCGCCGCGTCGTTGGCCTCGTCGACCATCGCCTTCAGCGACTCGTCATCGAATTCGCGCGTCGACGAGGTGCCTTGTTTCTGACCGTGGCGGACGTTCAGCGTGAGTTGCTGGTCGTACTGCACCAGGTTGACCGTGATCGAGGAGTTTGCCCACCGCGTGGCCGACCGCTCGCCGCCGTCGAATGACACCTCGACGGCGTCGGCCTTCGCCATGTTCAGGACTTTGTCGGTGAGTGCTTTGATTTCGTCACGCGAATACATATGAAGTGGGCAAAGTCTACACATAGTGGTGTAGCGCGGCTTTCAGCCGCGTTGCGGTCCTGACAAGGGCCGCCCACAACAGGGGAACGTCCTCATCACCGGTGCGCGCCGGCAACCTGGGCAGTCTGCTGGCGCGCCACCTGTTGTCGAGCGGCCAAGCGCTGCGGTTGATGTTTCACCGGCGGCCTGTCGCGGACGACTTGATCGCGGCGCCAAACGTCACGGCGATCCGCGCCGACCTCGCGGATCCACGAACGCTTCCGCCGGCCGTCGAGGGCGTGGATACGATCGTGCACTTCGCCGGCGTGCTGTTCGCTCCGCGTCCGGAGCGGTTCCTGCCGACGACGAACACGCAGTGGTTCGCGAATCTGCTGGCGGCCGCGCGCGAGGCGCGCGTGTCGCGCGTCATCCTCATCTCGTTTCCGCACGTTGAAGGTCCGACCTCGGTGGAGCAGCCGGCCACGGGCCGCCTGGATCGCGTCCCGATTTCGGTCCACGCGAAGACGCGACTCGAGGAGGAGCGATTGCTCCTGGCGGAGGAGGGCAGGACCGGCTTCACACCGATCGTGCTGCGCTGCGGCGCGGTCTACGGCAACGGCATCCTGATGGTGGACGCGGCGCGATGGCTCGCCGAGCGCCGGCTGCTGTGCGTGTGGAAGGAGCCGACGCTGTATCAGCTGATCTCGAGCGTTGATTTCACGCGCGCGTGTGAGGCGGCCATCGACGCGCCTGACGCGCGCGGGATCTATCACGTCGGCGACGAGCGGCCGATCACGCTCCAGGAATTTCTCGATACCGCGTGCGGTGTGTGGGGATGTGCGCGGCCGCGCCGGATGCCGTTCTGGTCGATCTATTTCGGCGCCGCGGCCTGCGAGGCGTTTGCGTTCGTGGCGAGAACGACCTCGCCGTTGACGCGCGACTTCGTGCGGCTGGGCCGCGTGCCGCACTGGGGCGACACGCGGCGTTTTCGCGAAGAACTGTTCCGAGCTACGTATCCCACGCTCGACGGTGGTGCAACATCCTGCGAGCTCGCGGCCCGTGTCCGGCTTTAGCCGCCGCGTACACAGCCGCTGAAGCGGCCTCACGTCTGACGATTCAAGCGGGCTTGATGTTCTGGTTCACGTGGAAGAAGTTCTTCGGGTCGTACTTCGCCTTGAGCTGGCGCAGCCGCGCGTAGTTCGGCCCGTAGGCCTCCGACACCGGATCGCCCGCCTCGTCGGCGTCCAGATAATTGACGTAGCGCGCCGGCGTCATGAACGGCTTCATGGCGGCGTACGTCTCGCGCACCCACTTGATGTTGCGCTCCGTGTCGGCCGGATTCATCCACTCGCCGGTGATCACGAAGTTGTAGCCGGCGCTGCGGTGCGGAAACGCCGTCTCGCCGACCGGCACGCGCGTCACCGCACCGTGGAAATGCTCGAGGAGCGATGCCGGTCATCGGCGACGGGCACGCGCGAGTAGCAGTCGACGCAGCGTGTCGATGGCGGCGTCGCTCAGTGTCGGCAGGAACTGGACTTCCAGTAGTTGCAGCGCGCCCTTCGGGAACGCCGCCGTCGAGCATCTGGTTGAGCGCCGGTACGGCATCGGCCCGATCACGTCCATGACCGGCGAGCCGAAAGCTCTTGATCGGGACGGAGCGCCGCTTCGCCGTCGGCGAGCGGTCCGCAATGGCACGCCGCAATGCCGGCCAGCTTCGTCGCGCCGTCCGGGGCGTGAATCAGGCCGGCGACGAGCATCGCTCGTCTGCCAGCGACGCCGTGTGTCGCGGAAGAATCGCAGCACGTCGCGCGCCGTGGCGAACGGATGCGCGACGAGACCGCCGGTGACGATCGGCCCGACCGGATGCACGTTGAACTCGAACGACGACGCGACGCCGAAGTTGCCGCCGCCGCCGCGGATGGCCCAGAACAGATCCGCGTTCTCGTCGGTGCTGGCGGTGACCACGCGGCCCTCCGCGGTGACGATCTCGACGCTGCGCAGGTTGTCGACGGCCATGCCGTACTTCGCCATCAGCCAGCCGAGGCCGCCGCCCAGCGTGAGCCCGGCGACGCCCGTCGACGAGATCACGCCGCCGGTGCTGGCGAGACCGTGCAGCTGCGTCTCGCGGTTGTACTCCTTCCACGTCGCGCCGCCCTGAACCCGCGCCGTCGCGATTCCGGCGTCGACGTGAATGCCTTTCATCAGCGACAGATCGATCATCAGGCCGGCGTCGATCGTGCCCCGGCCGGCGACGTTGTGGCCGCCGCCTTTGACCGCCACTTCGAATCCGCTGTCGTGCGCGAGCTTGACCGCGTCGGCGATGTCGGCGCTGTTGCGGGGCTGGGCGACGAGCGCGGGCGCTTGTCGATCAGTCCGTTATGCACACGCCGGGCATCGTCGTATCCCGCGTCGGTTGGTTGCAGCAGGCGGCCGCTGAAGCGTGCGGCCAGGTCGGACACGGAAGCGGTGGCCATGGATCCTCCTGGGTTCTACGACGCCCAGAAGTATCAGCGCAGATCCGTTTAGCGCTGTACCCGCAGCTGATCGACGACCTGCGAGACGCCGACCGTTTCGCGGGCGAGCGCGATCGCACGATCGTGCTCGCGAACTGACTCCACGGAGCCGCTCACGGTCACTACAGATCCGGATGTCGTCACGTTGATACTTCGGGCTTTGACCGAATCGTCCAAGGCCATCTTCGCTTTGATCTTCGCGGTGATGCTCGCTTCCGTCACGCCCTCTTGAACTTTGGTCGCCGCGTCCGCGGCCTTCTCGCCAAGCTCTGCCGCTCGCTCACGAGCGCGCTCGGTGTTGACCGTGCCGCCGGTTCCGATAGGCGCCTGAGTTGTCGAGCCGTCGCGTCCTGCCCAGTAGCCGAGGTAGAGGAAGCCTGCCGCACCGACGACTACTACGAGCAACGCGAGGCGGAGAATGAACCGCATGACACACCCCCTTGTTGACCTTCAAACCGAGTGCCAGCCCTACTTCTTCTTGAAAATGCTCTTCGGCATCTTCACGTGCACGCCGAGCGGCTTGTCGACGAGCTGCGTGATCGCGACGTCGCCGGCGATGCTCGACGAGCTGATAGGCCTGGTGTTTGGTCAGGCCTCTTCGTCGCCGCCAGGAAGTCGACCATCTCCTGGATCGCGATCTTGGTCGCGATCGTCAGATCCGGGTCGGCGGCCATGCTGATGTAGTCGGTCGGCGTTTCGGCGCGCGGCCAGGCGAGTGTCATGCCCTTGCGCACGGTGAGCTGGAGCCGGCCGCGCAGTGAGGTTTCGATCGCGGTCTGATCGACTTCGCCGTCGCCCTGTGCGGCGTGCCCGTCGCCGACTTCGAACAGCGCGCCCGGCACGAACACCGGGATGTAGAGCGTCGTGCCCGCGACGAGTTCCTTGTTGTCGAGATTGCCCGCGTGCGTGCCCGGCGGATTGCTGCTGACGCGGCCGAGCGTCCGGCGCCGGCGCGACGCCCATGCTGCCGAAAAACGGCCGCAGCGGAATGATGATGCCGGGCGCGAACTGCGCCGGTCATCGTCTTGCGATCGAGCGGGATGATCTTCGTCCGGACGTTCGGCGCGCAGTTCTCGCGGCAGGAAACCGCTGCACCCGTTGTAGCCGTAGTCGATCGCGAGATCGATCGAGAGCACCTTCACTTCGCAGCGCGTCGCCCGGCTCCGCGCCCTCGACGTACACCGGCCCGGTCAGAATGTGGCCGCCCGGCCCGCGCCGATCGCCGGTGACTTCGGCGACGATCGCTTTCAGCGACGCCTGGATCTTGTCGTCGGCCACGCCGGCGCGCGCGAGCCCGGTCGGAGAGTTGGTGAGCAGCGTGTCGACGTCGATGATGTCGCCCGACGCGATCCGCAGCACCGGCTTCGCTTCGGACCAGTAGTAGCCGTAGGCGACGGTGTTGGGCGTCGCTTCGAGCCGATGCGTCTTGCCGCCGCCCGTCTGAGCGGAGAGCGACATGGCGAGGCCGACTACGGAGACCGTGAGTGCGATAAGCCTACGTGGCATCGCGGCATTCTATGAGAAAAGGCACGAAGGGGACGGAGAACACGGAGAGAATCAGCCACCGAGACACAGAGGAGCGCGCCGGAGGAGATTCGGCGGGTCCGGCCTGGCCGGCAGGCCGGCTGGACTAGTCGGATCGGAACAAAACACGAGCGCTCGGGGGGTTCTTAAGCGTTCGTGTTTTGTTCCGAGTCCGACTAGTCGCGCCGCTTCGCGGCGCCCCGCCGAATTCCGAGCGCGCCTCGCGACACGCTGCATCAACAACCGGAATCGCTCTGTGTCTTTGTGTCTCTGTGGCTTATTTCGGTCTTCCTACCAGATGCCTGGAAGCAGCCGGCTCGTGACGCGTGCGGAATATTCCGGATAACCCGGCAGGTTGGCGCGCAGAAACTGATCTTCGAACGCCACGCGCCGCAGGATGAGCAGGCTGTAGATGCTCGCGAACAGGAATCCCCACCACGAGCCAAGCCCGATCGCCATCAGCGGGACGCCGGTGATCATGCCGAGGTAGCCGGGGTGGCGGATGACTGCGTACGGCCCCGCGTCGACGACGCGATGGCCGCGATCGGATTGGATGCGAACGACCGAGGAGAAAAATCGATTGACCACCATCGCGTGGAAACACAAGCCGAACGCGACAAGCGTGCCCAGAAGGGCGGCGAACCGGATCGGATCGGGGAGCGGCGTCGACCAGTGGAAGCGGCCGCCGTCGAGGGGCGCCACGACAACTGCCGCCAGCGCGCTGAGGCGAACCCAGAGAAGCCACTTACGATCCTCGCCCGGGGATGGTGGACGAAAGCGTTCATCTGCCAGATCCGACTCGGTGGCCGTCAGGGCGTAGAACGTCAGCGCAGCCATTCCAAGGACGAATGTCCACATCAGCGGCGACGTCCACTGACCGGAGAGCGCCATCATGCCACCGCCAAAGACGACGTTGATGACGAGCCAGCGCCGGAGCTTGGCAAACATATATTTGAGTCATCAAAATACTTGTTTTGCTTCAACGAAGTCAGTACTGCTCAGTTTTCTCTTGCCTCAGGGCTGTCGATGGGCGCTACACCTCTCTCAACACCTCCGACGGCTCGATTCGGCTCGCCCGATAGGCGGGCAGCCAGCCCGCGATCGCGCCGATGACCGCCAGCACCGTGGCGCCGCCAGCGAGCGTCGTCGGATCGCTCGGCTCGAGACCGTAGAGCAGCGTCGCCACGAACTTCGACGCCCAGATGCTGACGCCAGTGCCGACGGCAACGCCGATCGCGACGAGCACGGTCACGCGGGTCAGCACGAGGCGAATCACGCCGACGGGCGCAGCGCCGAGCGCCATGCGAATGCCGATCTCCGCGCGGCGCCGGCTCACCGCGTACGACGTGACGCCGTAAAGTCCCAGCGCGGCGAGCAGCAGCGCGAGCCCGCCGAAGAATCCCGACAGCGTCGCGACGAGGCGCTCCTGGACGAGCGATGCGCGCACCTGATCCGCGAGCGCCTGAAACTGAAGGCCAGGTCGCGGTCCACGCCCGCGAGCGCCGACGCGCGCTGCGGGCGAGCAGGAGTGGTGACCCGGCCGGAGCGGACGCTGATGCTTATGTTGGGGAAGCGGAACGCGACGCGTCGTACTGCGCGAGCGGCTGGTAAAGCGTCGGTCGAATGGGCTCGCGGAGATTGCGATAGATTGCGTCCTCGACGACGCCGACGATGAGGCTGGCGGGCGACTGCTGTCGAGGTCCCGCTCGGATAATCGATGACGCCCGCCGATGGCGCTCCGGCCGGGGAAGAAGCGACGGACGAACGCCTCGTTGACCAGCGCCACGTGCGGGGCACCGGCGCGTGTCGCGGGCGTCGATGTCGCGCCCCTGCAGGATGCGCGTGCCGTAGGTCGCGAACCAGCCGGGCGTCACCATGTTCATCAGCACGTTGCGATCGCGCTCCGACATTTCCGGCGCGCCAGGCACGCCGACCGTTGAAGCCCCACGTGCTGCCGCTGACTGGCGTGACCACCGATCCCGCCGCGGAGAGAACGCCCGGAAGCCGGCCACGGCGTCCGTCAGCCGCTGGAAGAGCTGCATGCGTCCGCCGGTTCGACCTGGCTACGCAGCGCGTTGACGTTGACGACGAGGATCGGATCGCGATCGAACCCCAGCCGCACGTTCGCGAGCCGCGTGAAGCTTCGGACGAAAAGACCCGCGGCGACGACCAGCACGAGCGAGAGCGCGACCTGCGCGATGACCAGCCCGCTCGAAAAGCTGACGCGACTGCCGCCGCCGGCGCTGCGGCCGTGCTCCTTGAGCGCGTCGATCGGGAGACGCGCGCCGCCCGAAACGCCGGCGCCGTGCCGAAGAGCAGCGCCGTCGCAACGTCACGCCGGCCGTAAAGCCCAGCACGCGCCAATCGAGCGGCAGATCGAGCGCGACCCGTGTCGACCTGCGTCGAGAGCTGCGCCACGAGCGCGCGGCTGCCCCACGCGCGCGAACAGCAGACCGAGCACCGCACCTGCGCGCCGCGAGCACGAGGCTTTCGACGAGCAGCTGCCGCGCGAGCCGCCAGCGCGACGCGCCGAGCGCGAGCCGCACGCTAATTCGTGCCGGCGCGCGGCCGCCCGCGCCAGCAGCAGGTTCGCGATGTTCGCGCACGCCATCAGCAGCACCAGCGCGACCACGACGAGAATCGTCAGCAGCGGGCGCTGATACCGCACGCGCAGATTCGACGTGCCAGTCGCGGCCGGTGTCAGCGTGAACGGCTCCTTGAGAAATCCTGCCTGCAGGCGCGGCAGCCAGTCCTGCGGCATCGCGGCCTCGCGAACCTGCGCCTGCACGCTGCGCAGCGCCGTCGTTCCGGCATCGAGCGTCTGGCCTGGCTTCAGCCGAAGCATGACGGTCAGCCACCATTGCGATCGGCGATCGAGCGCCGTTTCCGTTCCGCGAATGAGCGGCTCGGTGCCGAGCGGAACGGCGACGTCGAACGCGCGGCCGATTTCCGATCCGAAGAACTCCGGCGGCGTGACACCGACGATCGTGAACGGGACGCGTTCGATGACAAGCGATTGACCGATCGCGTTGGCGGCGCCTCCAAACTGCCGCTGCCAGAAGGCGTAACTGATGACGGCGACCGGGCCGTCCTTTCCGCCGCCGCGCACATCATCGTCTTCGGTGATCGTTCGTCCGACCAGTGCCGGAACGCCCAGCGCGCTGAAGTACTGGCCGGTGACGTAGAGGCCATCGACCGGTTGCTGTTCGCCCGCCTGCGCCAGGTTGAAACGAGGGGAGCCCACCGCGAAGGCGCCGTCGAAGGCCTGCGACCGCTGGCGAATGTTGTCCCAGATGGCAAAGGGCCACGCGCTGTTGCCAGTGGTCGTGGTCGCTTCGTTGACGACGACGAGCCGGCCCGGATCGGCCACGGGCAGCGCCCGCAGCAGAAGCCCGTTGACGAGCGAGAAGATCGCCGTGTTCGCGCCAATGCCAAGCGCGAGCGACAGCGCCGCGACGACGGTCACGACCGGCGTCGCACGCAGGGAACGAATAGCAAGACGAACGTCGGTCATAAGAGACCTGCCGATCACCGTATTATTGGCGCGTGCCGCATGCTTTGACGCGCGAAGTGAGCTCCGCGTTGGCTGCCTGCGAGCTGACCCACCTCGAGCGTCAGCCGATCGATGTCGATCGCGCCCGGGCGCAGCACGCCGCCTACGAGGAGGCGCTCCGTCACGCCGGATGCACGGTCGAGCGGCTCCCCGCATCGGACGACATGCCCGATTCGGTCTTCATCGAGGACATCGCGATCGTGTGCGACGAGGTGGCGATCGTGACGCGGCCTGGGGCGTCTCGCGCCGCGTGGAGATTCCGGCCGTCGCCGAGGCGGTGGGCCGCCACCGATCGGTCAAGGTGATTCAGCCGCCAGGCACCATCGATGGCGGAGACGTTCTCGTCGTCAGCCGCCGCGTATTCGTGGGCCACTCGACGCGCACGATCCGGATGCGATCGCCCAGATGCGACAGACCCTCACGCCGTTCGGATACACCTTCTGCGATGTCGAGGTGCGCGGCTGTTTGCACCTGAAGTCCGCGGTGACCGCGCTCGACGACAGTCGGCTGCTGGTAAATTCAGCATGGGTCGACACACGAGCGTTCGCAGGCTTCGAGCTCATCGAGGTTGATCCGAACGAGGCGATGGCTGCCAACGCGTTGCGTGTGGCGATCGCGTCATCTTTCCGACCGCGTTTCCACGGACGGCCGAGCGCCTGGCGGCGCGAGGACTGCGCCTGGAGCTGGTTGATGCGAGCGAGCTTGCGAAGGCGGAAGGCGCCGTCACGTGTTGTAGTCTGATCATCGACTAGACCACGACAAGGAACGCAAAGCTCGAAAGCACGCAAAGAAGATTTGGCTTTGCGGTCTTCGCGGTCTTTGCGTTCTATGATGTTGCCGTATGGATGACAAGCGTGCGTTGTTGAGACACACCGTTGCGACGGTGGCCTATCGTGGCGGCAAGGCCGTGCGCGGGGCGCCGGCAAGTTTTGCGGCCTATAGCCCCGACGGATCGGCGCGGACGCCGGCGAAGATCCTGGCGCACCTCGGCGATCTGTATGACTGGGCGCTGTCGCAAGCCAAGGGCAAAGAGGCGTGGACCGACTCGACGCCGCTCGAATGGGACCGCGAGGTCGAACGCTTCTTCAGCACGCTGCAGCGATTCGATGAGTACCTCGCGTCTGACGGGCCTCTGGCGGTCACGCCCGAACGGCTGTTTCAGGGCGCGATCGCCGACTCGTTGGCCCACGTCGGCCAGCTCGCGATGCTGCGCCGGCTAGCGGGCGCGAACATGAAGAGCGAGAACTACTCGCGCGCCGACATCGTCGCGGGACGTGTCGGCGCGGAGCAGACTCCGGCGAAGCGCGAATTCGACTGATTCCAAACTGTAATTCGATTACAAAAAACGTCGGCGATCGGTCTGGCATGCGTGAGAAACCCTGTAAAACTGCGGGGTCTCCGGCGGTTGCGATCTTGCCCGCGCCTGGGGCATGAGCCCGCGACGCTTTCGGACCGAACCTGCGGCGGCTGCGCCTGCAGCGCGGCGTCTCGCTCGAGGCCATCGCGCGCTCGACCAACGTGTGCGTGTCGTTGTGGGAAGGATTGGAGCGGAACGATCTGTCGCGCTGGCCCACGGGCATCTACGCGCGCGGCTACGTGCGGGAGTACGCGCACGTGATCGGCGAGGAGGCCGAGTCCGTCGTCGACGAGTTCTGCCGCTGGTTTCCGGAAGGCGATCACCGCATCGTGGCACCCAAACACGATGACGCACGGACCGGGTGGCACGCCTCCCCCTGGCGCGAGGAGCTCGCGAAGATGATCGAAGGAGACCGCCAGCGATCTCCTTCTGCGTTGCTCCGGCTCCGTCGCGCCTTCCGTCTCGCCTGAACGCTGCGTCGCGCCGAATCTGCGACTAGGCCGCGGCGCGCGACGTTAGTATGCGGCGTTGATCGCGGCGCTGTCCGTGAATTCCTGGAAGCGAGCTCACCTTTCCGTTCCGCATTGTGAACACCATCACGCAGTCCGAGATCGAAGCTCTTGCCGATCGACGTCTTCGCCGTGTAGTGGCCGAGTGTCACGACCTTGTCGCCGGTGGCGACGAATTCCTTCGGCTCGAACCGCGAGAAGTTCACGTCTCCGCAACCTGCTTGAAGAATTCACCACCACGGCCTTGCCGCGCCGCTCGCCGCCATAGGCACGTGTGGGCCGGCGCCGTAAACGCCTCCACATGACGTTGTCGTCGAGCCTGTCGAGAATCGCCTGCACGTCGCCGCGGCCGAACGCCGCGTAGGCTTCCTGCACGACCTTGGTGTTTTCGTGCTTCCCCCATGACTAACCCTCCGTCTGCTATTTACGGCTACTGCCGCATGCTTGGTTGCCATCCGATTTTACGCTGTGCGATGCGCCTATCGGAGGTAGTGGCGGTGTCCCGGGACGTCGGCGCGACGTCGGGACGCCTCGAGAAAATCAGCCGCCTCGCGGACCTGTTGCGGCGGCTTGCGCCGGAGGAACTGCCGGTGGTCATCCCTTTCCTGAGCGGGGAGGCCCGCGTCAGGGCCGGATGGGCGTCGGCCGGGCGCTGCTCTCGGCGTGCGCGATGTGCCGGCGGCGGACACGCCCGCACTGGAAATCCGCGACATCGACGCCGCCTTCGATCAGCTCGCCGGCTCGTCGGGCGCCGGATCCGCCGCCGCGCGCGGCCAGATCCTGCGCCAGCTGTTCGGCCGGGCCACGCGTGACGAGCAGGATTTCCTCGTGCGCCTGCTGTTCGGCGAATTTCGGCAGGGCGCGCTCGAGGGCGTCCTGGTGGACGCCGTGGCGAAGGCCTCGGCATGCCCGCCGCGCGCATTCGACGCGCCGCATGCTCGCCGGCGACCTTGCGCCGGTCGCCCGCGCGGCGCTCGTCGAACGGGACGCGGACTCTCGCAGTTCCTGCTGCAGCCCGTTCCAGCCGATTCAGCCGATGCTCGCCGATTCCGCGGACGATGTCGGCGAGGCACTGGAGGCACTTGGCGAAGCCTCGTTCGAGTACAAGCTCGATGGCGCGCGCATCCAGGTCCACAAAATCGGCGACGAGGTCAACGTGTACTCGAGGACGCTGCGCGACGTGACCATCGCCGTGCCGGAGGTCGTGACCGTCGCGCGCGCGATGCCCGCTCGAGAGCTCGTGCTGGATGGTGAAGCCATCGCGCTTGCGGCCGGACGGCACGCCGCAGCCGTTCCAGACACGATGAGCCGCTTCGGTCGCAAGCTGGACGATGATGCGCTGAGCGCGGAACTGCCGATGACGCCGATGTTCTTCGACGCGCTGCACGTCGACGGCGAGCCGCTGATCGATCGAGCCGCTGAGCCGGCGCGTCGAAGTGCTGTCGGAGCGCGTGGCACCGGCGAACGTCGTGCCGCGGCTCGTGACGGCGAACGCAGACGAGGCCGCGGCGTTTGCGGCCAAGGCGCTCGCGACCGGCCACGAAGGCGTGATGGCCAAGGCCGTGGACGGCCTCTACGCCGCCGGCCGGCGCGGCGGCGCGTGGTTGAAGGTCAAGCAGGCGCGGACGCTGGATCTCGTGATTCTCGCCGTGGAGTGGGGGAGCGGCCGCCGCCAGGGCACGCTCTGCAACCTGCACCTCGGCGCCCGCGACACCGAGCGCGGCGGCTTCGTCATGCTCGGCAAGACGTTCAAAGGCCTGACCGACGCGATGCTGGCGTGGCAGACGAAGAAGTTCCTGGAGCTCGAGATCGGCCGCGACCAGTAGACCGTCTTCGTGCGCCCCGAAGTCGTCGCCGAGATCGCGTTCAACGAGATTCAGGTGAGCCCGCAGTATCCCGGCGGCGTCGCGCTGCGCTTCGCGCGCGTGAAACGGTACCGCGACGACAAGCGCGCGGCGGAAGCCGACACGTTCGCGACGATCCAGGCGATGTATCAACAGCTGACGGCCAGCCTCGCGCCCGTGGTGATAGGATTCGCTGCGCTCCGCGGTCAGACTACGTCGACGTGTCATGGAGCGCGAAGGCTTTAGCCGAGCGAACGTGTCTGCAAGACTGCAGCGCTCGATCGGGCTCACGCAAGCGACCGCGATGGTCGTCGGGACCATTGTCGGCTCGTCGATCTTCGTCCAGCCGTCGGAAGTGAGCCGCGCGGTGCCGACCTTTGGCGGCATGCTGCTCGTGTGGGTCGTCGCCGGCGCGCTCACCTGGTTTGGCGCGAGCATCTGCGCCGAGCTGACGTCGGCGCTACCGCGCACCGGCGGCGTCTACGTCTTCCTGCGCGAGATGTTTTCGCCGGCGGCGGGATTCCTGTGGGGCTGGGCGATGTTCTGGAGCATGCACTCCGGGATCATCGCGGCGATCGCGATGGTGTTCGCGCGCTACGCGGCGACGATCGTGCCGATGGGCGATCTCGGCATTCGGCTCACCGCCGTCGTCGGGATCGTCGTGCTCTCGGCGATCAACTACACCGGCGTGCGGCCGGGCAGTGTGGTCCAGACCGGCCTGACGATCACCAAGATCGCCGCGATCGGTGTGCTGCTGGCGCTGCTGTTCGGCTTCGGGATCGCTGCAGATGCCGGCGGCCGCCGGCGCGATCGAGCCGCGCGGCTTTCTGCGGGCGCTCGTCGCCGGCCTGTTCGCGTTCGGCGGCTGGCACATGGTCACCTACGCCGCCGAAGAAACGCGGGATCCCGAGCGGACGATTCCTCGCGCGCTCATGATCGGCACGGCGGTCGTCGTCGTCACCTATCTCGCGCTCAATGCCGCGTATCTGCTGGTGCTGCCGTTCGACCGCGTGCTCGGCTCGACGCACATCGCGTTCGACGCGACGGCCACCGTCGCGGGCAGCGGCGCGGCGTCCGCGATCTCGGTGCTGGTGATCGTCTCGTCGCTCGGCGCGATGAGCGGCATCATCCTCGCCGGACCGCGCGTCTACTACGCGATGGCGGAAGACGGCCTCCTGTTTAAATGGATGGGCGCGGTGCACCCGACGTTCCGCACGCCGTACCTCGCGATCGTCGCGCAGGCGATCTGGTCGTCGGTGCTGGTGCTGACCGGCACCTACGGGACGCTGGTCTCGCGCGTGATCTACACGGAATGGATCTTCTTCGGCGCGCTCGCGCTGGGGACGATGGCGCTGCGGCGTCGGCGCGGCTACGCGCCGGCCTTCCGCGCCGCGGGCTTTCCGGTCACGCCGATCCTGTTCGCGCTCATGTGTCTGGCCATCGTGATCAATCAGATCGTGTCGGATCTGCGGAACAGTCTCTGGGGCCTCGGCCTCGTCGTGGCCGGCCTGCCGGTCTATTTCGTCTGGAGACGCGTCCATGCCGGTGATCGACTTTCACAATCACTACTACCCGCCGAACTACATGCAGGCGCTGCAGTCGGGCGAGAGCAGCGTCAAGGTGACGATCGATAGCGACGGCAATCCGAACCTGCACTATCCGGGCGACTACAACGTCGCCGTCCGCGGGCATCGCGACCTCGCGTACCGGCAGGAGGTGCTCGACACGCACGGCGTGACGCATGCAGGTGGTCACGCTGACCACGCCGGGCACGCACGTCGAGTCGCCGGCGACGGCGGCGAGGCTGGCATCGCTGGTCAACGACGAGTTCAAGGAAGCGATCGAGACGCGCGGGCATCGCTTCACGGCGCTGGCCACGCTGCCGCTGAACGATCCGGCCGCCTCGGTGAAGGAGTTCGAGCGGCGACCCGCGAGCTTGGGATGCGCGGCGCGATGCTGTTCAGCAACGTCAACGGCGTGGCGCTCAGCGACGAGCGGTTCTGGCCGATCTACGAGGCCGCGAACGACGCCGGCGCCGTGCTGTACATCCATCCCGCGCATCCGGTGAACGTCGACATGATGCAGGAGTACTGGCTGATGCCGCTCGTCGGCTTCCTGTTCGACACGACGCTGGCTGCCGCGTCGCTGGTCTTCAGCGGCGTGCCGGAACGGTTCCCGAAGATCCGCTGGGCGCTCTGCCATCTCGGCGGCACGATTCCGTATCTGGCCGAGCGGCTCGATCGCGGGTTCCACGCGTTCAACGACTGCCGCGCGCACATCGATCGGCCGCCGAGCACCTATCTGCGCGAGTTCTACTACGACACCGTCAACTTCGATCAGGGCGCGCTGAAGCTCGCCATCGACTTCGCCGGCGCGGATCACATCCTCGCCGGCAGCGACTATCCGCACCAGATCGGCAGCATTCCGTCGATGCTCGACGCCATCGACAAGCTGCCGGTCACCGACGAACAGCGCGAGGGCATTCGCTGGCGAAACGCCGCGCGGTTGCTGGGCTCGAGGAGAGAGTGCGATGAAGGGCAGGAAAGGCAGGAAGGGCGGGATGGGCAGGATGGGAAGCTGCGGTTGCTTTGCTGGTTCTGGTACGTGCGTCCGGCTTCTTGACCGCCGGAGCCTTGGCGAGGCGGTCAGCCGGACCGACACGCGACGCGCCGAGATGAAGCGCGTGCCGCAGTTCGACAACGAGCGCGCGACGAGCTGGAAGAGCATCATTCCGCCGCACACCGAGTCGACCCTCCATCGTCACGATCGCTACCGAACGGTGATCGCGATCGTCGGCGGAGACCTGAAGCCGTTGCGCCGGACGGCAAAGCACGGTGACGCGTTACGAGACCGGCAAGGCGTACTGGTAGGCGCCGATGCCGCCCGGCGAGATGCACAAAGACGTCAACGAGACGGACAAGACCATCGAGCTCGTTGTGGTGGAGATCAAATAAGGACGTCGACCGTCGTTTAACCGTCGGAGGCGCGCTGAGGCTGCGAGAACGAGGATCAGCTGCGTTTTCGTCACGCAGAGTCGTCCGCGCGGAGCGTCTGAGGGTAGACTTCGTGAGCGCGGTACTTCGGTTGGCGCTGATACAAGCCGACGAGGTCCGCTGTGCCGAGCACGTGGCCCTGCATCGCTTTTTCGACGTCAGCTTTTGTTGCGCCCGGTTGCAGGCCGAGGGTGGCGACGTCGAGCGCCGACAGCGTGAAGTGATAGTGGTGCACGCCGCTCGGCGGGCACGGGCCGCCGTAACCGGCGCGGCGGAAACCGCTGTTGCCCGATACGCCGACCGACCCCGCTTGAAATCCTTCAGGCAGAGACGACGTCGTCGGCGGGATGTCGAAGAGCACCCAATGCGTGAAGCCGCCGGCGAGCGGCGCATCCGGGTCGTGCATGATCAACGCGAACGACTTCGTGCCGGCGGGCGCATCTTTCCATTCCAGCGCGGGTGACGGGTTCTGCATGCCCGGCATCGCACGTGAACTTCGAGGGGATGTTGCTGTCGTTGGTAAACGCGGGGCTGGTGATCGTCAGCGCACCCGCCATGAGAAATGCAATCATTGCGCTCGACTCCCTAATCAGTCGCAGTGCGGCAACTGCGGGGTCTGATCCGGATCAGACCCCATTTGGCACGGTTTTCGTCACTCGGCCTGCAACGCGCGCGCGGGATCGACGTCCGCCGCGCGGCGTGCCGGCACGGCGCTCGCCACGAGCGCCACGCCGATGAGTGTGGCGGTAACAGCGGCGATCGTCAAGGGGTCGAAGCGCTCGACGCCGAACAGCTGGCCCGACAATACGCGGCTCGCCGCGAGCGATGACGCAAGACCGATGGCGGTGCCGACAACCACCGGCCGCATGGCCTGTGCGAGCACGAGCCGCACGACGGCGCTGCGCGTCGCGCCGAGCGCCATGCGCACGCCAATCTCCTGCGTGCGCTGGCTGACGAAGTAGGCGATGACGCCGTAGATGCCGGACGCCGCCAGCACCAGGCCCATGCCGCCGAGAATCGTCAGCAGCAGCGTGTTGAACCGCGCTGTCGCGAGCGACCCCGCCAGTCGCTGCTCCATCGTTCGCACGTCGAACAGCGGCAGATCCGGATCGATGCGCGCCACCGCCGCGTTGAGCGGCTTGATCACCGCAGTCGGATCTCCGGGCGTGCGGACGATGACGTACACCGTGCGGAACCAGTTCCACACGACGTCGGGCGCCTGCGCGAGCGGCAGATAGAACTCGGGCCGCGGATCGATCGCGGGACCGCGCGATCGGATGTCGCCGGCGACGCCGACGATGAGCTTCATCGCATCAGGTCCGGGTGTGCAGCACGTGAATCGTTTGCCGATCGGATCCTGGCCCGGAAACGCGAGCGCCGCCAGCCGTTCGCTCACGATGGTCACCAGCTGGCCGCCGGCGCGATCGCCGTCGTTGAAATTCCGTCCCTTCACGATCCGCACGCCCATCGTGTCGAAGAATCCCGGCGTCGTGACGCGCATCGTGCTCGGAATGAGGTTCTTGTATCCGGGCTCTTTGCCTTCCGGCAGCAGTCCGTTGGTGCCCCCGCCGCTGCCCAGCGCGGCGTACGACGTGACCGCTGACGAAGACGCACCGGGAACCGCGGCGGCGGCCTCGGCGATGCGGTTGAGCGTGTCGACGATCCGAGCAGGTTCCGTATAGGTGGTGGTCGGCAGCGTCATGCGCGCGCTGAGGACGCCGCTGCGGATTGAACCCTGAATCGGTGCGCTGCAGCGCGATCGCGCTGCGAATGAGGAGACCGGCGCCGAAGAGCAGCAGGACCGACAGCGCCACTTCGGCGACGATCAACCCTGCGCGCGCGCGATCGCGGAGCCCGCCCGTCGAGCCGCGGCCGCCCTCGCGGAGGCGCTGTCTGGACGTCGTGGCGCGCGGCGCGCAGCGCCGGCGCCGCGCCGAAGATCACGCTGCTCGCGAGCGCGATGGCGATCGCGAAGGCGACGGCGAGCGGATCGATCCGCGCCTGTTCGAGCCGCGGCACGTCGGCCGGGCTCCACGCGACCACCGCCGCGATGCCCCACTGCGCGAGCGCGAGTCCGGCCAGGGCCGCCACAATCGCGAGGATCGCGCTCTCGGTGAACAGTTGACGCGCGAGGCGCCAGCGTCCGGCGCCGAGCGCGGCGCGAACCGCGATCTCGCGCGCGCGGGCGGCGCCGCGCGCGAGCAGCAGGTTCGCCACGTTGCCGCAGGCAATGAGCAGGACGAGTCCAACGGCCGCGAGCAGGATCAGGAGACGCTGGCGGAAATCGCCGACGAACCGATCGACGAACGGCACCATGCCGAAGCTCACGGTTTCGTTGTCCTTCGGAAAATCGTGGCGAAGGCGGACGGCCACCGCGTCGAGCTCCGCCTGCACCTGCTGGATCGTCCGGCCGGCCTTCAGCCGTCCGTTGATCGTGAGGTAGTGCTCGTCGTGCATCGCCCGCTGCGCGGGCGTGAACGCGATGGGCGTCCACAGCTCCTCGCTGTCCGTGGTGAGGTCGAAGGAGGCGGGCATGATCCCCACGATGGTGTACGTCGCGCCGTTCATGCGAACCGCGCGGCCGACCGCGTCGGCGCTCGCGCCAAACCGCCGGGCCCAGAGCCGATGACTCAACACCGCCACGCGATCGCTTCCGGGTCGATCTTCCTCGGCCGTGAACGTCCGCCCCAGCATCGGACGCACACCCATCACGTCGAAATAATTCGCGGTGACGCGCGCGCCGACGACGCGTTCCGGCGTGGCGCCGTCGGAGAGGTTGTAGTTGGTGTAATTGAGGGCCGACAGTCCGTTCTCGAATCCCGTGACAGCGGCATCGGTGTCGACGTAGTTGCCCACGGACATGACCTGCGGCTGGCCGTCGTAAATCTCGCCGACCAGCATCAGCCGCGAGGGCTCGCGAAGCGGCAGCGGCCGCAGCACCACGGCGTACACGGCGCTGAAAATCGCCGTCGTGCCGCCGATGCCGAGCGCCAGCGTGAGGACGGCGACGGCCGTGAAGCCGGGGCTCTTCAGCAGCTGACGCCAGGTGAACAGGATGTCCTGCCGAAGCTCGCCGAGATACTGTGTTCGTTTCATATGCGACGTCTCTTCCGTGACCGAGCGCGCGCAGTGTCGCTGCGCATGCGCCCGAGATCGCCAAATCGCCGCGCCGCTTCCTGCCGCGCCGCGGCGGGATCCATGCCGTTCGCGATGAGATCGCGCGCCCGCATCTCCATGTGGAACGCGAGCTCTTCGTCGACTTCCTCGGTGACGCGCGGACGCCAGCCGACGCGGTTGAAGAACGTCATGTCGTCAGCAGCACACGCGAGTACGGCCGTGGCAAACCGCGACCATTCCGCCGTCTGAGCGGCGAGGCGACGCCGGCCGCGCGGTGTCAGTCGATAGAACTTCGCGCGGCGGCCCAGTTCCGACGTGCCCCATTCCGCTTCGATCCAGCCCTTGCGCTCCATCCGGTATAACGCGGGATAGAGCGACCCTTCCTCGACGTCGACAACCGATTCGGTGGCCTGCTCGATCGCGCGCGCGATGCCGTAGCCGTGGCAGCGGCCCGCCGCAAGGGTCTTGAGAATCAGGGCGTCGAGCGTCCCGTGGAGCAGTTCAGGTGACGGGCTGGGTTGTGGGTCCATACCTAGATAATCAATGTATAGGCTTAGACGGTCAACGGACCACCTCCGGTTGACAGTAATGTGCGGGCCTGCCAATTTCTGTCGCCTCGCATGCGACACATCTCGTCAGTAGGAGTCTCGATTGCACGCACGTTTGCACGCCACTCGGGCGATGGTGAAGGGGTTGAACGGAGGGCCTGAAAAAAATCTGCGTGATCACTTGCGTCCTGCCGAGTCCCGAAGGTGCATGGTTTTGCCGACGGATTAGATGGCCGGACCGTGTGCTTTTCTGTGACTCGACCAGTGCATCAGCACGAATCTCGTTCAGGAACAGCACAGCTTGGCTTGCGATTTGCCTTGTCGAGGTTGTCGGACGGCCGGAGCCATGACGGTTCCGCCCAACGCAATCAAGGGAGATTTGTGATGCGCAGCCTGAAGCCCGTTCTTGTCGTCGCGGCCGCATTTCTCGTTCTCACGGCGAGAGCCGCGTCGGCGCAATCTGACACCAGCACGGTCACGTACACGATTTCGGCGGTGACGCTCGTCGAGATCGCCGGCGACGTGAGCATGACGATCAACGACGTCAACAGCGTCGGCGGCGGCTTGAAGAACGACACCGACAGCACCACCTACGCGATCACCAACAACGCGGGGTCGAAAAAAATCGTCGGCAAGATCGACACCGCCATGCCGAGCAACACGACCCTGACGCGTCACCGCCGCGGCGCCGGCCAGCGGCGCGTCAGCGGGTGCCGTCGTCGTTGAACGGCCAGCAACCAGGACCTCGTGAATGCCATCGGTGCGGTCGATCAGACGGGAGTCAACCTGTCGTTCGTCCTGTCGGCCAACGTCAACGCGGCCCTGGTCAGCAGCGCGACGAAGACGCTGACGCTGACCGTGGTCGACGAGTCCTAGTCCGATGTTCCGCGTGTCGGCTCGCGTGCGATTCGCGCTTGCGCTGGGGCTGGCGACGGCCGCCCCGGCGTCGGCGCAAATCGCCGTGACCAGTCCCACGATGGTCGAACGCACCGTGCTGCCCGGCGAGGTGTATCGCGACGCGATTACGATTCACAACTCGTCGAAGACCATCCAGGCCGTCTCGCTCTCGCTGTCTGACTATCGCTTCGACGCCAGCGGCGCCACCGAGTTCGATCCGCCGGCGACGTTGCCACGGTCGAATGTCGCGTGGATCACGTTGAGTCAGAACACGGCCTCCGTGCTGCCCAACGGCGACCTTGCCGTCGGCTACACGGTGAAGGTTCCCGAAACGGCTCCGCCTCTGCAGGGCACCTACTGGAGCGTCGTGCTCGTGGAGGCCGTCCGTCCCGAGGTCGCGCACGCGTCCGGCTTTGCAGTCGTGCCGACGCTCCGGTACGCCATTCAGATCGCGACCCATGTCGGTCGAAGCGGAGAGGCCAGGCTCGCGTTCGGCGAACCCCACCTCATTCGCACCGGGATGACGGTCGCTGTCAATCCAGCCGCGCAAGTCCGTGACGAATCGTGGGCGCTCGGATCGGATTCGGTGCTGGCAGTGGACATTACAGGCAACGGCACGCGGGCGTGCCGCCCCGCTGTGCGCGTCGAGATCTATCAGCCGGATGGCCGGCTGGCGCACAGTGCGACTGCGCAGCGAGGGCTCCTGTATCCGGGATCCTCGATCCGCCAGATCTTCAAGTTGCCTCCTCTGGCACCCGGGGACTACGTGGCGTTGCTCATGGCCGACGTGGGTTCCGACAAAGTACACGGGACGAAGTTCCAACTTCACGTGCCATGACGAAACGCGCTCACACGGGGAAACGTCTCGTGTGGAGCGCCGCGCTCCTTGGCGTGCTGGTTTTCGTCCCGAGTCCGACAGCCGCACAGCCGCAACCGTCATTGCGCCTCGACCCGGCGGGCGCCGCCGCATCGGCCGGCGCCGGCACGCCACTCGAAGCGCTGCCGGGCGTGAGCTTCACGCTGGTCTTTCGTGTGACGAATACGGCGGCGGTCAATCGTGCCGTGGACGTTCGAGTCGACGTTCCAACCGGCTGGCAGGTTCTGTTTGCGAGCGATCGCTTGTCGTTGTCGCCTCAGGCTTCGTCGTTGGAGACAGTGAGCATCGTCCCTCCACGAACCGCCGAGGCCGGCGAGTACACGATTCGCTTCGACGCGACGGCCGTTGGCGAGCCGGTCCGCTCTGCATCTGTGGCCGTGCGGATTCCGACGCGGCACGCACTGCGGCTCGCGTGGGACGATGCACCGTCCTACCTGGCCGCCGGTACATCAACCTCGCTGGCACTGACGATCACGAATGACGGCAATCTGGTCGAGAACGTCGCGCTCGACGTGCGCAGCACGGCGGGGTCGATCGTCCGAGCGCCGTGGACCAACGGGACGCTGTCGCCGGGCCAGGCTCGCCGCGTGAGCGTGGACATCCGTGCGCCCACACGACCGGAGCGCGCGGGGCGGGACACGGTGACCGCACGAGCGACGACCGACACGGCCGCCGCCGAAGCCGGCTATCAGTTCGACGTCGTGCCGGCGGGCAGGAATGCCGGACCGCCGCGGAACGCGCTGCCGACGGCGCTGGCGATCAGGTTCGGCGGCCACCGCGATCCGGGGTTCGGATCGTTCGTTGGAAGCGGCGCGCTCGACCGCGATCGCCAGGTCACGACGAACTTCAGCCTGGCGACGCGGGACCGATCGAATCCGCTCCTCCTCGAACGCGACGAATACGTCGTGAATGTGGTCGGCCCGCGCGGCGGATTCACGGTCGGCGATCACGTCTGGTCGATGTCCTTCCTGACAGAGAGCGGCCACTATGGACTCGGGGGCGGCGGACGCATCGAAGCGGGCCGCTGGTTCGCGAGCGGCTTCCTCGACACCGGGCGCCGGGACTTCAAGGAGCCGAGCCAGACCGGCGGGTCGATCGGCGTCAGGCTGGGCCGGACCAGAGCGAGCGCGCAGTATCTGCAGCGGTTCGAGCGGCTTCCGGGCTCACCCAAGATCGGCGAGATCGGATCCGCGCGCCTCGAGCTGGTTCCGGTTCGAGGGTTCTCGGGCGACGTGGAGATTGCCACGGGCCGCGCCGCGTCCGGTTCGGGCTCCGCGATCTCGGGTCAGGCGGCGCACACGTCGCGATTCATCACCCTGTACGGCCGTCGTGTCCGCGCTGACGCCGCCTTTCCGATTCGCGACCGCACCGCATTGATCGATGGCTTCGGTTTCTCCTTGCGGCCCGTTGGACAACTGCAGCTGGAAGGCACGTTCGACGGCACCGAGCAACTGCCAACCGAGGCGCTCCCCGTGGACGCGCCGACGCGCCAGCGGACGACGCGCGCCGCGGTGGCGTGGGGATCCCTCGCGCGCGTGCAAGCCGGTCGCTTCGAGTGGACCACTCCCGGCGTCGACTGGGCGGCGGCGTGGCGCCGCGAATCGATCAGCGCTCAACTCACGCTTCCGCTGGGGCTGCTTCGCCTGACGCCCGGCGTCGAGCGCGGAACACAGGCAAGCCCCGGGTTTCCCGAAACACCGTTCTCGCGCAATTCCCTGCGCGCCAGCGTGCGATGGAAGCGCAGCAGTGTCTCCGCGCGCGCGGAGTACGGACGCGGGGTGCTCGGCAGCGCCGATCGGGAGGTGCGCCGCGTGTCGATCGGCGGAACGCTCCGCCCGGCGAAGAGCACGCTGTTTCGCTTCCAGGCGAATGAGAACAGCGTCGATACGCCCTGGCTCGAAGGCTCGCGATGGACGGATATGACGCTCGAACAGAATCTGCCCTGGCCGCATCGTCTCGTCGCGACGTATCGGCGGTACACGGGTGGGACGTCCCTGCTACCGAGCAGCGAAGCGTACCGCGTGGACTATGTGATCCCGGTCGGCATTCCGCTGAAACGCTCGACCGACGATGGCCGGATCACGCTTCGCCTGAAGGACGCCGACTCGGGTGAAGCGCAATCGCAGGTGCTGGTCCAACTCGGAAAGACGTCTCTGCTCACCGATCGCAACGGCGCCGCCGAATTCAACAGCGTCGCGGCCGGTGAGCACTTCCTGACGATCAGCGGCGCGCCTCTCGGGCCCGACCGCACGATCGTGCCGGCGTTTCCCTTCGCGCTCGACATCACACCCGGGAAGTCCGTCACCATCGACGCCACTGTCGTTCGGACCGCGAACGTCACCGGGCTCGTTCAGCTGTTTCAATACGAATCAGGTGGACTGACCGCCGGCGCGACGTCGTTGTCCGCGCTCGTGCCCGTCCGCGGTCTGGCCGGCGCCATGATCGAGCTCACCGGGAGCGGACAGACACGCCGGGCCGTGACCGATGAGCAGGGGCGCTATGCGTTCGGCGGGCTCCCGCCCGGTGCGTATCGACTTCGGATCGTGCGGGCGGCTCTGCCGGCGTTCTATCAGCTCGAGCGATCGGAGCTTGCGATCGTCGTGAAGCCGGGCGAGGCCGCGAACCTTTCATTCCGGGTCGTCCCGAAGCCAACAAGGGGATTAGATGTCCAACCCGCGCTCGTCCGTCGCGCGCTCGATTGCTGGCCGCGAGTTCTGGTCGCGTGCCTTGGCGTCGTCAGGCGCAGGCGGCTCATTCTCGATATCGCCGGCAACGTCAGCTTGACCATCAACACCGTCAACAGCGTCGGCGGTGGCCTGGCGAACGATACGGACAGCACGACCTATGCAGTGTGACGAATGCGACTCGGAACCAAGAAGCTGGTCGGTCGCCTGAACGCGCCATGCCGGCACAGGCGTTGCGCTCAAAGTGCAAGTGGGGGCGCCCATCGGGGCCACGTCCACGGGCCTCGTGTCACTTAACCGACGAGCAACCAGGATCTCGTGACCGGCATCGGCTTCGTTGATCCAATCCGGGCTTGCCGATCACCTTCACGCTTTCCGCAACGGTCCAAGCAGCGGTCGTGACCGCCGCCAGCCGGACTGTTACGTTCACCCTCGTCGACGCCCCCTGAAGCGCGATGTAGCTGGGGTCAGACCCCAGTTACATTCGGTGACATCTAAGAGCTTCGCAGGCTGACGGATTCCTTACGCTGTTTACCGTTGAAACCGGCGCGCGATCGGCGCAGAATCGTCGCTGTCCTCTATAGGAGGGACGAATGGAAATCGATCGCAGAGCGTTCATTGCGAGTCTTGGCGGCGCGGCGGCCGTCTCGTTGATGGATCACGAGGCGAAGGCCGAAGCCCTCGAGCACTACATGGAAGAGCAGCTCGATCAGCAGGCGGCGGCGAGCCAGGGCGGCCAGCCCGAGAAGTTCCCGACAGTGGCTGAGATCGAGGCGCAGATCGAGACGCGCAACGTGCGGCGGGGCGCGGGCGGCATCTTTACCGGCGGCCGCGGCGGCAACGTGAAAAAGCTGCCGCCGATGCCGGACAAGCCGACGCTGAAAGATTTCTTCGAGCTGCGATTTGGCCCGTCCAACCACGTGCTGCAGAGCGCGACGCGGGCGATGAAGACCGGCATGTCCGAAGAGATCACGCTGGCGTGCCTGCTGCACGACTGCGTGCTGTCGCTGATCAAGCCGGATCACGGCTGGTGGGGCGCGCAGTTGTTCGAGCCGTACATTCCCGGAGAAGAGCGCGTTCGCCATCCGCTACCACCAGACGCTGCGCTTCTTCCCGGATGAGGATGCGGGCTACGAGTACCCGGACCAGTACCTACCGGATCTTCGGGCACGACTACACGCCGCCGCAGTACATCCAGGACACGTACAAGATGTTGAAGAACCACAAGTGGTACATGGAGCCACGGCTGGTGACGGTCAACGATCTGTACGCGTTCGATCCGAACGCCAAGGTGTCGCTCGAGCCGTTCACCGACATCATCGGCCGCCACTTCAAGCAGCCGAAAGAAGGGCTCGGCTACGACAACAGCCCGAGCGCGCACATGTGGCGGACGCTGGCGCGGCCGGACAGTCCACTCTAATGCTTCAGAAGCTGATCGCGGGTATCGCTGTTTCCGGGTTGCTGGCGGCCGTTGTCGCAGGACAGGCCGCCAGCAAGACCGTCAACGGGCTGCAGGTGTCGGTGGCCAAAGTGGAGCGGATGGAGAAATCGTCGCTCCGCGACTGTCCGCCCGGCACCAACACGGTGAACGCCGTGCAGCGGCCGGGCGACGAGCTGGCGGTGGTCACGGTGAACTTCAAGGTGATGCCGGACTTCAAGCCGGTGATCATGAAGCGTCCGACGGTGACCGCCACGGACGACAAGGTCTATAACACGTCAGTCCAGTTCGTCGACGTTGGATCCGTTCCGGAATATTCCTGCGCGTTCACCTACCGCGTGCCGACAGGAACGAAGCTCAAGGCGCTGACGATCGAGTCCGCGACCTTCGACCTGACGGCGCTCGACAAGTAACGCCCAGCCAAGACGTTCAGCGACAGAACTCGTTCAAGCGCTTCGCTATCGCGTGGTTCGTCGAACGTGCGTTCTCGCGTGAACGTGAACGTCGCGTCTCCTATCCGACGAACTTGTACCCGGCGCCGTGGACTGTGAGGATGTGCTCCGGTTCGTGGGGCGACGTCTCGATTTTCTGCCGCAGCTTGGCGACGAAGTTGTCGATCGTGCGCGTGGTCGGCGACTCCTCGTAGCCCCACACCTGATTGAGGATCTGCTCGCGCGTGACGACCTGGCCGGTGTGCGCGACGAGGTAGCGCAGGAGATCGAATTCGCGCGCCGTGAAGTCGATGCGCTGGCCGGCGCGATGCGCCTGGTGGGTGCGGAAATTGATCTCGATCTCGCCGATCTTGCACGTCTCGAGGCCTGACGCGCGGCCGCTCGTGCGGCGCAATACCGCGCGGACGCGCGCGAGCAGCTCGGTGATGCTGAACGGCTTGGTGACGTAGTCGTCGGCGCCGAGCTCGAGGCCGAGGAC
This sequence comes from uncultured Acidobacteriota bacterium, assembly GCA_963731545.1. GTDB lineage: Bacteria > Acidobacteriota > Vicinamibacteria > Vicinamibacterales > CAVVIG01 > CAVSWN01. The sequence continues at coordinate 127,465 of CAVSWN010000005.1, read as the reverse complement.
TTTCTCGGTTTCCTGCGAGCGGGCGGTGAGCATCACGACTGGCGTCGGATTGGCGCGCGCGCGCAGCTCGCGGCACACTTCGAACCCGTTTTTTCGCGGCAGCGTGACGTCGAGAATCACCAGGTCCGGCGCCGTCGAGATGACCTTGGCCAGCCCATCGTCGCCATCCGCCGCCGTGACCACTTCGTAGCCTTCGAGCTCGAGGTTGTCACGCAGACCGAGCAACATCTGCGGTTCGTCCTCGATCACCAGTATCCGTTTCGTCACCGTGGATCTCTCCTGCGTGAAGCGGGAAATGCAGCGTGAACGTGCTGCCGCGTCCGGGCTCGCTGTCGACGCGCACGAAGCCGCCATGGCCCCGCATCACGTGGTCGACGATCGCCAGGCCGAGGCCCGTGCCCTGGGGCCCGGACCCGGCGTCGCTCTGGATCCGGTAGAACTTGCGGAAGATCTTCCGCTGCTGCCGCGTCGGGATGCCGATGCCGCGATCGGTCACGCGCACGACGCCGTAGCCGTCCACGCGATCGACCGAGACGATGATCTCGCGGTGGTCGGGGGAGTACTTCATGGCGTTCGACAGCAGATTCTCCAGCGCCTGCTCGGCGGCTTCCGCGTCGATCAGCACCGGCACGTCGCCGGACAGCTGCGACGTCACCGAGTACTGACTGTGGCGGAACTGGCTGTCGAGCGACTGCAGCACGCGGCGCGTGAGCTCGGTCAGGTTCACCGGCTCGCGCTTGTAGCGGCGCAGGCCCGCCTCGATCTTCGAGAAGTCGAGCAGGTTGTTGATCAGCCGCGTCAGCTTGCGCGCCTCGCTGTTGATGATCCGGTAGTACTCGTTGGCGCGCTCGGTGCTCTTCAGGCGGCCGAGCTCCAGCGTCTCGGCGAAGAGCTGGATCAGCGCGAGCGGCGTCTTCAAGTCGTGCGACACGCTCGACACGAAATTCGACTTCATCTCGGCGACGCGCACTTCACGCGCCGCGGCGCGGGCGACGAAAAACACGCTGAACGCCAGCAGCGCCAGCAGCATGTAGGTCAACGCGCGCTGCGGCCGCTCGCGCGAGGCGATGATGGCGGGAATGGTCTGGTTGGCATAGCTCGTGCGCAGCCGCCAGATCTCCGGCTTGTGACCCTCGGGCGCGATCAGCGGTTGCAGCTCGGGATCGAAGAACACCAGCGGAAAGACCCGCTCGTCGATGAACTCCGTTGGCGCCGCGCCACCGACGGGGAAGAGGATCCGGTTGTCCTGGTCGAGCACGGTGACGCCCAGGCGCGGGAGATCCGTGGGCCCTTCCACGGTCTTCAAGCGCGCCGTCATGAACGCCGGCAGGAACTCGCGCCGGATGCTTTCGGCGTCCACGCGGAGCGCGACGAAGCTCGTGAGCTTGTCACGAGCGGGAAAGCGGAATCGCAGCTGTCCCTGGAAGTAGGTTCGTCGCCCGTCGATCACCGCCTCGAACACCGTGATCGCGTGCTTCTGCGGCGCGAGCTCGTGGAAGCGCTTCACCATCAACGGCCCTTCGGGCACGTTGGTCGTGAAGCCGTGCGAGTCGCGATCGTAGGCAAGTACCTCGTCGCGGTGCTCGACGGTCTGGTCCGACCAGACGTAGAAGCGCTGCACGAACGGCAGGTTCTCGAGGCCCTGCTCGAGCGTGGGGCCAATCAACCCGAGGTCGAGCGGTTCGGTCTGCGCTTGCGTCACCCGCAGCAGGACGCTTATATACGGCGCCTTCAGCGCGTCCTGCAGGCTCTGCGTGGCGCCGCCGGCGGTCTCCTGCGACAGCTGCCGCAGGATCACGGCCGAGGATCGGCTCAATGCCGAGATCGAGCGGAATTGGAAGTAGAAGAGGACCGCGACGGGAATCGCAATCGCGACCGCGAGCGCGGTCGCCAGGCGAAGGCCGCGGTCGTGCAGCAGGTGGTTGACCATCGACGGACCGATGCCGCGCCCTGCGCTGGCCGTGTCCATTGGCGTAGCTTACACCGGGCGGGAAGGGCAGGAGCGCCCGTCCCGCCCTTTCGATCAGCCCGTGAGCTCGAGAATCGTCCAGAAATCCCACGCGTAGCGGCGCTCGCTCAGCAAGTACTCGGTACGGCAGCAGAAAATAGCCGCCGCGCCCCCACCGTGGACCCCACGAGTTGCGGACGATGAAGCGTTCCCCGGCGTCGTTGTAGCCGACGACCATGACCGCGTGCCCGCCTTGAAGCCGCTCGTCGCGCTCGGGCATCGGGACGATCCCGGAGGCCTTGACGCGGGGTGATTCGAAGCTGGCGTACACCGACATGCCCATCGTGATCGGAAACCCGCTGGCCAGACAGGCCTTCATCGCGCGCAGGTCGCGCTTGATGCGCGCGTAGCGGGCGACGCGCGTGACCAGCTCGTCCTGATAGCACCGCTTGGGCGGACGGACCGAAAAGTTGCGGAAGCGGTATTGCCACTGGCGTTCGGGGCAGGCGCCCACCTTCGCCACCACTTTGTGGCCGTCGCGCAGGGAAACCGGCACGTTACAGCGCGGTTGACGCGCCTGCGAGCGCTCGTTGTAGTAGATGAACATCCGCGACGGCCCGGCCGCGTGCGCGCGGCCGTGCTTCAACGCCTCGAACCACATCGCCGCCGCGAGCGCATTCGCCGAGCAGCTGTTCAGCGGACCCTGGTTGTAGATGGGCGGGCACCGTCTGCGGAGATCGACCCCGCGCGGCAGCGTGGCGATGACTCCACGCGGCGCATCCCACAAGTGGTCGCGGTGATCGGGAACGTCGCGGCAGGTGCCGTAGCTCGGTGTCAGTTACTGTCCCTTCAACTGCTGAAGCTGAGTCTTCGCCTGGTTGTTGTTTGGATCGAGTTCCACGGCCTTCTCGAGATCCTTGATCGCCGCGTCCTTCTCGTTCTTCCGCTGGTGCGCCTGCGCCATGATCTGATAGGTGCGCGACGACTTCGGATAGAACTCGAGGTTGAGGTTCAGCCACGCGAGCGCGTTATCCGCCCGATCTGCGGCGATCGCCTGCTGCGCCATCGAGACCAGATTGCCCTCGCTGAAGTCGTAGGCGGCGGCGCCGAAGTACTTGGTGCGAAGCTCGCGGTACTGCGCGATCGCGGCGTCGAGCCCCTTGTCCGTCACCGCATTGGCCAGCACCGTGTTCAACTGCTTGGGGATCGCCAGCCCGTGATGGCACGTGGAGCAGCCGACGCGCGTCGTGTCGTTGGCCGCCTTGCTGACCGCGGCCGGCATCTTTTCGTTGATGTCGCGGGCCAGGAGGATCATCTGCCGCGCGGTTTTCTTGGCCGGCTTTTCGTCCGACGCCATGTCGTTGCGTCCGCCGCGCCCTTCCTGCACGTGACAGTAGTTGCACTGCACGCCCAACGCCTGCGTGAACGACTGCATGGTCTGGATGACGGTCTCCCGCGGCGTGTCTTTCGCGAAGATCTGCAGGTTGGTCATCGGCTGCGGAGGCTGGCCACCTCGACCTTGCCCCGTCGCAGGGGCCTGTGCCGCGGCGAAAGACGCGCAGACGAGAAGCAGCGCGAACGCCGATCCGAGCTTCTTCGTCATGCGCGGACCTCTTGCCGGACGAACGACAGCCAGCGCCGGTATTCCGGCACCTGTCCCCGAACCACCTTGTTGAACATCTCTTGAATGCGCCGGGTGATTGGGCCGGGCTTGCCGTCCCCGATCACGTGGCCGTCCACGTCGCGAATCGGGGTCACTTCCACGGCCGTGCCCGAGAAGAACAGCTCGTCGGCGCCCAGGACGTCTTCGACCGAAATCGAGGCGACTCGGGTCTCGATGCCCATGTCCCGCGACATTTCGAGGACCGAGGCCCTCGTGACGCCCATCAGAATGCTCGCGTCCTTGTCGTTGGTGACGATCGCGCCGTTCTTGATGACGAAGAGGTTCTCGCCCGAGCCCTCGGCGACCAACCCCTGCGAATTCAACAGGATGGCTTCGTCGAATCCGCGGCGCTGGGCTTCGTTCACCGCGCGCGCCGAGTTGATGTATTGGCCGCATGCCTTGGCCCAGGCCGGCATCGCGCTGTTGTCGAACTTGCGGATGGGCGAAATCGTGACGCGAACGCCATGGTCGGGGCCGCCGGCGTGGTACTGGCCGGTGGGGAAGGCCGCGATCGCCACGGTAATCGGGCATTCCTTGGTCCAGACCGCGAGCGTAGCGGCGTCAAAGAACGCGATCGGGCGGATATAGGCCGATTCGAGGCGATTTTCGCGGATGACGTCGTGCGTGGCCTCGACGAGCGCGTCCGTGGTGTACGGAATCGCCAGATCATATAGAGCGCCTGAGGCGTAGAACCGCTCCAGGTGGGCGTCGAGCCGGAAAACGGCCGGGCCGTCGGCGGTCGGGTAGCAGCGCATGCCTTCGAAGACGCCGGTGCCGTAGTGCAGGCCGTGGGCGAGGACGTGGACTTGCGCGTCCTTCCACGGCACCAGCTTGCCGTTGAACCAGATGCTGTCGACCGGTGTGAATCCCATAGGGCCTCAATATAGCAGCATATTTGCGCGGTTTTGCTGGGGCGTGGTATATTCGTCAGGTTCTGTCGAAGCTGGGACACCCTATCTAGCTTCGCCGCTTAGGAATAGCGTCCCGGATCGTCCTAGACGGATCCTCCGGAGCGATCCTCCGGAACAACTGTCGCTGCGATTCATTCGAACGTAGGGTCATTAGGGTTTTCAGGCGCCAAGCCAACGCTTTTAGGCCTGAAACGAACAGCGCACCGCAATCTGCAATCGCGGTGCTGATGCATTTGTTCTCGGAGCGTTATGCCGACGATTAGTCAGCTTGTCCGCGCCGGCCGCAAGAAGATCGTGAGCAAGACGAAGAGTCCCGCGCTGCAGGACAGCCCGCAGAAGCGCGGCGTGTGCGTCCGCGTTTTCACGCAGACGCCGAAGAAGCCGAATTCGGCGCTGCGCAAAGTCGCCCGCGTCCGGCTCACCAACGGGATCGAAGTGACGACCTACATCCCGGGCGTCGGCCACAACCTGCAGGAACACTCGCTCGTGCTCATTCGCGGCGGCCGCGTCAAGGATCTCCCGGGCGTCCGCTATCACGTCGTGCGCGGCACGCTCGACGCGGTCGGCGTCCAGGGACGGATGCAGGGACGTTCGAAATACGGGGCGAAGAGGCCCAAGAAGGCTTAACCCATGCCACGACGACGAGAAGTTCCGAAGCGCGACATCGCGGCCGACCCGCTCTATCAGAGTCAGCTGGTGACCAAGTTCATCAACTGCATCATGAGCGGCGGCAAGCGAAGCACCGCGGAGCGCATTCTCTACAAGAGCTTCGACATCATCAAGGACAAGACCGGCGACGATCCGCTGAAGGTGTTCAAGAAGGCGATCGACAACGTCAAGCCGAGTCTCGAGGTGAAGTCGCGGCGCGTCGGCGGCTCGAACTATCAGGTGCCGGTCGAAGTGAACCCGAACCGCCGGCTGTCGCTCAGCATCCGGTGGATCGTCGGGTTCGCGACGTCGCGCGGCGACGGCAAGACGATGCAGGAGAAGCTGGCCAACGAATTCCTGGACGCGTCGAACCTGCGCGGCGGCGCCGTGAAGAAGCGCGAAGACACGCACCGGATGGCGGAAGCCAACAAGGCCTTCGCCCACTATCGGTGGTAATTGGTGAATTGGCGAGATGAATTGGCGAAATGGCGTGACGTGGTGATTTGTGGCTAGGGAAACCTCGCTAGACAAGACGCGGAACATCGGCATCATGGCGCACATCGATGCCGGCAAGACCACTACGACTGAACGGATCCTGTACTACACCGGGATTACGTACAAGTTGGGAGAGGTCCACGAAGGCACCGCGGTCATGGACTGGATGGAGCAGGAGCAGGAACGCGGCATCACCATCACCTCCGCCGCCACCACGTGCTTCTGGCGCGATCACCGCATCAACATCATCGACACACCCGGCCACGTCGACTTCACCGCCGAAGTCGAGCGCTCGCTGCGCGTGCTCGACGGCGCGGTCGCCGTCTTCGACGCGGTCGCCGGCGTCGAACCGCAGTCCGAGACCGTGTGGCGCCAGGCCGACAAGTATCGCGTCCCGCGCATCTGCTTCGTCAACAAGATGGACCGCGTCGGCGCCGACTTCAAGCGCACCTTCGACCAGATCATCAGCAAGCTCGAAGGCAATCCCGGTCGCGATTCAGCTGCCGATCGGGTCGGAAGAGCACTTCATCGGCGTCATCGACATCGTCCGGATGAAAGCCATCACCTACAAGGACGAGACGATGGGCGCCGATTACGAGGTGTCCGAGATTCCGGCCGATTTCCTCGAAGAAGCCAAACACGCCCGCGAACAGCTCATCGAAAAAGTCAGCGAAGTCGACGACAAGCTCCTCGAGAAATACCTCCACGGCGAAGAGATCAGCGAAGCCGAAATCAAGAGCGCCTTGCGGAAGCGTGTATTGAGCTCGGTGCGCTCGAAGAGCGAGGCCGCCTTCGTCCCGGTCATCTGCGGATCGGCCTTCAAGAACAAGGGTGTCCAGCCGCTCCTCGATGCGGTCGTGGACTACCTGCCGTCGCCGGTCGATGTGCCGGCCATCGTCGGCATCGATCCGGCGAAAGCCGAAGAGACGCTCGTCGAGCGGCCGGCCGCCGACAAGGCGCCGTTCTCCGCGCTGGCATTCAAGATCATGACCGACCCCTTCGTGGGGCAGCTCGCGTTCATTCGCGTCTACTCAGGCGTGATGACCTCGGGTTCCTCGGTCTACAACGCGACGAAGAAGAAGTCCGAACGGGTCGGGCGTCTCCTCAAGATGCACGCGAACAAGCGCGAGGAGATCAAAGAGGTGTACGCCGGGGATATCGCCGCCGCGGTCGGCCTCCGCAGCGTCACCACCGGCGACACGATCTGCGACGAGAAGCAGCCGGTCGTGCTCGAATCGATTCATTTCCCGGAACCGGTGATTTCGCTCGCGATCGAGCCGAAGACGAAGGCCGACCAGGAAAAGCTCGGCATGGGTCTCGGCAAGCTGATGGCGGAGGATCCCACCTTCCGCGTCAAGACCGACGAGCAGACCGGCCAGGTGGTCATCGCCGGCATGGGCGAACTGCACCTCGAGATCATCGTCGACCGCCTGAAGCGCGAGTTCAACGTCGAGGCCAGCGTCGGCCGCCCACAGGTCGCCTACAAGGAAACGCTCACGCGTCCTGCGGATGGCGAGGGCCGCTACGTGCGCCAGACCGGCGGCCGCGGCCAGTACGGCCACGCGAAGATCCGCCTCGTGCCGCGCAACCCGGGCGAAGGCTACGAATTCATCAACAACATCGTCGGCGGCTCGATCCCGAAGGAATACATCAAGCCCATCGATCAGGGCATCCGCGAAGCGATGACCACGGGCATCCTCGCCGGCTACCCGGTGGACGATGTGGCGGTGGAGCTGTACGACGGGTCGTTCCACGACGTGGACTCGTCGGAAATCGCGTTCAAGATCGCCGGCTCGATGGCGTTCAAGGATGCCGCGAAGCGGGCCAAACCGGTACTGCTCGAGCCGGTGATGCGCGTGGAAGTCGTCGTGCCCAAGGATTACATGGGCGACGTGATGGGCAATCTCGCGAGCCGGCGCGGACAGATTCAGTCGCAGGAGGATCGCGGCGGCACGCAGATCATCTCGTCGCGTGTGCCGTTGTCCGAGATGTTCGGCTACGCCACCGATCTCAGGTCGCGCACGCAGGGACGCGCCACCTACTCGATGCATTTCGATCGCTACGAGCCGGCGCCGCAGAATGTCAGTGAAGAAGTTGTTGCGCGAATGCAGGGAAGATAAAAACGTGACAGTGGCCAGTGAGCCAGTGAGTCAGACTGACCACTGACTACTGACCACTACGCACTACAGGATTCAACAATGGCGACTGCGTTCAACGAAAAGATTCGAATCCGCCTGAAGGCGTACGACTACCGCATCCTCGATCAATCGACGACCGAGATCGTGGACACGGCGAAGCGGACGGGCGCGCGGCTGGCCGGGCCGATTCCGCTGCCGACGGCGAAGAACAAGTGGACCGTGCTGCGATCGCCGCACGTCGACAAGAAATCGCGCGAGCAATTCGAGATCCGCACCCACAAGCGGCTCATCGACATCTTCGAGCCGACGCCGCAAACCGTCGACGCGCTCATGAAGCTCGATCTGCCGGCCGGTGTGGACGTGGAAATCAAGGCGTTCGGCAAGGAGCACAATAGATAGCCATGGTCACCGGAATCATCGGCCGCAAGGTCGGGATGACTCAGGTGTTCGATCCGGACGGCACCGTGCATCCGGCCACCGTCATCAAGGCCGGCCCGTGCGTCGTCGTGCAGGCGAAGACGAAGGAGACCGACGGCTACGAGTCGGTGCAGCTCGGGTTCGTCGAGGAGACGCCGTTGAAGGCGAACAAGCCGACCGCCGGCGTCTTCAAGAAGGCCAACGTGCCGCCGACGCGCGTGCGGAGAGAAATGCCGCTGGTCCCCGGCGCCGAGGCGCTGAAGGCGGGCGATTCGGTGAAGGTGTCGATCTTCACCAACGGCGATCGCGTGGACATCATCGGCACCGGCCGCGGCAAGGGCTTTCAGGGCGTCATGAAGCGCCATCACTTCGCCGGCGGCGCGGCGACGCACGGATCGATGTTCCACCGCGCGCCCGGATCGATTGGCGCCTCGTCGTACCCGTCGCGCGTCATCAAGGGCATGCGCGGCCCGGGACGCATGGGCGGCGGGCGCGTGACGATTCGCAATCTCAAGGTGCTCCAGGTGGACGCCGACAACAACCTGCTCGTCGTCGAGGGCGGGATTCCGGGCGCGCCGAGCAGCTACGTGATCGTGCGCAAGGCGATCGCCGCGAAGAAGCTGAAGGTCGCGCAGGTCGAGAAGCCCAAGAAGGGCAAGAAGTAGACGCCATGCAGCTAGACGTGGTCAACACGCAGAACGAAAAGATCGGCGCGGTCGACATCAAAGACGAGGTGTTCGGCGGCCGCGTCAACGCCGACCTGATGTGGGAGTCGGTCGTGAGCGCGAACGCGTCCGAGCGGCGCGGCACGCACGCGACGAAGAACCGCGCGCTCGTCAGCGGCAGCGGCAAGAAGCCCTGGCGCCAGAAGGGCACGGGCCGCGCGCGCGTCGGATCGGTCCGCACCCCGCTGTGGCGGCACGGCGGCACCGTGTTCGGGCCGCAGCCGCGCAGCTACGCCTATGCGCTGCCGAAGAAGGCCGAGCGCGGCGCATTGCGCGCGGCGCTCTCCGCCAAGCTGCAGGCCGGCGAGCTCGTCGTCGTCGACGAGTTGACGGCGGCGGAGATCAAAACGAAGGCGGCGGCGGAGCTGCTCGCGCGGCTCGGCGTCACCGGCAAGGCGGTGCTGGTGGATGTCGCCGTGGACGAGAACTTCTCGCGGTCGGTGCGCAACATTCCCGGCGTGTCGCTGGTCGCCAGCGCGCGGCTGACGGCGCGGTCGGTGATCGATGCCGCGCGGGTCGTCGCGACCAAGGGCGCGATCGAGAAGCTTCAAGAGACCCTGTCATGAAACTCACGGATGTGATTCGGCGGCCGCTGATTACCGAGAAGACGTCAATCCTGCGCGAGGATGGGCGGACGCTCGTGTTTCAGGTCGCGCCAAACGCCAACAAGGTTCAGATTCGCCGCGCCGTCGAGCAGCTGCTCGGCTCGAAAGTGGACAGCATTCGCACCAGCCTCGCCCACGGCAAGGTGAAGCGCCAGGGCCGGTTCGCGGGCCGCCGGCCGGACTGGAAGAAGGCGTACGTGAAGCTGCGCGAGGGCGCGAAGATACCGGAGTTCCTGGAGGGGGCGTAGTGTCCAGTGCCAGTGACCAGTGACCAGACCGACCACTGACTTCAACTGACCACTGATCACTACAGGTTCTGTTATGCCTATTCGCAAATACAACCCGACGTCGCCCGGTCAGCGGTTTCAGACCGTGCAAACGTTCGACGAGATCACCAGCACCGAGCCGCACAAGCCGCTGGTGGAGCCGTTGCACCGATCGGGCGGCCGCAACAATCAGGGGACGCTCACATCCTGGTGGCGCGGCGGCGGCCACAAGCGGATGTACCGCGTGATCGACTTCAAGCGCGACAAGCGCGACATCCCGGCGAAGGTCTCGACCATCGAGTACGACCCGAACCGATCGGCGCGCATCGCGCTCCTGACGTACTCGGACGGCGAGAAGCGCTACATCCTGCACCCGGTCGGGCTGAAGGTCGGCGACACGATCGTGGCCGGCCAGAACGTCGACATCCTGCCGGGCAACTGCCTGCCGCTGAAGAACATTCCGCTCGGCACGCAGCTGCACAACGTCGAGCTGAAGCCGGGCAAGGGCGGCCAGATTGCGCGCAGCGCCGGGTCGTCGGTGCAGCTCGTCGCGAAAGAAGGCGAGTATGCGTCGGTGAAGATGCCGTCGGGCGAGATTCGCCTGATCAACATGGAGTGCTTCGCCACGATTGGTCAGGTGGGGAATCTCGATCACGAGAACGTGTCGATCGGCAAGGCCGGCCGCACGCGGTGGCTGGGCAAGCGCCCGCACGTGCGCGGCGTCGCGATGAACCCGGTCGACCATCCGCTGGGCGGTGGTGAAGGCAAGACCTCCGGCGGCCGCCACCCGGTGTCGCCGTGGGGCCTGCCGACCAAGGGCTACAAAACGCGGAACAACAAGCGGACGGATCGGTTCGTCGTGCAACGGAGACAGAAGTAATGGGACGTTCACTGAAGAAAGGTCCGTTCGTCGATACGCACCTCCTCGAAAAAGTCGAGGTGATGAATCGCGGGGCCGAGAAGAAGGTCATCAAGACCTGGTCGCGCCGATCCACGGTCGTCCCGGAAATGGTCGGGCACACGCTCGCCGTGCACAACGGACGGAAGTTCGTCCCGGTGTACGTGACCGAGAACATGGTCGGGCACAAGCTGGGCGAGTTCGCGCCGACGCGCATCTTCAAGGGTCACACGACGCGCGTCGCCGAGCGCGCGGCGGCGCTTGCCGCCGCGGCGCCAGCCGGGCAGGGCGTGCCGGGTGGTCCGGGCGCTCCGGTGCCGTCCGGCGGCACGGGTGCGTCTGCAGGTGCGGCCAAGCCGGCCGGCGGTGGGAGCTAGCCATGATCCAGGCGCAGGCAACCGCTCGCTATGTGCGCACGTCGGCCCAGAAAGCAGGGCTGGTGCTCGGTCTGATCCGCGGCAAGGACGTCAACCGCGCGCTCGCGACGTTGAAGTTCACGCGCAAGGGCATCGCGGACGACATCGCCAAGGTGCTGCGATCGGCGATCGCGAACGCGCAGCACAAAGAAGGCTTCAGCGGCGACGTCGACCGGCTGTTCGTGTCGGCGTGCTACGCGAATCAGGGACCGTCGCAGAAACGCGTCCGCCCGGCGCCGATGGGCCGCGCGTTCCGCGTGCTCAAGCGGACGGCGCATCTGACCATCGCCGTGTCGGAGCGTCCCGAGAAGGTTGTGGCCGTGGCGACGGACGGCGAGAAGCGTCCGCGGCGCCCTCAAGGGCCCGCCCGTGGGTCGAAGAAGGCGAAGGCGACCGAGCCGAAAGCGGCTAAGGAGTAGACGTGGGACAGAAAGTTCATCCGTTCGGGTTCCGCCTCGGCTTCAACAAGACGTGGCGCTCGCGGTGGTATTCGGATCGCGACTACGCGAAGCTGCTCCACGAGGATCTGATGCTGCGTGCGAGCCTCAAGAAGCGGTTCGCGCACGCCGGCGTGGCGAAGATCGAGACCGAGCGCGCCGTCAATCGCCTCAAGATCGACATCTACACCTCGCGGCCCGGCATCATCATCGGCCGCAAGGGCACGGAAGTCGACAAGCTGAAGCAGGAAATCCAGAAGCGGACCAACCGCGAAGTCTTCATCAACATCCAGGAAATCCAGAAACCGGAGCTCGACGCGCAGCTGATCGGCGAGTCGGTGGCGATGCAGCTCGAAAAGCGCGTCGCGTTTCGCCGCGCCATGCGCAAGGCCGTCGAGTCCGCCCTGCGATTCGGCGCGCGCGGCATCAAGGTGCGCGTCTCGGGGCGCCTGAACGGCGCCGAGATCGCGCGGTCCGAGTGGTATCTGCACGGTCAGCTGCCGCTGCAGACGCTGCGGGCCGACATCGACTACGGCTTCGCGGAAGCGAACACGACCTACGGCCAGATCGGCATCAAGGTGTGGCTGTACAAAGGCGAGCGCCTGGTGCCACAGCGGGCGCGCGAAGAGGAATACAGAGAACGCGCGCCGCGCCGGCCAGCGCCGCGGGCGTAAGGATATACAGCGATGTTGATGCCGAAGAAAGTCAAGTACCGCAAACAGCAGCGCGGACGCATGCGCGGCAAGGCCTGGCGCGGGTCCGACGTGTCGTTCGGCGACTACGGCCTGAAAGCGCTCGAGCCCTGCTGGCTGACGGATCGACAGATCGAGGCGGCGCGCGTCGCGATGACGCGCTTCATCGCGCGCGGCGGCAAGATCTGGGTGCGGGTGTTCCCCGACAAGCCGATCACCAAGAAGCCGCAGGAAACGCGCATGGGCAAAGGCAAGGGCTCACCCGAACAGTGGGTGGCGGTCATCCGGCCGGGCCGCGTGCTGTTCGAGATGGAAGGCATTCCCGAGCTGGAAGCGCGCAAAGCCATGCGTCTCGCGGCGGCGAAGCTGCCCATCCTGACCAAGTTCGCGAGTCGCTTCGCGCAGGAGAAGATGCTATGAAGGCCGCCGAACTGCGCGATCTGGCTGCCGACGAGCTCGGTCTGAAGGAGCGCGAGCTCACCGATCAGCTGTTCCGGATGCGCATCCAGAAGGCGATGGGCCAGCTCGAGTCGCCGGAGAAGATTCGCACCGTCCGGCGCGACCTCGCGCGCGTGAAGACGGTGTTGCGACAGAAGAGAGATTAGGCATGCCTCACAAGTCGGAAAAAGTCGGCGTCGTCGTCAGCAACAAGATGCACAAGAGCATCGTGGTCGCCGTCGAATGGCAGGTGCGCCACGCACTCTATGGCAAGACCGAACGGCGCACGTCGACGTTCATGGTCCATGACGAGAAGAACGAGGCCAAACCCGGCGACACGGTCGCCATCGTCGAGACGCGGCCGATGAGCCGGCGGAAACGCTGGGCGCTGACGCGCATCGTCCGGCAAGCTGCAGAGGTTTAGCCATGATCCAAATGCGCTCGATCCTGGACGTCGCCGACAACTCCGGCGCGCGCAAGATCGCGATCATCAACCCGATTGGCGGTTCGACCGGACGCTACGCCCGGCTCGGCGACATCGTCACCGCGTCGGTCAAGGAAGCGACGCCGGAAGGGACCGTGAAGAAGGGGCAGGTCGTCAAGGCGGTGATCGTGCGGACCGTCAAGGAGCAGCGGCGCCGCGACGGCACCTACATCCGGTTCGATCGCAACGCCGCCGTGCTGATCAACGACAACAACGAGCCGATCGGCACGCGCGTGTTCGGCCCGGTGGCCCGCGAGCTGCGCGAGCGCCGGTTCATGAAGATCATTTCGCTGGCGCCAGAGGTGCTTTAAGTGTCCCGCTTAGCTACTCCGCTTCGGAAGAACGACAACGTCCTCGTGATCACGGGCAAGGACCGCGGCAAGCGCGGGCGCATCCTCAAAGTGCTGCCCGGCCAGTCCGGCAAGACCCGGCTGGTGGTCGAGGGCGTGAACATGATCAAGCGCCACACGAAGCCGAACCCCGGCAAGAACATCAAGGGCGGCATCGTCGAGCGCGAGGCGTCGATGCACGCGTCGAACGTGCAGCTGGTGTGCCCGGAATGCGGCGCGCAGACACGCATCGGCCACAAGATGCTCGGCGACGGCCGCAAGGTCCGGATTTGCCGCAAGTGCGACGGCGTTGTAGACAAGTAGAGGTCGTAGACACATGAGCGCCCGACTGCGAGAGAAATATCAGAAAGACGTCGTGCCGGCCCTCCAGAAGGAGTTCGGCTACAAGAACGTCATGGCGGTCCCGAAGATCGAAAAGGTCGTGGTCAACATGGGCCTCGGCGAGGCGACCGCGAACGCCAAGATCGTGGACACCGGCGCCGACGAGCTCGCGCGGATCACCGGCCAGAAAGCCGTGACGCGCCGGGCCAAGAAGTCGATCGCGGCGTTCAAGGTCCGCAAGGGCATGGCGATCGCGACGATGGTCACGTTGCGCGGCGAGCGCATGTGGGAGTTCCTCGACCGTCTGATGAGCGTCGCGCTGCCGCGCGTCCGCGACTTCAAAGGCGTGTCGCCGCGCGGGTTCGACGGCCGCGGGAACTACACGCTCGGTCTGAAGGACCAGCTCCTGTTCCCGGAGATCGACTACATGAAGGTCGACAAGGCGCGCGGCATGAACGTGTCGGTGGTGACCACCGCGAAGACGGACGAAGAAGCGCGCAAGCTGCTGCAGTTCATCGGAATGCCGTTTCGTAATCAGTGATCAGTGGCCAGTGTCCAGTGGCCAGACTGACCACTGGCAACTGACCACTGCCCACTACAGGATGTGAGAATGGCGACGACCGCAAAGATTGCCAAAGAGGCCAAGACGCCGAAGTACAAGATTCGGCTGCGCAACCGGTGCAAGTTGTGCGGCCGCCCACGCGCCTACATGAGGAAGTTCGCGCTCTGCCGCTTGTGCTTCCGCAAGCTCGCCCTGGAAGGCGACGTCACTGGCGTGACCAAGAGCAGCTGGTAAGACAGCGCTGAGAGCTGAAGCTGGTGCAGAGCCCAGCACTGACGAGACGAGCACCTGAAAGACGATATGACCGATCCGATCGCCGATATGCTCACACGGATCCGCAACGCGGTGACGGCCAAGCACACGCGCGTGGACATGCCCGCGTCGCGGCTGAAGGCCGAGATCGCCCGCATCCTGCAGGACGAGGGCTACATTCAGGGCTTCAAGGTGCTGGACGAGCCGGCCACGAAGACCGCGCCGGCGACGAAGACCCTGCGCCTGTTCCTCAAGTACGGCCCGCACGGCGAGAAGCTGATCACCGGCGTCCAGCGCATCAGCCGCCCGGGCCGCCGCGTCTACTTCGGACGCGACGATGTGCCGGACGTGTTGGCCGGTCTCGGCACGAGCATCCTGACGACGTCGCGCGGTGTGATGACCGGACGAGCGGCCGTGAAGGCCGGCGTCGGCGGCGAAGTCCTTTGCAATATTTGGTGACCAGACAATGTCTCGCATCGGCAAAAAAATCATCCCGATTCCGAAAGGCGTGACCATCAAGGTGGTCGACGGCGCGGTCGAAGTGCAGGGCCCGAAGGGGAAGCTGCGCCAGCCGCATCCGTCCGGCATCAGCTTCGAGCTCTCCGACGGCCAGCTGGTGGCGAAGCGGGCGAGCGAGGAACCGCAGTTCCGCCAGTTGCACGGCCTCTCGCGCAGCCTCGTCGCCAACGCCGTCACCGGCGTCACCGACGGCTTCAAGCGCGAGCTCGACATCGTGGGCGTCGGCTATCGCGCGGAGCTCAAGGGCAAGCAGGTCATCTTCGCGCTCGGCTACTCGCATGCGGTCGTGTTCGACATTCCCAACGGGATCGACATCGTCATCGAGAAGCAGACGCACATCACCGTGACCGGCGTGGATCGGCAGCTCGTCGGCCAGGTGGCGGCGAACATCCGCCGGCTGCGCGAGCCGGATCCGTACAAGCAGAAGGGCGTCCGCTACACCGGCGAAGTGCTGAAGAAGAAGGCCGGGAAGACAGGAGCCAAGTAGCGCGATGAAGATCAATACCAAGAACGATCGCCGCGTTCGCATCCAGCTCCGGCAGCGCAAGCGCATTGCCGGGACGGGCGAGCGGCCGCGCCTCACCGTCTTTCGCAGCGTCACCCACATCTACGCGCAGGTGATCGACGACCTGAGCGGCAAGACGCTGGCGTCGGCGTCGAGCGTCGAGCCGGGCGTCAAGGGCGCGTTCGCCAAGGATGTGCGCGGCGGCAACGTCAAGGGCGCCGAGGCGGTCGGCAAGATCATCGCCGAGCGCTCGATCGAAAAAGGCATCAAGCGTGTCGTGTTCGACCGCAGCGGGTTTCTGTACCACGGGCGCATTCGCGCCGTGGCCGACGCCGCGCGGAAAGCCGGTTTGGAGTTCTAGATGCGCACCCGCACTCGTGAGCGAATCGATCCGTCGCAGCTCGACATCAAGGACACGGTGGTGTCCATCAACCGCGTCACCAAGGTCGTGAAGGGCGGCAAGAACCTGAGCTTCAGCGCGCTGGTCGTCGTCGGCGACGGCCACGGCGTGGTTGGCTTCGGGATCGGCAAGGCGAAGGAAGTGCCGTCCGCGATCAAGAAGGGGATCGAGGCGGCGAAGAAGAGCCTGATCCGCGTGCCGCTGCAGGGCAACACCATTCCGCACCCGATTACCGGCTGTTTCGGCGCGGGCCGCGTGCTGCTCAAGCCGGCGCCGGACGGCACCGGCATCATCGCGGGCGGCGCGGTCCGTGCGGTCGTCGAGGCGGCGGGGGTGACGAACATCCTGACGAAGTCGCTGGGATCGGCGAACCCGCACAACGTCGTGCGCGCCACGTTCGACGGCTTGTCCTCGCTGAAAGATCCGGTCCTGCTCGCGCGGCTGCGCGGCAAGGACATGGCGGAAATGGCGGCAGTCTGATGGCGAACCACAGAACCGACACCAAGGGCGACACCGTCACGGTGACGCTCATCAAGAGTCCGATCGGATTCAAGAACAACCAGGGGACCGTCGTCCGCAGTCTCGGGTTGCGGCGGATCCGCCACTCGGTGCAGCTGAAGGACACGCCGGCCGTGCGCGGCATGATCCACAAGGTCAGACATCTGGTTGAAGTGAGCGACTGACATGAGTCTCAACAATCTGCGTCCCCCCAAGGGGATGAAGCACGCGAAGAAGCGCATCGGGCGCGGCCAGGGGTCGGGGAACGGCAAGACCGCGGGCCGCGGCCACAAGGGCGCGAAGTCGCGGTCCGGATTCAAGTTCAAGCGCGGATTCGAAGGCGGCCAGATGCCGCTGCACCGCCGGGTGCCGAAGCGCGGGTTTCACAACCTGTTCCGCATCGAGTACGCCGTCGTCAATCTCGATCTGCTCGGCCTCAAGTTCGAGGCCGGCGCGGTCGTCACGCCGGAGCTGCTGCACGAGCGGGGACTCGTGCCGCGCAAGCGCCGGCAAAGTGAAAGTGCTGGCGCGCGGCGACCTCGACAAGGCGCTGACCGTCCGCGCGCACAAGTTCAGTGGAAAGGCGGCAGAGAAGATCGCCGCGGCAGGCGGCAGCACGGAGCAACTGGCGTGAATGACAGCCTGAAGAACCTGTTTACCGTTTCGGATCTGCGCAAGCGCGTGTTCTTCACGCTCGGCCTGCTGGCCGTGTACCGCGTGGGCAGCGTGATCACGATTCCGGGCGTCAGCCTCGCGGCGCTCGCAGCGTTTGCCGAACAGCTCTCGCGCAACAGCATGTTCGGGCTGTACGACATGTTCTCGGGCGGCAACCTGTCCAAGGTGACGATTTTCGCGCTCGGCATCATGCCGTATATCAGCGCATCGATCATCCTGCAGCTGCTGACGGTTGTCTGGCCGTACCTCGAGAAGCTCTCGAAGGAAGGCGAGCTCGGCCGCCGGAAGATCACGCAGTACACGCGCTACGGCACGATTGTGCTGAGCATCGTGCAGGGCATCGGCATCGCGATCTTCCTGGAGAAGAACTCGGCGCCGGGCGGTTTCAATCTGGTGCTCAATCCGGGTCTCGGATTCCGGCTGATGACCGTGCTCACGCTGACGACGGGCACCTGTTTCATCATGTGGCTCGGCGAGCAGATTACCGAGCGCGGGATCGGCAACGGGATGTCGCTCATCATCTACTCGGGCATCGTCGTCAACATGCCGCGGGCGGTGATGATGACGTTCGAGCAGATGCGCACCGGGCAGATCGGGTTCATCCGGATCCTGATCCTGATGGCGCTGATGGCGGTGACCGTGGCGGCGATTGTGTTCGTCGAGCGGGGGCACCGGCGCGTCACCGTCCAATACGCGAAACGCGTCGTCGGCCGCCGCATGTACGGCGGCTCGAGCACGCATATTCCGCTGAAGGTCAACACCGGCGGCGTCATTCCCGTGATTTTCGCCTCGTCGATTCTCGCGTTTCCCGCGACCATCGCGCAGGCGATTCCGGGCGGCTGGAGCGACGCGATCAACACGCAGCTCGGGTTCGGCATGCCGCTCTACAACCTGCTCTACGTCGTCGGGATCGTCTTCTTCACCTATTTCTACACGGCGATCATCTTCAATCCCGACGATGTGGCGGAGAACATGCGGAAGTACGGCGGGTTCGTGCCCGGCATCCGGCCGGGCAAGCGGACGGCGGAGTACATCGACACGATTCTGACGCGCATCACGCTCGCGGGCGCGGTCTATCTGTGCCTGATCGCGCTCTTGCCGAACTTCCTGACCAGCGGGTTCAAGGTGGCGCCGATCCCGTTCGTCGGCGACTGGCTCGACGCGGCGCTGCCGAAGTTCATCACCGAGGGTATGAACGTCACGTTCTACTTCGGCGGCACGTCGCTGCTGATCGTCGTCGGCGTGGCCATGGATACCGTGCAGCAGGTGGAGTCGCAGCTGATCATGCGGCACTACGACGGGTTCATGAAGAAGACACGGATTCGAGGACGGCGCGCGTAGTGGCGCTCAATCTGATCGTGCTGGGGCCCCCGGGGGCCGGAAAAGGCACGCAGGCGGAGTGGTTCGCGCGCAGCCGGGGGATTCCGAAGATTTCGACCGGCGACATCCTGCGGGAGGCGGTCGCGGCGCGCAGCGAGTTGGGGCTTCGAGCCAGGGCGATCATGGATCGCGGCGAACTGGTCGGCGACGACGTGATGATCGGCATCGTGCGGGAGCGGCTCGATCGTCCCGACGTGCGCAGCGGGTTCGTGCTCGACGGCTTTCCGCGCACGGTCGCGCAGGCCGAGGCGCTCGATGGCATCATGGTCGGCCGCGATCCGCTGGTCGTCGTGAACATTCCGGTGCCCGAGGCGGAGTTGATCAAGCGGCTCGCGTCGCGGATGGTGTGCGAGTCGTGCGGGACGAACGCGTTGCCGAACTTCACGGCGTGCCCGAAGTGCGGCTGCCGGCTCGTCCAGCGCACCGACGACAACGAGGCCGTCGTGCGCGAGCGGCTGGCGGTGTACGAGCGCCAGTCGCGGCCGCTCGTCGAGTACTACCGGAACCGCCCGACGTTTCGATCGATCGACGGCGCGCAGGCGCCCGATCGGGTGGCAACGGATCTCGTGGCGGCGGTCGAAGCGGCCGGCGGCTCGGCGGTTGGGGCGCCGGTCCGCGCGGATGGCGCGCTGGGAGGCCGGCCGTGATC
Organism: uncultured Acidobacteriota bacterium; assembly: GCA_963731545.1. Lineage (GTDB taxonomy): Bacteria > Acidobacteriota > Vicinamibacteria > Vicinamibacterales > CAVVIG01 > CAVSWN01. Next base: position 108,173 of record CAVSWN010000005.1, on the reverse strand, counting down.
ATCTGCCGGTCGGCGGCCGAGCTCGATCGCATGCGCGAAGCCGGCCGGCTGGTCGGCGAAGTGCTGACGGAGCTGGCGGCGCATGTGGCGCCCGGCGTGACGACGGCGGATCTGGATCGGCTGGCGGAGAAGCGGATCGCGCAGGCGGGGGCGATCGCGGCGTTCAAGGGCTACCACGGGTACCCGGCGACGATTTGCGCATCGATCAACGACGAGGTGATTCACGGCATCCCGTCGGGCCGGCGCGTGCTGAACGAAGGCGACGTGATTTCGATCGACGTCGGCGCGTCGCTCGATGGCTACTACGGCGACAGCGCGTTGACGTTGCCTGTCGGTCAGGTATCGGAAGAGGCGGCGAGGCTGCTGCGCGTCACCGAGGAAGCGCTCTATCGAGCGATCGAACGGGTCCGGCCCGGTGGTCGCGTGTCGGATATCGGCCACGAGGTGCAGCGGCACGTGGAGTCGCACGGGTTTTCGGTGGTCCGCGAGTTCGTCGGTCACGGGATCGGGCAGCGCATGCACGAGGAGCCGCAGGTGCCCAACTACGGCGAGCCCGGGCGCGGGCCGCGGCTGGCCGAGGGCATGGTGCTGGCGATCGAGCCGATGGTGAACGCGGGGAAGCCGGCGGTGAAGGTGCTGGCCGATGGGTGGACGGCGGTGACGCGGGACGGCAGCCTGTCGGCGCACTTCGAGCACACGGTGGCGGTGACCGCGGACGGTCCGAGGGTTTTGACGGCGCGGGAAGTGCCGGTTGTCCAGGGAGCACGAAGGCTCTAGCCGGGCGATAACGGGAGTCGTCACCGAGTCGCTGCCCAGCGCGCTGTATCGGGTGAAGCTGGACGACGGCGGCACGGTGACGGCGCACATCGCGGATCGCATGGATCGCAACTTCGTGCGGATCCTGGTCGGCGATCGGGTCAGCGTGGAACTGTCGAAGAACGTGACGCGCGGAAGGATCGTGGGGAAGCTATGAAGGTTCGAGCGTCGGTGAAACGAATTTGCGACAAATGCAAGATCGTGCGGCGCCGCGGCGTCGTCCGGGTCATTTGTTCGAATCAGAAGCACAAGCAGCGGCAGGGTTAGGGACACAGATGAGATTGAATTCAGGATCAGAGCCGATTGAAACTGAAGTGAACGAAGTCGACTGAAATGCGAGGATAGCATGGCGCGTATAGCTGGCGTTGATCTGCCGCGCACCAAGCGCGTGGAGATCGGACTGACCTACATTTTCGGCATCGGCCGCGTCCGCTCGAACGGGATCCTGAAGGATGCCGGGGTGAGCCCCGACATCCGCGTCAAGGATCTGTCCGAAGACGACGTGCGCAAGATCAGCCGGGTCATCGAGGAGCAGGGCAGCGTCGAAGGCGACCTGCGCAAGGAAGTCTCGATGAACATCAAGCGGCTGATGGAAATCGGCTGCTTCCGCGGGATGCGGCACCGGCGCGGGCTGCCGGTGCGCGGCCAGCGCACGCGGACCAACGCGCGCACGCGGAAGGGTCCGCGCAAGGGCGCGATTGCCAAGAAGAAGGCTGCTGAAACATTTAGTGGCGAAAGCAGACGCGGCCCCCGAAGGGGCGACACCAGAGAAAAAAGAAGGCGTCGCCGGGAAACGCAAGAAGACCTTCAAGAAGCGCGGCGAGAAGCGCATCGTCCACCACGGGCTGGCGCACATCCACGCGTCGTTCAACAACACGACGGTCACGATCACCGACACCGAAGGCAACGTGGTGGCGTGGTCGAGCGCCGGCGGCATCGGCTTCAAGGGCTCGCGCAAGGGCACGCCGTTCGCGGCGACCCAGGCCGCGTTGAACGCCGGCAACGCCGCGAAGACGGTCGGGATGCGATCGCTCGACGTCCGCGTGAAGGGACCCGGGTCCGGCCGCGAATCGGCGATTCGCGCGCTGCAGACCGTCGGGCTCGAAGTGAAGTCGATCCGCGACGTGACGCCGATTCCGCACAATGGCTGTCGGCCGCCGAAGAGGAGACGCGTGTAATGGCACGGTACATTGGTCCAGTCTGCCGGTTGTGTCGCCGCGAGGCGATGAAGCTGTTCCTCAAAGGGGAGCGGTGCTACACCGAGAAATGCGCGATCGAGAAGCGCAACTTCCCGCCGGGGCAGCACGGCAAGACGCGGAAGGCGAAGCTCGCCGGCTACGGCCTCCAGCTTCGCGAGAAGCAGAAGGTGAAGCGGATCTACGGCGTGCTGGAAGATCAGTTCCGCCGCTATTTCGAGAGCGCCGAGCGGACGCGCGGGATCACCGGCGTGACCCTGCTGCAGCTGCTCGAGCAGCGCCTGGACAACGTCGTCTATCGGCTCGGCCTGGCGACCTCGCGCCCGCAGGCGCGGCAGCTCGTGCGCCACGGACACTTCCTGGTGAACGGCAAGAAGGTGGACATCCCGTCGGTACTCGACGCGCGAGGGCGACGTGATCACGGTGATCGGGCGGACCCAGAAGAACCCGACGATCGAACACGCGATGGAAGAAGTGAAAGGCCGCGGCATCCCCGACTGGCTGTCGTTCGATCCGAACACGATTACCGGCAGTGTGAGGTCGGTGCCGACGCGCGAACAGATCAATCTGCCCGTGCAGGAACAGCTCATCGTGGAGTTGTATTCGAAGTAGTCGTCGCAGCCCGCCGACCCGCAGCCTTAAACAGACCTGCGGCGGGAGGTCGGCGGTCACTTGCAGGTCTGGAGGCCCGTCTGCGGGCCCGTACGCGAAAGGACAATCATGCTCTGGAAAGGTTTTCAGCGACCCAAGCGCCTCGAGTTCGAGCGCGAAACCCTCACCGATCGGTTCGGCCGCTTCTACGCGCAGCCGTTCGAGCGGGGATTCGGCACCACCATCGGCAACGCGCTCCGGCGCGTGCTGCTCTCGTCGGTTGAAGGCGCGGCCATCACCGCCGTCAAGATCGACGGCGTGCTTCACGAGTTCTCGCCGATTCCGGGCGTGGTCGAGGACGCGACCGACATCATCCTCAACCTGAAGCAGATTCCGCTGAAGCTGCACAGCGACAGCACCAAGACGCTGACGCTCAAGGTCGAGAAGGCCGGCGAAGTGCGCGGCCGCGACATCCACGCCGATGCCGACGTCGAGATTCTCGAGCCCGACGCCCACATCGCGACCGTCTCCGAGGGCGGCAAGCTCCGGATGGAAATGCGGATGAAGCGGGGCCGCGGCTATGTCGCGGCGGACAAGAACTTCGACGAGGATCTCGGCATCGGCTGGATCCCGATCGACTCGGTCCACTCGCCGGTCAAGAAGGTGAACTACCTGGTCGAGGCCGCGCGCCTCGGACAGACGACGGACTACGACAAGCTCACGGTCGACGTCTGGACCAACGGATCGATCAACCCGCGCGACGCGGTGTCGCTCGCCGCGAAGCTGGTCCGCGATCACCTGAACATCTTCATCAACCTCGAGGAAGGCGCCGAGGCGCAGCTCGAGTCGGCGGTCGATCAGCCGCGCGCCGGGGCCACCAACGAAAACCTCGACAAGAGCGTCGAGGAGCTCGAGCTCTCGGTGCGGTCGTACAACTGTCTGAAGAACGCGAACATTCGCACCATTCGCGAGCTCGTGCAGAAGACCGAAGCCGAAATGCTCAAGACCAAGAACTTCGGCCGCAAGAGTCTGAACGAGATCAAAGAAATCCTGCACACGATGGGGCTGAGCCTCGGCATGCGCGTCGATCAGCCTTCAGTGGCGCAGGAATAGGAGGGGGCAGGACAGGCAGGAAAGGCAGGAAAGGCGGGAGGGGAAAGCTTTTCCTTCCAGCCCTTCCAGCCCCTCCCGCCCCTCCAGCCCACGCATATGAGACACCGAGTTGCCCACAGGAAACTGGGGCGCGTCACCGAGCATCGCATCGCGATGCTGCGCAACCAGGCGACGGCCTTGTTGCGCCACGAACATCTGACGACGACCGTGCCGCGGGCGAAAGAGCTGCGGCCGTTCGTCGAGCGGCTGATCACGATCGCCAAACGCGGGGTCAGCGCCGGTGACGCCAACGGCCGCGTCCTCACCGCCCGTCGTCTCGTCATGCGGGATGTGCAGGATCGCGAGGTCGTCTCCAAGCTGTTCGACTCGATCGCGCCGCGCTTCGCGTCGCGGCCGGGCGGCTACACGCGGCTGCTGCGCATCGGCTTTCGGAGAGGAGACAGCGCCGAGGTCGCGCAGGTGGAGCTCGTCGGCAGCGAGTTCAACCCGCGCGCGAAAGCGGAGGCCGAAGCCAAGGGCGAAGGCGAGAAGCCGAAGGCCAAGGGCATGCGCGAACGCCTGCGCGCGGCCGCCGAGCGCGTCCGCGGCAAGAAGAGCGAGGAAGGCTCGTCCGGCAAACCGTCCACCAAGCCGTCGAAAGGCGTGACGCGCAAGTCGACGACGCCGCGAAAGGCGGGCGGCAGCTAGACACGTCGGAGTTCGGCGCACCCCGCGCGAGGCAGCGCGATGACCCAGGATCGCCGGCAACGCTTGAAGCAGCTGTTTGCAGAGGCCGTTGCGCTGCCGGCGGATCAGCGTGCGCACGTCCTGGCGGCGGCGTCGGACGCTGATGCAACTCTGGGACAGGAGCTTCAATCGCTGCTGTCCTCGTACGAACAGGCGGGCGACTTTCTGGAGCGCTCGCCTGGTATTCCTCCCCTCAACGCCTACGGCATCCTCCTCGAAACCCGCGTCCCCAATCTTGAAGCGGGCCGCAAACTCGGTCCGTATCAGATTCTCGAGTCCCTGGGCAGCGGCGGCATGGGCGCGGTCTATCGCGCCCGCGACGTCCGCCTCGATCGCATCGTCGCGCTGAAGGTGCTCCATCGATCGGAGGGCGGCGACGCCGGGCTGCGCCGGCGGTTCGAGCACGAGGCTCGCGCGATCTCCAAGCTGGCGCATCCGAACATCTGCGCGCTGTTCGACATCGGGGAACACGAGGGCGTCGATTTCCTGGTGATGGAGTACCTCGAGGGAGAGACGCTGGCGGCGCGGCTGGAGCGGGGTCCGCTGCCGTTCGACGAGGTCGTCCGCCACGGCATCGAGATCAGCGATGCGCTCGACCGCGCGCACCGCCAGGGCGTCGTGCATCGCGACGTCAAGCCGTCGAACATCATGCTGACGGAATCCGGCGCCGGCTCGCCGGGATCGCGCCAGGCGAAGCTCCTCGACTTCGGCATCGCGAAGCTGCAGGGCCGCGATCCCGGCGCCAGCGGCTCGGCGCTCTTCGCGTCCGACGCCTCGCTCACCGGCGGTGGACCGCTCGTCGGCACCATCGCGTACATGTCTCCCGAGCAGCTGCGCGGCGAAGCGATCGACGGGCGCGGCGACCTCTTCTCGTTCGGCGCCGTGCTCTACGAGATGGCCACCGGCCGCCGCCTGTTTGCCGGAGACGACGCGACCGCTATTCGCGGCGCCATCCTGGATGCCGAGTGGCGGCTGCCGCGCGAATCACTGGATCAGGCCGGCGCGGGCTTGACGCAGATCGTCGAGAAGGCGCTCCAGCCCGATCGCGGCAAGCGGTATCAGCGCGCCGCCGACATGCGCGCCGATCTGCAGCACCTCGATCGCGCTGCTGGCCTCTCGACGCGTCGCGCCGGCGCGGCGCTGGAGGATGGCCGCGGCTGCCGCTTTGGTGGCGGTCGCGCTCGTCATCGCCGGTGTGTGGACGACCAGGGCCGGCGCGGTCCACCGCGGCCACGCCCGCCGGCGTGCCGTCGCTGTCGATCCTCCCGTTCAAGCCTCTCGTGCCAGGCGGCGCCGACGACTACGTCGGCGTCGCCCTGGCCGACGCGCTGACGACGGAGCTGCACACGTTGAAGACCGTGTCCGTGCGGCGCATGGGTGCGGGGACGCCCCTGAGCGGTGCTGCCGCCGATCCGATTGCAGCCGGACGAGAGCTCGGCGTCGACCTCATCATGGACGGCGCGATTCAGCGGCAGGGCGACCGGCTGCGGGTCACGGTGCACCTCGCGCGGGTTGCCGACGCGGTGACGCTCTGGAGCCAGCACTTCGACTCGGCGTGGAACGACGTCTTCCAGGTGCAGGATCAGATTGCGGAGCAGGTGACGCGCGCCCTCGCGGTGACGCTGACCGGCGACGAACGGCGGCGGCTCAACCGCCGGCGCACCGCAAGCCTCGACGCCTACGAGGCGTACCTGAAGGGCCGGTACTTCTGGAACGAGCGCAACGTGCAGTCGCTGCATCGGGCGCTCGAGTATTTTCAGCAGGCGATCGCGAAGGATCCCAATTACGCGTCGGCCTATGCCGGGCTCGCCGATACCTACGCGATGCTCGGATCGATGCCGTACGCGGACCTGCCGGACGCGGAGGCCGGTCCCAAAGCGAAAGCCGCGGCGACCAAGGCGCTGGAGATCGACGAGACGCTGGCCGAGGCGCACGTCTCGCTCGCCTTCATCACGTATGCGTTCGAGTGGGACTGGGCCCAGGGCGAGCGCGAGTTCAAGCGCGCCATCGAGCTCGATCCCGAATACGCCACGGCCCACTACTGGTACGCGCTGTACTTGAATCAGCTCGGGCGCACCGACGAGGCGGCGGTGCAGGCGCAGCAGGCGGTGGATCTCGAGCCGTTGTCGCTCGTCGGCACCTACTCGGTCGGCCTGGTGCACTACTTCGCGCGGCGGTTCGACCTCGCTCGCCGCTACGCCGACAAGACGCTGGAAATCTCGCCGCAGTTCCTGCTCGGCCGGCGGCTGCGCGGGATGGTGGACATCGCCCAGGGCCGCTACGCCGAAGCGATCGAGGGCCTCGGCGCGTTGTACAAGGCGCAGCCCGACTCTTCGCTCTCCGCGGGCTTGCTGGCCTACGCCTACGGCCGCGCCGGGAAACGCGACAACGCCCACGCCGTGCTCGATGCGCACATCGCGACGTCGCGCGATCGATTCGTATCGCCCGCCAACATCGCGCTCGGCTACGTCGGCACCGACGAAACCGACACGGCGCTCCGCTGGCTCGAGATGGCCTATGCGCAGCGCTCACAGGCGCTGACCTTCCTCAAGACCGATCCGCTCTACGATCGCATCCGTTCCGATCCACGCGATGGCCGATCTGATCGCGCGCGTGGGCTTTCCGGCAACGGACGCGCGTCAGCCTTCGGCGGCCGCGCCGCCGGTCAGCTCGCGATAGAGCCAGCCCTTCGCCATCGCCCATTCGCGTTTGACGGTCGCGGTCGAGACGCCGAGCACGGTGGCGGTTTCCTCGACCGTGAGCCCGCCGAAGAAGCGCAGCTCCACGACGCGGGCCTGGACCTGGTCGAGCTGTTCCAGTCTCTCCAATGCCTGATTGAGCGCCAGCGTATCGACGACGTCGACCGGCGACTCGGTCGGCACCGACTCCGCGTCCTCGAGCGCCACGTGCACCGCGCCGCCGCCGCGCTTGTCCCGCAGCTCGCGGCGCGCGTGATCGACGAGGATGCGCCGCATCACCTGCGCGGCGATGGCGAAGAAATGTCCGCGATTCTGCCAGTCGACGTCGCGCTGATCGAACAGCTTCACGTACGCCTCGTTGACGACGGCCGTGGTCTGCAGGCGTCCCTGGCGCCACTCGCGCGCGAGCTGCCGCGACGCGAGCGCGCTCAGCTCGCGATGGACGAGCGGGATCAACCGCTCGAGGGCTTCGCGACTGCCGTCGCGCCACGCATGCAGTATCTGAGTGATTTCCGCGGGTGTCGGGACCGGATCCGCCATGAGCAACGAACGAGAGGTCAGTTAAGCACGCATGCCCGCTGCGGTCAAAAGCTCACTACGGATGAGTTGGCGCACTGACCTGGTTGCGACCAGGTTGCGACGGGGTGGGACTATTCCGTGCGGAGCGCCTCCATCGGGCTGAGCCGTGCCGCACGACGCGCGGGCAGCCAGCACGCCGCCAGCGCCACGACGATGAGGATCGCCGTCGTCGCCGCGAACACGACTGGGTCGCGCGGGCTGATGCCGTACAACAGGGACTCGATCAGCCGGCTGCCGGCGAACGCCGCGCCGAGGCCCACCACAGCGCCAGTGAGGGCGACGAGACCGCCCTGGCGCGCGATCATGCCGGCGACGCTGGCGGGATTGGCGCCGAGCGCGAGGCGGACGCCGATTTCTCCCGTGCGCTGGCTGACGATGTACGACATCACGCCATAGGTGCCGATCGCGCCGAGCAGGACGGTGACGACCGCGGCGATCGCGAGCAGGACCATCGTGAACGCCATCTGCGCCGCCGCGCCGTCGAGGATCTCCTGCAGCGTCCGCACTTGTGCGATCGCGAGGCTCTTGTCGACGTCGTCGATCGAGCGTCGAACCGCCGCGAGCAGCGCGTGCGGCGGCGTCGCGGTCCGCACGACGTAGCTCATCACCGCGGCGTCGGGGCCGATCGCCGACTGGCCCATGGTTGGCCCACCGGCGATTGACATCGGCATGAACAGCTGCGGGAGATGAGTCGGCTCGGCCAACGCCCGCACCGGCGTGTCGGCGACGATGCCCACGATCGTCTGCCATTCCAGAACGCGAGGCTGGCCCATGCGGGCAGGCGGGCGGTTCGAGGACAGCCGCTTACCGATGGGATCCTCGCCGGGAAAATACTTGTTCGCGATCGTTTCGTTGATGACCACGATTGGCTCGCCGCGTTCCACGTCGCCGCGCTCGATGCCGCGCCCTCGCAACACACGCATGCCCATCGTTTCGAAATAGTCTCCGGCGACCGCGCGGAAGAGCGCGATCGGCGGCGTCGTGCCCGGCCCATAGGTCCGTCCTTCGATGAGCACGGTGTTGCCGGAGCAGCCGCCGGCCAAGGGCAGGCACGAGGTTGCGGACGCGTGCGTGACGCCGGGCAGCGCCGACAGCCGGTCCAGGATGGCGTGATGGGCGGCGACCACGGCGCCCCGCGTCGCGTAGCTGCGATCCGGCAATCCGATGCGAAACGTCAGCGCCGACGAGGCGTTGAAGCCCGGGTCCATCGCGCGCAGGTTCTGCAGGCTGCGGACGAGCAGCCCTGACGCAACCAGGAGGACCAGCGCCAGCGCCACTTGCGCCCCCATCAGCACGTGGCGGATGCGATGACGTCCGCGGCTCGCCGTGTTGCCGCGGCCGTTCTCGTGCAGCGACTGGACGAACGGCACGACCCGCCACAGCGGGAGCGCGCCGCACGCCAGCGCGGCGAACAGGCTGATGCCGGCGGTAAACGCGACGGTGATCGCATCGAGACGAAGTTCGTGCAGGCGCGGCAGCGTGGCGGGGCCGAAGGCCAGCACCAGCCGCACCGCGCCAGCGGCGATGCCAAGGCCCAGCGCGCCGCCGGCGATTGACAAGAGCACGCTCTCGGTGAGGAAGAAGCGAGCGATCCCGAGGCGGGTGGCGCCCAGCGCGCGGCGCACGGCCACCTCGCGCTGGCGCGCCTCGGATCGGACCAGAAACAGGTTCGCGACGTTGGCGCAGGCGACGAGGAGGACGACGCCGACCGCGGCGAGGAGAATCCACAAGGCGCGCGCGACGCCGCCGACCGTTGCATCCTTCAGCGTTCGGCCGGTGAACATCAATTTCGTCTCGACGTTGCCGAGGGCTCCCGGGTCGCCCGGAAAGGCAGCCGGCACGTCGGCAATCAGGCGATTGATCTCGGAGCGCGCCGCGTCGAGCGTGGCGCCGTCGCGCAGCCGCGCCACGCCGCTGTAGTTCCACAAGCCGAAACCCATGGATCGCGCGATCGGCTCCGCGGTCCAGGCCTCGACGGCCGGCTCCGGAAACGCGAACGACGCGGGCATGACGCCGACGACCTCCGTCGCCACGCCGTCCAGGCTGATGTGTCTGCCGATGATGCCGGCATCGCTGTTGTAGCGGCGCGCCCACAGCTTGTGCGACAGGACCGCGGCCGGCGCGGCACCTGGCGTGCCCTCCTTCTCCGTGAACCAGCGCCCGACGGCGGCTGACACTCGAAGGACGGTCGCAAGAGACGGCGTGGCGCGGGCAATGCGAATCCGCTCGGGCTCGCCGTCGCCGCTGAGCGTGCGATCGAGCGCGCGGTAGAGGGCGGCGCCGTCGAGCGTGCGCGATCGCTCCAGGTAATGGAAGTAGAGGCCAGGCGTCGTGCCAATGCCGGCGGCGACGCGGAGGCCGACCGATCCGTGGTCCACTTCGATCAACCGATCCGACGCCGGATAGGGCAGCGGATTGAGGACGACGTGCTGCACCACCGCGAAGATCGCGGCATTCGCGCCGATCGCGAGAGCCAGTGTCGCGACCGCCGTCAGCGTGAATCCTGGGCTCCGCGTCAAACGCCTCGCCGCGAATCGAAGCTCCTGCCCAATGCGATCCATGAGTCCCGTCCTTCGGATGTGTTCGTGCGGCAGGCGAGGCCTGGTGTCTGACACCAAACCGTTCGGAGATGGCGACGATCAGCAGTCCGGCGATTTCGCGGAGCCAGACTCGCGCGTACCGCCAGGAACCCACGCGCCTGGCATCGTCGAGCCTCCGCGCGAACGTTTCCTCCATGGCGGCGCCGTATTCGCGGCGCAGCCGCGCGGGAGCACAGGCGAAGGAGCCAGCGATAGAGAGTCATGAGGTCAGGTTCGCTGGGGGAACAGTTTCCGCTCGCGCGCCGCACGCACGAGGTTGTGCAGCCGTTCCGCCTCCGCCGCCGCGACCCGCCGGCCCTGCCTGGTCAGCACGAAGTATTTGCGGCGCACGTCGGCGTCGCCCGGACCGTCCGCGGGCGCGATCAGTTCCTCGTCGGCCAGCCGCTTGAGCGCCTGGTACAACGCGCCCGTCGTCGGGTCGAGGCGGCCGCCGGACTGTTCCTGGATGTATTTCCCGATGGCGTAGCCATGCGAGGGGCCGTCGCCCAGCGCGAGCAGGATGTGAAACGCCAGGTCCGACAGGCTGACAGGGCGGTCCGCCGCACGATCCGTCATGCGGTGGTTAGACGGAGGTCGAGGCCAAAACGTTTAGTCGCAACTATAGTTGCGACTACGTGAGTCTGCCGGGCTCGAATTCTAGGCTTCTTCCACCTCGACGCCGGCGCGCTCAGCCTTGGCCGCGTTGATGATCTTCGTCTGCTGCTGCGCCGGCACCTCGTCGTAGTGCGAGTACTCCATGTGATACGAGCCGCGGCCGCCGGTGGCGGAGGTGAGGTGCTGTTCGTAGGTGAGCATCTCGGCCATTGGCACCTGGGCCTTGATGACGGTCATGGCGCCGCGCGTGTCCATGCCGGAAATCCGGCCGCGCCGCCCGTTCAAGTCGCCCATCAGATCGCCGGCGAAGTCCGACGGCGCGTAGACCTCGACGTTCATGATCGGCTCGAGGATGGTCGGCTTGCGCGCGCGTCATCGCGTCCTTGAACGCCAGCGAGCCGGCGAGCTTGAACGAGAGCTCGTTGGAATCGACGTCGTGGTACGAGCCGTCGAACACCGTGACGCGAAAATCGACCATCGGATAGCCGGCGAGATAGCCGCGCGTCCGCGCATCCTGGATGCCCTTCTCGACCGCCGGCACGAACTGCCGCGGAATCGAGCCGCCGAAGATGTCGTCGACGAACTCGAAATCGGCGCCGCGCGCCAGCGGCTCGACCTTGATCTTGCAGTCGCCGAACTGGCCGTGGCCGCCGGTCTGCTTCTTGTGCCGTCCGTGCGCTTCGGTCGCCGCCTTGATCGTCTCGCGGTAGGGGATGCGCGGCGGCTTCGAGGATTGACGTCGACGCCGAACCGGCGCTTCAGTTTCGCGACCGTGACCTCGATGTGCAGCTGGCCCTGCCCGTAGAGCAGCAATTCCTTCGTCTGCGGATCGCGGCTGTAGCGAATCGACGGGTCCTCTTCCTCGAGGCGGCGCATGGCGGTGCTGATCTTGTCCTCGTCGCCGCGGCTCTTCGGCTCGATGGCGTACGACAGCACCGGCTCGGGGAACTTCATTGCGGGGAACGTGATCGGGTCGCTCTTGTCGCCCAGCGTGTCGTTGGTCAGCGTGTCCCTGAGCTTGGCGACTGCGCCCAGATCTCCGGCTTTGAGCTCGGGGATGCTCGTCTGCGTCTTGCCCTGCAACAGCAGGAGGTGGCCGAAGCGTTCGGGAGCTTCGCGTGTCTTGTTGTGGTAGTTCGCATCGGCCTTCAGCGTGCCCGAGACGACGCGAAACATCGTGATCCGGCCGGCGAACGGATCGGCAATCGTCTTCCACACGAACGCGGCGGCCGGTTGCTTGTCGTCGGCGTCGCGAGTGATCTCGCCGCCGCTCTTGTCCACGCCGCGAAACGGCCGATCCGCCGGCGACGGCAGGTAGTTGACGATGGCGTCGAGCAGCTGCGTGCACGCCGATGTTGACGGTCGCCGACGTGCAGACCAGCGGAAACACCTTCGCGGCCATGGTCGCGCCGCGCAGCCCGGCGATGAGCTCGTCGTCGGTCAGCGTGCCGGCCTCGAAGAACTTCTCCATCAGCTTTTCGTCGTTTTCGGCGACCATCTCGATGAGCGCCTCGCGGGCGGCATCGACGGCGGCGGCCATGTCGGCCGGTACGGCGCTCTCGGTGAACTTACCGCTCTCGTCGGTCTGGAAGATGTAGGCCTTCTTCGTGACCAGGTCGACCACGCCGCGGAAATTCTTTTCTTCGCCAATCGGCATCTGAATCGGCACCACCGCGCGGTTGAGCCGTTCGCGGATCGACGCCAGCGAGCGGTCGAGGCTCGCGCGCTCGCGATCGAGGCGGTTGAGGACGACGAGCCGCGGGTGCGACAGTTCGTTGGCCGCGTCCCACACTTTCTCCGTCTGCACCATCACGCCCGACACGGCGTCGACGACGACCAGCGCGGCGTCGGCGACGTGCAGCGCGGCGCGCGCGTCGGCCAGGAAATTGCCCATGCCCGGCGCATCGACCAGGTTGATCTTCTGTTTGTTCCACTCGGCGTACGCCAGGCTGGCGGACAGCGTGTGTTTCCGCGCGACTTCTTCTTCGTCGAAATCGGTGACGGTCGTCCCGTCGTCGACCTTGCCGAAGCGATTGACCATGCCGGAATCGGAGAGGATGGCGGAGGTGAGCTGTGTCTTGCCGGAGCCGCTGTGACCGACGACCGCGACGTTTCTGATGGTACCGGCGTCATAGACCTTCATAACGGGGGTTCTCCCAATAATTGTCAGCCGAAACAGGCGAATCAGTGATTGGCGAGCGAGTTCCGACTGAAGATTCGCGACCCGATGCCCAGAAGCACGCAATATGGCGAGCCACGACACTCGCCGCCCGAGCGCCGGGCGCGAGTCGGACAGGATGCCGGTCGGCGATCTACGGGATCTACGCGTCTTCGGTCGCGCGCGGCCGCCCGACGATGATCGCGCCGGTTAGCGCTTGTCCCGTTCAGGATGCCGTAGATCGCTCGCTGGCGCTGCGGTTCCGTCGCCGCGTCGCGCGGCCGCGGCATGCGCGGTACTCGACCAGTTGCGATGCGGCACCGCCAATCGCGCGGCCTTATGCTTGACCTGTTCGCAATTACGTCGATCCATGGCCGACCGATGGCGTACTCTTTCGCAACGGCGCTTCGATCGGATCCAGCCGCGACGCCTTGAACGCCGGGTACATCCCGAAGAAGATGCCGACCGCGGCCGAGAAGCCGAGGCCGATCGCGAACGACCACCACGGCAACGAAATCGGGAAACCCGTCGCCAGATGCGCGATCCAGCCGATCGCGCTGCCGAGCACGATGCCGAGCACGCCGCCGAGCGAGGTGAGAAACGCCGCCTCCATCAGGAACTGAAAGAGGATTTCGGCGCGGCGCGCGCCGAGCGCCTTGCGCACGCCGATTTCGCGCGTCCGCTCGGTGACCGAGATCGACATGATCGCCATCACGCCGATGCCGCCCACCATCAGCGCGATCGACGAGATGACGACCAGCGCGAAGAACGTGGCCCGGCTGATCTGCTCCCACAGCTTGAGGAACTGATCCTGCGTTTCGAGGTTGAAGTCGTTCGGATCGTCGAGCTTCAGTCCGTGACGCGAGCGCATGATCTGCTCGATCTCCGCCATCGCCTCCTTCACGGTGACGCCCTCGCGCGGCTGCATCGCGATCTGCACCGGAGAAAACGTCGCGTTGCGCGCGAAGCGAACCGCCCGCAGGCCGAAGATCCGCTGATAGGCCGTGTACGGGATCACGGCGAAATCGTCGGCTCCCGATCCGAATCCGCCGGCCGCCCGCTTGTCGTACACGCCGACGACTTCGAACCGCTCGGACCCGACGCGCACCGTCTTGCCGATCGGATCGATGCCCGCCGGCTCGAACAACAGCTTGTAGGCCGTATTGCCCAGCACCACGACGTTCTTCCGGTACTGCACTTCGGTGCCGTTGAAGAACCGTCCGCCGAGGAAGGGAATGTTGGTGCCGTCCTGGAAGAACTCGCTCGTGCCGAAGACGATCATCGGCTTCGTCTTCTGATCCCGGAAGAACACCCGGGCCTGGACCGACCCGGGACCGCCGCCGCCGAGCTCCACGTCCACGGTCTTCAGCAGCGTGCTCTGCTGCTCGAGCGCACGGCTGTCGGAAATCGTCAGATTCGGCCGCTTCATCAGCTCGCGGATCTCGTCGCCGTTGACGAAGTTCGTGAAGCTGAATCGCGACATGATGATCGTGTCCGGCCCGAGCTGCGCGATCAGACCGCGAAGCGATTGATCGAAGCCGCGGATCATCGCCGTCATGCCGACGATCGACGTGATCCCGATGACGACGCCGAGGACGGTCAGCGCCGGAGCGCAGCTTGTTGGTGCGGACGGTGTCGAACGCCATCCCGATGACTTCCCAGAAGAGGGCGAGCCGGATCGCCATGTCCGCTACTCTTTCCTCAACGCTTCGATGGGATCCAGCCGGGCCGCGCGCAGGGCGGGATACAGACCGAAGAACAGGCCGACGAGCGCCGTGATCCCGATGCCGAGCGCGACCGACCAGAGCTCGACCGACGCCGGAACCGGCGTGAACCGCGCGATGGTCGTCGCAATCGCACGCGCCGAGCAGCGTGCCGATCACGCCACCGAAAATCGACAGCACGATCGACTCGGTGAGGATTTGCGCGGTGATGTCGCTGCGCCGGGCGCCCAGCGCCTTGCGCAGACCGATCTCCCTGGTCCGCTCGGTGACCACCATGAGCATGATGTTCATGATCACGATTCCGCCGACCACGAGCGAGAGGCCGACCACGCCGACCAGCACCGCGAAGATGCCGTTGGTCGCCGAGTGGTAGATATCGAGAATCGTGTCCGCGGTGAAGACGCCGAAGTTGTCACCCGCTTTCGGCTTCAGGCGACGGGAAATCCGCAACGCGAGCGTCGCTTCGTCCATCGCCTGCGAGATCAGCGAGACGTCGCGCGGCTTCACCGAGATCGTCAGCCGGGGCCGCGCGCCGAAGATCATTTGAAACTGGCCGAGCGGGATGACCGCGAACTCATCCTGCGACTGCCCGAGGAGCGTGCCGCGCTTGGCGCTCACGCCGACGACGCGGAAGTGGATGCCTTCGAGCTGGATCACCTTGTCCAGTGGATCGAGGTCGGTGCCAAACAGCCGATCGGCGGTCCGCCAGCCGAGCACGACCACCGGACGTGCGGTGTCGACTTCCGTGGGGCTCATGAGCCGTCCGCGTTCCGCGTCGAAGCTCGAGAATTCCACGTACTCGCCGCTGACCCCCTGGATGCGCGTTTGATCGATCGACTTGTCGCGATACGAGATGCGCCCGCCGGCGGCCACGTCCACCATCACCGCCGACGCCAGCTCGCTGTAGCGGCGAATCGCCCGCGCATCGGCCATCGTCAGGCGGGGATTGTTCCGGACCTTGTCGAAGTCCTCGTCGCTGCGCGTAATCGGGAACTGCTGGATGTTGAACGAGTCGGCGCCGGCTTGATTGAGAATCGCCGTCTTGACGGAGGCGTTGAGCCCCTGGATCAGCGACACCACGGCGATGATCGACGTGACCGCGACGATGTTGCCGAGCACGGTCATGAACGACCGCAGCTTCGCCGTCCAGATGGCGTCGAGCGCGATCAGGGCTGAGTCGAGGAACTTGTTCACTTCTTCTTCGTGCCGTTATCCACTTTCACCAGATCCCCGTCGGCCATTCCACGGACGGAGTTGTAGGGCCCGGTGATGACCTGGTCGCCGGACTTCAGACCGGACAGGACCTCGAAGTATTTGTCGCCGGCGATGCCCATCTTGATCGGCAGGAACTCGGCCTTCCCGTCGCGCACGATGAACACGCCTTCGGTTTCCTTGCGTGTCTGACCGGGCTTCAGCTCCGCGGCCGACGCCACCGTTTCCGGCGTCGGCGTGCGGCGCTTCTTGTCGGTCTTGGGTTCCTTCACGATCTGTCCGTTCGCGTCGTAAATCAGCTCGCGCACGGCAACGGCCGGAATCGGCACGGCAGTCAGCCTCTTTGCGCGTCGCCGTCGTGATGTCGGCGGTGCAGGTGAATCCCGGCCGGACCTCGGGCACCAGTTCGTCGATGATCACGACCACCTTGAAGTTCGTGGCCTGGGTCGTTTGGGCCGCCGCCGCACCCGTCGCCTGGATGGGGCTGTTCCCGATCTCGCTGACGTGCCCCTTGAACGTCCTGTCCGGCAGGGCGTCGATCGTGATCTTGGCCGGCTGTCCCAGCTGGACGCTCGGGATGTTCGTCTCGTCGACCTCGACTTCAGCCTGGATCACCGACATGTCCGCCAGCGTCAGCAGCACCGTGCCCGCGTTGTTCATCGTCCCGATGACCGCCGTCTCGCCCTCCTGGATGTTCCGGCGGGTGACGATGCCGTCGATCGGCGAGACGATCGTGTTCTTGCTCAGGTCGTAGCGCGCGCTCTCGAGCACGGCACGTTCCTGCGCGATTCGACTCGACTGCGCGCTCACCTGGCTCTGTTGCCCGGTCAGCTGTTTCTCCCGTTCCTGCAGCGCCGACTGCGCCGCCTTGACGTCGGTCTCCGCGCGCTCGAGCGTATCGCGCGTCGTCAGTTGCTGCCGCCACAGATCCTGCTGTCGCGTGAGCGTCAGGCGCGCCTGCTCCAACTGGACCCGCGCCGATCTCGATCGACTGCTGGATCTGCTCGATCGACGCCTGCGCCGCACCGAGGGAGGCCTGGGCAGCGCCGAGTGACGCCGTGTTGCTGTCGACGCGGGTGCGCAGCGACTTCGGGTCAATCTGCAGCAGGAGTTGGCCCTTCTTGATCCGATCGCCCTTCGTTGACCGCCAGGTTCACGACGCGTCCCGGGGTGTCGGCGCTGATCTGCACGAGCCGCTTGGGCTGAATCTTCCCCGACGCGGCAACGATCGCCTCGAGATCGCGCGTCTTGACGACCTCGGTGGTGACGGTCAGCCCTTTGTCCTTCTTGAAATACAGGTTCGCGCCGACGACCGCTGCGGCGACGAGCACGACCCCGATCACGATGAAGACGTTCTTGCGCGACATCTATGCTCCTGCGAGTGCCGTCTTGACGGCGGCGATGACCAGCCCGATCGTCACGTAGATGACGAGCAGGGTGGTCGCGATTGGACCGGTCCGCTTGCGATAGAGAACGCCGAGGCCGATCGCCAGGCTGATCGACCACCAGATGAGAAACAGGTCGATCGAGCCCAGCATCCGCGCGATGAACGTGTCCTCCTCGAGAAAAGGAAAGAACACCGCGAGGTTGGTTGGGCTCGACAGCGATTCGCGGACGTAATCGAGCGGCAGCGTGAACAGCTGCTGGACCGCGATGATGACGCCCGAATGGACGACCACGGCGTAACACCTGCTTGAAGGTGGCGTCGCCGCCGAGGGCCGCGTTGAAGACGGCGTAGGCGAGGCCCGCGATGATCAAGGCGAAGAGCGGCAGCGAGACCACCTGGCCGCCGACGGCGAAGTACTTGCCGTAGCCGGCCATCTGTTCCATACGCTGATATTGCGCGTCGGTCATGGTCCGCCCGAAGGACTCCATCTGGCGGACCTGCATGTCCAGCCCGGCTTGCTGGCCCACCTCGGTGGACATGAACGTATAGACAGCAACGCTCGAGATCAGGATCACGGCCGCCAGCGCGCCGAGCACGCGCGGCCGCGCGACGATGTCGGCGTAGGTCGCGCGCGGCGAAAGAAGGACACCCATCAGCCGGGCCGGCAGGCTCCTGGGCCGGCGCTGCCGGCTCCGCTGGAGGGTTTGAGCCACGTCAGTCATCTCCATCGAACGCGACGCGCTACCGGGCGCGCGACCGCGCCGTTTTTGCGGCGTCGGCGGGCGCGTAAAGACTTTCCTCAAGACCCCCAGCCCGCTGTGCAGCCGGCGGCGCGACGGCGAATCGAGCGGCGCCAGCACCTCAGCCAGGTGCGCCTCGGCGCAGCGGGCGACGCGATCCAGTGCGGCGCGGCCGGTCGGCGTGACCTCGACCAGGAAGGTGCGCCGGTCCTTCTCGGGCGCCGCCCGGCGAACCCAGCCGCGATCGGCCATCGCGCTGATCGAGCTCGACATCGTCGGCAGGCTGACACCCTGCAGGGCCGCCAGCTCGGTCAGCGTGCGCGGATGCTCGATGAGGCACGACAAGCAGGCCGAAATGCGCCGGCGCGGGCAGCTCGCCGGCCGAGCGCAGCTCCGCGGCGACGGTGCGCATGACCAGCGGAATGATTTCGAGGACGTCGCGCGCACTCTCGCGCGCCTGATCACGGGTCATTGTTAGGGGACCTAAGCATTATACGCGCGATGACGGGCTCCGGTTCCTTGACAGTGGCAGAGTTGGTGTTTACCATCGCAGCGGCGTCTTTTCGCCCCAAGGAGCGTGACGTGGTCGGATTCGTTCCCAAGGAAATGTTCTTCACCAAAGGCGTTGGGAAGCATCGGGAGAAACTGACTTCGTTCGAGCTGGCGCTCCGATCGGCCGGCATTGCCGCCTGCAATCTCGTGCGCGTGTCGAGCATCTTTCCGCCGAAATGCCGGTTGCTGTCGCGAAGCGAGGGGATGAAGCGGCTGGAGCCTGGCCAGGTGACGTTCGTCGTGATGTCCGAGGCCGCCACGCGCGAGCCGCATCGGCTGATCGCGGCCACGGTCGGCGTCGCCATTCCGCGCGATCGGGAGCTGTACGGGTATCTGTCAGAGCATCACAGCTTCGGCGAGAGCGAAGACATCGCCGGGGACTACGCCGAGGAACTGGCGGCCGAAATGCTCGCGACCACGCTGGGCCTCGAGTTCGATCCCGACAAGAGCTGGGACGAGAAGAAAGAGGTCTACCGGCTCTCGAACCAGATCGTGCGCACGCAGAACGTCACGCAGACAGCCGTCGGCGACAAGAAAGGCCTCTGGACCACGGTCGTCGCCGCCTCGGTCCTCGTCGGATAGAAGCCGCCTGCCTGTCGAGTGGCAAATCGGGAGGGCGAGGCTGCCGTCCGCTCTACGGTTCCAGCGCTCGCAGGATCCCCTCCAGTTCCTCGAGCACATCAAGATCGCCGGACCATCGATTCAGATACTCACGGTCCAGCGTCGCCTTTTGAACGGCCAGGACATTTCTGGCGTCGTCGAAGTCCTTGGATCGGCCGGCAAGGCGCCACCATCGCAGCTTGTTGATGATGACATCCTCGGCCGTTGGCATCGTCACCGTTCGGCCCAGCACGTCGACATGACGTCGGCGGGCGAATCGCTCACGGTCATGAGGGTCGTCGGTGAGGTCGAACAGCTCGACCTGGAACGCCGAATCCCGCGCCCGGGCCACGATGCGTCGACTGCCGGTCACGGTTTCAAAGGCGATCTGAGAATCGACGTCGAAATGCGCGGCGAGTCGCTGAGCGAACGCGTCGATCGGCAGGCGGTTCAGTTCGAGGACGAGATCCGCATCTTGCGTGGCGCGCGGCACGCCGTAGAAATTGGCGGCGAGCGATCCGGAGACCATGAACGGAATGTCGAGGTCCCCAAGGGCATCGAAGACGGCGATGACGAGCTCTTCGGTCGTCACCGGTTTTCGAGTTGGCGCGCCAGATGGAGGCGTTCGCGGAGGATTCGAAGAACTTCAGCCTGGTCGGCGCCGGGCTGCTCGTGCCGGATGCCGGCCGTCATGATCTGACACGTCCTGTCGAAGAGGCGTAAACCGTCCAGGAGCTTTTCGACCGGTGCTCGCCCCCGGGCGGCTTCAACCGCCTCGCGTTGCATGACCGCGGGTCGAATCTCGCGTGGCGGCACGCTGCCATTTTATCGCGTGCGTTTCGACGAGGCACCGACACGGTCTGACGCCCGGCTCGAACCGCCCTGAATGCCCAGCCCGCCCGTCTCGCCCTTGGCGCCCTTGTCTTCCTTCGGGCCGACGACGTTTCGCAGTCGCGACCGACGACGTCGTGTTAAGCGAAACTGGGGCACGGCGCCCCAAACCCCCCAAGCGTCTAGTGTCGTGCGTCCACGGTTACACACTCGTCCTGAGCCTGTCGACCAGCCTCCGCGCTTCGCGCTACGGCGGCCGGCCGTAGTTTTAGCCAAGGCGGAAGGACGAGCCGGATTTGCTCGTGGTTCGACATCGATCGAACTGGCGATACACGAGAGACTCGAACCGCTCTCGCAGATCGTTCTGCTGAATTGCTTTTCAGTGCGTCGATACCGGCACGAGAGTGAGCACTCCATGCCCTAGCCGAATCGGATCTCGAGGCTAGACGACTCGCAATCGGTCGCGGCCAGGGTTCGTGCGATTGCGTATACCCGAACGGGCGATCACGCCAAAGTGATTGAAATTGGTGAAGCGGATCCAGCCAGAAACCAGGGGAAAATCACCACCGATAGCTTGGCGGTCCAACTGGCCATTGCCTACAGCCGGAGTCGCCAGGAATCGAAAACGTCGATTCATTGCGCGACGATCAGCGTTTCCGAGACCTACTGAGCAGGATGCATCTCTAGCAGTCCCCACGTCTGACACACCACACCTTACGCTCACTGAAAACGACCGTGAGGTTCGGCGGGGTTGCGGTGTCTGCATCGACGGGAGGCTGGCTGCAATCGCCTTGGCGCGGTGCTGCAGACAGGATGGCCCCACACCCGCTCGCGCTGACACCGTTCATGAACGGTGCGACTTGATGTTGTACACGATGTTGGGGCAGGAAGGACAAGAGAGGGCAGGAAGGGCGGGCTTGCCCGCTATAGCTCTTGCACGAATCGTGAGCGAAGGCGGGTCAGACCGGGAGGCCGAGTTCCTTGGCCGCCTGTTCCTGTGCGGCATCCATCGTCACGAAGCGGTCGATTGCCTCGGCGGTGTGAAACCAGATCGCCGTTCGCAGGTGCGCCAGATCGAGCGAGCGGGGCGTGGCGACCGCGGGGATCACCAGCGACCACACAAATCCAGCGTTACGTCCCGAAGACAGAACCGTGAGGTCCTGCTCGAGGCGATCGACACATGACTTGTACCTGTTCGGCCGACAAGGCGCCCTCCCGCGTGAGCCGTATCAGATTTCTGCCCGTTTCAAGACGAGCAGCACGCTCGACAAGAGTTGGGCAGGCCCCGTCTCTCTCTGACAGCGGTTCGAATCCTGGCTGGCCGAGCAAGATGCAAAGATAGGCTGACGTGTCCATGTAGAGGCGCCGGCGCAGCGAATTCGTGACGTGCGGATCGGTCAACGATCGCCTCGGTCCTCGAGCAACACCGCCAAGTACCGACACGTTCGTGCCGGGCTTAAGGCCGGTTTGAGCCCACCGGGTCCCTTCCTCAGGATCCCACGTGGACGTTGCGGCACGCGCGCAGGACTCAACCGCGCGACGGGCCTGTTGTGCCGTGTAATCACAATCGTGTCGCCCGCCTCCGCTTCGGCCACCGCAGCGGACAGTGTAGCTTTCAGGTCCTGAATTGACACCTTTTTCATCACCTGTATTGTAGCAATTATGGTCTGATTCGATGCGGTCCGATCCTGCCGCGCTCTTCGATCCCGATAGCCCTCCAGTCCGGCCAGACCTTCACCCATCCCGTCTGCTAGCGTAGGGAGCCATATGCGCACACTCGTCCCGTCCCTTGTGTCTCTGCTGGTGCTGGCGTTCGGGCAGCCCGGCCCATGCGCAGCTGTACGAAACCGTAGGCATTCGCGCGCAGGGGCTCGGGGGCGCCTTCGTCGCGGTGGCCGACGATGCGACGGCGACGTGGTGGAACCCGGCCGGCATCGCCACCGGGTCCGTTCTTCGACGCCCTCGTCGAGTACGACCGGATTCGCCGGACGCCGCAGCAGAGCGTCAAGGCTGTAGCCGTCGCGTTTCCCTCGCTCGGCGTGAGCTATTACCACTTGCCCATCAACCAAATGCGAGCGGCCGCCTCTACAGAAACTGGAGCGACGGGCCGAAAAGACAGCCGACAAGAAGAAGGCGTTCTGGGTGTGTATGGGCTCACGGTGGGTCAGTCCCTCGGGACGCATCTCGTTGTGGCGTCAACGGTAAAGCTCGAACGGGCGGCGGGCGAGACAGAAAGCGATGTCGACCTGGGCGCCCTGGCGCGATACGGGTACCTGCAACTGGGACTGAGCGTGAAAAACGTGCGGCAGGCCGAGTTCGCGACGGCGGACGGCGTGCTCGCGCTCAAGCGTCAGGCTCGGGCGGGCGTCGCGCTCCTCGGGCACAGCGGCGGGCTGATCAGCGACTTCACGCTCGCGGCAGACGCCGATTTGATCGACGACGACGTCCATCGTCGGCGGCGACACGCGTCATGTCGCCGGGGGATTGGAAATCTGGATGTTCCGCCGGAAGGTCGGCCTGCGCGGCGGCGCGAGCGGCAACACGGTGGGGGCGAAGGGGTCGTCGGCGAGCGCAGGAGTCAGCGTCGCGGTGATGTCTGGCGCGTACGTCAAGACGTTCCTCGACGCGCAGCACACGAACGGTTCGGACACGTCGCGTCGCGGTTGGGGCGTTGCTCTGAGGTCGACATTCTAAAACACGTAAATGGCCGTTCGTATTGGCGAACTCCTCCTGAAGGAGAAATGCATAACACCGGAACAGCTTCAGCAGGCCCTGCACTATCAGAAGGCCAACGGCGGGAAGCTGGGTTACAACATCGTTCGCCTCGGCTTCGTCAAGGACGAAGAGATCACCGCTCTGCTCAGCAAGCAGTACGGCGTGCCGTCGATCAACCTGAAGCAGTTCGAGATCGACGGGGGCGTCATCAAGCTGATTCCCGCCGACACCGCGCAGAAATATCAGATCGTCCCGTTGAGCCGCTCCGGCTCGACGCTCACCATCGCGATGACGGATCCGACCAACGTCTTCGCGATGGACGACATCAAGTTCATGACCGGCTACAACGTCGAGCCGGTCGTGGCCTCGGAAACGGCAGTCGTCGACGCCATCACCAAGTACTACCCGGGGAAGGCCGCGGTCGCGCCGGTCACGGTGCCGTCCGGGCCGAGCGCGCTCGAAGTCGCGACGCGCGGCCTGGAGGAAATGCAGGCGCTCGAAGCGGGCGACGTCGAGGTTCTCGACGACCTCGAGGAGATCAGCGCCGAGACGCTCGCCAAGCAGGGCGAGGAAGCGCCGGTCGTGCGGCTCGTGAACGTGGTGATGATGTCCGCCATTCAGAAGGGCGCGAGCGACATCCACATCGAGCCCTACGAGAAGGAGCTGCGGGTCCGCTACCGCGTCGACGGGATTCTCTACAACGTCATGAACCCGCCGATGAAGCTGCGCGACTCGATCGTGTCGCGCGTCAAGATCATGGCGAAGCTCGACATCGCCGAGAAGCGGCTGCCGCAGGACGGCCGCATCAAGATCCGCTTCAGCGAGAACGGGATCCCGAAGGAAATCGACTTTCGCGTGTCGTGCCTGCCGACGCTCTTCGGCGAGAAGGTCGTCATGCGGCTCCTCGATCGCGAGAAGCTGATGCTCGACATGACCCGGCTCGGCTTCGAGCCGGAGTCGCTGGTGAAGTACGAGGCGGCGATCATGCGGCCCTGGGGGATGGTGCTCGTCACCGGCCCCACCGGCAGCGGCAAGACCAACACGCTGTACTCCTCGATCTCGAAGATCAACACGCCCGGACACGAACATCATGACCGCGGAGGACCCGGTCGAGTTCAACCTCGTCGGCGTCAACCAGGTGCAGGTGAAGGAAAGCATCGGGCTCAACTTCGCCGCCGCGCTGCGGTCGTTTCTGCGCCAGGACCCGAACATCATCCTCGTCGGCGAAATCCGCGACTTCGAAACGGCGGAAATCGCCGTCAAGGCGGCGCTGACGGGCCACCTCGTGTTGTCGACGCTGCACACGAACGACGCGCCGAGCACGGTCAACCGTCTGATGAACATGGGCATCGAGCCCTTTCTCGTCGCGAGCTCGGTGCATCTGATCTGCGCGCAGCGGCTGGTGCGCCGCATCTGTCAGAACTGCAAGGAGGCGCTGGAGCTGCCGCCGGCGGCGCTGGTGCAGGCCGGCTTCTCGCCGGCCGATGCCCAGGTCGTGTCCGCGTTCAAGGGGATCGGCTGCGACCGCTGCAACCTCACCGGCTACAAGGGCCGGATCGGGCTGTACGAGGTGATGGAAGTGACTGAAGAACTGCGCGAGCTGATTCTCGTCGGCGCGTCAGGTCTCGAGCTGCGGCGCAAGGCGATCGACGAAGGGATGATCACGCTCCGCAACAGCGGACTGCGAAAGGTGAGGGAAGGCGTGACGACGCTCGAAGAAGTGGTGCGGGAGACGGTGAAATGAGACAGCCACGAAATCACGAAAACACGAAAAGGACCTGGATAGGTTTCGTGCTTTCGTGATTTCGTGGCGGCTCGAGAAAGTTGAAATGGCGACGCTGCCTGAACTGCTCAAAACGCTGGTGGAGCTGAACGGCTCCGATCTGCACATCACCACCAACACCCCGCCCCAGGTGCGTGTGCATGGACACCTGCAGCGGTTGGCGCTCCCGGATCTGCAGCCCGCCGAAAGCAAGCAGCTGGTCTACAGCGTCCTGACCGATTCGCAGAAGAAGCGGTTCGAGGAAACCTCGGAGCTCGACTTCTCGTTCGGGATCAAGGCGATCGGCTCCCGCTTCCGCTGCAACGTCTTCAACCAGCGCGGCGCCGTGGCCGCCGTCTACCGGCTCATCCCCGAAAAGATCCGCAGCTTCCAGGAGCTCGGGCTGCCGCCGGTCCTGGCGACGTTGTCCGAGCGGCCGCGCGGGCTCGTCCTCGTCACCGGTCCGACCGGCAGCGGCAAGTCGACGACGCTCGCCGCGATGCTCGACAAGATCAACGTCGAGCGGCACGACCACATCCTGACCATCGAAGACCCGATCGAGTACATCCACCAGCACAAGAACTGCCTGGTCAACCAGCGCGAAGTGCACAGCGATACGGAAAGCTTCAGCAACGCGCTGCGCGCGGCGCTGCGCGAGGACCCCGACATCGTGCTGATCGGCGAAATGCGCGACCTCGAA
Source organism: uncultured Acidobacteriota bacterium (assembly GCA_963731545.1). Classification (GTDB taxonomy): domain Bacteria; phylum Acidobacteriota; class Vicinamibacteria; order Vicinamibacterales; family CAVVIG01; genus CAVSWN01. The sequence goes on along the minus strand of CAVSWN010000005.1, from coordinate 82,878 downwards.
ACCGTTGAAGCGGCGCTGAAAATCGCGGAAACCGGCCACTTGACGTTCGCGACGCTGCACACGAACTCGGCCGCGCAGACGATCAACCGCATCATCGACATCTTCCCGGCGAACCAGCAGGCGCAGATCCGCACGCAGTTGTCGCTCGTGCTCGAGGGGATCGTCTGTCAGGCCCTGCTGCCGAAAGCCGACGGCAAGGGGCGCGTCGCGTCGCTCGAGATTCTCGTGCCGACGCCGGCGATCCGGAACCTGATTCGCGACGACAAGGTGCACCAGATCTACGGCGCGATGCAGACGGGCCAGGAAAAGCTGGGGATGCAGACCGCGAACCAGTCGCTCGCGAGCCTCTACATGAAGCGATCGATCACGCTGGAGACGGCGATGACCGCGTCGTCGAACAAGGATGAACTGCACGACATGATTCAGCGCGGCGTCGGCGTCGTGGCCGGTGCCGGCATCGGCAAGCCGCGGACGTTGGCACGGTTGGAACAGTGAGACGGTAGATCTATGCCCAGTTTTGCATTCACCGGACGCACCCGCGCCGGACAGACAGTCAGCGGCGAGCGCTTCGCCGACTCGGCGGACGCCGCGACCATGGCGCTCCGGCGCGAGCAGATCATGGTCACGCGGATCGCGCCGGCCAAGGCGAAAGCGGAGAAGAAGGCGAAGGCGGGCTCGATCGGCAAGAAGGTCAAGTCCAAGAACCTGGCCGTCTTCACGCGGCAGTTCTCCGTCATGATCGATGCCGGTCTGCCGCTCGTGCAGTGCCTCGACATTCTCGGCTCGCAGGAAGACGACAAGAACTTCGCGGCGGTGATTCTGCAGACCCGGTCCGACGTCGAATCGGGCGCGTCGCTGGCCGACGCGATGAAGAGGCATCCGAAGACGTTCGATCCGCTGTTCACCAACATGATCGCCGCCGGCGAGGCGGGCGGGATCCTCGACACGATTCTGAAACGGCTCGCCACCTATATCGAGAAGGCCGTCAAGCTGACCGGCCAGGTGAAGTCCGCGATGATCTACCCGGTCGCGGTGCTCCTGATCGCCGCGCTCGTGGTCGCCGTCATCTTGTGGAAGGTCATTCCGACGTTCGCCACGCTGTTTCAGGGCCTGGGCGCCGACCTGCCGCTGCCGACGCGCATCGTGATCGCGATGAGCAACAATTTCGTGCGCTTCTTTCCAGTTCTGTTGATCTGCCCTGGCGGTCGTGGCGTTCCTGTTCCGCCGCTACTACTCCACGCATTCGGGCCGTCGCGTCGTGGACCGGACCATGCTGCGGGTCCCGATTCTCGGTCCGATCCTGCGCAAGATCGCCGTGGCGCGGTTCTGCCGGACCCTGTCGACGCTGATCAGCTCCGGCGTGCCGATCCTCGACGGCCTCGAGATCACGGCGCGCACCGCGGGGAACGCGGTCGTGGAAGACGCGGTCATGGTCACGCGCACGAGCATCGAGCGCGGCGAGACCGTGTCGGCGCCTTTGAAGGAAACCGGCGTGTTTCCGCCGATGGTGACGCAAATGATTGGCGTCGGCGAGGCGACGGGCGCCCTCGACGCCATGCTGGCCAAAATCGCGGATTTCTACGAGGAAGAAGTGGATACGGCCGTGGCCGGGCTGCTCACCCTGCTCGAGCCCGTCATGATCTCGATTCTCGGCGTCATCGTCGGCGGCATCGTCATTGCCATGTATCTGCCGATATTCGATCTGATCTCGAAGTTGACGTAGGAGGCAATCCACAGTCGACAGTCACAGTGGTCCGTCTCCACCGTGGAAGTACTTTCGTGATCTTAGATGTTTGATACCGAACTGCGGCGCAAGGTCGCCTGGCTGATCGCCGTCCGGGCGATCATCGGCTCGGCGCTCCTGGGATCCGCCACCTTCATGCTGGTGACGGCGCCCGCCCAGGTCAGTATCGATCCGTTCTTCTACCTGATCGGCGTGATCTATGCGCTGACGATCGTCTACGCGCTCACGCTCAAGCAGGTGGACGATCGCCGCTGGCTGATCGATCTGCAGCTCGCGGGCGATGCCGTGATCGTCTCCGTGTTCATCTATTTCACCGGCGGTGTCACCAGCTATTTCGCCTCGCTGTACGCCCTGCCGATTGCGGCGGGCAGCGTGGTCCAGGCCCGGCGCGGCGGGGTGTTCGTGGCGATGTTGAGCGCGATTCTGTACGTCGAGATCGTGGTCGGCCAGTTCGTGGCCGCAACTGGCGTGATGTCGCACGTGTGGATCACCGGGCAGACGGTGGCGCTGCCGCCGCGGTCGGTTGCGCAGTACATCGCCGCCCTCAACGTCCTCGGCTTCTTCGCCATCGCGCTGCTCAGCGGCTCGCTCGCCGAGATCGTTCGCACGACGGGCGTGCAGCTCGAAGAGGCGTCCAACCAGATCGCCGATCTGCAGGCGCTGAACCAGCACGTGATCGACAGCCTGCCGAGCGGGCTGGCGACCACCGATGTCGAGCTGCGGATCCTCACGTTCAATCGCGGCGCCGAAACCATCACCGGCGTGTCCTTCCGTTCCGCCGTCGGGCGGACGATCGACGACGTGATGCAGTTGTCGCCGCCGACGATCGAGGAAATCCACCGCGACCTGCGCAGCGTCGGCACCCGGCGTCACGAGTTCAAGTACCGCCGGGCCGACGGCCGCAGCGACATCGAGATCGGGTTGGGCGCCACGCACCTCGAGACACCGGGTGGCCGCGCCGGGTACCTGTTCGCGTTCCAGGACGTCACCAACATCAAGAAGCTCGAACGCGACGCGGCCATGCAGCAGCGGCTCGCGGCCGTCGGCGAGATGGCGGCCGGCATCGCCCACGAGATCCGCAACCCGCTCGCGTCGATGTCGGGGTCGATCCAGATCCTGCGGCAGGATCTGCCGCTCAGCAGCGAGCAGGAACAGCTGATGGACATCGTGTTGCGCGAATCCGAGCGCCTGAACACGACCATCCGCTCCTTCCTCGACTACGCGCGGCCGCAGCGCTTCGCGGTCAAGCGCTTCGACATCCGCCGCGCGGTGACCGACACCGCGTTGCTCCTGCGCAACAGCGCCGACCTGCACGAGCAGCACGCCATCGCCGTCGACGTGCCGGAGTCCGAGGTGTGGTACGACGCCGACGAGGGACAGATCAAGCAGATCGTCTGGAACCTCGCCACCAACAGCTTGCGCGCGATGCCCGACGGCGGCCGCCTGCAGCTGAAGGTCGCGTCCGAGCCGTCCTCCGAGGGCGTCCTGCTGACAGTCGTGGACGAGGGCGCCGGCATCTCGCCGGAAGAGCTGCCCGAACTGTTCCAGCCGTTCCACGGGAGCTTTGCCAGGGGCAGCGGCCTTGGCCTGGCCATCGTCCACCGCATCGTGACCGACTACAACGGGACGATCGAGTTCAAATCGCATGTTGGGAGAGGCACCACAGTCGCCGTTCGACTGCCGGCGCGCTCGGTGGCTACTGTATGAGCACGCAAACCCGATCCGCTCCGGCCGCGGCCGACCGTCGCGCCCCGCGCATCCTCGTCGTCGACGACGAGCGCTCGATGCGGGAGCTGATGGCGATTGTGCTGCGCCGGGAAGGCTATGAGGTGCTGCTGGCCGAGAACGGCCGGAGCGCCATCGAGCTGCTCGAGCGCGAGTCCGTGGACCTGCTCATCTCCGACATCAAGATGCCGGACGTGAGCGGCGTCGAAGTGCTGCGGGCGGCCAAGGCCGCGGACCGCGACATCCTCGGCATCATGATCACCGCGTTCGCCTCGACCGAGACCGCCGTCGAGGCGATGCGGCTCGGTGCGTGCGACTACCTCAGCAAGCCGTTCGACGTCGATCTCCTCAAGATGAAAGTGCGGGAGAAGATCGAGAGCCGCGAGCTGCGGCAAGAGAACGTGCTGCTGAAGCGCACGCTCGGTCTGACGCATCAGTTCTCGAACATCGTCGGGCGAAGCCAGGCCATGCTCGACGTGTTCAAGATGATCGAGACCATCGCGCGCACCAACAGCACGATTCTGCTCACCGGCGAATCGGGCACCGGAAAGGGTCTCGTCGCCCAGGCGATCCATTTCCATTCGCTGCGCCGCGAACGGCCGATGGTGTCGCTCAATTGCGGCGCGCTCCCGGAAACGCTGCTCGAATCCGAGCTGTTCGGGCACATGCGAGGCGCGTTCACGGGTGCCGACGGCAACAAGAAGGGCCTCCTCGAAGTCGGCGAACGCGGCACCGTGTTCCTCGACGAGATCGGCGAGATGACGCCGTCGATGCAGGTGAAGCTGCTGCGCGTGCTGCAGGAGCGCCGCTTCCGCCGGGTCGGCGGACTCGAGGAGCTGCAGGCCGACATCCGCTTCATCGCCGCGACCAACCAGGATCTGACCAAGCGCGTAGCCGAGGGGCGGTTCCGGGAAGATCTGTTCTATCGCATCAACGTCATTCCGATCGTGCTGCCGCCGCTGCGCGACCGGCGCGAAGACATCCCGCTGCTCGCGGAGCATTTCCTGGTGAAGTACACCGACCTCATGGGGAAGCAGATCGCCGGCACTGACGCACGAGGCGATGGAGCTGCTCGTGCACTACGCGTGGCCGGGCAACATCCGGGAGCTCGAGAACGTGATCGAGCGCGCGGTGGCGCTCGAAGCGACGCCGATGATCCTGCCGGACAGCCTGACGCCGGCGATCCGCGGACACGCGCCGTCCACATCCGATTGCCGCGGCGCCGCCGGCGGCCGATGCCGTTCCCGGACCGGGGTTCGACCTCGAAGCGCACGTCCAGGAGATCGAACGCGGGTACATCGCCGATGCGCTCAAGCGCGCCGGCGGCGTTCAGGTGAAGGCCGCGGAACTCCTCGGTATGAGCTTCCGCTCGTTCCGCTACTACGCCAAGAAGTACAACCTGCGCTAACAGTGGCCAGTGGCCAGTAGCCGGTGGCCAGCTGACCACTATACTGACCACTGACCACTGACCACTGACTTTCTGCGGCAGCCCGAGCGCCACTATTTGTCAGGGTGCGGCGCTCGATTCGCGCTGTGAAATTTCGAACAACTCTAAATAGTTCAACAACTTACGAAGATCTCAGCCGTTGGCATTTCCGTTGCTGAGGTGCAGATCGACGCTGACGGTTCTGGTGAATCGATTGGCATCGTCAATTCGGAGTTTCTTTTTCAGGAGAGCGAGGCTATGAAGATTCGTGAGTCCAAGGGTTTCACCCTCATCGAGCTGCTGATCGTCGTGGCGATCATCGGCATCATCGCCGCGATTGCGGTGCCCGGGTTGTTGCGCGCCCGCATGTCGGGCAACGAAGCGTCGGCGATCGGATCGCTGCGCGCGATCAACAGCGGTCAGGCGAGCTACTCGTCGAGCTGCGCGGCGGGCGGCTACGCCATCGACCTCGCGGATCTCGTGAAGGCGCCGTCCGGCACGCCGTCGGGCGTCCAGGGTTTCATCTCCCCGGACCTGAAGTCGAACGGCGTGACGAAGAGCGGCTACAACGTGACGCTCGCGGCGGACGCCACGTCCGGAACGGTCAGCATCGGCACCGCGGCCGGCACGTGCAATGGTTCGGCGGGCACGCCCGCGAGCTCGTACTTCGCCAAGGCCGACCCGGTCACCGCGGGCGGCACCGGCACGCGCTACTTTGCGACCGATACGCGCGGCACGCTGTTCTACGACGCGGCGGCGGTCGCGAATCCGATCGTTGTCACCACAGTGGTCCAGTAAGCTCACCGCTCGCAGGTTCAGACCGATCGGCCATGGGGTGCAATCGCCCCATGGCCGATTTGCATTTGTGACAGCCTTCAGCCCCATCCCGCACGTCTTAATTCCACAAGCGGCAGTCGCTCCCGGCCCGCCTGACAATTGCTGTCAGAGCGAGTGGGACAGGAATTGTCAAACTCACCGGTTCGTACAACGCGTGACAAAAGCGTCAGTCGCTAAGTATTATAGTCATTAACAACTTACAGATAGGACAGCTGCCTCGACAGTATTGGCACCGCAGTTGCTGAAGAGACGATCGCACACGCCCGATATACGGAGCGAGGCAGCGTTCACTCAGTCATTTCAGGAGAAGCGAGCAATGAAGATTCGTGAGTCCAAGGGTTTCACCCTCATCGAGCTGCTGATCGTCGTGGCGATCATCGGCATCATCGCGGCGATTGCGGTTCCCGGGCTGCTGCGCGCCCGCATGTCGGGTAACGAAGCGTCGGCGATCGGATCGCTGCGCGCGATCAACAGCGGTCAGGCCAGCTATTCGTCGAGCTGCGCGTCGGGCGGATACGCCGTCGACCTCGCCGACCTCGTGAAGCCGCCGTCAGGAAGCACCCAGGGCTTCATTTCGCCCGACCTCAAGTCGAACGGCGTGACGAAGTCGGGTTACAACGTCACCATCGCGGCCGACGGCACGTCGGGCACGGTCAACATCGGCACCGCGGCCGCCACGTGCAACGCCTCGGCGGGCACCCCCACGAGCTCGTACTTCGCCAAGGCTGACCCCGTCACCGCGGGCGGCACGGGCACGCGCTACTTCGCGACCGACACGCGCGGCACGCTCTTCTACGACGCGGCTGCCGTTGCCAATCCGATTGTGGTCACCACGGTGGTGCAGTAAGCGATAGGTTCGACAGGGTTCGAAGGTTCCAGGGTTCTATGGTTCAAGGGTTCAGGGGTTCACGGAAAACGTGAGCTCCTGAACCTTTTTCGCGTTCACGTTGATTCTTGACGTTCGCCGCCACCTCAGTTACAACTCGTACCATCCATGAGTAAACGTGCGGCGCTCTTTGCCCTCATCTGCGCGGTGGTTGGCCTGGGGGTTTCCCTGGCGGCCACCTACACCCATTACCGGCTGCTCTCGGATCCGTCCTACGTCAGCTTTTGCGATGTCAACGCGACGGTGAGCTGCACGCAGGTCTATCAGAGCCGCTACGGGACGTTCCGCGGCGTGCCGGTTGCGCTCTTCGGCGCGCTCTGGTTCGTCGGCGCGACGCTGCTGTCGATTACCGGCCTGACCGCGCGCGACGACGGTGCGCGAGAGACGTGCCGGGCTACCTGTTCGTGCTGTCGACGTTCGCGCTCGCGGCCGTGCTCTATCTGGGCTACGCGTCGTTCGTGCTGCTCAAGGCCGTCTGCCTGCTGTGCCTGACCACGTATGCCGCCGTGATTGGGCTGTTTCTGGTGTCCGGCGCGGCCACGACTTTCCCCATGACCACATTGCCTCGCCGAGCCGCGCGCGATCTCCGGGTGCTGGTCGGCAACCCGCTGGCGATCGGCATCGTCGTGCTGTTTTTTGCCGGCGCCGCGTCGACGCTGGCCTTCTTCCCGCGCGAGGGAAGCGCGGCCGCTGCCGCGACGGCAGCCGCCGGCCCGAGGCGACGCAGGATCAGCGCGCCGAGCTCGAACGGTTCATGGCGTCGGCGCCGCGTGTGCCGCTCGTCGTGCCGCGGGAAGGCGCGAAGGTCCTGATCGTGAAGTTCAACGACTTCCAGTGCCCGGCCTGCGGCCAGACGTATCTGCAGTACAAGCCGATTCTCGCGAAGTACGAGGCCAGCAATCCCGGCGCGGTGAAGATGGTCCTGAAGGACTATCCGCTCCAGCGGGAGTGCAACGACGCGCTCCAGCAGACGATCCATCCGGCGGCGTGCGACGCGGCGGTCGCCGTGCGTCTCGCGCGCCCGCGCAACAAGGGCGAGGCGATGGAAGAGTGGCTGTATACGCATCAGCCCGCGATGACACCGGCCTCGGTCAAGCAGGCGGCGCGCGACATCGGCGGCGTGACCGATTGGGACGAGAAGTACGCGGCCACGCTGACGAGCGTGAAGAGCGACGTCGCGCTCGGCAAGCAGCTGGGGATTCGCGCCACGCCGACGTTCTTCATCAACGGCGTGAAGTTCGACTGCGGCGATCCTGCCGCAGTATCTTCGATGCGGCGATCGCGTACGAGCTGCGCACGCCCGCGAAGTGAGCGCAGCCCTCGCCACATTCGATCTCACCAAGGACTATGCGGTCGGCTTCTGGCGAAAGCGCCCCTACCGCGCGCTCGACGGCCTCACGCTCGAAGTCGAGTCCGGCGACGTCTTCGGATTCCTCGGTCCCAACGGCGCCGGCAAGACCACGACACTCAAGCTGCTGATGCAGCTTGTCTTTCCCATCGTCGGGCCGCGCGGAGATCCTCGGCCGCCCGCTGGGCGACATTTCCGTGAAGCGGCGCATCGGCTACCTGCCGGAGAATCCGTATTTCTACGACTACCTGACGGCCGAAGAGCTGCTGTCCTACTTCGCCGCGCTGTTCGGCTATCACGGCGCCGAGAACGGCGCCCGCGCGAGCCGTCTGCTCGACGAGGTCGGCATCGGCGCCGAGCGCCGGCTGCAGCTCCGCAAGTTCTCCAAGGGCATGCTGCAGCGCGTCGGCATCGCGCAGGCGCTCATCAACGATCCCGAGCTCGTGATCCTCGACGAGCCGATGTCGGGGCTCGATCCGCTCGGCCGCCGCGACGTGCGCGCGCTGATTCTGCGGCTGCGCGATCGCGGCTGCACGGTGTTCTTCAGCTCGCACGTCCTGAGCGACGCCGAGGCGCTGTGCAGCCGCGTGGCGATCCTCGCCAAGGGCAAGCTGGTCGCGGCCGGCCGCCTGTCCGATATGCTGGATTTTCAGCGCGCGCGGCTGGGAGCTGGTCGTGTCCGGCGCCGATCGAGCCGGCGATCGCCGCGCTCGGCGCGCGGGTCCGCCGCGCCGTGCGCATCGACGAAGGCCGCTACACGCTCGAGCTGCCGTTCGAGCCGCCGCCCGATCGGATCCTGGCGGAGCTGACGGCCGGCGGCGCGCAGCTCGTGTCGCTCAATCCGATTCGCGACACGCTCGAGGACTTCTTCGTCGGCAGGTGCAGCGGCGTCCGTCGATGAGAGGCGACGTCGATGGCATCGGATCGCCGTCAACGTGTTCCGCGAATCGGTGCGCGACAAGGTGCTCTACAACCTCGTCCTGTTCGCGATTCTCCTGATCGGCGCGTCGTACCTGCTCGGACAGCTCACCGCCGGGCAGGACGTCAAGATCATCAAGGATCTCGGGCTGGCGGCGACGTCGGTCTTCGGGCTGTTCATCGCGGTCTTCATCGGCATCGGCCTGGTGTCGAAGGAAGTGGAGCGCCGGAGCATTTACGCGCTGCTCGCCAAGCCGATTCATCGCTACCAGCTCGTGGTGGGCAAGTACTGCGGGCTGGTGTTGACGCTCGCCGTGAACGTCGCGGTCATGGCCGTGGCGCTGTATCTGGTGCTCGCCTACATGGCGTGGGGCGTCGCGCCCGAGGTGGCGCTCACCTGGGACGCGCCGGCCCTGGATCCGGCGTTGCTGAAGGCGATCGGCTTGATCCTCGTCGAGCTGATGCTGGTGACGGCGATCGCGCTCTTTTTCAGCACGTTCTCCACGCCGATTCTGTCGGCGGCGCTGACGTTCGGATTTTTCATCGTCGGACATTTCAGCAGCGACCTCAGGAACTTCAAGGACGTCGTCGACTCGCCGGCCGCGGCGGGCCTCGCCCGCGGGTTGTTCTGGGTCCTGCCGAACCTCGCGCAGTTCGACGTCAAGAGCGCCGTCGTGCACGGCCAGCCCGTTCCGCCCGGTTACGTCCTGCTGGCGATCGCGTACGGCGCGACGTACATCGCGATGCTGCTGGTGGTGTCGGTCGCCATCTTTTCGCGGCGGGACTTCAAATGAGGCGGGCCGCTGCCGTGGCCGCCGCCGTGTTGCTGCTGGCCGCGGCGGTCCAGGTCCAGGCGGCGCGCGAGCGGTGGTATCCGCCGGCCGAGGCCGCCGCCGACTCGGTCTACATCTCGTCGGGGACGGCTGTCCGGAGGCTGACGGGCGCCTACAACGGGCTGGCCGCCGACGTGTACTGGGTCCGCGCCATCCAGTATTTCGGTGCCGCGCGCCGGCGCCTGGCGGACCAGCGGCTGTTGGGGCCCGAGCCCCCGCCGGCCCTGGCTCCGAACCCCGGACGATTACAACGATCTGTATCCCTTGCTCGACATCACGACCTCGCTCGATCCCCGGTTCAACATGGCCTACCGTTTTGGCGCAGTTTTTCTCGCCGAGCCGTATCCCGGCGGCCCCGGACGGCCCGACCTGGCGATCAAGCTGCTTGAAAAGGGATTGGCCGAACGACCCGATAAATGGGAATACATGCAGGACGTCGGGTTCGTCCACTATTGGTACCGGAAGGATTACCAGGCCGCCGCGGAGTGGTTCCGTCGCGGCGCGGAGGTGCCGAAGGCGCCCTGGTGGTTGCGGTCGCTCGCGGCGACGACCCTGGCTCAGGGTGGCGATCGCGCCTCATCGCGGTTGATGTGGCAGGCGATTCGGCAGTCGGCCGAAATCGACTGGCTGCGTCGAGACGCCGATCGGCGCCTCGCCCAGCTTCAGGTGCTCGACGACCTCGATGCGCTGCAGAAACAGGTCGACGCGTTCACCGCCCGGGCGGGGGCCCCGTTTCCTGACTGGGCCTCCCTGGTGCGGGCGGGCGCGTTTCCAGGCATTCCAACCGATCCCACGCGCACGCCATACGAGTTGACATCGGCCGGCCGCGTGCGCCTGTCTTCCTCGTCGCCGTTGTGGCCATTGCCCGACGAGCCGATGCTGCTCGACGCTCGGCCGCCGTCATGATCGCGGATTTCCCACCCGCTGTACTGCTGGCCCTGGCGGTCGCCTGCGGCGCGGCCGTCGGCAGCTTTCTGAACGTCTGCATCTACCGCCTGCCGCGATCGAAGTCGGTCGTGGCGCCGCCGTCGGCGTGTCCGCAGTGCAACCGCCGGCTGTGCCTGGTACGAGAACGTGCCGATCGTGAGCTGGCTCGCGCTCGGCGGACGGTGCCGCACGTGCAAGGCCTCGATCGGCGCGCAGTATCCGATCGTGGAGGCCCTGACGGCGATCATGTTCGGTGCGGCGTGGTGGTACTACGGGCCTGGTGTGCTGCTCGTCTCGCGGCTGCTCTTTGGCTGCGCCCTGATCGCGCTGTTCGCGATCGATCTCGAACATCACCTGCTGCCGAACGCGATCACGCTCCCCGGGATCATCGCCGGGTTCGTGCTCAGCTTCTTCACGGAGCCCGGCTGGGTCTCGTCGCTCATCGGGATTCTCGTCGGCGGCGGCCTTCTCTTTGCGATCGCCGAAGCCTACTACCGCGTGCGGCACGAAGAGGGGCTCGGCATGGGCGACGTGAAAATGCTCGCGATGGTCGGCGCGTTCGTCGGCTGGCAGCTCACGCTTCCTGACGTTGATGATGGCGTCGCTCGCCGGCTCGATCATCGGCGTGGGGCTGATCGTCACGCGTCGCGGAGGGATGAAATACGCGCTGCCGTTCGGGACGTTCCTCGCGCTGGGCGCGGCGGTGGCGGCGACGGTGGGTCCGGCGATCCTTCACTGGTACCTGGAACGGCTATGAAACGCGAAGACGCGCGCGCACGTGTGCGTCCTTTGCCGCCTTTGCGAACTTTGCGTGGCCGCTCGTCCTGCTGGTGCTGTTTCTGGCCACGTTCCGCCGCACGGAGCGCGGCGCCGCCGCGCAGGCAGTGCGTCTCGACTGCGATCGTCCCGATGCCATCTCGCTCGAAGCGTGCGTGGCGCACGATCCGACGAACGTTGCGCTCCTGACCGATCTTGCCGCCGGCTACGAATCCTCGGGGCGCATTGATTTGGCCGAAGGGGCATACCGCCGAGCGCTCACCATCGACCCGAAGGACGGCGACCTGCACGTGCGGCTTGGCGAGCTGCTGCTGAAACGGGGCGATCGCTCGGGCGCGCACGCGGAAGCGGAGTCGGCGCTGCGCTGGCATCCGGCGAGCGCCCGCGCGCTGGATCTTGCGGCACGATCGGCGCCGGCCGATGCGGTGAGCGATCAATGATCGGGTCGCGTTTCGACGACTGGTTGTCGCGCGCAGGCGTCATCGCCGCCGTGCGCGTGGTGCATGCGGTCTTCTTCGTTGCGGTCGCGGCGTACTGCTTCCTGTCGTACAGCCCGTTCGCCTACGCCCAGTTCATCAAACCCAGCGTCGTCCCGGCGCTGACCGACTTCGTGATGATCTCGCAGTGGTACTTCTGCGTGGTCGTGCTGGCCACCATCCTGACGTTGATGCCGCACCTGAGGAGCGGTCGCGGCCGGATCCTGGCGGTGGCGTACGTGGTCGTCTGGGGCGCGCTCGCAGTCGTGGCGCTGTATGAGAAGCCGCTGCGCAGCATCGGCAACAGCTGGTCGGGTTACGTCATCGGCATGCTGGCGTTGGTGGCGCCCCTCTGGGTTGCGCTGATCGATCACGTGGCGCGCCCGGCGGCCGAGCTCAAGCCCGTCGGGCTCGCGCGCGTGCTCGCGGCGTGCGTGGGCACGGCGATAGTCGCCTGGGTCAGCTACGCCGCCGCTGTTCCGTTTCGGTTGACAACTACGCCCGGCATCGAGCTCACGCGGGCCGAGTTGGCGGTAGCCCTCGGGTCGTCGCTCGTGTCCGATCTCTATGGCTTTACCGCGCTCTTTCTGGGGCTCGCGACGCTGATCGCGCTCGCGCGGTTCTCATCGGTTCCGGCGCGGATCGAATACTGGCTGTTCGTCGTCCTGCTCGGCGGCTGCGCGGCGCTCGTTCTGTATCTGCTGGTCTGCGCGTCGATTGCGTTCGTCGGCTGGGAAGCGGCCCTCGCGTCGGGCGCCCTCGGGTTCACGCTGTCGGCTGTCTGGGCGGATCTCGCGCGACTGCGAAACCGCACGCCAACGGATTCTCTCGGGCTGTTCAGCGCGCCGATTGTCGGTGCCGCCTCCCGCCGTGTCGCCCTTGCCGCGACGTTCGGCCTGCCGTTGGCGGCATATGGCCTCGTGGCGTCGGTGTCACATCTCGATTGGAATTTCCTGCTGCAGAAGCTCACGGTGCTGCTGATCTGGCTCGTGGCGTTCACCGTGGTAACGGCGGTCAATCTGGGCGGTGGCGTCACAGGCCCGCGCGCGGCGGCCCAGGGGCCGCGCTTCGATTTCGGAGCGGCGATCGTTCCCCTGCTGGTGTTCGGTCTCTACCACGGCTTCGTCACGCTCGAGGCCCGCGACGCCAGCGCGACCGCGAAGTACGCGGCACTTGATCCGTCGTATCGCTTCGTTCGCGACGCGCGCATCGCGCGTTCGGCCGAAACCGCCGAATACTACGCGTTTCTGCGAGCGCACACGCTTGCGCCGATTGGCAAGGTGCCGGTTCGCGACGTCGATCTGGTCTCGCCCATGGTGCCGGCGCCGGGCCCCCGGCCAGACATCTATCTGATCATCGTCGACAGTCTTCGACGCGACTATCTCGAGCCCTACAATGCCCGCGTCTCGTTCTCGCCGGAGATCGCACGGCTGGCTCGGGACAGCTTTGTCTTCGATCGCGCCTACACGCGCTACGCGGGCACCTCGCTCGCCGTGGCCTCGATCTGGGCGGGCGGCATGGTGCCGCACGCGCTCGAGCTGCCCGCGTTCGAGTCGCGCAACACACTGCTCAAGCTGCTCGACGCGAACAACTACAAGCAGATGATGCCCGTCGATCACATCATCCATGACCTCGTCCCTCCCGACGACGATGTCGTCCAGCTCGCTCGCGGCAAGGGCACGATGGAGATCGACGTCTGTTCGACCATGACCGAGCTGGAAGAACAGGTGCAGGCGGCCGACCCGTCGCGGCCGATCTTCTTCTATTCGCTGCCGCAGGACGTGCACATCGCCGTCGCGAGCCGTCGCAAGGTGCCTGACGGTGAGTCGTATCCGGGGTTCTTCGCGCCGGTCGCGTCGAGCGTTCGGCGGATCGACCAGTGTCTCGGGAGTTTCGTCGACTTCCTGAAGCGCACGAATCGCTACGACAAGAGCGTCGTGATTCTGACGTCGGACCACGGCGACTCGCTCGGCGAGGAAGGGCGGTGGGGACACGCCTATTTCCTTGTGCCCGAAGTGGTGCGCATTCCGCTGATCGTCCACGTGCCGCGGTCGCTTCGCTCGCGCCTGTCCGTCGACTTGTCGGCGCTGACGTTCTCCAGCGACATCGCACCCTCGTTGTACGCGTTGCTGGGATACGTTCCGGACGTGCCTGGAGATTTCATGGGACGCTCCGTGTTCGGACCTCCGGAGGCCGAAACCACGTGGCGGCGGCGCGACAACTTCCTGGTCGCTTCGAGCTACGGCGCGGTGTACGGCATGCTGCACCGGAACGGCACGTCGCTCTACGGCGTGGACGCGGTCGAAGGCCGCGACAACGCGTTCGATCTCGCCGACGATGGTGTGGGCAAGCGCATCGAAATCACGCCGGCGCTGACCACCGAGAACCGGGCGCTCATCAGAGACAGGCTCCTCGAGTTCGCGCGGCAGAACAGCTATCGCCCGAGGCCCTGACCGCGGTGCCGTCTGTGAGGCGCACCGTCCTGCTCGTCCTTCTCCTCGCCCTGTACCTCGCGTCCGACGTGCGTTCGCTGGTCGGAGGCTTCGTCAGCCGCGGCACGTTCGATCCGTTCCTGCCGGCTGCCCGCGCCATCGAGCAGCGCATCGCCGACGGACGATTCACCGAAGCCCTGCCGCTCGCCATCGATCTCGATCGCGCGTATCCGCGCGAACCGCAGATTGCCTGGTGGTTCGCGCGCGTGCATCACGGATTGCAGGATCCCGCGAGCGAGGCGGCCGCGTGGGAGCGCTACGTCGAGTCGAGCCCGGCGCCCGGCGACGCGTGTCCGGCATGGCCGGAGGCGTACGCGCGCGCTGGCAAGCCAGCCGAGTCGCTTCACGCGTACGAACGCTGCGCCGCGTTCGATGAGACCGATGTCCAACGATTGATTGATCTCGGCGATGCCTACACGGCAGCGAACCGGGCCCGCGACGCCTTCGACCAGTACGAGCGTGCCTCCCGGATCGACCCGGGCGATCCGGGTCTCGTCAGCCGTCTGTCGGCGCTGCGCGATTCTCAGGGCAGCGGGCAATGAGGCGCGCGCTGATTCGATTGATCTGTTCGATCTACTGCTGGCTGACCGCGGCCTACGCGTTCACCTCGGCGAGCGCCTTCACCTATCAGGAAGTGATCCGCCCACGCATGTTCGGGTCGGGCGCGTTCAGCCAGTGGCATGCCGTCCTCTACTGGCCGTGGCTTGCGCTGATGCTTTTCGATCTGCGCGGATCGTTCCAGGACCGCGGGAAGGTCAGGCTGTGGGCCTGGGCGTTCGCGGTGACGTGGACTGGCGTCGGCGCCGCCATCACGATGCATCCGGTGCTGCCGGGTCTGACGGACGATCGTGTCAGCCTCCTCGTCGGTGTCGGCGCATTGCTGCCCCTCGTCTTGGCCGCCGTCCTCGACCATGTCAGCGCCGGCGCGTACCTTCGACGGCAGCCGGCCCGCCTCGAGGACATCCGGCGCGCGGCGATCGAGGGCCGCTGGTTGACGGCGGCGATGGTCTCCGCGGGGTTCATCACCGTGGTCTACGCGGTGCTGACGCCGCTCGCCATGGGCGGCGCGTTCGAGCCCGATCTGCTGACGACCGGTCTCGTCGTCGGGCTGGCATGGAACGCGGTCGATCACGCGCTGATCTTCTGCGTCGCGTTCCTGGCGATCGCGTTGTGCGCGCGTGTTGTCGCGGGCCGCGCGTTCGTCACGCAGTACCTGGCGATCGCGCGCGCTGCTGACGGCGACGGTCGCGCTGATCGTGCAGCGCAGCGTGTGCGACGCGTTGGGGTTCGAGGGTTGGTGGAGCGCGCTGGTCGCGTTCTCGGGCGCCATCGCCATCGTGTCGAGCTGGGGCGCGCTTCGCCTGCGCACGTGGATGGCGCGGGACGCGAGGCTCGAGTCGCCGGTTGACGTGTTTTTCGGTCCGCCGCCGGTTTCAGCAGGCCACACATCGCGATCCTCCGTGGGGCACTTCGCCGCATTCGCGATCATCGGGCTGGCGGCGTGGGGGCTCGCGGCGATCAGCCGCGCGATCGATTGGGATTTCCTGCTGCTCAAGACCGGCGTGATCGCGTTGTGGTTCGCAACGGCGATCCGCGTGCTTCGCCTGACGCCGAACGTCCGGCTGTCCGATGGGTGGCTCGCCGCGGCCTGCGTCGCGCCGTTCGCTCTGCATACGGCTGCGGGACAGATCGAACGGCGCGCCGCGCAGCTCACGGGCGATCCCACGTTCAGCGTCCGGCGCTTGCTGGATCGATACACGATCTACAACCCGGCGTTCCGCCTCGCGGATGGGATCCTCACCCCGCCGGTGTCGTCGAGCGGACAAGCCGCGTTCATGCGGTTCGTCCGGCAGAACACCGACCTGGGCGCCGACGTGGCCCCGTCAAACCTCGACTTCGTGACCCCGCTCGCGGCCGCGCCGCGGCCGCCGCACGTATTCCTGTTCGTCGTCGACAGCCTCCGGCCCGACTATCTGGCGCCGTACAACCCGGCGGTGACGTTTACGCCGCGCATCGCCGAGCTCGCCGCCGACAGCCTCGTTTTCCGCAACGCGTTCACGCACTACGGCGGCACCGGGTTGTCGTTGCCCGCCATCTGGATGGGCGGCGTCGGCGTCCACAAGCAGTACGTCCGGCCGTTCTGGCCGATGAACACGCTCGAGAAGCTGCTCAACGCGAATCGATACCAGGGCGTGATGGGTGTCGATGTCATCATGGAGCAGTTGTTGAAGCCCGTCGATCCGCCGATCGAGCTCGATCGCGGCGTGCGGACGATGGATTATCGAATTTGCCGGACGCTCGACGAGTTGGAGGCGAGAATGCCGCGGCCGTCGGGCGCCGCGCCGCCGGTATTCGGCTATTCGCTTCCGCAGGATCTCCACGTCTCGAACATCATGACGGCGTCGGTGCCGCCCGGCGAGACGTACCCGGGGTTTCACGCGCCGTACGCCGCGCGGGTCCGCGCGATCGATCGCTGCGTCGGCGCCTTCATCGACTTCCTGAAGCGCCGCGATCTGTACGACAACAGCGTCGTGGTGCTGACGTCCGACCATGGCGAGATGCTGGGCGAAGAAGGGCGGTGGGGCCACGCGTACTATCTGTTTCCGGAAGTGCTCCAGGTGCCGTTGGTGATGCACCTTCCAGCCGGCGCCCGCCGCGACGGCGGCGCTCGATCCGAACGCCATCAGCTTTCTGACCGATATCTCACCGACGCTTGTACGCCGCCCTCGGGCTACCGCCCGCGCGCCGGCCAACCGTTTGATGGGGGAGCCGCTCATCGGACCCGACCGCGTGGCCTCCGCCACGCGGCGTCGCGGTGATTACGTCGCCGCCGCGAGCTACAGCGCCGTCTACGCCGTGATCCGCCGCAACGGCCGCCGCGTCTACATCGTCGACGCGATCAAGGGCGACGAGTACGCCTACGAGCGCGATCCGGCTGGCGCCTGGCGGCGCTCCGACGTGACTGACGGCGTCCGCGCGACCGGCCGGCGATTGATCCGCGAACACCTCGACGAGATTCGGCGTGTCTACGGCGTGGCCGATCGCGCTGAGGGCGGCGCCGCGCGGACGGCCAGACGGTGAACGACTCGGGCTACGGCCTGCTCGGCCTGACCGTCCTCGTCGTGGTGCAGGTGGCCACCCTGACGTTCGCCGTCCTGCGCTTGTCGGCAGCCGCCCGCGCTGCGCGTCGCAACCCGGGCGCCGGGCAACCCGACATGATGTCGGCCGCGCTCCAGGAGGCCGTGACGCGTTTGCAGGCGCAGGAGCGGGCGACCGCGGCCCGCGCCGAAGCGTCCGAGCGCCTGAACGGCGAGATCATTTCCGGCCTCAGCGCCGGCCTCCTCGTCGTCGGGCTCGAGGGCGATATTCGCATCCTCAATCCGGCGGGCCGGCGGATGTTGAACCTGCCCGATTCGGCGCCGCCGGACGTCTGCCGACGGTCGCTCGACGAGCTCGCGCTGTCGGCGGTGATCGACGAATGTCTGCGCACGCAGTCGCCCGTCGTGCGCCGGTCGGTGACGCTGCCCGAGGCACGGCACGGTGTCTCGCACGTCGGCATCACGGTGTCGCCGCTGTTCGACGATGACAACAAGCCGCACGGCGCCATTTGTCTGTTCACCGATCTGACTGCCGTCAAGGATCTGGAAGAGCAGCTGCGGCTCAAGGACAGCCTGGCGACGGTGGGCGAATTGACCGCGGGCATCGCGCACGAGTTTCGCAACGGCCTGGCCACGATTCACGGCTACAGCAAGCTGCTCGATATCGGCCAGCTTCCGGAATCGTACCGCCCGTACGTCGAGGGCATTCGCGCGGAAGCGGAATCGCTCGGCCAGGTGGTCACGAACTTCCTGAACTTCGCGCGGCCCGCGCAGCTGACGTTGACCAAGGTGGATCTGGGCGCCGTCTGCGAGCGCGCGGCCGAGGAGGCCCGCGTCGACGCGCGCGCGGCCGGCGGCGAGGTCGAGGTGCACGGCGAGTTCGACACGATCGAAGGCGATGAGGTTCTGCTCCGCCAGGCGTTCAGCAACTTGTTGCGCAACGCGATCGAGGCGTGCGCTGCCGTGCCGGTTCGGCCCGCGCATCGTGGTCCGGGCCGAGATTGACCGCGCGCAACGCGTGTCGCGAATCACCGTGAACGACAACGGTCCCGGCGTCGCACCGGCCCTCCGTGAGCGGGTGTTCCGGCCGTTCTTCACGACCAAGCGCAGCGGCACCGGCCTCGGCCTCGCCCTGGTACAGAAGATCGTGGTTTTTCACAACGGCCGCGTGACCGTGGGGACGTCGCCGGAGGGGGGCGCGGCCGTGCACGTCACGCTGCCGCTCGCCAGCGAGGACTCCGCCGCCGCTGCCCGATCTGAACCGTTACCGCATGTAGCAAATCGGCGCATGCGGCTCGACCAGATCCACCGTCGCCAGCTGACGTGCGGTGCATTCTGTAAGTCACTTGATATAAAGACACTTAGTTCGCTGGACTGCCCAGCGACTCAGCCGTTGGCAACCCGGTTGCTCATACGCTCGATGACGTGGTCCCAGTCGAGATCCGACTGCGCTCGTCGCGCGGCGTGTCGATCACCGAAATCCTGGTCGTAGTGGCGCTTACCGGCGTGATCGCGGCGATTGCCGTGCCGATGAGCCGCAACACGCTGGGCGATTTTCGGCTGCGAGGCGACGCCCGCAGCATCAACAACGCGTTGTCGCTGACCAAGATGCGCGCGGCGTCGGATTTCACGAACGCGCGGCTGTTCCTCGATCTCAGCGGGAAGACGTTCCGCATCGAGACCTGGAACAAGACCACGTCTGGCATGGACGACCGAAGGCGGCATCACGTCGCTTTCGGGCGGCGACACGTATCGGGTACAGCGTGGTCGCGACGCCGCCGCCGAACACGCAGGCGACCATCGCGCAGGCCGCGCAGTGCCGGAATGCGGCGGGCGCCGTCATCGGCAACACGGCATGCGTGCTCTTCAATTCCCGCGGCATCCCCGTCGACAACACCGGCGCGCCCACCGGCGCGGGCGCGGTGTATGTGACCGACCTGACCGCCGTGTACGGCATCACGATTTCCGCGACGGGGTTGATCAAGCAATGGCGCACGAATCCGACCTCGACCCCCGCGTGGACACTCCAATGATCCGCACCACGCTGCTCGGCGGCGAGAAGGGCACCACGCTCATCGAGACGGCCATCGCCAGCGCGATTCTCGTCGTCGTGATGGCGGGCTTGATGGGCATGGCCGCTCTCGCGACGGCGATTACCGAGAACCAGGGCCACCTGATGGCCCGCACGACCGAGTACGCCGTGGACAAGATGGAGCAGCTGCTCGAGCTCACCTACGGCGACGCGCAGAGCAACACGACGGTATTTCCGACGGTCAACACCGGCGGCACCGGGTTCGCGACCGGCGGCAGCTCCAATCCGGCCGCTGCGGTCAACGGCTACGTGGACTACCTCGATCAGGACGGCAACGTGCTGTGCACCATCGCCAGTCCCTGCAGCACCACTCCGCCGAGCACCTGGTTCTACAAGCGTGTGTGGCAGGTGTCGGTCGTGTCCGCGAACTTGAAGCAGGTGACCGTGACCTCGATCGTCCGGTCGAGCGTCGCTCGCGCGAAACTGCCGCAGTCCACGGTGTCGGCGTACAAGACCAACTGCCCGACCGGTTGCTGACATGCCGACCCGCGCCTCGAATCAAGCCGGCTTCTCGCTACCCGAGCTCCTCGTGTCTGTCGCGATCCTGCTGATCATCTCGGGCGCCGTGACCTCGGGGTTGCTGCAGGTCACCACTTCGCAGAAAACGATCTGGAACCGGACGCAGCTTCACGCCGGCGTCCGCAGCGCGACCGAGCTGCTGCAACAGGAAGTCGGCCAGGCCGGCCGGATTGCGCTGCCCGGCAAGGCGACTCTCGCCGCGGCCGTGGCAACGGGCACACAAACGGTCGGCATCAACCAGGTGATCAACGGCGTCAATACTGCGTCGGTGTCCGGGATTTTCGTCAACGAACGCCTCACCATCGATGCGGGGACGGCCGCGGACGGCACCAGCCACTACGAAACCGTGATCGTCACGGCCGTGGACGCCGGAGCGAAAACGATCACCGCCACCTTCGACTTCACGCACGCCGCGGGCGTGCCGGTCACGCCGCTCGGCGGGTTCGCCACGGGCATCATCCCGATCAAGAAATGGACGGGCGCCGCGTGGGCGGCGTACCCGAATGGCTCGGACGGATCGCACTTGAAGCTGTACGGCGACGTCAACGGCGACGGCAACATGGTGTACGTCGAGTACGTCTGCGACACCGCCGGCGGCAATCTCTATCGCAACATCATGGCGTTCGACAAAGCGCTGCCGAAGCCGACGCTCACGAGCAGCCTGGTGCTGCTGGGCAACATCCTCCCGAATCCCGGCGGGACGCCGTGCTTCACCTACATGCCGAGCCCGCTGCCGTACCTCACGGCGGTGACCGACACCAACTGCGCGTGCGCGCAGGTGTTCGTGCTCGACGTCGCGATCACGCTGACCGTGCAGACACAGCTCAAGGATCCGATCACGAACACGTTCCAGACCGAGACCAAGGCGCTGCTGAACGTGTCGCCCCGGAACGTGTTCAACGTCTGGCAGCTTGCGAGCGCGGGTTCCGTCTACGCCAAACGTGTGCAGCCCATGCCCGCCACGGTCGCCGCTCTACTCCCATGAAGCACGAACGAGGAATCGCGCTCGTCTTGAGTCTCTTTCTGACGACCGCCCTGTCGGTGGTGGCTGCGTCGCTGATGTTCCTGGCGCAAACCGAGACCTACTCGAGCATGAACTACACCGTGATGTCGCAGGCGCGGTACGGCGCGGAATCCGGCCTGCAAAAAGCGGCGAACTACCTGATGAACAGCTACACCGCGCCCGCCACCGGCGGCGCCGACCCCCTGACGAACTACGACATGACGAAATCGCCCGTCACCTACCTCGGGCAGCCCGTCGTGCTCTCAGCCAATCCGAACGTGGCGTCGAACTACCCGGTCGATGCGATCCAGACGGCGTTTGCC
Organism: uncultured Acidobacteriota bacterium; assembly: GCA_963731545.1. GTDB lineage: Bacteria > Acidobacteriota > Vicinamibacteria > Vicinamibacterales > CAVVIG01 > CAVSWN01. The sequence continues at coordinate 61,454 of CAVSWN010000005.1, read as the reverse complement.
GCCGCGGTCCAGGGGACGATGCAGTCCGGCACGACCACGGTGACCTACCAGCCGTACGCGACGCTGCTCACGATGCAGCCCGTCAACGTCTACGGGGCTGGCGTGCAGAAAACGATTCAGACCTGGCAGATCACCTCGCTCGGGACGATCGGTTCCGGGCGAACCGCGCAGGTCGAGGTCGTGGGGTTCCTCGAATCGGGCAAGTCGTCGGCGTCGATGTACGCGGCGTTTGCGACCTCGCCGGCGTGCGGCGCGCAGACGTACGCCGGCGGCGCTACGACTGACAGTTACTCGTCGCTCGACGCCTGCGGGGCTGCCGGTCATCGTCAACGACGGCGGCAACATCGGCACGAATGGGAACCTGACTGAGAGCGGCGGCGCCCACATCCACGGCACGCTCTCGACGCCCCGCGTCGGCGTCGGCAACTGCAGCAACGGCAACGTCAACGCCGTGACGGCCAGCGGTGGCGCCACCCTCGACGGCGGGGTCGTGCAGCTTCCCCAGGCGGTGACCTTCGCGGCGCCTCCGATCCCTGTCACGCCGACGGGGAACTACAACCCCGGCACCACGACGCTGCCGCCGGGTACCTACGCCGATCTGAAGCTTACGAGCAGCGCGCAGTTGACGTTGACGGCCGGCGTCTACAACATGAACAGCATCAGCGTGTCCGGCAGCGCGAAGATCATCATCGGCTCCGGCCCGGTGATCGTCAACATCGGCGGGAGCGGACTCAACGTCGTCGATCTGACGGGCCAGGGGTCGCGTCGTCAACCCGACCTACGATGGGTCGATGTTTCAGATCAACTACGGCGGAACGGGGGGCATCAAGCTGGCGGGCGGCGCGTCGTACTGCACGATGGTGTACGCGCCGAACTCGGATATCAGCTTCTCCGGGAACAGCGATTTCTACGGCAGCGTCGTCGGCAAGACGATCAAGGACACCGGCGGCGCGCACCTCCACTTCGACAAGAACCTGGAGGACAAGTTCTTCGTGGTCGGCAACGGGATGCTGAGCGGGTTCAGCTGGAAAAAGTACCTGACCGGTCTCGCAGCTTCTGCCAGCCTGTTTCGGCGCACCTTGCAGCTTCTGCACTCGCGACGCGTAGCGCTCTCGCCACATCGACAGATTTCCTAGAAAATTCGACGCATCTCGCCGTTGTCGGGCGTGGACTCTGACTTGCACGTCGTCGTCCGCGAATTGAGATCGACAATCCACCGGCTCGCACGCGAACGCGGCTTCACACTGCTCGAAGTGCTGATCGCGACGACGTTGTTGTTTGTCGGCGTCGCTGCGCTCGCGGGCCTCTCGATGATGGCCACGCGCGCCAACACAGCGGCCAGGACAACGACGTTCGCGTCGCTGCTGGCGGCGCAGAAGATGGAAGAACTGCGGTCGCTCACCTGGGGATACGACGCGCTCGGGCAGCCGCGATCGGATCTCACGCCGTCGCCCGCGGATGCGCTCAGTCACAACACCAGCGGCTACTGCGACTTTCTCGACGCCGCGGGCCGTTCGCTCGGCGGCGGCTCGTCGCCGCCGGCGCAGGCGGCCTTCGTCCGGCGGTGGTCGATCGAGCCGTTGCCGTCGAATCCCGCCAACACGCTCGTGCTGCACGTACTGGTCATGCGCGTCAGGTCAGACCAGTCTGGAGTGGCGCACGCTTTGCCGGACGAAGCGTCGCTCGTCACGGTGAGAACACGAACAGGCACGTGATGCGCGCCAACGGCTTCTCCCTCGTCGAAGCGCTCGTCGCCATGACCATCGCGCTCGCCGTGATGGGCAGCGCATTCGGTTTGATGCTGCCCACGCAGAGCCTGGCGGCCTCGCGCAGCGAGACCGTCGGACATGCAGCAGCGGCTTCGTGTGGCAGCCGACACGCTGTATCAACGGATCGCCGGGGCAGGCGCCGCGGCGTACGGCGGCGCCGAACCGGGGCCGTTGACCGACAGCATCGCGGCGATCCTGCCGTATCGAGCGGGAAGCGCGCCGGCGGACCCGCCCGGATCGTTCAGGAGCGACACGATCACCGTTCTCACGGTTCCCCGAAACGGCGCGCAGCCCGTCAGGCACGACGTACTGGTTGAAGGTCGACGACGCGACGGCCTCCTATCAGCTCATGGCCGTCGAGAGCTCGAACGGTGTGGACGTACCCGTCGTGGACAACGTTGTGGCCCTCGCCTTCGAGTACTTCGGCGATCCGCAGCCGCCGACGATGCGCAAACCCTTGTCCGATCCGATCGGCCCGTGGACGACGTACGGGCCGAAGCCCTCGGCTGCGGCCGTCGCGCCTTTCGCGGCCGGCGAGAACTGCGTGTTTGTCAGCGACGCGTCGTCGACACCGCAGCCGCGTCTGCCGATTCTCGCGCGGCCGGAGGATCGCTCGCGACGCTGACGCCGTCGCAGCTCACCGACGGACCCTGGTGTCCAGACGAAGGCGCTCCAGATCGATGGGACGCGGATCTGCTTCGCGTCCGCAGCATCGGAATCCGGATTCGTGTGCAGGCGGCGATGCCCGATGCTCCGTGGGCCCGCCGGCCCATTGTTTGTTCATGGCGGGACCTCGCGAGGCGGGCACCAGTGGGTGCCGGACATGGAAATCCGCTTCGATGTCGCTCCGCGAAACCTCAATCTCACTCGGTGATACGTGCGTCCATCCGTCAACAACCGCGGAATCGCGCTGATTGTCGTGCTGCTGACGATGGGATTGTTGTCGGCGCTGGGGGTAGCGCTCGTGCTGGCGACGACGGCCGAAACCAGAATCGCCGCGAACTTCCGGATGGCGCAGCAGACGCTGTACGCAACCGATGCAGCGGTCGAACGCGCGCTCGACGAGCTCCTGGCAGTTCCGGATTGGAACGTGCTCATCGCCGATGGCGTACTCTCGTCCTTCGTCGATGGCCCGCCTGGCGGCGTGCGTCAGCTCGTCGATGGGTCGCCGCTCGATCTGTCAGAGGCCCTCAATCTCGCGAATTGCCAGAAGACCGCGGCGTGCTCCGACGCCGACATGGATGCGGTGACCGACGATCGTCCATGGGGCCCGAACAACCCGCGCTGGAAGCTCTTCGCGTACGGATGGCTCCGCGACATGGTGTCCGCGCATGGAGTCGAGCCGCCGCACTACCTCATCGTCATGACCGGCGACGATCCTGGGGAAGCCGACAACGATCCGGCGCGGGACGCGGCCGCGGGCGCTCCGGGTGCCGGTATCGTCGCGCTCCGAGCGGAGGCGTTCGGACCTGGAGGCGCTCACAAGGTCGTCGAAGTGACGGCGATGCGCGGCGAGCAAGCCATCCGGGTCCTGTCGTGGCGGGAGCTGCGGTGATCTAAGGCTGGAGGGTTCACAATCCGATATATTTAGGGAGAATCATGTCCGGAAAGCGTCTCGCGCCTTTCGTGCGACTGTGCGTGTGCGCCTGTGCCCTCGCGGCCTGGATCGCGCCGGTCCGGGCCCAGTCCCTTGCCGACGTCGCGCGCAAGGAAGAGGAGCGGCGCAAGACCGTTTCGCAGCCGGGCAAGACGTACACGAACAAAGACCTGCGGCCCACACCGTCGCCCGCGCCACCGCCCTCGCCCGCGTCTGAGCCGAAGGGCGACGACAAGGCAGCGCCCGAGAAGGACGCCGACAAGGCGGGCGCGGAGAAGAGCGCGACGAAACCCGACGCGGCGGGCGCGGTGCGCCGCGGATGGGGCAAAGGAACCTGTCAAAGACAAGGCCTACTGGACGGCTCGCTTGAAGGCGGCGCAGGAGCAGCTCGAGCGCGACCAGACGTACGCCGACGCGTTGCAGAGCCGCATCAATGCTCTCACCACCGATTTCGTGAATCGCGACGATCCGGCGCAGAAGAACATGATCGAGCGCGATCGGCTCAGAGCCATCGCGGAGCTGGATCGCCTCAAGCAGACCATTCCCAACGACAAGAAAGCCATCGACAACGTGCTCGAAGAAGCGCGCCGCGCCGGCGTTCCGCCCGGCTGGCTGCGGTGACCCTTCGACGCATGCTCAGGGTCATCCCGAGGGAGGGGCGAGCAAGGTCGAGGGATGACCCGTCGACCTGCATCGCCCGCCGATCCGCCGATCCTGCTGGTCGAGGACAAAGACTCGCTGCGCGCCATGCTGCGGCACGCGCTGGAAGCGCAAGGTCACACCGTCGTCGAGGCGCGCGATCAGCCCGAAGCGGAAGCGGCCCTGCAGCGAAGCCGGCCGGCTGTCGTGCTGTCGGATCTGCGGCTGCCCGAAGGCGACGGCTTCGGCGTCCTTCGAGCGTCGAAGGATCTGGATCCGCAGCTGCCGGTCATCGTGATGACGGCGTTCGGGAGCATCCAGGATGCGGTCGCCGCGATGAAAGAGGGGGCGCTCGACTTTCTCGCCAAGCCGGTGGATCCCGATCACCTGTTGCTGATGGTCGAGCGGGCGCTCACGCAGCGGCGTCTCGCGACGGAAAACCTGATCCTCAAGGAAGAGCTCGCGCAACGCCGCGGCGCGCCGCAGATCGTGGGCGACGACCCGAAGCTGAAACAGGTGTCGCGTGACGCTGCATCGCGCGGCCGCGACCGACACGACCGTGCTGCTCGAAGGCGAGAGCGGCACCGGCAAAGAGCTGTTCGCGCGCGCGCTGCACGCGCTCAGCCCGCGCGCCGATGGCCCGTTCGTGGCGATCAACTGCGCGGCGATTCCCGAGACGCTGCTCGAGACCGAGCTGTTCGGCCACGAGAAGGGCGCGTTCACCGGAGCGGCGGCGCGTAAGCCCGGCAAGTTCGAGCTCGCGCATCGTGGCACGCTGTTCCTCGACGAGATCGGCGACCTGCCGCTGTCGCTGCAGGCGAAGATCCTGCGCGTGCTCGAGGAGAAGCGTTTCGAGCGCGTCGGCGGTACGGTGCCCCTGCAGGTGGACGTCCGCGTCGTCGCGGCCACGAACCGGAACCTGAAGGCCGCCGTCGCGGCGCGGCAGTACCGGGAGGATCTGTTTTTCCGGTTGTCGGTCTTTCCGATCGTCATTCCGCCGCTGCGCGAGCGGCCGGAGGACATCTCGACGCTCGCACGGTATTTCATCGATCGGTTTTGCCGCGATCTGAACAAGAGGCCGCTCGTGCTGTCGCCGTCCGCCGAAGACGACCTTCGCCAGTACGCCTGGCCGGGCAACGTGCGCGAGCTGCAGAACTGTATCGAGCGCGCCGCCATTCTCACCGAGGGCGACACCATCCATCCGCGCCATCTCAACCTGTCGTTTCGAATGCCAGTGGCGGTCGCGCCGACGGACGAGGATGCGAGTCCGTGGTCGAAGATCGATCTCTCGGGCTCGCTCGGCGACGCCTCGCGCCGGGTGCTGGCCGAAGTCGAGCGCCGCAAGATCGAACAGGCGCTCAAGGAAGCGGCCGGCAATCGCGGCCGCGCGGCGGAGATCCTGCAGATCAGCTACAAGATGTTCGTCTCCAAGCTGCGAGAGTTCGGTCTGGACGCGGCGGTGTAGGTCCGGCTAAAGCCGGACCCCACATACGCGCCACGCGTGCGCCCTCCGCACGACAATCAGAACGTGGAGTCCGCGTTCATACACGCCGCGAAAACCATGCCAGATGGGGTCTGATCCGGATCAGACCCCGCGAGGTCGCCGGCAGGCGTTGGCGCGTTCCAGCAGCAACTCTCGCTCGCGCGCGTTGCGCGTGAGCGAGGCAGCGCGCTCGAACTCCTGGCTCGCTTCGTCGAGCCGCCCAAGCTTGAACAGCAGGTCGCCGCGCACGCTCGGCAGGTGGTGGTATTCGCGAAGCGCCGGCTCCGCTCGCAGCCGGTCGATGATCTCGAGACCCGCAGCCGGACCTTCGGCCATCGCGACCGCGACCGCGCGGTTCAACTCGACGATCGGAGAGGGCGTGCGCGCAGCGAGCTCGGCGTAGAGCCGGACGATGAGCGGCCAGTCCGTGTCTTCTGGTCGCCGCGCTCGCGCGTGACAGGCGGCGATGGACGCCTGAATCAGGTACGGGCCGCGCGCGCCGCCGAGCCGTTCCGCGCGCTCGATCGCCGTCAAGCCACGGCGAATCAGAAGCTGATCCCACAGCGCGCGGTTCTGCTCGAGCAGCACGACAGGTGTTCCTGACCGCCCGATGCGGGCTCTCGAGCGCGACGCTTGTATCTCCATGAGCGCGACGAGGCCGTGCACTTCAGGTTCAGCCGGCGCGAGCTCCGCCAGGATTCGGCCGAGGCGAAGAGCGTCTTCGCAGAGGCCAGGGCCGCATCCAGTCGTCACCAGCGGTCGCCGTGTATCCCTCGTTGAAGACGAGGTAGATCACTTCGAGGACCGATTCCAGACGAGCGGCGCGTTCGGCGCCGCGCGGCACCTCGAACGGTACACGCTTGTCGGCAAGTGTCCGTTTCGCTCGAACGATTCGCTGCGAGATCGTTGATTCCGATACCAGAAACGCGCGCGCGATCTCGTCCGTTGTCATTCCGCCCAGCAGACGCAGCGTCAGCGCCACGCGCGCTTCGGTTGAGAGCACTGGATGGCATGCGGTGAACATCAGCCGCAAGAGATCGTCCCCCACGTCTTCGTCGAGTGCGGCGTCGAGGTCGGCGACGGCCGCTCGCTGGTCGCCCTCGAGCTCGTAGCCGATTTCGGCATGCTTGCGCTCGAGGAGCTTGTTGCGCCGGAAGTAATCGATGGCGCGGTGCTTGGCGGTGGCCATGAGCCAGGCGCCGGGGTTGTTGGGGACGCCCGCCCGGGGCCATTGCTCGAGGGCGGCGACCAGCGCGTCGTGGGCGAGATCCTCGGCCACGCCGATGTCACGCACGATTCGCGAGAGACCGGCGATCAGCTTCGGGGATTCGATTCTCCAGACGGCGTCGATGGTGCGGTGTGTGTCGGTGGCCGTCACGGCCACCGATCACATCACCGTCCCGTCCGACTGCCAACTATTTCTTCAGCGCCAGCGCCGCCGCTTCCGCGCGCAGCCGCTCTTCCTGCTCGCGCATCTCGGGCGTCATCACTTCGCTGAAGTCGTCGGTCTCGAACACCTGACGAATCTCGACCTCGGTATCCTCGAACGGCGCGCGCTTCAGCCATTCGATGGCCTCTTCCTTCGACTTCACCTGCCACAGCCAGAAGCCGGCAACGAGCTCCTTGGCCTCCGTGAACGGCCCGTCGATGACGGTCTTCTTGCCGCCCGAAAACTTGACCCGGGCGCCCTTGGAGCTCGGCTGCAAGCCTTCGCCCGCGAGCATCACCCCGGCTTTCACCAGTTCTTCGTTGAAATTGCCCATCTCGGCCAGGATCTTCTGGTCCGGCATCACGCCGGCCTCGGAGTTCTTGTCAGCCTTTACCAGCACCATGAATCGCATTCTCTCTGCCTCCTACCTACACGACGAACGAGGAACGCTGAAATCGACAAGCGTGCTACCGGGTTTTTCAGGCCCTGAAACCGACGCGCTTCAGGGCCGACCGGATCTCAGCCTCGGCCACGTCGTCCACGATGGTGGTGGCCCCGATCGCGGTCGGCAGGACGAAGCGCAGCCGGCCGGCGACGGCCTTCTTGTCGTGCGTCATGGCGTCGATGAGCTGGCCAGCCGAGACGTCGCCGATTGGCGGGAGCGGGCCCAGACTGGCAATCAGGTCGGCCAGCGCCTGCCGGTCCAAGTCGGCGAGCGCCCCTCGTGCTGTGGCCAGCTCCGCCGCGACGAGCATCCCGTATGCAACCGCTTCGCCGTGACGGTAATGCCGATACCTGGTGGCCGCCTCGAGCGCATGGCCGGCGGTATGGCCGAAGTTCAGAATCATGCGCGGACCGGCTTCCCGCTCGTCCGCCGCGACCACGCTGGCTTTGATGCGGCACGATTCGGCGATGATCGGCGTCAGCGCCTCGGGCGTTCGAGCGAAGATGGCTTTTCGTTCGCGGCCGATGCGATCGAAGAGCGACGGGCTCGATGTCATCCCGTACTTGATCACTTCGTACAAGCCGGCCCTGAACTCGCGACGCGGCAGCGTTCCGAGCACCGTCGGGTCGATAACCACCGCATGCGGCTGATGGAAGGATCCGATCAGGTTCTTGCCGGCCGTGTGGTTGACGCCAACCTTGCCGCCGATCGCACTGTCGACCTGCGCCAGCAGGGTCGTCGGAATGTGCACCAGCGCGATGCCGCGCAAATAGGTGGCCGCCGCGAATCCCGCCATGTCGCCCATCACGCCGCCGCCGAACGCGACGACTGTCGTGGCGCGGTCGGCGCTGGCCTGCAGCAGCGCGTCGTAGATTCGCGATACTGTCGCGAGGTGCTTGAACCGCTCGCCGTCGGGGACGAGGATGGGTCCGGCGGCATCGAGACCTCGCGACAGCCGTGTGCCGTGCAGCCGCCACACGAGCGGGCTCGACACGACGAGCCGGCGTTGCGGGATGTGTAAATCGTCGAGCAGCGATCCGGCCCGATCGAGCGCGCCGTCGGCGATCGTGACCGAGTACGCGCGCGACGGCGTCGCGACGTCGATGCGAACCGGATCCATGCGGCTTGGTAGGATAGCATTCGCGTGGATTCGACCGACTTTCTGATCGTCGGCAGCGGCGTGGCGGGTTTGCGCGCGGCAATCGGGCTCGCTGACGCCGGCGGCGTCCTCGTGCTCACCAAGGCGGCGCCGTCGGAAAGCAACACCGGCTACGCGCAAGGCGGCATCGCCGCGGCGATGGGCGACGATGATTCGCCGGCATTGCATGCGAGCGACACGATTCGAGCGGGCGACGGCCTGTGTGACGAAGCTGCCGTGCGGGTCGTTACGGAAGAGGGCCCGCGCTACGTCGGCGAACTGCTTGCCTGGGGCGCGCAGTTCGATCGACAAGCGGATGGCCGCCCCGCCCTTGGCCGCGAAGCCGCGCATTCTGTTCGCCGCGTACTCCATGCCGGCGATGCCACGGGACGCGAGATCGGACGCGTCCTGTGGGAGCGCGTTGCCGGTCTGGCGCCGGTGACGGACCATCGATCACGCGTTCGTCACCGATCTCATCGTCGATGCCGGCCGCGTGCTGGGAGTCGCCTTCATCGATCGCGATGGCAACCGGCGGGAAGTGCGCGCGGGAGCGACGCTGCTTGCGACCGGCGGGGCGGGTCAGACGTTTCGCGAGACGACCAACCCTGTGGTCGCCACGGGCGACGGCATCGCGCTCGCGTATCATGCCGGCGCTCGCGTCGCGGATCTGGAGTTCGTGCAGTTTCATCCCACGGCGCTCGACCTCGCCGGTGCGCCGCGGTTCCTGATCTCAGAGGCGCTGCGCGGCGAAGGCGCGCGCCTGGTGAACCATCGCGGCGACGCCTTCATGACGCGCCTGCATCCTGACGGCGATCTGGCGCCCCGCGACGTTGTCGCGCGCGGAATCGCGCTGGAAGCCGAACGCACCGGCGCGCCGGTCTGCCTGACGCTCGCGCATCTCGACGCCGCGTTCGTCGTCCGCCGGTTTCCAACGATCGCGGCCATGTGCCAGCGCGTTGGCCTCGACCTCGCACGCGACCCCATTCCGGTCGGGCCCGCCGCGCACTACATCATGGGCGGCGTCGACACCGACGAGTGGGGCAGGACATCCCTGCCCGGCTTGTATGCGGCCGGCGAGGTCGCGTGCACAGGTGTCCACGGCGCGAACCGCCTGGCGAGCAATTCGCTCCTTGAGGGTCTGGTGTTTGGCGCGCGTGCGGCGGAAGCGATGTGTAGGCCGCCCGCCGCGGCGGTCCAGAAATCAGATCGGGTCGTAGCGCGGGGCTTTCAGCCTCGCATCGCGGCCCTGCACTTCGCAAGTTCAGGGCATCCCGAGCCCATCGAGCCATGAAAGGGCCGCGCTCAGTACCGAAGGGGATCAGCCAGCCGCCATGACGATCGACGTTATCCGAGATCTCATGTGGCGCCGAGCGGGGTTGTTTCGTTCCCGAGAAGGACTCACCGAAGCCGTCGATGCCCTGGGTCGTGTTGCGCTGCCCGACCCGACGAGCGCGGATGGCTGCCGCTACCGCAACCTCGTCACCATCGCTCGTCTCATCGCCGGCGCCGCGCTCCGGCGCGAAGAGAGCCGCGGCGGGCATTTCCGGCAGGACTTCCCGAATCGCGACGATATACACTGGAACGCTCATTTCGTCGACTGCGCGGATCGCTGATGGCCAAAAACACCGATACGTTCGTGACCGAAATCACTCCACGCTCGCAAGACTTCTCGCGCTGGTATCTCGACATCGTCCGGCGCGCCGAGCTCGCCGACTATTCGCCGGTCAAGGGCTGCATGGTCATCCGGCCATACGGCTACGCGATCTGGGAACTGATCCAGCAGGCGCTCGACGCGCGCATCAAGGCGACCGGCCACGTCAACGCGTACTTCCCGCTCTTCATTCCGAACAGCCTGCTGACCAAGGAAGCCGAGCACGTCGAAGGCTTCTCGCCGCAGGTGGCGTACGTCACGCACGCCGGCGGGGAAGAGCTCGAAGAGAAGCTCGTCGTCCGCCCGACCTCCGAAGCCATCATCGGGACGATGTATGCGAAATGGGTGCAGTCGTGGCGGGACCTGCCGATCCTGATCAACCAGTGGGCGAACGTCGTGCGATGGGAAAAGAAAACCTTTCCGTTTCTCCGCACGACCGAATTCCTCTGGCAGGAGGGGCACACCGCGCACGAGACCGAGGCCGAAGCCGAGGAGGAGACGCTGAAAATCCTCGATCTGTACGCGGACGTGTGCGAATCGATGCTCGCGATGCCGGTCATGAAGGGCCGGAAATCCGATAGCGAGAAGTTTGCCGGCGCCCTGCGCACCTACTCCATCGAGGCCTTGATGGGTGACGGCCGCGCATTGCAGGCGGGCACCTCACACAACCTCGGGCAGAACTTCGCCAAGGCGTTCGACATCACGTTCCAGGCGCGCGACAAGAGCGTGCAGCACGTCTGGGGGACGTCGTGGGGCGTGACCACGCGGCTCGTGGGCGGCGTCATCATGTGCCACGGCGACGACAGCGGCCTGATCCTGCCGCCGCGGATCGCGCCCCATCAAGTGGCGATCGTGCCGATCGGCCGCGAGAACTGGCGCGAGACCGTGCTCCCCCGCGCGAAGGAAATTCAGGCGGAGCTGACGGCGGCCGGCATCCGCGTCACGCTCGACGAGCGCGACGAGCGGCCGGGCTGGAAGTTCGCGGAGTGGGAACTGCGCGGCGTTCCGCTGCGAGTCGAGATCGGACCCAAGGATATCGAGAAGTCGGCGGTGATGCTGGCGCGGCGCGACACGCGGCAGAAAGAGAGCGTCCCGATGGACGGCCTGCCAGCGCGCCTGCGGGGACTACTGGACGAGATTCAGGAAAGTCTGCTGGCGCGCGCACGTCAGTTCCGCGAAGAGCACACGCAGCGGGTTTCCACGTACGAGGAGTTCAAACAGGTCATGGAGGGCCGGCCAGGTTTTGTCGTGGCGCCCTGGTGCGGGTCCGCCGATTGCGAAGCGCGGATCAAGGGCGACACCCAGGCGACGATTCGGAACATGCCGCTCGGCTCGACGGCGCCGTCCGGCAATTGCATTCGCTGCGATGCGAACGCAATTGCCGAGGCGTGGTTTGCGAAAGCGTACTAGCGAGAAGGGCAGAGTGATGAGGGCAGAGGATGAGGTTTTTCTGCCCTCATCCCTCTGCTCTCTGCCTACCGCGTAAGGTTGACCACCATCGCGGCGCGGCGGTTGAGCCGCCGGGTTTCTTCGCGCGCGTTGTCGTGTTTCGGACGCTCTTCACCGTAGCTCACCGTGCGCAGCCGATCCGCGCCGATCCCGCGGCTTACGAGGTAGTCCTTCACCGCGTTCGCGCGCCGATCGCCCAGCGCCAGGTTGTATTCCGCCGTGCCGATGTTGCAGGTGTGGCCTTCGATTTCCACCCGCAGGGTCGCGTCGCCGCGCAGGGCCGCCACCGCTTCGTCGAGCACCCGCGTCGCTTCCGGCCGCAGCGAGTAGCGGTCGAAGTCGAAATACACGTCTTCGAACGTATAGGTGCGGGCCGGCGGCTGCGTGACCTGGATATTGACCGTATCCGACGCCGTCTTGTTGTCGGTCGGGCACGTCACGGTCACGGTTACCGGAACGGTTCCCGGCTGCATCGGCGCCGTCCACACGGTCACGCGCTCCGCCGGCTGCGCCAACGTTCCGGTCGGCGTGGTCCAGCGGTACGTCACCGCGCAGTTGATCGAGCTCTGCGGAATGGCCGTCACCGTCGACGTCCGGCCCACTTCCACCGTGCACGGATTGCACTCCGCGCGGACCGTGAGCACATGCTCCGGCGCGGGCGGCGGTGGGGGAGGCGGCGGTAGCGGTGGAGGCGGCGCTGGCGGCGCGAACACTCTCACACCGGGGTGATACCCGATGCGGAACTGCATGTCGTAGTAGTCGCCTGCCGTGTCCTCGCCTGGAGTTTCCGAGAACCGGAGATCGCGCGCCTTCGTGGGGACGTTCCAGCTCACGCCGGCGCCGAAGAAAAAGCCCTTCGCCTGCCCGGTGAGTCCCAGCGTGGCGCGCGTGAGGTTCTGCGGCGTTGCGCCCAGAAGCGACACGGAGCCGTCGATGCCCCTGAGCCGGGTCGTCGTCGTCGCATCGCCGTCCGTCGACGTCACGAACCCGTCCAACTCGCCGGTGACGCGCAGCCAGTTCCGCGACGGGAACCCGACGCCCGCACCCCAACGAAACGCGCTCGACGGGAATGTCGAAATCGTCCGGGGAGCCGCGGCCTTCGAAGCCGGCGAATGCCGCCAACCTCGACCACCTGCGCCGCTTCCTTGCTCAGGATCGCGTCGAGCGAGAAGTCGGGTTTGCCGGTGCTGTTGCCGATGTCCTTGTCGCCGGTCGGCAGCTTCGCCATCGCGCGGATGGCGAACGCCGCGGGATCGTTGTCGGCTTCGGAGATGAGGTTGATCTTCGCGCCGACGTAGAAATCGCCGACGTGGTTGCCGGTCCAGTATTGATTCACTCGCGGATAGCGATCGATGAAGCTGCCGAACGACGTGTCGTTGATGAACACGGGACGGAGGTCGCGATCGATGCGCGTGTCGACGAGGAACGATCCGAAAATTTCCGCGCGGTTCTTGATGCCGACGGCGAACGTGCCGGCGAAGTCGGCGACGTTGGTATACCCCTGGATCCAGTTCGTTCCGCGCCGGTAGACGCTCGCCGAGAACTTGCCATGCGGCAACACTTCGGCCGTCGGCACGAACCACAGGCCCGTATCGCCGTAGAACGTGGTCGTCGCTGGTCGTGTTTCTGAAGAGGGCGTGTAGGGGGTTGAAGACTGCGGGGGCGCCGACGTCTGCGTTGATGCTGTTTGCGCGCCCGCCGCTCCAGCCCACAGCACGCATGAAGCTGCAAGGCTCAGGTAGCGAAGCGAAATTTTCATAGCTCAGCCATATAGTACCGGCTGAGCTCAGGCTAAGTCAATCAACGACTTGCGGTCGTTTCTGGCCGATTCGTCAGATTTCGTGCGCGGCCTTGCCTCGCGGAGTCACGAGCCAGGCGATGCCGATGCCGAGAATGTAGAGGCCGATCATCGGCGCGGCGAACACGACCTGCGTCGCCGGATCGCCCGTCGGCGTGATCACGGCCGACAGCACGAAGATGATCAGCACGGCGTACTTGAACTTGGCGATCAGGAACCGCGCGGTGATCATCCGCATCTTCGCCAGGAAGTACACGAGCGTCGGCATCTGGAAGACGGCCGCCATCGCGAGCAGGAACTTCGTGTAGCAGCGAGAACACCGAATCGAGCTTCGGCATGAACAGCAGATCTTCGGTGTTGAAGCCCGCGAAGAACTTCATCATCCACGGGAACATGATGTAGTGGTTGAACACCGCGCCGCCGAGGACACCCAGGGTCGAGAGCAGCACGAACGGAATCGCGAGTTTCTTTTCGTTCGAGTAGAGGCCCGGCGCGATGAACATCCAGACCTGATACATGATGAACGGCGACGCGAGAATCGCGCCGACGATGAGCGACAGCGAGATGTACAGCGAAAACGCTTCGCCCGGTTCGGTGTACATCAGCCTGCTTCCCGTCGGCAGAATGGCCATCGTCGGGGCCATCAGGAAGCTGTAGATCTTCTGAATGAACGTGAACGAGATCAGAACTCCGACCGCGATGGCGATCAGCGAGTTGACGATGCGCTTCCGGAGCTCGTCGAGGTGCTCCAGAAACGACATCCGCGCGCCAGCATCATCGTCTTCGTCCGGAGGAATCGGGTAGGCCGACTGCGGACCCGGGAAAGGCACCAACGCCATGGCGAGGGAGCGCTACGCGCTATCGCGGTGATCGCGCTGATCGTCGTGATCGTGCGCGACGGGTTGCGGACCGGAAGGCTCGGCCGTTGCCGGCGTCGTGTCGGTGTCCTTGGGCTTGGCCGCTTCCTGCGTCGTCCGCTGCTCGTCGAGCCGGATTTCCTCTTCGAGCGTATTCTTCAGCTCGTTCGACGCGCGCTTGAACTCGGCGAGACTCTTGCCCAGCGAGCGGCCCAATTCCGGTAACTTGCGGGGGCCAAAGATGATCAGCGCGATCACCAGGATGATGAGCATCTCTGGCATTCCGATGGAACCAAACATAGCTCCCTACTTTCGCACAAACCGGAGGGACGTGACTCACGTCATTATAAGGCGACAAGCCGTTCAACCATAGCGAAAATGCCCAGAAGTCATTGCTCATGAGTAAGTTATCTGTTAGCATGCCGGGTATGCGTCGCTATCGTCCATTGCCCGCCGTGTTTTTCGCGATCCTCGTCTCCGCCCTGATTGGCGGGCTCTTCGGCCGGAGCGCGCTCGCCACCGACGACAAGGTGCCGGAGCACTACAAAGCGTTCACCGCCGCGCTCAGCGCGATCGAAGCCAACTACGTCGACAAAGTCGAGTCCGATGCGCTCGTCACGAGCGCCATTCGCGGCATGCTCGGCACGCTGGATCCGCACTCGAGCTATTTCACGCCGCGCGAGTACGCGCAGATGCGGGAGCGTCAGGAAGGGCGCTACTACGGCATCGGCGTCTCGATTCAGGTGTTCGACGGGGACGTGACGGCGGTCAACGTGTTCGAAGGGTCGCCGGCGTTCAAGAAGGGCCTGCGACGCGGTGACGTGTTCTCGAACGTGGCGGGTCAGGACGCGAAGGGCTGGACCGTGGAACAGGCGCAGCGCGCGCTGCGCGGGCCCAAGGGCACGACCGTCTACGTCGGCATGCGCCGGCGCGGCTACGACGAGTTGCTGAAGTTCGAGTTGACGCGCGACGAGGTCTACATTCCGACGGTGCCGGCGTACTTCATGATCGACGCCACGACCGGCTACATCCGGATGCAGGATTTCGGCGAGAACACCGACCGCGACGTGAAGCACGCGCTGCGCGACCTGACGTCGAAGGGGATGCGGCGGCTGCTGTTCGATGTTCGCGGCAATCCGGGCGGTCCGCTCGATCAGGCGATCAAGGTCACGAACGAGTTCCTCCCGCGCGGCGGCATGATCGTCTACACCCGCGGACGCATCGCGAATTCGGATCAGGATTACCGCGCCACGGAAGACGGCGAGTTCACCGACATTCCGCTCGTGGTGCTGGCGAACCGCGACAGCGCGAGCGCGTCGGAAATCGTGACCGGCGCGCTGCAGGATCACGATCGCGCGTACATCGTGGGCGAAACGACGTTCGGCAAAGCGCTCGTGCAGTCGGTCTACCGCATCAGCAGCAACGCCGGGCTGGCGCTGACCACGGCGCATTACTACACGCCGAGCGGGCGGCTGATTCAACGGCCGTGGGACGCGAGCTTCGACGAGTATTTGAGCTACCGGCTGCGCGACCAGGACACCAACAAGCCGCACAATCCGAGCGATCTGAAGCACACGACGTCCGGGCGTCCGGTGTACAGCGGCGGCGGCATCGAGCCCGACAAGCGCGTTTCCGGTCCGCTCGAAGGCTTCAACCCCGGACGGTTCGGGCGGTCATTGTTCGTGCGCGGCGCGTTCGAGAACTACGCGCAGAAGTTCGCCGCCGAAGGCGACACGCGCGTCACCGGCCGATCGACGGGCCGCAAGACGGTCGCGCGCAACTTCGTCGTCGACGACGCGATGATGGCGGATTTCAAGGAGCAGCTGATTTCCGACAAGGTCAAGATCGACGAAGAGGCGTACAAGAAGGACATCGATTTCATTCGCGCGATGATTCGTTTCCGCATCGACGAAGTGGTGTTCGGCATCGCCGACGCGCGGCGCCATCTGATTGGCGTCGACCCGCAGGCGCAGACGGCGCTCACGATGTTCGGCGAGGCCCAGAAGCTGACGGAGCTCAGCAAGGGGACCAAGAAGGTCGCGCAACGGTAAGACGTCAGGTTTGGGGCAAGCGACCACAACCACTTGTGGTCGCAGATTGCTCTTGCCCCAATAACTAGGCCTTGTTAGACTCCGACCGTTTTCGGCCCCGGGGCCGTCTTCTCTCGGGATGTGGCGTCCGGCTTCAGCCGGCCGGATCCGCCTAAAGGCGGACACCACGACGATAGGCGAAGTGGGCCGCACAAACGGTCGGCTATTGCCTGGTTTCCCAGCCAGCACACGAACAACAACGCCGCCTCCTTGCGGATCCGTGATCGCGCATTAGGGTAGGTCCATGCACCTCGAACGCCTGGAAATCAACGGGTTCAAATCGTTCTCCGATCGCTCCGAGCTGGCTTTCGATCGCGGCGTGACGGCGATCGTCGGTCCCAACGGGTGCGGCAAGAGCAACGTCGCCGACGCCATCACGTGGGTGATGGGCGAGCAGAGCGCGAAGAGCCTGCGCGGCGAGCGGATGGAAGACGTGATCTTCAGCGGCAGCGACGCGCGAAAGCCGACGGCGACCGCCGAAGTGCGGCTGCGGTTCAGCGGGTTCGTGAAGAGCGTCAGCGGTCCGGCGTTCGAAGAACTGCCGCCGACGGACGCGGCGGCCGAAGGCGTGCCCGCCGCCCCTGCCCTGAGCGAGCGCCAGCGAGTCGAAGGGAACGGGAACGGCAACGGTCATCACGGCAACGGCAATGGCCATGGCGCGGGAAACGGCAACGGCCATGGCGCCGATGTGGTGCAGGAGATCATTCGATCGGTGGCGCGCGAGATCGAGGTCACGCGGCGGCTGTACCGATCGGGCGAGAGCGAGTACCTGATCGACGGCCGCGTGTGCCGGCTGCGCGACGTGCACGACCTGCTGATGGACACGGGGCTGGGCGCCAAGGCCTACGCCATCATCGAGCAGGGCAAGATCGGGATGATTCTCAGCTCGCGGCCGACCGATCGCCGGCAGCTGCTCGAGGAGGCGGCCGGGATCACGAAGTACAAAGCGCGCCGCCGCGCCGCCGAGCTCAAGCTCGAGGCCGCCCGCCAGAACCTCACGCGCGTCGACGACATCGTGTTCGAGGTCGAGAAGCAGCGCGGGACGCTGAAGCGGCAGGCCGCGAAGGCGCGCCGCTTTCAGCGGCTGCGCGACGAGCTGCGGCGATGGGAAAAGGTCCTGTTCGCGCGCAAGTACCGGCAGCTCGCGGAAACGATCGAGTCGACGCGGGCGCGGCTGGCCGCGGCGCGTGAGCGCGAGTCGCTGTCGTCGGCCCATGTGGCCGAGCTCGACAGCGATCTCGGACGTCTGCGCATCGAGCTCGTCGAAGCCGAGTCGCGCGCGACGAGCGCGCGCGAGGCGGCGCACGCGCGCGAGCTGTCGATCAACCGGCAGCAGCAGCAGATCCAGTTCGACCGCGAGCAGGTGCAGGCGCTCGGGATCCGCGTGTCGACGCTGACCAACGAGGTGGACGCGATCGAGAGCCGGCGGGAACCGGCGCGCGCCGCGCTGGCCGGCCGGCGGGCCGCCGCCGCCGACGCGCAGGTCGAGCGCGATCGCGCCGCCGCCACGCTGGCGGCCGAATCGGAGGCGCACGAGGCCGCGCACCGCGAGATCGAGGGGCTCGAGGCCGACGTCGAAGCGGCGCGGAGCGAAGTGTTTTCGGCGATCAACTCCGCGACCGCGCTCCGTCATGCCGTGGAGCACGCCGCCGCGGCGCGCGACCGCGTGGCCGAAACGCTGACCAAGCTCGACGTCGAAGCCGGCGACGAGCGCATCGAGTCGGACCGCGTCGCCGCCGAGCGCGCGGCGATCACCGACGGCCTCCGCCGATCGCACGACGCCATCGAGATCACGCGCGTCGCGAAGGCCGCCCGCGATTCGGAGCTGGCCAGCGCCCGCATCGAGCACGAATGGCGCGTCCAGTCGGTGCGCGCGCGCGAGCAGGAACTGGCCGGTCTCGAGGCGCGCCTGCGCTCTCTCGAAGAACTCGAAGCGGGCCGCGCCGCCTACGCCGACGCCGCGCGGACGGTCCTGGTGCAGGCGAACGGCACGGTGCAGCAGCAGGGGGCGATTGCCGACTACCTCGAAGTCGACGCCGGATACGAACGCGCAGTCGAGGCGTGCCTCGGCGATCTGCTCCAGCACGTCGTCGTCGAGCAGCCGGCGCACGCGGAGGCGGGCTTCCAGATCGTTCGTGAAGCGAATGCCGGACGCTGCGGGTTCCTGATTACGTCCGCGGTTGAAGGCGCCAACGGCAGGCCCTACGTCTGGTCGGATCTGAGCCGTGTCGCTCCGGAGGGCGTCGTGGCGCTGTCGTCCGTCGTGCGGGTCAACGGCCCGTTCGCGGACGCCATCCGCTCCACGATCGCCGACGCCTGGATCGCTTCGTCCTACGCCGCGGCGTCCACGGCGAGCGCCACGACCTCGCTCCCGGTTGCCACCGTGCGAGGGCGACGTCTTCCGCGGCCCGCAGCTGGTTTCCGGCGGCGCGAGCGCGGATGCGCGCGGGATTCTCGAAACGAAACGCGAGATCAAGGAGCTGCGAGGCCGCGTGGCCGAGGATCGCGACTCCCTGCGCGCGTCTCGGCGCGGAGGTCTGCGGATCTCGAGTCGACGATTGCCCACGTGTCGAACGCGATCGCGGCGCTCAACGGCGAGCAGCACAAACTGGACAAAGCGATCGTCGGCTACGAGGCGCAGCTGCAGCACACGACCGACGAGCAGCTGCGGCTGGCCCACAAGCGCGAACAGCTCGAGCGCGAACGGCGGTCAAGCCGAGGAAGAGCGCGATGCGCTCGACCAGCGGCAGCAGGAAGCGCGGACCTCGATTGCGCAGCCTCGAAGAGGAGCAGCGCCAGGCGGACGAGCGGCTCACCGCGGCCCAGCGCCGTCTGTTCGAAGCGCGAGATGCGATCGACGATCTGAGCCGGCGCGCCGCCGAAGCGGGCGCCACGCACGCGGCGCTGGTCGAGCGCGCCGCCGCGCTGGCAACCGAAGTGCAGCGCCTCGAGGAAGCGGCGGCCGAGCTCGAGCAGCGTTCCGCGGCGCTCGCCGCAGAACTGGATCAGTCGCGGCGCAGCGTCGCATCGCTCGACGCCGCCATCGTCGCCGGGGAGCGGCAGCTGGATGCCGACGTCCTCGAGCTCGATTCGCTGACCCGTGCGGTGCAGGACGCCGACGAATCGGTGTCTGGTCTTCGCGCCCGCACCGACACGGCGGACGCCGCGATCAAGGAAGCCCGCATCGCGCTGGACGCCATTCGCACCGTTGTCGCGGATCTCGACGTCGCGCGCGCAACCGCCGAGGCGGATCTGTCCCACCTCGCGCATACCTGCGAGGATGCGGTCAACGCGAGCCTCGACGAGGTGGCGCTCGAGGTCGAGCGGATGGAACAGGAAGGAACCGCGGTGCCGCAGGCGGCGGCGATCGAAGCGGCGGATGAAGCTGACGACGAAGAGATCCAGGCGGACGTGGCGACCGAAGACGCCGGCCGTTGTCGCCGCGCAACAGCGAGCCTTGAGCGCGGAAGAGGCGATTGCCACGCTCCGGGCGAAGATCGATCGGCTCGGCCCGGTCAACATGATGGCCATCGAGCAGTTCGACGAGCTCGAGACGCGCCATCGGTTCCTGTCCACCGAGCGCCAGGATCTCGTCTCACTCGATTGCGCAGACCACGGAAGCGATCGCCCGAATCGATCAGACGACGCTGCAGCGCTTCACGGAAGCGTTCACGGCCATCAACACGCTATTTCCAGCAGACGTTCAGCACGCTGTTCGGCGGCGGGCGGGCCGGGTTGACGCTGCTCGACGAGTCGGATCCCCTCGAGAGCGGCATCGAAATCATCGCGCAGCCGCCGGGCAAACGGCTGCAGAGCGTCCAGCTGCTCTCAGGCGGCGAGAAGGCGCTGACGGCGATCGCGCTGATGTTCGGCATGTTCCGGTTCAAGCCGAGCCCGTTCTGCGTCCTGGACGAAATCGACGCGCCGCTCGACGACGCCAACATCGGCCGCTTCGTCGAAATGCTCCGCAGCATGCAGCAACACACCCAGTTCATCGTCATCACCCATAACCGGAAGACGATGGAGATTGCCGACCGGCTCTACGGGGTTACCATGGAGGAGCCGGGCGTCTCGAAGCTGATATCTGTCCAGTTGAACTGAGCGCCTCAGCTTGCGTATGTATTCGGCAGGAGGCCTGCGCTTGAATGCCGACCAGACGGCGCACCGAACCGCGCTCCGGTCTCGCATCTCCTCGCCTCTGCCCTGCTGGTGTCTTGCCCTGGCCGGCTGCGACCTGTCGCGTCGGCAATCTGACCGAACGGGCCACCGAGGAATGGACCCGCTCGTACCCGCTGGCCGCCGGCGGCGAAATCCGGATCGGCAACACCAACGGCCGGATCGAGGTCGAGGGCGTGGACGGTTCGACGGTCGAGGTCCGGGCCGAAAAGATCGCGCGGGCGGCGACCGAGACCGGCGCGCGGGAGCTGCTGCCGCGCATCACCATCAAGGAAGACGTCCAGCCCGACCGCGTGTCCATCGAAACCGAACGGATGAGCGGCATCATGATCGGCGCCGCCTTCGAGGTCCGCTATCACGTCCGCGCGCCGAAAGGCGCCGTCGTCAACGTGACGACCACCAATGGCGGCATCGGCCTGACCGCGCTCTCCGGCAAGGTGGTCGCGCGGACGACGAACGGCGGCGTCACCGCCAAAGAGCAGGCCGGCGGCATCGAAGCGCGGACCACGAACGGCGGCGTGACGATCGATTTCGCGCAGCTTGGACCGGAACGCGTGTCGGCGCGATCCACCAACGGCGGCGTCGTGATCATGCTGCCCGATTCGGCGAAGGCAGATGTGACCGCGACCTGCACCAACGGCGGCATCACCGTCTCGCCCGAGCTCACGCTCGCCGTCACCGAACAGTCGAGACGACGCCTCGAAGGGCGCCTGAACGGCGGCGGAACCCCGATCGAGCTGCAGACGACGAATGGCGGAGTGCGGATCAAGCCGCGGGATGAGGGCTGGAGGCAGGAGGGCAGGATAGGCGGAGGGAAATCCCGTCCGTCTGCCTATCCCGCCCCTCCTGCCTTCCTGCCCTCATGAACGAAGACAAAGCCGCCCGCTACCATCGGCTCAAACGTCAGGCGAGCATTGCGTCGATCGTCGTCAGTCTCTTGCTGCTGGGCGGGTTGCTGGCGACGGGATGGAGTGTCGGGCTTCGAGCGCTTTCCGAATCGGCCGCCGCGCGCACGGTTCCGGCATCCTGGCAGGTCGCGGTTTCGATTCCGATCTACGTCCTGCTGCTCTCCGCCATCAACGAAGTCGTCGGCCTTCCACTCGGTTTCTACAGCAGCTTTCTGCTCGAGCGCCGCTACGAGCTGTCCAACGAGACCGCTTGGCGCGTGGCTGTTCGATCGCGTCAAGGCATTCGCCATTGGCGTGCTGCTCGGCGGCGGATTGGCGAGTCTCGTCTACTGGTGCATCCGTGTGTCGCCCGAGCGATGGTGGCTGATCGCCGGCGCCGCCTTTGCGCTGCTGATCGTCGGGCTGACCAATCTCGCCCCTGTCGTGCTCCTGCCGCTCTTCTACTCCGTGAAACCGCTCGACCGCGACGCGCTGCGGGCCCGCCTCCTCACGCTCGCAGAGCGGGCCGGGGCGCGGGTGCTCGGCGCCTACGAATGGGGCCTGGCCGCGAAAACGAAGAAGGCGAACGCGGCGCTGGCCGGCATCGGCGGGACGCGGCGGATTCTGGTGTCCGACACCATGCTCAGCGAGTACTCGGACGAAGAAATCGAGGTCGTGCTCGCGCACGAGATCGCGCACCACGTGCACGGCGATATCTGGAAGGGCATCGCGTTCGAGAGCGCGCTGATTTTCGCGGGGTTCTTCTTCGCGTCGCGGGTGCTGAGCGCGATCGCGCAGCCGCTTGGCCTTCGCGGCGTCGACGACGTCGCGGGGCTGCCGCTGCTGCTGCTGACCGCTGGCGGGGTGTCAGTGGTGATGGTGCCGCTGGCGCACGCGATGTCGCGCGCGTTCGAACGCCGCGCCGACCGGTTCGCGCTGGACCTGACGCGCAACCCGACGGCGTTCATCTCGGCGATGCGCCGCCTCGGCGCCCAGAACCTCGCCGAGGATCGTCCGTCGCGCGTCGTGCAATGGCTGTTCTACAGCCATCCACCGCTGCACGAACGCATCGCGGCCGCGCAGGCGTTCAGAGCCTGACCTACGCCTTCGGCGCCGCCGGTGCCTTGGCGGCGTCCTCCTGCAGGAGCGCTTTCCGGCTGAGGCGAATCTTTCCTGTCGGATCGATGTTGATCACCTTCACCAGCATCTGCTCGCCTTCCTTCAGCTCGTCGCGGACATCCTTGACCCGATGGTTCGCGATTTCCGAGACGTGGAGGAGGCCGTCGGTGCCGGGCATGATCTCGACGAACGCGCCGAAGTCGGTGATGCGCTGGACCTTGCCCAGGTAGGTCTTGTTCAGCTCGGGCGTCGCCGTCAGTTCCTGGATGATCGAGATCGCCTTCTGCGCCGACTCGCCGTCCGCTGACGCGACGTTCACGCGCCCATCGTCTTCGACGTCGATCTTCACGCCGGTCCGCTCGATGATGCTGCGAATCATCTTGCCGCCGGGCCCGATGACGTCGCGGATCTTGTCCACCGGAATCCGGATGGTCACGATGCGCGGCGCGAAGGCCGAGATGTTCTGACGCGACGCCGGCAGCGCTTCCTGCATCTTCTCGAGGATGTGCATGCGGCCCCGGCGTGCCTGGGCGAGCGCCTCGCGCATGACCGTCGTCGTGATCCCGGCGACCTTGATGTCCATCTGCAGCGCCGTGATGCCGTCGGACGTGCCGGCGACCTTGAAGTCCATGTCGCCGTAGTGATCTTCGGCGCCCGCGATGTCGGACAAGACGGCGTACTTGCCGGTCTTCTCGTCCATGACCAGTCCCATCGCGATCCCGGCCACCGGCGTTCTTGAGCGGCACGGCGGCGTCCATCATCGCGAGCGACCCGCCGCAGACCGACGCCATCGACGACGAGCCGTTCGACTCGAGAATGTCCGAGACGACGCGGACCGTGTACGGGAAGTCTTCTTCGCTCGGCAGCATGGGCGCGAGCGCCCGCTCGGCGAGCGCGCCGTGACCGACCTCGCGGCGTCCCGGTCCGCGCAGGAACGCGACCTCGCCGACCGAGAAGGGCGGGAAGTTGTAGTGGAGCATGAAGCTCTTCCACTGCTCGCCCTCGAAGCTCTCGATCTTCTGCGCGTCATCCGCCGTGCCGAGCGTGCAGGTGACGAGCGCTTGCGTCTCGCCGCGCGTGAACACGGCGGAGCCGTGCGTGCGAGGCAGCACGCCGGTTTCGATCCAGATGTTCCGAACTTCGTCGAACTTGCGGCCGTCGAGCCGGACGCCGTGGGTCAGCACCTCTTCGCGCAGGACTTTCTCCTTGAGGTCCTTGAAGATCTGCTTCGCCTCGACCTTGCGTTCGACCTCGCCCTCGGGGAGCGAGGCGACGAGATCATCCAGCACCTGATCGACGCTGGTCGTAGTTTTCGAGCTTGCCGCGAATGCGCATCGCCTCGGTGAGGGGGACGAGCACCTTCTCCTCGACCTCGCGATAGAAATCGTGGCCGATTTCCTTCTTCTGAACCTTCAGCTTCGTCTTGCCGGCTTCCTTCGCCAGGTCGTCGATCGCGGCGACGATCTGCTTGATCGCGCGCGTGGGCGGCCTCGAGCGCCTCGACCACCTGCTCCTCGGTCACTTCCTTGGCGCCGGCCTCGACCATGACCAGGCCGTCCTTGCTGCCGGCCACCACGAGATCCAGCCGGCTTTGCTTGCGCTGCTGGAAGGTCGGGTTGATGACGTACTGCCCGTCGACCAGACCGACGCGGACGCCGGCGATGGTCTTCTGGAAGGGAATCTCGGACAGGGCGAGCGCCGCCGAGGCCCCGGTGATCGCGAGCACGTCGGTGTCGTTCTCCGCGTCGGCCGACAGCACGAGCGCGATGACCTGCGTTTCGAACCGCCATCCCGACGGGAACAGCGGCCGGATCGGGCGATCGATGCACCGGCTCGTCAGCACTTCCTTCTCGGCCGGTTTGCCTTCACGTTTGAAGAAGCCGCCGGGAATGCGTCCCGACGCGTAGGTGTATTCGCGGTAGTCGACCGTCAGCGGCAGGAAGTCGATGCCTTCCCGCGCGTTCGCCGCCCGGCAGGCCGTGACCAGCACCACCGAGTCGCCGAAGCGGACGATGACGGAGCCGCCGGCCTGCTTGGCCAGCTTGCCTGTTTCGAATCTGAGTGTGTTGCCGCCGATAGCGAGTTCGCGAGTTGTCATAGAGAAGTCAAGTCTGAAGTTCAAGTCTCAAGTGAAGTCAGAAGTCAGAAGTCAGGACCAGGCGACCTGAGACTCCGCTTGAGACTTGAGTTTATTTTCTGATGGCCAGCCGCTTGATGAGATCCGAGTACCGGTGCGCATCCTTGGCTTTGAGGTAATCGAGCAAACGGCGCCGTTTCCCGACGAGCATGAGCAGGCCGCGGCGCGAATGGTGATCTTTCGCGTGGGACTTGAAATGCTCTGTCAGGTAGTTGATGCGTTCGCTGAGGATGGCGACCTGTACTTCAGGGGATCCGGTGTCGGCGTCGTGTGTTCGGTAGTTTCCAATCAGCTCGGTCTTGCGGTCTTTGCTTAGCGCCACCTTGTGGGTCCTCCACGAGCGCCCCAGTACGTTCAGGCGCGTCCCGCGCCACCGAAACCGGATGCGCCGTTGTCCGAAAACTCGTTAGTCGAGCAAGCTCAACATGTTACCCCAGAACAACGAACGGATGCAAAAGCCCGGACGCGCCCGCGGGCTCCGCAATTCCAATCAAGTCGCCGCCGGAATCCATCAGCCGCACGTACTTCGCCCCCGCCGTCTCGGATGGCACGTCCTGCCCGTGCCGCACCCGGCGCACGCCATCCTCGCTCAGTGCAATGGCGGGAAGGCGCTGGAGCATGCGAGCGAGCGGAATCAGGCGGCTGACAGCGGCGGCGGGCTCACGTTCCGCCTCGTCGAGCGGGATCGCATCGTCGAGCGTGTAGTCGCCGCCGCGCGTGCGGCGAAGTTCGGCGAGGTGCGCTCCCGTGCCCAGGCGTTCGCCGAGGTCGTGGGCGAGCGAGCGGACGTAGAAGCCGGCGGAGCAGTCGATGCGGAGCGTGACGCGGTTTCCGTCGACGCGTCACGACCTCGAGCCGGTGGACGGTGACCTCTGCCGGCGCCGGTCGGACCGCATGCTCGTGGTTCGACAGCGCTCAGCCACGGGACGAGATCTCGTCATCACGCTCGCCCTGAGCTTGTCGAAGGGGCCCGAGCGTCCAGCGCGCTGCGCACGCGCGAGCTCGTAGCTGCGGCGTCCCCGATCTTCTTCGCCGAATAGGCCGGGGGCTGCTGCAGGAACGTCCCGCGAAACTCGTCGAGCGCGCGGTCGATCGCGTCGCGCGCCGGCGGCGTCCCGGCCGGCCGGCGATCGCCGATCGGCGTCCCCGTGCTGTCGCCGGTGTCGGTCGCGTACCCGAGCGCAACGACGGCTTCGTACGTCTTGTCGCTTGCGCTCAGAAACCGCGCGAGCCGCGTGGCGCGGCCGACGACGAGCGGCAGGACGCCGGTCGCCATGGGATCCAGCGTGCCGGTGTGGCCGACGCGCCGCTCGCGCAGCAGACGCCGGACGCGAGCGACCACGTCGTGCGATGTCGGACCCGCGGGCTTGTCAATAACCAGAACACCGTCCATTGCAGGATCGCTGGATCGACAGGATGGCAGGATTCAATTGCTCAATTCAATCCTGCAATCCCGCCATCCTGCCGTCCTGCAATTCGATAGCTCGCTCGATCTTTGCGACAAAGAGCTTCTGCAGTGCGTCGATCGCGCCGGTCACCGTGCAGCCCGCCGCGTTCTTGTGTCCGCCGCCGCCGAAGGTCTTGGCCACCGCGCCGATGTCGATGTCGCCTTTCGATCGCATGCTGACGCGGTACTCTTCGCCTTCGATCTGCTTGAAGAACACGACCGCCTGAATCGCTTTCACCGTGAGCGGGATGTTGATGAGACCCTCGGTGTCTTCGTAGGTGCCGCCCGCCTCGCGCGCCATTTCATGATCGAGATAGATGATGGCGATGCGGCCGGTCGCGTCGATCTGCATCGCGCTCATCGTGGCGCCGAACAGCTTCAGCCGGCCCATGCTGTTGCTGTCGTACACGTCTCGTGCGACCTGCACCGGATCGACGCCCGCCTCGAGCGTTTCGCGGCAGATCTCGAACGTGTGCGGCGAAATGCTCGAATAGTGGAACGACCCGGTGTCGGTGAGGATCGCGAGATACACATGGGTGGCGATTTCGCGCGTCAGCGGAACGCCGAGCGCCCGCACGAGGTCGAACACCATTTCTCCGCACGCCGCGGCGCTCGAATCGAACCAGGTGAGATCGCCGAAGCCGGTGTTGCCGGGGTGGTGGTCGATGTTGATCACGAACGAGCGGTCGAGCCCGGTCACGCCGGTGCGCGCCAGGTCGCTGCACTCCATGATGATGGCCGCGTCGAACTCGCCCTCCACCTGCGGCGCGATGCGGATGTCCGGAACGCCCGGGAACTGCATCAGCGGCGCCGGCGCCGGGTCGGCGTTGACGGCGACGGCCTCCTTGCCGAGCGCGCGCAGCGCGTAGACCATGGCGAGCTGCGAACCGATCGAATCGCCGTCGGGGCGCGCATGCGACGACAGCACGAATCGCTGCCGGCTGAGAATGGCTTCAACGAATCTGTTGGGGAGCCGTTTTTGTCGTCATCGTCGGGAGGCGCCGGCGCGGCGTGGATCTCGCTGAGCAGCTGCTCGATGCGGTCCTGGCCGGCAATCGATTCGTCGTAGTGGAATATCAGCTCCGGCGTACGCTTCAGGCGCAGGCGCGCGCCGATTTGCCGCCGCAGGAACCCAGCCGCGCGCGCCAGCGCGCGCTCGGTGTTGCGCCGGCTCTTCTCGTCGCCGAGCGCAGTGTAGTACACGCGAGCCTGCTGCAGGTCGCCGCTCACCTGCACCCGGGTCAGCGTCACGAACCCGATGCCCGGATCGTGAACCTCCCGGGCGAGCAGCGAGGCCAGCTCGCCGCGGATCTGATCGGCCACGCGCTCGGGCCGGGAGCCTTGAGACATTTCAGGATTTCAGATTTCAGCTTTCAGATTGATTTGAGATTTCAGGATCCCACGCTCGGGCAATCTGAACTCAATCTGCAATCTGAACTCTGCAATCTGCAATGTCACGCTGTGATCGCCACCCGCTCCATGGCGAACACTTCAATGACATCGCCGACCTTGATGTCGTTGAACTTCTCGAAGCCGATGCCGCACTCGATCCCGCTCTTCACTTCGCTCACGTCGTCCTTGAACCGGCGGAGCGATCCGATCTTGCCTTCGTAGACGACCACGTTGTCGCGCAGCAGGCGCGCCTGGGTGTCGCCGGCGCGCGTGATGCGGCCTTCGGTGACGACGCAGCCGGCGATCGTGCCGTATTTCGGCACCTTGAACGTGTCGCGCACCTGCGCCACTCCGATGCGGACCTCTTTGAACGTCGGCTCGAGCAGGCCCGTCATCGCCTTCTTCATCTCGTCGGTGACGTTGTAGATCACCGAGTGCGAGCGGATGTCGACGCGCTCCCGCGCCGCGATGTCCTCGGCGTTGCGATCGGGACGGACGTTGAACGCGATGATGACCGCGTTCGACGCCGACGCCAGCAGCACGTCGGATTCGTTCACCGCGCCGACGCCGGCGTGGATGATGCGGATCTTCACCTTCTCGTCGGAGAGCTTGGTGAGCGTGTCCGCCAGCACCTCGGCCGAGCCTTGCACGTCGGCCTTGATGATGATCGGCAGCTCCTTCATCCCGCCTTCGGCGATCTGCGCCTGCAGCGACTCGAGCGTGAGGCGGGCGCCCTTCGCGCCGAGCGCGCGGGTCTTCGCCTGTTCCTCGCGGAACGCGGCGATCTGGCGCGCCTTCGTGGCGTCCGCCACCTGAAACACGTCGCCGGGCTGCGGCAAGCCGGCGAGCCCGAGCACTTCCACCGGTGTGGATGGCGGGGCAGCCTTCGTCGGACGTCCGCGATCGTCGATCAGCGCGCGCACGCGCCCGACGATCGGGCCCGCGATGAACGTGTCGCCGACGTGCAGCGTGCCGTCCTGCACGAGGACCGTCGCGACCGGACCGCGGCCCTTGTCCAGCTTCGACTCGAGCACCGTGCCGGTCGCGTTCCGCTTCGGATTGGCCTTCAGCTCGCCGATGTCGGTGACGAGCAGCACCATCTCGAGCAGCAGCTCGAGGTTCTGCTTCTTCTTGGCCGAGACTTCGACCGTGACGGTCTGGCCGCCCCATTCTTCCGGCATCAGCCCGAGCTCGGTCATCTCGCGCTTCACGCGCTCCGGGCTGGCGTTCGGCTTGTCGATCTTGTTGATCGCCACGATGATCGGCACGTTCGCCGCCTTCGCGTGATCGATCGCCTCCCGCGTCTGCGGCATGACGCCGTCGTCCGCCGCGACCACGAGGATGACGATGTCGGTGACCTTCGCGCCGCGGGCGCGCATCAGCGTGAACGCCTCGTGACCCGGCGTGTCGAGGAACACGATGTCGCGGTTGTTGATCGTGACGTGATAGGCGCCGATGTGCTGCGTGATGCCGCCCGCCTCGCGCTCGGCGACGCGCGTTTCGCGGATGGCGTCGAGCAGGCTCGTCTTGCCGTGATCGACGTGGCCCATCACGGTGACGACCGGCGCGCGCGTGACGACGTCCTCGGTGCGCGCTTCGTCCTGATCGACTTGCAGCAGTTCTTCCTCGAAGCTGCGCATCTGGACGTCGGCACCGAACTCGCGCGCGATCATCAGCGCGGTTTCAGTGTCGAGCGTCTGGTTGATCGTCATCATCAAGCGCTTCATCAGCAGCTTGGCGAGCACTTCCTTCGGACGGATGTCGAGCTTGTCCGCGAGGTCCTTGACGGTCATCCCCTCGGCGAGCGTGATCGTGCGCGTCACCGGCGGCGGCGCGCTGGACATCGGCGGCGGCGACGGACGAGCATCGCGTCGCTGTGACGCGGCGGGCCGTCCCTGGCCGCCCGGGCGGTAGTACGGACGCTGCGGCATCCCGGGCCGCTGCGGGTACTGGCCAGGACGGGGCGGGAGTCCCGGAGTCTGCGGGCGCACCGGCTGCGACGGCAGCGGGCGCGGACCGCCCATCACCGGCGGCTGCGGCCGCGACGACGGATACCCGGGTCGCGGCGGCCCGGGCGGACGCGCGCCCGGCGGAACAGCCGGGGCGTGCGCCGGGCGTGCCCGCTTGCGCACCAGCGGGCCCGCTGCTGCCGGCCGAGCCGCCACTGGTGGCCGCCACTCTCGGCACGGGACGCGGCGCCTGACGCGGCGGCGGCGTCGTCGGCAGCGGCGGCGACGGCGCCGTCGGACGTTGTTCCTCGATGCGGAGACGCAGCGTCGGCGGCACGATGCGGCCGGGCACCGGCGGTTTCGGCTTGGGCGGCTCAATCACCGGCGGAGCCGCAGGCGGTTCAGGAGCCGCCGGCTCGCTCGCTTCGACGACGACGGGTTCGACCGGCGGCGGCGGTGGCGGGGGCGGTGGCGGAGCCGACACCTCGATGGGTGGCGCAGGCTCGACCGCTTCCGGTTCCGGCGCGACGACCGGCGGTGGTTCCGGAGCCTCCTCGGGTTCCGTGATTTCGACCGGCGCGGCCGGCGCAGGCTTCGCCGTCTTGACGAGACGCGGCGGCGGCAGCACCGGCGCCGCCGGCTTCGGCGGCTCGGCGGCTTTCTTCGCGGGCGTGGGCTTCTTGCCCTTCACCGGAGGGCCTTCGGCGAAGATGTCGCCGGTCGGCAGCGAAATATTGCGTTGGCGCGCGAGCCGCTCCACGAACTGCCGTGCGACGACCTCTTCGATCGTGCTCGACGCGCTCTTCACTTCGATGCCGTGCTCGCGCTTCAACAGCGCGGTCACTTCCTGGCTCGACGTGTTGAGCAGCTCCGCAACCTTGTAGATCCGGACAGTCGCCAAACGTTACTCCTGACCTTCATCGGCCGGCGCGTCGCCGCGCCGATCTTCTTCGTCCGCGGGCGCTTCGCCCCGCGCCGCCGCAAGAATCTTTTCGGCGGTCTTCGCGCCGATACCCGGAATCTCGGAGAGTTGCTCGGCCGTTGCGCCGGCGACCGCCTCTTGCGTCTCGAGGCCGGCCGCGACGAGCTTGCGCACGGTCTTCTCGCCGATGCCGGGTAGCGTGTAGGGAGGCGGTGCCTCGACTTCGCCTTCGGGCGCCTGCGTCTCCTCCGAGGTCTCGCCGGCTGGCGACGCCTCGTCGGTTGCCGTCTCGTCGCCTTCCGCCTGACCCAGCTCGAGGCCCTCGAACTGCGCCTCGACTTCGCGACGCTTCTCCTCCTCGCTCTTGATGTCGATGCGCCAGCCGGTGAGCTTCGCCGCGAGCCGCACGTTCTGGCCCTTCTTGCCGATGGCCAGCGACAGCTGCTTGTCCTCGACGACGACTTCCATCACGCGTTCGCGATCGTCCACGATCGACACGCGCTGCACCTTGGCCGGGCTGAGCGCGTTGGTGACGAACGCGATCGGATCTTCCGAGAATTCGACGATGTCGATCTTCTCGCCGCGCAGCTCGCGGATGATCGACTGCACGCGCGTGCCCTTCATGCCGACGCACGCGCCCACCGGATCGACGTCGCGCTCCCGCGAAAACACGGCCACCTTCGCGCGATCGCCGGCCTCGCGCACCGCGCCGCGGATCATCACCGTGGTGTCGTAGATTTCAGGCACTTCCTGCTCGAACAGCTTGATCAGCAGCGCCGGGTCGGTGCGCGACAGCATGATCTGCGGGCCCTTCGCGCTGCGGTTGACGCCCTTGATGACGCTCCGCACGCGATCGCCGGGCGTGTAGCTCTCGGCCCGCGACTGCTCCTTGCGCGGCAGCACGGCTTCGATCCGGCCGATCTCGAGGATGATGTCGCCGTTCTCGAAGCGCTTCACCGTGCCGCTGACCACTTCGCCGACGCGCTGGTTGTACTCCGCGAAGATGTTCTCGCGCTCGGCCTCGCGGACCTTCTGGAAGATCACCTGCTTGGCCGTCTGCGCCGCGATGCGCCCCAGCACTTCGGTCGGCTTCGGGAATTCCATTTCGTCGCCGAGCTCGATGCTGTTGGCGACCTCGTCTGCCGTAGAGCGGCCGGTACATGTCGCGGGCTTCGACGATCGAAATCTCGGTGGCCGGACGTGGTCACTTCTTCGACGACCGTTTTCAGCGCGAAGAGATCGACCTGCCCGGTTTCGATGTTGAAACGGGTCTTCAGGTTCTCGCCGGTCTTGTAGTACTTCCGCGACGCGGTCGCGACCGCTTCTTCAATGGCGCTGATGACGGTTTCGGGCTCGATGCCCTTTTCTTTCGCCAGCGCCTCGATTGTCTGTTGCAGAGGATTGCTCATCTAGAATTCAACCTCTAAGTTCGCGCGGGTGATGATGCCCACCGGCACCCGCCACTGCCGCCCATCGTCAGCGTCGATGAGCACGTCGTCGCCCTCCGCGCCCGCCAGCCGACCCTTGACGAAACCCTGCCCGTCGAGCCGTTCGCGCATCACCAGCTTCGCGCGCCGTCCCGCGAACCGCCGGTAGTCGTCGAGGCCCGCGCAGCGGCCGATCGAGACCCGGCGACGAAACCTCGAGCGTGTAGGCGGTCGGCACGATGTCCTCGACGTCGAGGATCGCGCTCAGGTCGCGGCTGACGTTGGCGCAATCGTCAACGCTGACGCTCTCTTCCGCGCGTGGCCCCCGGCCCGGGACGATCGAGCCGCACCCGAAGGACCATGCCGCTGGCTTCCCGGCGGAACTGGACGTCGAAGATCTCGAGTCCGTATCCACCTGCGACGCGGCCTGCCGCATCGCGCACCCGTTCGATCACGTCGCCAGACGGCAAACCTGGCCCTTAAAGTAAAAAAGTGGGCACATGCCCACTCGGTTCTTCACCTAGGGTTCGAACTCAGAATTATAGCACCCTTCGACTCGCCGCTCATCCGAGCTTCGAATGACGAGCGTCTCGCTCAGGGCAGGCGGCGCTTCTCTCGCGGATCGAGGCTCACCAGGTACGCGGCTATGAGGTCGTATCCGCGCGCCCCGACGAACTCGACCTCGGCGAAATCGCCGGCGCGATAAGCTCGACGGGTCGCATTCGGTCAGGACGACACGCGGCATCGATGTCGGGCGCCTGCCTTCCAGCCGGCCTTTGAGGACGAGCTCGTGATCGTCGGACGGCCCGTCGATGACAATCCGGCCGCGCTCGCCCGACCCGATCGCGCAAACGGGCCTGCACCAGCCGCTTCTGCAGGCTCATCACCCGCCCTCGGCGTGCCGCTTTGGTCTTGGCAGGCACATCGTCGGCAAGCTGATGTGCGGAGGTGCCTTCCTCGTGCGAGTAGGTGAATACGCCCTACATGATCGAACGCGTGCTGTTCGACAAACCCGCACAACTCGTCCACGTCGGCCTCGGTTTCGCCGGGAAAGCCGACGATGAAGGTCGTGCGAAGTGCGACGTCGGGCACGCGCGCCCGGATCCGCGAAAGGAGGCGGTCGTACATCTGCCGCGTTGCCGGGCCGCTTCATACGTGCAAGCACCGGATTCGACGCGTGCTGCAACGGCAGGTCGATGTATTTGCAGACCTTCTCGCACTCCGCCATCGCCGCCAGCGTGTCTTCGTCGATCGTGGTGGGATAAAGATAGAGGAGGCGGATCCATTCGAGGCCGTCCACGGCGTTCAGCTCGCGCAGCAGCCGCGCCAGCGCCCCGCGCTCGCCGCGATCGACGCCGTAGAACGTCGTGTCCTGCGAAATGAGCAGCAGTTCCTTGACGCCGCGCGCCGCGAGCATGTGCGCTTCGCGCACGATCGACTCAGCCGGCCGGCTGCGATAGTGGCCGCGCAGCGTCGGGATGATGCAGAACGCGCATTTGTAGTCGCAGCCTTCGGCAATCTTGATGTAGGCGTAGTGCTTCGGAGTCGCCAGTAGACGCGGCGTGTCGGCATCGTAGATGTAGGTGGGTAGCGCGGGCCCTTCGACGGGCTCAGGGCGAGCGTCGGTCGCTGGAAGGGTCGCTCGTCCTGAGCTTGTCGGAGCGACGAAGCTGCATGGAACGTCGACGGCATCGCGCCGCCGATCGCGCCGACGATCTGCGGCACCTCGCCAGTGCCCAGCACCGCGTCGATCTCGGGAATCTCTTTCTTCAGCTCGTCTCGATAGCGCTCCGCCAGGCAGCCGGTGACGACGAGGCCGCTGGCACGACCCCGCGGTCTTGTGCCGCGCCATCTCCAGAATCGTGTCGATCGATTCCTGCTTGGCGTTGTCGATGAACGCGCACGTGTTCACCACGAGCACGTCGGCAGCCGACGGATCGTTCGTCAGCTCGTGCCCCGCCTGCTGCGCGAGCCCGAGCATCACCTCGGAGTCGACGAGGTTCTTCGGACAGCCGAGGGACACGAGCCCAATCTTCATGGAGGCCACCAACAGGATAACCGACAGATAATGTATCCGCCATGTCTACCGCCGAACATGTCATCGTCGCATCGATTCTGAATGGACGCGTCTCCATCGGAACGCGCGTCGCCGTCCGCGGCTGGGTGCGCACGCGTCGCGATTCGAAGGCGGGGCTCTCGTTCATCCACCTGCACGACGGCTCGTGCTTCGATCCGGTCCAGGTGGTCGCTCCGGCCGCGCTGCCGAACTATGCGGGCGAGATCCAGAAGCTGACCGCGGGCTGCTCGGTGATCGCGACCGGGACCCTGATCGCGAGCCAGGGGCAGGGGCAGACCGTCGAACTCCAGGCCGAATCGGTCGACGTGGTGGGATGGGTGGAGGATCCGGAGACGTATCCGATTCAGCCGAAGAAGAGCTCGTTCGAGTATCTGCGCGAAGTGGCGCACCTGCGGCCGCGCACGAACACGCTGGGGGCGGTCGCGCGCGTGCGGCACTCGTTGAGCATGGCCATTCACCGCTACTTCCACGAGCACGGCTACGTCTGGGTGCACACGCCGATCATCACGGCGAGCGATGCGGAAGGCGCCGGCGAGATGTTCCGCGTCAGCACGCTCGACATCGCCAACAGCGGGGCGATTCCACGCCTGCCCGACGGCCGCACCGACTTCTCGGGCGATTTCTTCGGCCGCGAAGCGTTCCTGACCGTGAGCGGCCAGCTGAACGTCGAGACGTACTGCTGCGCGTTGTCCAAGGTCTACACGTTCGGCCCGACGTTCCGCGCTGAGAACAGCAACACGAGCCGTCACCTCGCCGAGTTCTGGATGGTCGAGCCGGAGCTCGCCTTCGCCGACCTGTCCGACAACGCCGATCTCGCCGAATCGTTCCTCAAGTACATCTTCACGGCGCTCCTGGCCGAGCGTGGCGATGATCTCGAGGTTCTTCGCCGATCGCATCGACAAGGAGTGCATCGCGCGCCTCGAGACGGTTTGTGTCGGCATCGTTCGAGCGCATGACGTACACCGACGCGATCGCCGCGCTCGAACGGAGCGGGAAGACGTTTGAGTTCCCGGTGCGGTGGGGGATGGACCTGCAGTCGGAGCACGAGCGGTGGCTGACCGAACAGCACGTCAAGGCGCCGGTCGTCGTCATGAACTACCCGAAAGAGATCAAGGCGTTCTACATGCGGATGAATGACGATGGGAAGACGGTCGCGGCGATGGATGTGCTGGCGCCGGGCATCGGCGAAATCATCGGCGGCTCACAGCGCGAGGAACGCCTCGAGCATCTCGATCGCCGGCTGGCGGAGATGAACCTCGATCCGCGGCACTACTCCTGGTATCGGGACCTGCGGCGCTACGGGACCGTGCCGCACGCCGGCTTCGGGCTTGGCCTCGAGCGGACGATCATTTATGCCACCGGCATGGCCAACATCCGCGACGTGATCCCGTTTCCGCGCACGCCCGGCAACGCGTCGTTCTGAGATCACGGGGCGAGCAGCCGCTCCATGCGGCGGCGCGCCTCCTGCGCCCGCTCGAGCGCCGCTTTCGGCGGCCCGTGCGCGCCGATCTCGAACAACAGGACCCCTCGTAGCCGACCTTCTGCACGGCTTCAGTGCCGACGGCCAGTCGATGCGGCTGTCGAGCGGCACGCGCATCGCGACGAGATGCTCCGAGACGGTTTCGATCGCGTCCACCAGATCGCCCGTCTCGCTGCGCCCGCGCGAAATCGAGGCTGATGCCGACCGGCGTGTCGACGCTTCTCGACGAAGTGCACCAGCGACCCGGCCGGCGACAGCCCCTCCGAGTTCGAATCGACAGCCACCGCGACTGCCGAGCGGCTCAGCGAGCTCGGCGAGCCGTTCGATCGTGTTCGCCGCCTCGCGCGGCCGTGCGGCCTGCAATCGTCAGCACGCGCATCGGAATCCGGCGCGCGACGAGCAGCGCGGCCTCCGCGTCTTCTGCCGCCGCACCGGCCGGCACGTGAAGGCCGACAAGTCGAGCCGCGCCTCGGCGAGCCACTGCTGCAGGTCCGCGATCACCGCTGGATTGTGGTAATCGACGTGCGTTCGTGTGCGCGAACACTCGACCGCTTCGAATCCGTGCGCCGCGATCTCGAGCAGATGCTCGCGGCTCAGACGCTGCGTGCCGTAGAGGTGCGTCGACACCCCGAACGGACGTTTCGCCACGTGCGGCAAGCCCTCCGCTACCGCGAGCTCCTCGACGTGCGCCCCGAGCAGCTCGCGCAGGCGCGCGAAACGCGGATACTTCTCGAGGTTGGTGCGCGCGTAGCGCAGCGTGCGGGGGATGTATTGGATGTACACCGGATTGCGCCGCGTCGCGGTCTGATAACCGAAGGTGCCGAGCGCTTTGAGGTTGCGTTGCAGCGCCATCAGATCGAAACGGCGGCGGAACTCGATCGCGCTCTGCTCGCGCCCGCGTCCGGTGAGCGCGGCGAAATACGCGATGAGATCGTCGAGCGTCCCGGTCCGAGATGTCGACGTACGAATCGCGCAGCAGCGACGCCAGATCGTAGGTGTCGGGCCCCATCCGCGCGTCCTGAAAGTCGATGATGTACAGGCTGCCATCGCGCAGCATGAGGTTGCGGCTGTGATAGTCGCGATGGCACAACACGCGCGGCTCGGCCGCGAGCTCTTCGACGATCGTCTTCCATTCCGCGGCGAGCGCGGATCGCTCGGATTCGCTCAATGCCGCGCCGCGATACCCTTCGACGAAGTGCTTGACGAAGTACTCGAGCTCCCACGTGAGCTTCTCGACATCGAACGCCACACGGTAGGGCAGGTACTGATCGGACTCCAGCTCGGCGCCGCGGCGCTGCAGCCGATCGATCAGCGCGACGGCTTGCAGGTAGAGCGCCGCGTGCTCCGCGAGCGATGCGGCGCCCAGATGAGCCTGGAGCGTGACGTCGCCGAGATCCTGCAGCACTACGATGCCAAGCGAATCGGAGTGGCCGAAGATTTGGGGGACCGGGAGCGGCACCTGACGGAGCAAGTCCGCGACGTTCGCGAACGGCAGGGTCGCGAAATCGATGGGACCGGCGTGCAGGGCGATCACGTACGAGGATGCGTCCGGCGTAATCACGCGGAAGTACTTGCGATCGGACGCGTCGCCGGTGAGCGGCACGACGCGCGCGCGGCGGTCGATCATCCCGGACTCCCGCAGAAAGCGGTCAATCCGTTCCCTGGTCTGGAGACCGTCGGAAGTGCGCTTGTCTGTCATGTGTTCGTAGGGGCGGATCCATGTGTCCGCCCGGGGCCGACACGCGGATCGGCCCCTCCATCCAACGGAACGTCGTTGAGCTCGCCGTCGCGCTGCATCAGAATCGTTCCACGATAGGTCGCATCGGCGGGGATTCGCACGCCGTCTGTCAGGATGCATTTCTCGATCACCGCTCGCGGACCGATCTCGACATCGTCCCAAAGGATCGAGTCGGTGACGCTGGCAGTTGGATCGATCCGCGGCGGACGCGCGGTCATCGCTCGATCGCCGGGATGCCTGTCAGCAAACGCGCGCGTCGTCTGCCAATAGTCGTTGACGGTTCCCACATCCCAGAATTCGGTGTCCGCTATGAATCCGCGAATCGCACCGGGACGCTCCGCGATGATCGCATCGTAGACGCCGCCGATCGATCGGGCGGCGTCTCCAGCGCGAACCGCCGAAAACGCGTCGGCGTACGCGACCTGCACGCCGATGTAGTGGTACGAACCTTTTGCCGACGGCTCCGCGCCCGACGAAGCCGGTGACGCGTCGATCGGCATCGAGCACGACGCCGCCGTAGCGATCGAAATGGAGATTGGGCACCAGCGCCAGCGTCGCGACGGCGCCCGACTCCTGGTGCGCGTCAGCCAGCGCGGCGAGGTCGACGTCCGTCAGCGTGTCGCCGTTGATGATGAAGACCGGGTCGGCGCCGAGAAGAGGAATCGCCAACCGGGGCCCGCCGGCGCTGCCCAGCACGGTCGGCTGCTCCCATGAGTACCGCACGCGCGCCCCGAGTTCGCTGCCGTCGCCGACGACCGACGTGATGCGTTTCGGGACGATGATGCAGGTTCAGCACGAGATCGGTCACTTCACGCGAAACCAGCCAGCGAATAATCCATCGAATCATCGGCTCTCCGGCCACGGGAATGGCCGGCTTCGCGCGGACGTCGGTCAACGGCCGAAGCCGGGTGCCCAGGCCGGCGGTCAGGATCAGGCATGTTGACATATCGCAGTCCTTCGTCCTTGGCGTCTTGGTCCGTCCCAGGTCCAGCCTCTGGCATCCTCGATGGAGGACCAGGGACGGGGGGAAGAAAGGAGAAGGAGAAGGAGAAACTAGTCTCGTCAAAAAGCATGTCGGCGACCGCCACTCCGCGCGTTTCGCAGTCGACCTGATAGAGCCGGCGGTACGAGTCGAGCAGGTAGTCGGCCGGGCCGCGGCCGAGCGCTTCGGCGGTTTCGGCGATGCCGCTGTCGCCGCCTTCGATCTCGACGAAGGTGCCGACCGGCGTTTCGTCGAGCGCGACCATGACGTCGTCCAGGGCGAACTCCTCGCGATATTTCTGATAGCGGAACCACACGTGGAAGCCGAGCTGTTCGAGCATGTGGACGAGCAGCGAGCCGTCGCCGACCACCGTCTCGAGCTCTTCGCGGACCTTCACCAGCGATGGCTGCACCGGCCCCTTGAACGTGAGCAGGCTCTTGCCGGATTCGACGCGAACCCGCAGGACGCAGCGCCGCCGGCGCAGCTGATCGTCGGCCGTGTCGAGCAGACAGTCCTCCTGCAGACGGCGGCATCGCAGGGGCGTCGCGCCCGCGCGCAGAATGGCGGCCCGCGCCGTCTCGGCATCCTCGAACCGCAATTTGATCTCGCGCTCGAGCGTGGCAGTCATCAGGGGCTATTTAAATACTGCCGACGTGGAATTACAACGCAATCGTGCGCCCCTGCTGTCGCCCTGATGTCACAGAGGCGTAGAGAGCGCGAACGAAGACGTACATCGTGAAGCATTCGATCGCGAACGGCGGAAAGCCGAGGTAGCCGGGCAGCGGCATTTCGAAGATCTTCCACTGCTGCATGATCGGCACGGTGTAGATCCACTTCGCGCGCGCCCAGTAGTTCCAGAACTCCCAGAGGACGCCGCACAGCAGTCCACTCAGCAACAGGTTGATCGTCCGCTTGCGTGTCAGCGATTCGGCGCCGAGTCGCTTGTTGATCGGATCCAGTAGAAAGATGAAGCCGAGAAATACGGGCGCCGCCGTGTAGGGGGCGATTTCCGCGGGGACCAGGAACGGCACGATCAGCATTGCCGCGCCCACTCCCATCAGAAGCCAGGCTCGCCCTTCGACAGGCTCGGGGCGAGCGGTATCGCTCGTGGTGAGCTTGTCGCCCTTCGACGTTGCTCAGGGCGACCCTGAGGCTCTCGAAGGGTCGAACCACGAGCACTCCCGCGCGCTACCGCGACAAGTTCCGCCGCCTGGAAGATCGCCGGAGTGATCGTGGCAAACGACCACGCGTAGCCGAACAGCCGCAGCGCCGGGTTATCGGGAAGACCGGAATACATCCAGTTGCGGATGACGAGGTTGTATCCCTCGAACACGACCCACAGTGGAATCGAGGCGAGCGAGAGCGCGACGAACTCGCGCGGCGCCGATCGAATCCAGGAATTCCCCCGCGCGCGGTACACGATCGCGTCGGCGAACAGGATGAAGCCGGTCCAGCAAATCGGCGTGTTCCAGGACGCGAATGGTTCGATGCCGGCGAGGGTCGCCGCTTCCGAGACGACCATGATCGCGAGACCCAGGATCATGTCACGCGTATTGTGAACGAACAGCCCTTCAACGCCGGCGCGCCGACGCCTTTGCCGAGGATCAACACCTTGTGCGTGCTGCCGAGGCCGCCCGGCAGCATCAGCGTCTTGTACTGGGGATTCCGGAGCGCCGAATCCGGGTCGGCGATCGACGGCAGCAGACCGAGGAGAAAGTAGGTTTGATCGAGCCAGCCGATCGTCGTCATCCCTTCGGCTTCGGCGGCGGCGCGGACGCTCGTGAAATCCACGTGCGCCGTGAGGTCCTGATCGCCGGGGTGCTGCAGCCAAGGCGGTTCGTGCGGCGCCTGCTCGGGACCTGACGCGCGGTGCGCCGCGAACGTTGTCAACGTGCCCCCGGCATGCGTGGCGGAGTAGAGCTCGCGCGCGTCGTGGCCGTAGTCGATGATGATCGATGAACCCGCGCCGCAGCCGGCGGGCGGCCTCGCGCATCCAGTCCACGGCGCGCAGATTGATCTCCACGCGCCAGCCGGGTTCGAGCCGGATGTTGAGGGTATCGAGGTAGCGCTGCAGTGCCGGCGTGGACGGTCGATCCTCGACCGTACGTAGGACAGGCCTTTCAAGCCCGCCTGACCGCGCTGACATCGACGTAGATTTCCTGCAAACCCTCCTCCCGCATCACGACCTGATGCACAGGCATCGCATCGAGCAGCTCGTTGGCGAGCAGCACGCCCTCGAACGACTCGGGCAGCGCCGGGGAAGACGACGCAAGGCGATCGGCGGCGTCGCCGAGGGTGGAAGGATGCGTGGCGCGGGCGCTTGCGCTGGCCTCCACCAGGTGCAGTTGGATTCGCTGATAGACGACGGATCGCGGCGCTTCGCGGCGTGCAGAATGTCGGCGGCCAGCCGGCCGTCCGCCGCGCCAGCTTCGACGAGATCAAAGGGCCGACACGCGGGTCGGCCCCTACATCGGAGTGTCGGACCTACATCATGACCGTGTAGGGGCGGACCCATGTGTCCGCCCCGCAGGATTTCCGCCATCTCGGCGATTTGCACTTCGAGCAGCTCGCCGAAGAGGGGACCGACGTCGACGCTGGTAAAAAAATCGCCCGCGCGACCGGTGCGCCGGGCCGCGCGGGCGTAGTAGCCGACGTCGGATCGTAGAGCGCGAGCTCCATGAACGTGGCCACCGTTACCGGGCCACGGTCCTGGAGCTCGTCGAGAGGGACATTTCAGAGTTCAGATTTCAGAGTTCAGATTGAATTCCAGAATCTGAAATAAATCCGAAATCTGAACTCTGAAGTCTGAAATGGCCGCGCTCAGTCCTTCTTCACCGTCACGAACACTTCGCCCGTGCCGCGCCACGCCAGGATCTGCGCGATCCGGCCCGACTGCACTTGCTGCAGCGCCCGCGCCGCCTCGCTCGCGTTCGACACCGGCCGGCGATTGACCGACAGGATGACGTCGCCAGGCTGCAGCCGGCCCGCCGACGGACCGTCCGGTTCGACATCGGTGATCACGGCGCCAGTCTGTCCCGACGGCAATCCGAGCCGCCGCGCCATCTGCGGCGTCACGTTGTCGAGCGTGAGCCCGAAACCGCCCGCGCCCTGCGAATCGTCCTGCTGCGGATCCTGACCCGGCGCGCGGCGGCCGCGGGTCTGCTGCTCGGCCTCGAGATCCAGTTCGTCGACCGTGAGATTCAGCGTTTTCTCCAGCTTGTTCCGCATCACCTTCACCGGCACGTTGGTGCCCGGCTTGGTCGCCACGACCATCTTCACGAGCTCGTCGCTGTTGGAGACCGGCCGGCCGTTGAACTGCACGATCACGTCGCCGGGTTCGACGCCGGCTTTCGACGCCGCGCCGCCCGATGCCACCGACGCGACGATCGCGCCCGACCGTGTCTTGAGTCCGAATTCCTGATAGTCCTCGCGCGGCACCTGCGTCACGGTGACGCCGATGCGTCCGCGAATGACCTTCCCGTTGCGCAACTGCGGCAGCAGATCGCGCACGGTGTTGATCGGCACCGCGAAGCCGATGCCGATGTTCCCCTCGTTGCGTGAGTTGGTGACGATCGCGGTGTTCATGCCGATCACTTCGCCGCGGATGTTGAGCAGCGGCCCGCCGGAGTTGCCGGGGTTGATCGCGGCGTCAGTCTGCATCACGTCGTTGGTGCGGCCGTCGGTGATCGGGAAGGCGCGCTTCTCGGCGCTGATGACGCCGATGGTGACGGTGTGCGCGTAGTTGAACGGATTGCCGATCGCCATCACCCAGTCGCCGGCCGCCATCTGCGACGAGTCGCCGAACTTCGCCTCGGTCAGCGGTTCCTTCGGGTGCTCGAGCATCTGAATCAGCGCGCTGTCGGTGAGCGGGTCCTTGCCGATGACCTTCGCCTCGTAGGTGACGTCCGAATCGTCGCCGAACAAGCCGACCTCGATCTTGACGGCCTCGTCGACGACGTGGTTGTTGGTCAGGATGAAGCCATCCTTGCTGATGATGAATCCCGTGCCCGCGGCGCGCGTGGTCTGCTCGCGCGGCCGGCGCTGCCGGCCGTTCGGGGCCTGACCCTGCTGGCCTGGTTCTTCCGGCTGGCCCGGCGTGCCGAAGAAGCGATGGAAGAGATCGTCGGGCGATCCGCCGCCGAAGAAGTCGGTCAGGTCGCGGCCCTGCGTCTTCATCTGCGTCTGGATGTTGACCACCATCGGCTTGGCTGCCTTGGCGATGTTGCGGAAGGTCTGCGCGTCGATGGCGCCGGTGATCGGCGCGCTGTTCATCGGCGGCACCGCGATCGTCGTCTGCGCAGACGAGGCCGGGGTGAGATCCAGCCGTGACGCGAGCACCATGCCGACCGCCAGCGAGGCGACCGCAATCAGGAGCGCATAGAAAACAGTGGTCTTGCGGGTTGACATCGGAACGCCCTCCACGATTACGTGAGACTCAGGATTGAGGTCTGGATCGGCCCGGTGACGGTCGCGTCGTGCGGGCCCACGATCATATTGATTTCGGTTCGAACGCCGAAGTCCTTGAAATAGACGCCTGGCTCGATTGTAAAGCCGGTGCCGGGCAGCAGGCGACGATCGTCGTGGGTTTCGTAATCGTCCATGTTGACGCCGTCGCCGTGGACCGATTCGCCCAGACTGTGGCCGGTGCGATGGAGGATCTGATCCCCGTACCCGCCGTCTTTCAGGACGGTCGAGGCGGCGCGATCGACTTCCCACCCTCGCAGTTCACGTCCACTGCGAGCGGCTTCCTGGACCAGCGCGACCGCGGCGTCGCGCGCGGCCGCCACCGTATCGAACGCCCGCGCGAAACGGTCGGGGACCGTCGGGCCGGTGTAGCCCATCCAGGTGATGTCAGCAAACACCGCGCCGTTGGCGCCGAGCTTTCCCCACAAGTCGAGCAGCAGGATTTCGTCCGCGCGAATCGTCCGGTGCGCGGACGCCGTCGGAAGATAGTGCGGATTGCCGGAATTCTCGGCGGCGGAAACGTTGGGATCGGCGTCGGTGACCAGCCCCTCGTCGCGAAACCATCCAGCCATCAATTGCTGAATGTCGTATTCGGTGGTCGCGACTCCATCGCGCAGCCGCCGCGCGACCATCTCGAACGCCTGATCCTTGACGCGGTACAGCTTCTCCGAGGCGACCTGATGCGTGGCGATCCGTTCCGCGCTCCACACGGCCGAGAACCGCTGGATGAGGTCGCCTGAGGACACCA
The DNA here is from genome assembly GCA_963731545.1 of uncultured Acidobacteriota bacterium. GTDB lineage: Bacteria > Acidobacteriota > Vicinamibacteria > Vicinamibacterales > CAVVIG01 > CAVSWN01. The sequence continues at coordinate 18,164 of CAVSWN010000005.1, read as the reverse complement.
CGTCGGCGCCCGCCTGTCGCACGAGCTCGAGCGTGCCGCCGTCGATGCGTGAGATGTACGGAATCGCACAGCCTGGCGAGTACTCCATCGCGACCCGCTTCACGCCGGTGAGCAACCGTCGAAGTCCAGCTTCGAGCTGATCGCGTCCGGCGTAGCGTTCGGTGGTCCCGGGCAGGTGTGCGAGCGAATGTTTCTCAATCGCGTGGACGAGTCCGCGAGGTTCGCCGCTGGCCGGAATGAGGTAGTACCAGCGTCGCGTGGCGAGGTGCCCGCCCTGACGGTGGACCGCCGTGATGTCCGCTGCAATCGGATTCAGGCCCCGAAAGTCGTACAGCAGCCAGCCGTCCAAGCCGTCGGATCGGAGGGCGGCTTGCACGGCCGCCACATCGATAACCGTCGGGCGCGCCGCCACCTGAGAGGGCATCCCGCTCAGTATAGCCGCCTTCGCCCTCCGCGCTTCGGCGCCCAGGGCCGCTATAATCGACCCGAGAGTGATCACCATGAAATCACGCGCACAGTTCGCGGCGCTCCTGGTGGTGCTGGCCGGCGTGGCTCTGACAGCCGGTCAAAACCCGCCACCCCAACCCACTCCGCAAACCCAGCAGCCGACGTTCAAACTTCGCGTCGACTACGTCGAAGTGGACGTCGTCGTCACGGATCGGCAAGGCAACCTGATTCGCGATCTGAAGAAGGAAGACTTCCAGGTGCTGGAGGACGGCAAGTCCCAGGCGATTACGACGTTCTCGCTCGTGGACATTCCGATCGAGCGCTTCGATCGGACGCTGGTCTCGGCGACGCCCATCGAGCCCGACGTGAAGACGAACGAGCGTCCGTTCGACGGGCGTGTCTACGTGATGGTGATCGACGATCTGCACACGCGGTTCGGCCGATCGCAGCGCGTGAAAATCGCGGCGAAACAATTCATCGAGCGCCGGCTCGGCGCGAACGATTTGATGGCGGTCGTGCACACGGCCGGATCGACCGACGCCAATCAGGAGTTCACGATCCAACAAGCGGCTGCTGCTGGCGGCCGTGGACAAGACGCAGGGGCGCCGGCTCGACTCCGCCACCGCCAACAAGACGGCCGAGTACATGCGCACGCGCGATATGCGGCAGCAGGGCGATTCGCTGAACGATCCCGACGATGCGGAGCGCGCGTTCAATGCCAGAAACACCCTCGACACGCTCAAGAACGTCGCGGAATGGTTCTCGTCGGTCCGCGGCCGCCGCAAGTCGATTCTCTTCGTGAGCGAAGGGATCGACTACGACATCCACGACATGATTCCCTCGACCGGGTCGAATCATTTCGGCGCGTCGATGGTGCTCGACGCAACCCGCGAAGCCGTCGCCGCCGCCACGCGGTCGAACGTGTCGATTTACGGCATCGACCCGCGCGGGCTGACCGACCTCGGCGACGAGTCGATCGAGATCCAGTCATATCCCGACGATACGACGCTCGGCGTTGGACCGGGCTCGCTGCGCAACGAGCTCCAGCTCGCTCAGGACAGCCTGCGTGTGCTGTCCGACGAAACCGGCGGGTTCGCGATCGTCAATCGCAACGATGTCTCCACCGGGTTCGAACGGATCGTCGCGGACAACAGCTCGTATTACGTGCTCGCGTACTATCCGCCGGATCCGCGGCCGGGCCGCAATCATCGGATTCAGGTGAAAGTAAATCGCCCCAACGTCACCGTTCGCGCGCGCAAGGGTTACCTGACGCCGAAAAAGGTCGAAGTCTCGACGACCGCCGCCAGCGGGCCGACGCCGCCGGAACTGCGCGAAGCGCTCGACAGCCCGCTGCCGGTCAGCGGACTGACCATGCGCGTCTTCGCCGCGCCGTTCAAGGGGACGGCGCCGAACGCGTCCGTCCTGCTCGGCGTCGAGATGAACGGGCGCGATCTGCAGCTCTCGCCGAACGACAAGGTGTCGATGTCGTATCTGGCGATCGACGCGAACGGCAAGGTCAAAGGCGGCACGACCGACTCGATGGCGATGACCAACCTGCGGCCCGAGACCAAGGCGCGCATCGAGCAGAGCGGTATCCGCGTGCTCAATCGCGTCGATCTTCCGCCCGGGCGCTACCAGATTCGGTTCGGCGCCCACGACTCGGCCGGCGGAAACGTCGGTTCGGTTCTGTACGATCTCGAGGTTCCGGACTTCCAGAAGAGCGTCTTCAGCATCAGCGGGCTGGTGCTGACGAGCGCGTCGGCCGCGGCGCTGCCGACGGTTCGGCCCGACGAACAGCTGCGCGCGGTGCTCCCGATGCCGCCGGTCGCCGTCCGGTTGTTTCCGGCGAACGACGAGATCAAAGTGTTTGCGGAGGTCTACGACAACGCCGGCGCGACGCCGCACAAAGTAGACATCACGGCCACGGTGACCACCGATGAAGGCACGGTGTTGTTCAAAAACGAGGAAACGCGCGACTCGAGCGACCTCGGCGGCCAGCGCGGCGGCTATGGCTACACGGCGAGCATTCCGCTGAAGGACATTCCGCCCGGCAAGTACGTGCTCAAAATCGAGGCGAAGTCGCGGCTCGGGCAGACGCCGCCCGCGACCAGAGAGGCGCGGATCGAAGTGGGGCCGGCGCGCTGATGGCCCCCGACACGTCAGAGTTCAGACTTCAGAGTTCAGATCGAGTTCTGGATTTCGCTTTCGTGTTTTCGTGATTTCGTGGCTGATCAGTCTTGGTGTGTCGTTGATGACCGCACAGACCGCTCCATCCCCCCGCACGCTTAGCCAGGGCGATCACACGCAGATCATGGCCGCCCGCGAGGTCGTGGTGCGGACGCCGGCCGAATGGGACGCGCTCTGGCGCGCGCACCTGCCCACGCCGCCGCAAGCAACGCCCGATTTTTCAAAAGAGATGGTGGTCGGCGTGTTCCTCGGGACCAAGCCGACTCCCGGATACGGCGTGACGATCGTCAGCGCCACGACCGAGGGCGGTGTGCTTCGCGTGCGCTATCGCGAAGCGTCGCCGCCTGCCGATGCGATCAGCGCCGCAGGTCATCACCTATCCCTACCACATCGTCGCGATCCCGAAGTCGGCCGCGACCGACGTCAAGTTCGACAAAATCAAGTAGAGACGAGAACGCAAAGACCGCGAAGACCGCAAAGAAATCTCCAGCTTTGCGAGCTTTGCGGCGTTCGCGCTTCTTGTCTATTTCTGTACAGCCGCCAGCCAGTTGACGACGACGGTCAGCGGCTCGGGGTTGGCGTTGATGGCTGACGATCCGTAGTCGATCACCAGGAACCGTTTACCGTCCTTCGTGCACGGCGTACTGTCGCCGTGCCGCTAGGCCGAGCGCGGGCGTCGCGAACAGCGGCTCCGGTATACCGGCCTGAAACTCTCGCATCGTGTCGATTGACGGCGGACATCACGGTTCCGTCTGACGGTCATGAAGAACAGTTCCTTCCCGTCCCCCCGCCACAGCGGCTGTGCGCCGTCAGTCTCTCGACAGCTGGAATCGGCCGCCCGTCGCAGGAAACGGTTGCACGTAAATCTGCGGCGATCCCGTCTCGTCCGATGTGTACGCGATCCAGCGGCTGTCGGGAGCGAACGCGGCTCGACTCCTGAACTCCCGGACGCCTGGGCGAGCGCAATCGGCTTCCGGTCGCCAGACAATGGAATGAATCCACAGATCCAGGGCCGCGGTCCCGTTCGGAGGCGCCGCGTACACGATGAAGCGGCCGTCGGCGGACCAGTCCTCGAGAAACAATGGACGTCTGAGAGGCCGGCCGAAAACAGCATTTCCTCGGCGCCGATTCCGCTCGCCGATTTGACGTGCAGGCCGGCTTTCGTCCCCGCTTTCCAGAAGGCGACCCGCGTGCCGTCTGGCGACCACACGGGAGTGCCTTCGTCCGTCGAATCGAACGTGAGTCGCGACTCGACGCCACGCGCGATGTCGATGAGCCAGACGTCACGGTTGACGGGCAAGCCCGTCTGCATGCTGGCCGCCACGCGACGCTCGTCCGGCGAGAGCGCAATGGTCAGGTACGCCCCTGCATCGCCGACCGTGCCGAGCGTCTTGCCGGTGCGATCGAACCAGACGAGACGCCCCGACGTGCTGGCCGCACCATGCGCATATACGAGTGTCGCGCTCTCGGAAACCGAGAAGGACGCCGTACCGGCTGCCTTCGCCCGCGATGGTTTCGGCCACTGGAAATGCATCGGCCGTCAAACGCCGCGCATCGGATCGAACGGCTGCGCCATCAGCGTCCCGTCACGGATGAAGAACAGATGGCCGGAGGCGACAGCAGACGACGACTCGACCTCCAGCAGCGTCGGGGCATCCTTGGTATCCAGCGACCCTATCCGTATCCGCGCGGGTTTGGATGCCGGGCAGCACGTGCCGATCGAGCCGGTGAAGACGAAATGGCGTCCGTCGGGCAGAAAATGGGGCCAACGGTGGCTACTCTCGCCGTAAGCCGTATCGAGCGCCGACACGGGCACCGGCACGCCGCCGGCTGCCGACACGCGCTGCAACCCGCCGGTCGTGAACGGTGAGAACAGGATTACGTTGTCGCGACTCCACGTTCCTCCGCGTCCGGCGGGTGCGTCGCACAGGATGATCGGCGGTCCTCCCGCGGCCTGGACTTTCTTCATTTTCCCAGCGGCGAAAAACCCGATGTACCGGCCGTCCGGCGACCAGAACGGGAATGCCGCGCCCTCGCGTGCCGGGAAGCTGCCGCGCAGCCAGCGTCGCGATCGGACGAATCCAGAGCGTGTAGGTGTCGCGCGTCTTCGCGACGAAAACGACTTGACGCCCGTCCGGAGACACAGCGATCTGTGTCGCCGCGCCCGTGCCGCCGCCAGGCGGGCCGCCGAACTGCGTGTTCTCAGGCGCGGGAATCGTGAACTGGAGCGTGTCAGCGGCGGGCGGCGTTTCGCGCAGATGGCGGAACGCGAGCGTTCCGGTCGCGATCAGCGCGATCGTCAGCACTCCGGCGATGGCCCACGCTGTAGGTCCGCCTGAAGGCGGACCCCACGTACGCGCGATGTCGCGGCGTTCGGTAGCGCGGGGTCCGGCTTCAGCCGGACCTACATCGGACACCCACTTCAGCTCGCGCAGCAGATCGCGCGCGGTCTGCCAGCGATCGTCGGGATCCTTTGCGAGACACGTGCTGACGATGCGATTCAGCAGTTCGCTCGTGGTGAGCTTGTCGACCACGAGCACGGCTGTGACGGCTCAGGACAGCGAAGATACCGGCGGCGGCTCGTCCTTCAAGATCGCGCCGAGCAGCTGCGCGCGCGTCTTGCCTTCGAACGCCGGCCGGCCGGCCAGCATCTCGAACAGCACGGCGCCGAACGCGAAGATGTCGGTCCGCGCGTCGGCCTCGACGCCTTCGATCTGTTCGGGCGCCATGTACTGAAACGTGCCGAGGATCGTTCCTTGCGCCGTCAGGTTCGGCGGCGTCGTCGGCGCCATCGAGAGACCGCTGGTGGCGATGGCGGGCGCCGCGGATTTCGCGAGGCCGAAGTCGAGCAGCTTGGCCGACACCGGGGCTGACGCGCCGCGGCGGACGAGGAAAATGTTCGCCGGCTTCAAATCGCGATGAACGATTCCCGAACGATGGGCCTTGTCGAGCGCGTCGGCGACCTGAATCGCGATCGTCAACGCTTCGTGCACCGGCAAGGAGGGCCGTTCCGATCCGCCGGCTGCGATTCGGTCCGCGAGCGTTTCGCCTTCGAGGTACTCGAGGACGAGGAAATCGACGCCGTCCTGATGCCCGACGTCGTGCAGCGTGCAGATGTGCGGGTGATTGAGCGCCGAAATGGCGCGCGCTTCACGATCGAACCGCTCGCGCAACTGCGGATCGGCCGCGAGCGACGCCGGCAGAACCTTGATGGCGACAGTGCGATCGAGCCTGGTATCGCGGGCGCGGTACACTTCGCCCATGCCGCCCGCGCCGATCGGCGCGACGATCTCGTACGGCCCGAGTCGAAATCCAGCGTCGAGGGCCATCGAACGAGCGGATTATAGGCCGGCCAGATGCAAAAGGCCGGCGCGGTCGTGTGACCGGCGCCGGCCTCTCAGTCCTTCTAACTTCTAACTTCTAACGTTCTTACTTCTTCGCAGCAGCCGGCTTCGCGGCCGGCTCCTTCGGCGGATCAACCGACTTCACGGCTTTCGCTTTGATCGTGCCGTTGGCGTGGCTGAACTGGAGCTGGCTCTGCAGCATCTTCAGGTTCACGGGCGTCCGCACCTCGAGCACCGCGACCTCATCCGGCTGCAGCAGGCCGTTCACGGCGGATTCGCCGCCGGGAATCATGTTGCCGTCCTTGTCGAACCAGGTTTCGGCCACGCGCAGCCGCGCGATCGGCGCGGCGGACGTGTTCTTGGCCTGAATCTTCGTGACGAGCGTCGAGCCATCGCGTTTGGTCGGCGTCTTCACGATCTCGATCGTCGCTTCGCCCCGGACGGGGGGCGTGAACTTCTTGCCGGCGAGGACCGACTTCATCGGGGGCGGGGCGGCGCCGGAGTCTGCGCCGAGACGAGGGCGACGAAGCTGGCGCCGACGATGGTCGCGACGGCGAAACGCGCGCGAATCATGACTAACCTCCAGAAAGACAAGCTGTAGATGGTAGCGGCATTATAGTTCACATCTCGCCGTTCCAGTCCTCGGGTTCCGGCGCGACGCTGCGGAAGATCTCCATGTGCCACTTGCCGCCGCCCCATGGCTCGATCACCTCAGCCGCAACGACGTCCACCATGATTTCGGAGAACAGGCGGCCTTCGGGGTCGCCCTTCGAGATGGTACGCGGGCTCATCCCACCCGAAATTGGGGTACAGCATCAGCGTCAGGAACAGGTCGTAGCCGTCGTCCACGACGATGAGCTGACCGCACGGCCGTTTCTGCGTGGAGTGGTAGATCAGATATTTCTCCGCGCTGTGCGCGCGGATATAGCGTTTCAGCGCGAACTCGCGCGCGACAATTTCCTCGACGGCAATTTTCTTGTCCCAACAATCGCGGCAGTATTTTTCCTCGCCGCGCGGCTCGGACACCTCCTTGGCGCCGCACAGCGCACACCGCGATTTGACGACCGACTTGCGTGGCATATGATGAGTCTAGCACCATGGAACGGCCCTCGCACGCAGGCCTCCGGCACCTCGCGCTCAACGTTCACGACTTCAACGCGATGCGACATTTCTATGTCGAGCTCCTCGGTTTCGCGGTGGAGTGGGAGCCCGACGCGGACAACCTGTACCTCTCGTCAGGGATAGACAATCTCGCGTTGCACCGCGCGCACCGGTCCGCGCGTGAACACCGGCGCGCTCGATCATCTCGGCCTGATCGTGCGAACGGCGGACGATGTGGATCGGTGGGCGGCGTTTCTCGAGGAGAAGGGCGTGACGCTCGACGCGAAGCCGAAGACCCATCGCGACGGCGCGCGGTCCTGTTACTTCAGCGATCCGGACGGCAACAAGATCCAGATCATTCACCACCCGCCGATCATCGGCGAAGATGTGAAGTCTCATGTCTCAAGTCTCATGTCTCAAGCTAGTCGAGCCAAGACTTCAGACTTGACGTCAGACTGAGACTTGACCGCGTCTCCAGAGCGGGCGCGTACATCCGCTCTGCGTATTCCTTCACCATCCGCCGCGCCGAGAAGCGCGGCGCGACGGTGCGGATGGCCTGCTTGACGACTTCGATCCAGCGGTGCGGCACCTGGTCGGCGCCGCGATCGTAGAAGGCCGGCACGATCTCTTCTTCGAGCAGACGATAGAGCGCGTTGGCGTCGGCGGCGTCGACGTTGTCGGCGGGCTCGCCGTCGATCACCCAGCCGTTGGTGTCGCTGTACCCCTCGGCCCACCAGCCGTCGGCGATGCTCAGATGCGGCACGCCGTTGAGCGCCGCCTTCATGCCGCTGGTGCCGCTGGCTTCGAGCGGCCGTTTCGGCGTGTTCAACCACGCGTCGCAGCCCTGCACCAGGAAATGCGCCACGTGCAGGTCGTAGTCGTCCACGAACGCGACGCGCCCGCCGAACATCGGCTCGAGCGCGTGCCGGTAGACCTGCTGCAGATGATGTTTGCCGATGTCGTCCGCGGGATGGGACTTGCCGGCGAAGATGATCTGAACCGGGCGGCCGCTCGCGTTGAGAATCCGGGCCAGCCGCTCGCCGTCGTGAAACACCAGCTCGGGCCGCTTGTAGCCGGTGAACCGGCGCGCGAATCCGATCGTCAGCGCATCGGGTTCGAGCAGCGTGCCCGCCGCGACCACGCGCGGGAGGCCGACATGTTCCTCCGTCCACCGCTGCCGCGCGCGCTCGCGAATGAACGTGAAGAGATACCGCTTGAGCGACTGCCGCACCGCCCAGAGCTCGGCGTCCGGGATCGCCAGAATCCCGTCCCAGACCGAGGGGTCGTCATGGTGTTCGAGCCAATCAGATCCCAGATAGCGGCCGAGCAGCTCCGCGAGCTCCGGCGCGATCCAGGTGGGCACGTGCACGCCGTTGGTCACTGAGGCCACCGGCCGGTCTGCCGCCTCGAGGTGCGGCCACATCGGCGCGAACATTTCGCGCGTGACCTGGCCGTGCAGGCGGCTGACGCCGTTGGTGGCGCCGGCCGATCGAATGGCCAGCGCGGTCATGTTGAATTGCGTGCCGCCGCCGTTGTCGTACGCCCCGAGCGCCAGAAACCGATCGTGATCGGGCCCGAGTGTGCCCCACGCCCCGGCGAGGTGTTTTTCGACCAGCTGAAACGGAAACACGTCGTGGCCGGCCGGCACCGGCGTGTGCGTCGTGAAGATCGTCGTCCGCCTGATCTCTTCGAGCGCATCGTCGAATGAGGAGCCGCGTTCGGTCAGCTCGCGGATGCGCTGCAGGACGACGAAGCCGGCGTGGCCTTCGTTCAAATGGAACACGCCCGGATCCGATCCGAGGGCCTTGAGCGCGCGGACACCGCCGATGCCGAGGACGATTTCCTGCTGGATGCGCGTTTCGCGATCGCCGCCGTACAGGCGCGCCGACAGCTCGCGATCCCAGGGGGCGTTTTCCTCGAGATCGGTATCGAGCAGATACAGCCTCACCCGGCCCATGAGCACGCGCCACACGGCCACGAGGACCGAGCGGTCGCCCAGCGGCACGGGGGTGATGCACGGCTTGCCGTCTGGCGTCAGCGCCATCTCGATCGGGGCGTCCGCCCAGTTCAAGCGCTCGTAGCTTTCTTCCTGCCAGCCTTCCGCCGACACGTGCTGGTGGAAATAGCCTTGCGGGTACATGAAGCCGACGCCGATGAGGGGGACGCCGAGGTCGCCGGCTTCCTTGCAATGGTCGCCTGCGAGGACGCCGAGTCCTCCGGCGTAGATCGCGAGCGACTGATGCAGCGCGAATTCCGCGGAGAAGTACGCAATCGACCGGCCCGCCAGGTGCGGAAACCGATTCGACCACCACGTATTTTTCGCCGCACGCGCATCGTCGAGCGCGGCGATCGCCCGGTCGTAGCGCACGAGGAACTGCGGGTCGACCGCGGCCTCTTCGAGCCGGTTGCGCGGGATCACCCGCAGCATGCGCACCGGGTTGTGCGCGGTGGCTCGCCACAGCCGGTAATCGAGGTGCCGGAAGACCTCACGCGCGTCGCGGTGCCAGCTCCACCAGAGATCGACCGCGAGCTCCTCGAGGCGATTGATGCGTTCCGGTAATGGCGGGCAGGCCGGCGTATCGGTCGTCATCGTGCGCTCGTCCACACGCGCCAACGAGCGCGCGAACTTCGATGCAGATCGATGTTGCCGCCGGAGACGACGGCGACGATCTTGCCGGTGCCGGCGCGTCCGCTGAGCGCGGCCGCGATGGCGCAGCCGGCGGCGCCCTCCGCGATGACGCGGGCACGTTCGGCCGTGAGCTTCATCGCGCGGGCGACCTCGTCGAGCGACACCACGATGGATCCAGCGAGCGGGGCGAGGAGCGGCCACATCGATGCGAGCACCGATTTGCCGCCGGCGCCATCCACGAACGACGCCTGCCAGTTCTCGAAGTACACAGGCCGGCCCGCGGCGAGCGAGGCCGACAGGGGCGCGGCGGTTTCGGGCTCGGCGGCGTAGACCCGCGTGCCTGGTTTGAGCTCCTGCACCGCGGCTGAAATCCCGCCCAGCAAGCCACCTCCACCCAGCGGCGCGACGATCGCGTCCACGTCGGGCAGGTCCTCGAGGATCTCGAGGCCGGCCGTGCCGTTGCCCGCGATAAAGCGATCGTCGTCGAAGGGATGCACGAAATGTCCGGTCATGCGATCGGAGCCGTGCGATTCGACCGTGCGCCAGCATTCGTCGTACGACGCGCGCACGATCGTCGCGCCGAGCCGCTCGATGGCGCGAATCTTCGCCTCCGGCGCCGTATCCATCACCAGAACAGAACAACGTGCGCCGGCCTTCCGTGCGGCGAACGCGACGCCTTGCGCCGCGTTGCCGGCGCTGACCGTCCACACGCCGTCCCGAAGCTCGTCGCGCGTCAGCTGGCGGACGACGTTGTAGGCGCCGCGGATCTTGAACGAGCCGATCGGCTGCAGCACTTCGAGCTTGAGGTACAGATCGACGTCGCGATCGACGCCGCGGTCGCGAACGTCCACGCGAACGAGCGGCGTTCGCACGGCCGCATCGTAGATGGCCGTGGCGGCGTCGCGAATGGCTGGGAGTGGAATGTGTCGCTCGGGAACCGTGATGGGCAAGACCAGAGATCGTAATCGCGCGCGCGCGAAGACGTCAACGTTCATAATGATCCAATTCGATGAAACCGATCGTGATCGCGTCGGCAAACGGGCATCAATTCAGGAACGGCGGCACCGAGACATGCGTCGAGCGTGCGTTCCGTCTGATGACCGAAGGCGCAGACGTGCTGGATGCTGTCGTCGAGGGTGTGACGATCGTCGAGCTGGATCCCGGCGAGACCAGCGTTGGCTTGGGCAGTCTACCGAACGCGGACGGCGTGCTCGAGCTCGATGCCAGTTGCATGCATGGTCCGCGACGCCGCGCCGGTGGCGTGGCCGCGCTGCAGGGCATTGCCACGGCTGCCGCAGTCGCGCGTCGCGTGCTGCTCGACACGCCGCATCATCTGCTGGCCGGCGACGGAGCGCTGGCGTTTGCCCGCTCGTGCGGGTTCGAAACACAAGAGTTGATGACGCCGAGTTCGCGCGCGTTGTGGCTGGAATGGAAGCGTCGCGTCGACGCGCGGCTCGCCACCCTTCCGGCCGACGCGCCATCCGCGAGCCGCCTGCGCGTGGGATACGAGGTCGGGCTCGAGCTCTCGCGCGAAGGGCTGATCGACGCGAACCATCTGTGGGGCACGATCAACTGCAGCGCCGTCGGCCCTCGCGGCGACATCTGCGGCGTGACGACGACGAGCGGGCTGGCCTGGAAGATTCCGGGCCGCGTCGGCGACTCGCCGATTCTCGGCGCGGGCTTGTACGTCCGGCAGGATGTGGGCGCCGCGGGATCGACCGGACGCGGCGAAGCCAATCTCTACAGCCTCTCCAGCTTTGCGGTCGTCAGCGCCATGCGTCAGGGCATGTCGCCGAAAGACGCGGGCATGGCAGCGCTGCGCGAGATCCAGGACAGCTGCGATCGAACCCGAGCTCCTGAACAGCCGGGGGCTGCCAAATTTCAACGTGAAGCTGTACGTCGTGAACGCGGTGGGCGAGTGCGCCGGCGTGGCGCTCTACGGCGGAGACACGGTGCTCTTCGCCGTGTGCACCGAGAACGGTGCGGAGCTACGCAGGTGCGAAGCGCTGATCGATGAAGGCCAGGAGTTCGTCGACTGAGTTGTACGCCAGGGTCTCGCAGCGCGGGTGCGACGTTGCCCACGACCAGCCTCGAGACGTTCGCGGCGCGTGCGCGATCGTAGAGCAACACGACCCGCTGGCCCGTTCGATCGGCGCCCGCGAGGACGTACCCGACCTCGAACCCTACGCCGAAGCTCGATCCCGACGCCTCGGCGACGAGCACATCGCAGCTCGAGAGCCAGTCGAGATCGCGGCGGAACACGGCTTCCTCGGTGAGCTGCGACTCCGCCGTCTCGACGTTGTCGTCGAGCAGGTGCGCGGTGAGCACGTCGTGGCCGTGGCGACGAAGCCGTTCGCAGATCGCGCGCCCCGCGGCGACGCCACCGCGATCGCCGCGAACCGTGCACGCGAGATAGATACGCATTCACTCTGGCAGGGGCGGACCCATGTGTCCGCCTCGGGGCTCGACACGTGGGTCGTCGTCTACGTTTATCGCTTCAACAGCTCGCGGACGCGGTCGATCGGAATCGCTTCACCGGTTCCGCTCGCCGATCGCACCGTCGTCGCCTGAAAGAGCGAGTTGTAGACCGCCTCCTCGGTGGCCTCGAGCGCTGCCTCGAACAGCGGCGATGTCGCGTCCATCGGCAGGATCTGGCGCGCGCGGGCGGCCGTCTCGTTGAACCGGCTCCGCATCTCGGGCGACGTCGAAAACGCGATCGCGAAGTCGCCGCTCCCGTTGCTGTAGGCGGATCCCGTCCGGCCCAGCCCGAACACCGCTCGAGCGGCCAGGCGCTGGAGATCGCGCGCGTCGAGCGGGGCGTCAGTGGCGACGACGAGCATGCACGACCCATCAGCGCTGTTCTGCGCCTCGCTCGTCCTGAGCCTGTCGAAGGGCGAGCTGCCAGCGTCAGCTTGCTGGCGACGCGGCGGTTGCAGCAATCGGAAGACGGGCACGCCCGCGATCGTCAGGTTGCCGCCGAAATTGGTCTGCGCCAGCACGCCCACGGTGTAGCCGCCGTTGGTCTTCCGCGAGGACGTTCCGATCCCGCCCTTCCACCCGTAGCACATCGTCCCCGTGCCGGCGCCGACCGCGCCTTCGACAACAGGCCCTGTTTTCGCGTTGCGGATCGCGTCCAGCACGTGATCGCGGGTCACGTGCAACCCGCGGATGTCGTTCAGTCCGCCGTCGTTGGTCTCGCCGACCAGCGCGTTGACCGAGCGCACGCGCTCGTTGCCCGGCTGCGCGAGCGTGTAGCGGACGACGGCGTCCATGGCGGTCCCGACGCTCAACGTATTGGTCAGGACAATCGGCGTTTCGATGGTGCCGAGTTCCGTGACCTGCGTGGATCCTGCGAGCTTGCCGAACGCATTCCCGACGAACACCGCGCCGGCCACCTTGTCCTGAAACACGTTGCCGGCGTGCGGCACGATGGCGGTGACGCCGGTCCGCACGGTTTCGCCCTGGACGAGCGTGGTGTGGCCGACGCGCACGCCGTCGACGTCGGTGATGGCGTTCAACGGACCAGGCGCGAGCACGCCCGGAGTAATTCCCAGGTCGCGCGCACGCGGGCGCGACTGCGCGCTGATCACGACGATCAACGCAGAGACCGCAGAAATCGCGGAAACCCAGAAACAACGGCCCAAAAGAGTCTCCGCGTGTTCTGCGTGTTCTGCGTGAAACGTACGTCGCGGGTCATGCCCGCAGCGCCGCCAGCTGCGCTGAGATGTGATCCAGTCGTTGCATGATGACCTCGTGTCGCGACTCTTCCGTTGTCGGCTTTTTCGGGAAGAAGGCGATGTTGCCTCCGGGATCGAGGATGGCGCGGTCGATTTCGTCGAGCGAAGAGAAGCCCTCTTTGTGCGCCGCCGTTTCGAGCTCCGTGCGGGTCACCAACTCGGTCTGCGTACGGCCGCGCTGCAGGACGCCATTTTCGATCAGCAATGTCGAATCGCCCTCCACGAGTTTCTCCAGCCGCGGGCTCCGATACGACGCCCACGCGACGAGGTAGTTCATGGCCAGCAGCGTCGCCGCGCCAATCATGCCCGCCCGTCACGCTGTTGTCCTCGCCGATGATAGCGTTCTGCACTGTGTTCGAGATCGTCAGCAGCAGCACGAGATCGAACGGGTTCAACTGCGCCAGCTCGCGCTTGCCGGCGAGACGCAAGCCGACGATGAGAAACAGGTACACGATGAACGGCCGCACGATTTTCTCCGCGACCGGCAGGTTCAGGTAGAACATGTCGTGGAGCATTGGCATTTGCATGCCGTATTATTTGGTCATCTGGACGCCGGATCATCTCGCCTTTTGACCAAATACGCCATTCTGCTGCTATCGATTCTGTGCGTGGCGCCGTCCGCGTCGCGCGCAGGATCCGCCGCCGAAGATCGGACCCTTTGTTTTCGACGTCCACGGCACGGTGCCGCGCTTTCCCAATGCGCCGTCGCTGGCGGCAAGCCGCGACCTGGTCGTGACCGAGCTGCCGGGGCGCGGACTCGGCATGCAGGTGGGTGCCCACGTCTACTTCCTGCGCTTCCGCGCCATCACATTCGGCTTCGGCGGCGAGGTTGCCGCGAGCCGCGCGCGCAAGAAGCCGCCTGCGACGCAGGCGACCCCACCGGCCGGAACAGAAACGGTGCCTCTCCGTGCGACGGAAGAAAAGTTCAAAACGGCCGGAGCGCAGTTGTCCTTCAATTTCGGTACCGGCCACGGCTGGAGCTACATCAGCGGCGGCATCGGGCAATCCACCTGGTCCGTGATTCCGGACGGCCGCGCGGCGTTTCCCTCCGATCTGGCACGGTTGAAAACCATCAACTACGGCGGCGGCGCACGCTGGTTCGCCAAGAAGCACGTCGCGTTCAGCTTCGACGTGCGCTTCTACGCCATCAATCCCGGTCCGCCGTTCGGACCAATCCCAGGCAGCCCGCGGACGACGATGCTCGTGATCGGAGCCGGCGCCTCCATCAAGTAGATGCGAACACTTCCCATCGTCGCCGTCGCGTTGACCTGCGTGGCCTGGCAGCAGCGCCCGGCGCCGCTCGAGCAGGCGACGCTGCGTCTGCACTACGTCCAGAAGCCAATCGGAACAGAGCGGTACGAGATTGCGCGGTCGGCGAGCGATGGCGGGCTGCAGCTCTCCGCCGACTTCGACTTCACCGACCGCGGCGGGCGCGTGCAGCTCGCGGCCACGCTTCGCACGGCGCCGGATTTCACGCCCGTGCATTTCAGCGCCAAGGGCAAGAGCTACCGGTTCGTGAACGTCGATTCCGAGGTCGAGATCGACCGGGCGGGAAGCGCGCGTGCGCGCCGACGGCGGCGAGGCTCGTGTGGCCCTGCCGGCGCAATTCTTCACCGTGGACGGCTATGCGCCTTTCTCAGCGCAGATGTTGATGCTGCGCTACTGGAAGGCAGCACGGCCGGCCGCGCACGCTCATGACGGTGCCCGGCCTGCCGGAGAACGAGGTGATCGTCGAAGCGCGCGGCCGCGAGACGATGCGCATCGGCGGCCGAACGTTCCCGCTCGATCGATACGTCGTCGACGGCGTCGTCTGGGGCCGCGAAACGTTCTGGCTGGACGAGCGCGGTTCGCTGGCCGCCGCCATCACGCGCGCCGGTGGTCTGAGCTTCGAAGCCGTGCGTGACGATCTCGAGCCGGGGCTCGCGTAGTTCGTCGAGCGCGCCACCCGCGATCGCATCGGGATCTCGAGGCCATCACGACTCGCCACCCGCCGGCGAGGAGCGGCGTCTTCGCGCTCGTCGGCGCGACCATTGTCGACGGTCTCACGACGATCGACGGCGCGCGCGGCAACGCGATCGCCGACGGCGTCGTCGTCATCCGCGACGGCCGGATCGCGGACGTCGGACCGCGCGGCGCGGTGACCATTCCGTCCGGCGTGCCGACCGTTGACGTTGCCGGCAAGACCATCGTGCCGGGCCTGTGGGACATGCATACGCACGTCACGCAGATCGAATGGGCGCCGGTCTATCTCGCCGCGGGCGTCACGACCGTTCGCGACATGGGGAACGAATTCGAGTTCATCACCGCGCTGCGCGATGCCATCGTGTCGCGGCGAGCCGCCGGACCGCGGTTGCTGCTGGCCGGCCTCGTCGATGGCGCCGGCCCGAATGCGTTCGGCGTCTACTACGCCGCCACGCCGGACGAAGCGAAACGCATCGTCGGGAAATACCACGACGCCGGATTTCACCAGATCAAGGTTTACAGCCTGCTGACGCCGCCGCTCGTCGAGGCGCTCTGCGCGGAAGCGCACCGGCTCGGCATGACGGTGACCGGCCACATTCCAACGGGATGACGATCGAACAGGCCGTATCGCCGGCATGGACCAGATCGCGCATCTGGCGATCCGCGGCGAGGCGGGCTCGGAGGACGTGACTCGCACGATCGCCTTCCTGCGCGAGCACAAGACCGTCGTCGATCCGACGCAATCGTGGAACGAATTGCTGGGACATGCCGCGGGAGCGCCGGTAGCGGCGTTTCAGCCGGGGATGACGAAGATTCCGCAGCCGCTCAATCGCCTGTTCTCGAACGCCGGGACGTCGGGGATCGATGCCGCAGCCGCTCGCGCGCGACTCGAGCGTGGTCTACGCATCGTGAAGGCGCTGCACGCGGCCGGAGTCCCCGTTGTCGTCGGGACCGACGAGGGCATTCCGGGCCACAGCGTGCATCGCGAGATCGAGCTCTACGTCGAAGCGGGGCTGCCAGCGCTGGCGGCGATCCAGGCGGCGACCATCGTCCCGGCGCGAGCGATGAAGCTGGACGCGGAGCTCGGCACGATCGAACGCGGTAAGCGTGCGGATCTGGTGATCCTCGAGCCAACCCGCTGGACGAATCCGGAACATCCGCCTGGTCCGCTGGACGATCAGCGACGGCCGCATGTTTGACGCCGCGGCCTTATGGAAAAGCGTTCGGTTTGAGCCGTAGCGCAGAGCGGTCTTTGCGCCTACTCCGCCGCGTTGAAGACGCGTCCGCGCGTTTCGGGTCCCATCCAGAGAACGGCGATGACGATCACGCCGGCCGCGCCGATGCACAGCGCCATGGCATCTGCCAGCGGCGTGCCGCGATCCTGCAACAACCCGATGAACTGCGGCGTGAAGGATCCCAGCGCTGCGCCGGCGTGGTACGCGAACCCCGCTCCAGCCGCCCGCGCGACGGTGGGAAAGCGCTCGCTCAGATAGGTCGGCACGATGCCCCACGAGCCCGCGGCAAGAAATCCGATTGCGAGCGCGCCGAGCCCCATCAACACCGCGTTCGACGTATAGAGATACAGCGGAATCGACGCCATGCCGGCAACCATCATGACCGTAGCGGAACCCCGCCGGCCCAGCGCGGTTTCCGAGAGGCGGCCCGCGGTCATCGCCCCCGTAACGCCGCCAAAATTGAGCAATAGCATGTACCGAGCGGCGTGATTTGCTGCGATCGAAGGAACGTCGCGAACCAGTACGAGATGGAGTGGTAGGAAAAATGAAACCGGCCATGAGAATCGACGTTTGGAGGGTGACGCCGATCAAGTCGCGCTTGAACAGGTGAGCCAGCGACATGCCTCGATGCTCGCTCCGGCCCTTCAGGTGCTGCTGCCGCTCCAGCCACACCGGGCTCTCGGTCACGCCCGACCTGATCCACAGCACGAGCAGCGCCGGGAGGATCCCCGATCCACATCATCGACCCGCCACGCGAAGTCGTCGCCGCGGTCGACGAGCGGATACACGAACTGGTAAGACCAGGGACGAGACGATGTAGCCCCACTCCACCAACCGGCCTGCAGCATGCCCGACACCCTGCCGCGCAGATGCGCCGGCCAGTGCTCGAGCGTCAACGGCATGCCCGCTGCCCACTCGCCGCCCATGCCGATCCCGAATAGCGCGCGGAGCGCGAACAGCATGCCGTAGCTGGTCGAGAACCCGCTCAGAAAGGCGAAGGTCGGAGTACCAAAGAATCGAGAACATCAGCGGGCCCTTGCGGCCCCAGCGATCCGCGGCGGTCCCCGCGCCAATGCCGCCGACGACGCTGGAAGAGCAGCGTGACGCTGCCGAGCGCGCCAAGCCCGCCCGCCTGATCGACGCTGAACCCCCGTCCGGCCGATGTCGACCAGAAGAAAGGTGAGGATGGTGAAGTCGAACCCGTCGAGCACCCAACCCGAGCCACGTCGCAGAGAAACGCGCGCCACTGCGTCCGCGTTGACCTGACGGTACCAGGGAACGTCGAGATGCGCCTCGACGGCGGTCGTCATCGAGAGCTCTTCTGTGGCCCCCGTCGTCGCCTGCAGATGCCTGCCCGAGCCAGCCGAGGACTTCGCCGGACCAGAACACACTGTTCTGCGGTTTGAGAATCCAGTGCCCTTCGTCGGGAAACACGATCAGCTTCGAGGGCACACCCTGCCGCTGCAGCGTGGAATAGAACTCGAGGCTCTGCGTGGTACGGCACGCGGTAGTCCTGCTCGCC
>CAVSWN010000004.1:0-304829 GCA_963731545.1 uncultured Acidobacteriota bacterium | reverse complement strand
GGCTGTCGTACGCGACGAAGTCGTCGGTACGGACCGTCGGCTGGCCGCCGGCGTGCCCGAGCGTCTCGGTGAGGTCGGCGAAGCCCTCGGTGTACGCGGGCGCAGGAGCGTGTCGTCCGGTGCAGAGGTGTCGCCCCAGCCGTCGGGAAGGTGCTCGCCTTCGGAAGCGGCGAGCGAAGGCGCAGTCACAGGAAGCGGCGCACGAGCCGTTCCTTCTTGTCGGTGTACGGCGGGTAGCGGTGCAGGGTCGGGCGCGCCGACTTGCGAGCACCGTCTTCGCGGTGGCTGAAGGTGTCGAAGCCGCTTGCCGTGGTAGGCGCCCATCCCGCTCTCGCCGACGCCGCCGAAGGGCAGGTTGGGGACGCTGACGTGTATCAGCGTCGCGTTGACGCACGCGCCGCCGCAGCTCGGGCGCCGATGCACCCGCTTCGCGTCCTCCTCGTCGTCGGTGAAGACGTAGAGCGCCAACGGCTTGCGCGATCGTTCACGAACGCGATCGCCTCGTCGACGTCGTCGACCGCGAGGACCGGCAGCATCGGGCCGAAGATCTCCTCCTGCATCACGGCGACTCGGGCGCGACGTTGCGAAGGACCGTCGGCGCGATGTAGCGGGTCCTCCGCGTCGGGCTCGCCACCGACGACGCGGTTCCCGACTCGAGAGCTCGTCGAGCCGCTCGAAGTGGCGCTCGTTGACGATCGCGCGTAGTCGGGGCTGGCCGTCGGGTCGTCGCCGTAGAACGTCGACGATGGCGCGCCATCTCGCCGACCGAGCTCGTCGGCACCGCCGCTCGACGAGCACGTAGTCCGGGGCGATGCACGTCTGGCCGGCGTTGATGAACTTGCCCCACACGATGCGCCGGGCGCGACCTCGAGGTCGGCGTGCCGCAACGATGGCCGGGCTCTTGCCGCCGAGCTCGAGCGTGACCGGCGTGAGGTGTTTCGGCGGCCGCCTCCATGACGACGCGGCCGACCGCCGTTGCCCGTGTAGAAGATGTGGTCGAAGCGCTGTCGAGCAGCTCGTGGTCTCGGCGACGCCGCCTTCGACGACCCGACGCGGCGGGGTCGAGGTACTCGGGGATCGAGCGCGCGAGCGCGGCCGAGGTGTCGCGGCGCGACCTCGCTCGGCTTGCAGACGACGGAGTTGCCGGCGGCGATGGCGCCGATCATCGGGGCGAGCGGGGAGCTGCACCGGGTAGTTCCACGGCGCGATGACGCAGCACGACGCCGAGGGGCTCGCGGACGACGACGACGGCCGGGCTTGGCGACAGCGGCGTGGCACCCGCTGCGGCCGCATCCAGCGCCGAGGTGCTTCAGCGTGTGATCGAGCTCGGCGAGGCCGAACCCGATCTCGGTCGCCCACGCCTCGAGGCGCGGGCTTGCCGAGGTCGGCGGCGAGCGCGTCGAGCAGGTCGGGCTCCCGCTCGGTGAGCATCGTACGGAGCGCCTGGAGCTGCGCACGCCCGCCACGCGAGCGGGCGGGTGCGTCCGGAGTCGAACGCGGCCCGCGAGACGCCGGCCGACGAGCGCGGCCGCGGTCCAGCTCCGGCGTGGCGGGGACGTGGTTCGTGGTGTCGCCGGGAGGCAGGGTCGTCGTCACGAGGGGCTTCCCTTGAGTGCTCGTCGGATCGGGCCTGGTCGCGTCAGGCCTGGCTGGATCGGGAGGAGGTAGCGCAGATCTGGTGCGATCGCGATGCCCTCACTGTCGGGGTCGACCGATGGTGAGGGCGCGGTCTCGTCCGGCCAGTGACCTTCTGCCTGCCGCAGGTAGACCGGTGTCATCCCGGCGGCTCGGGGGCCGACGACGTCGGGCCCCCACGTGTCCCCGATGAACACGACCTCCGGTGCCGGGACGCCGAGCTTCGGCGAGCGTGTGCTCGAAGATCCTCGGTGGGGCTTGCGTGCACCGGCCCATGCGGACGAGACGATGACGTCGACGGCTTCGGTCAGCCCGGCCTCCTCGACGGCCTCGGCGAGGTCCCAGGGCCCAGTTCGAGCAGATGCCCAGGACGATGCCCTCGCTCCCGCAGCGCGTGCCAGCACCCCGGCTTGGACTCCTCGTAGGCCTCCAGCACGCGGGTCCTCGTTCCCGGCGTGCAGCTTCTGGAAGCACCGAGCTCGTACTCGCCGGGGTGCAGGTCCCGTCTCCGAGAGCATCGAGAGGATCCGGGTCCTGCTGCCACGCGAACGCAGCGGTCGCGGCTGTGGGAGTGCTCCAGGTGCTCGATCCCGTCGAAGCCCACTCTTCTCCCAGTAGCGGCTGCTGCACGCTCGTCGCCCAGCTCGCACGCCGTGCTCGGCCAGCACGACGTCGACCGAGATCCAGTTGGAGGCCCGGCCGAGGGTGCCGTAGAAGTCGAAGAGGACGGCAGCCGGGTCTCGGACGCACCGTCATCTCGCCGGCGTCGGCGCGATCCTCGATCTTCGTCCAGCGCCCGCCGGCGCGCGCGGCGAGATCGGCGAACGTCGTCGCGTCGAGGATCGCGATCGTCGCGTCGCGGACGTCGGCCACAGTCGCGCAGCGCGCAGCCCGATCTCCATCGGGCACGGCTCGGGCTCGCTGCGGGTCGCGCAGGCGATCGGCGCCAGCGGGCCCTGGATCAACCGCACGACCTCGCCCAGGGTGATCTCCTCGGCCGGGTGGTTGAGCCGGTAGCCGCCGGCGGCCCCGCTCGGAGCGCACGATCCCGGCGCTGCGGAGCTGGGGGAGCACCTGCTCGAGCACGGTCACGGGCGTGCTCGTGGGCTCGGCGATGTCGTGGATCTTGCGGGGCCGGTCGTCATCGGCCAGGGCCAGGGCCAGCACGGCCCGGGTGGCGTAGTCGGTGCGCCGGGTGATCCACATGGCGCTTCCGTCGGGATACGGGTCTGTCGGATGACTTGACGACGCTCCAACCGATGTCTATATTCTCGACCTTACCTGACAACTTACTCGACAATACTACGAGTCAGGAGGCCCTCCCGTGTCCGCCGTCACCACCCGCCGCGTGCGGTCGATCGCCCTCGGCGCCGCCCTCGGCCTCGTGCTCGGCCTCGCGCCTCCTCGCGACGTCGTCCCGCGGGGGCATCGACCCGCACCCAGAACGAGGCCGACACGCTCCGGCTGGGCTACTTCCCCAACGTCACGCACGCCCCGGCGCTCGTCGGCCTCGAGGAGGGCTTCTTCGAGGACGCGCTCGGCGACACCACGCTCGAGCGGCGATCTTCAACGCGGGGCCCGACGTCGATCACGGCGCTCCTCGTCCGACTCGCTCGACGTCAGCTACATCGGCCCGAACCCGACGGTGTCGGCGTTCGTGCAGTCCAGAGGCGGCGGTCCAGGTCGTCTCCGGGCGTCGCGTCCGGTGGGGCGTACCTCGTCGTCAAGCCCGACATCAAGAAGCGCCACGGACCTCGAGGGCAAGACCCTCGCGACGCCCTCAGCTCGGCAACACCCAGGACGTCGCGCTCCGCGCCTGGCTGAAGAAGAAGGGCCTCGAGACCGACACCGCGCGGCGGCGGCGACGTCGTCGATCCAGCCGCAGGACAACGCGTCACGCTCACGGCCTTCCAGGACGACGACGATCGACGGCGCGTGGGTGCCCGAGCCGTGGGCGACGCGCCTCGTCGACGAGGGCGGCGGCAAGATCCTCGTCGACGAGGCCGACCTGTGGCCGGACGGCAAGTACGTGACGACGAACCTGCTCGTGCGCAAGGACGTTCCTCGACGAGCAACCCCGACTCGTGCAGGCGCTGCTCACCGGCCACGTCGAGGCGGTCGACTTCATCAACGACGAGCAGACTCGCGGCAGGCCGAGGACGACGTGGTCGAACAAGATCGGAGCCGACACCGGCAAGCCGATCGCCCCGGAGCTCGTGACCGCGTCGTTCGACAACATCTCGTTCACCGCGGACCCGATCCCCGTCGTCGCTCGCAGAAGTCCGCGAAGGACGCGGCGTCGCTCGGCCTCCCGGGGGCGGTCGCCCTCACGAAGGCCGACCTCAAGGATCTCTACAATCTCAAGCTATTGAACAAGGTTCTGAAGAAGAACGGTCAGCCGGACTATCGCGCAGCCGTGACGGCGGGCGCCACGGCGCCGCCCACGCGTGGCCTGCCGGCCGGTCCGCTCCGTCCCCCCGGAGCGAGGCCGGCGGACACGCCGGCAGTCCGGGTGCGCGAGGTCTCGAAGGTCTTCGGCGACACGTCGAACGCGGGCCCACGCGCTCGACAAGGTGTCGCTCGACCTTCGCGCAGGGCGAGTTCGTCTGCATCCTCGGCGCGTCCGGTTGCGGGAAGAGCACGCTGCTGAACCTCGTGGCCGGTCTCGACCGGCCGAGCGCGGGGACCATCGAGGTCGAGGGCCGCACGCGCCTGATGTTCCAGGACGCGGCGCTGTTCCCGTGGCTCTCCGCCGGCGGCAACGTCGAGCTCGCGCTGCGGCTCGACGGCGTCGGCAAGGCCGATCGCCGGCACGCGGGCCGACGAGCTCCTCGCGATGGTCAACCTCGAGGAGTTCGCCACGAAGCGGCCCGCACGAGCTCTCGGGCGGCATGCGCCAGCGGTCGCGCTCGCCCGCGCGCTCGTCGCAGTGTCGCCGACGTGCTGCTCATGGACGAGCCGTTCGGCGCGCTCGACGCGATGACCCGCGACCTGCTGCACGACGAGATCGAGCGCATCTGGCGGGAGCAGGACCTCGCGGTCCTGTTCGTGACGCACAACGTCCGCGAGGCCGTCCGCCTGGGCGACCGCGTCGTGCTGCTGTCGAGCCGGCCCGGGCGCGTCATCGCAGCAGTACCCGGTCGAGATCCCGCGGCCGCGGCGCATCGACTCGCCCGACGTCGCGACGCTCGCGGCGTCGATCACCGACCAGCTGCGCGCCGAGGTGAGCCGCGCCATGCGCGACCAGCGGACAGCTGCCGGCACCGGACGACCGCATCGACACGGATGCGTCGCCGGGCTCGACGCACTCGACGTCCCGCTCGACCGGAAGATCGAGCCGCGCGGCGCGGCTCTGGGCGTCGACCGTGGCCGAAGCTGCTGCGCAACGCGCCCTCTTCTTCGGCGTCTGGCAGCTCCTCGTCTGGAGCGGCTGGAAGCCGGAGTTCCTCCTGCCGCCGCCCGCGCGACGTCTTCGAGTACCTCTTCGACAACTTCTCGCTCTTGATCGACGCCGCCGGAGTCACGTTGTGGCGGGCCATCCAGGGGTTCGTCCTGGCCGTCGTCATCGGCTACGTCGGCGCCCTGCTCGTGCGCGCTGTCTCCGCTCGCGAAGACTTGTCGCCGCTGCTGCTACTCGTCCTTCCGGTCATTGCCATCGCGATGCTGGCGACGCCGCTGTGGCCGTATGCGGCGCCATGGCTCTACGTCGCCATCGATCTTCGCCTCTGGCTGTTTCTCGCGATCGCGCTGATGCTCGTCTTCCCGGCCGCCAAGTTGCCGGCGCGCTTCGATCGCCGCTGGCTCGAAGTTGGTCTGGTCGCCGTTCTGGCGACGTCCTCGCTGCTCTCTTCGCCAACGGCCCGGTTCCAGTCGGTCCTGATCGGCGACGAGCCGAAGTATCTGCGCTACCTGGAGAACTGGTATCGAGGGCGCGGCATGGACGTCGCCGAGCTCGGCCCCATCGCTGACCTGCCGTCGGGTTTCAGGCCCGATCTCACGGGAAACCTTAGGCATCTCGGGACCGCGACGCAGAGCCTCGCATCCGATCTGATGTCCGACGTTCGCCGCCGGCTCGGGCTTGCGGCGCCGCCGCCACTCCATGCGAAGTCCGAAGGCGGCTGGTTCGTGGACGGCAAACGCGGAGGCGTCTATCAGGTCCACAACCCGGGCATCTCGTTGCTGCTGCTGCCCGGCTACGTGATTGACCGATCGTTCGGGCACGCGCAGGCGTGGCATCCGCAATTTCCGACGGACCTGTACGCCACGAACATCAGCGTTCTGATTCTTTACCTGCTGTGGGGCCTCGCGCTGTTCCGGCTGCTGAGGACCTACACCGGCGAGACCATCATCTCGTGGCTGATCACGACCGTCGTCTTTCTCAGCCTGCCGGTCTCGGCGTTCGCCTACCAGTACTACCCGGAGGTCGCGGCTGGATTGCTCGTGACGATGCTCGTGCGATTCGCTGTGTTTTCTACCGACGCGCGACGTCGTGCCGGCGGTCGCGTACGGCATTGCCGCGGGCTTCCTCCCGTGGCTTCATCCTCGATTCCTGCCGCTCACGATTGGCGCCGGTGTCGCCGTCGCGATCGCGAAACGACGCGAGCGACCGGGTGACGCGCGCATTCCTGGCGGGTCTTGTCCTCCCGCTGGTTCTGATGGCCGCGTACTACTATCACGTCACCGGCAGCGCGATGCCCTGGGCCCTGTACTCGCTGATGCCCGACGTCGCGCTGTTCTCCGCAGCCCGCGCCTGGCGCGATCTGCCGGCGTTCTGGTTCGATCGCACGTGGGGACTCATCGCGCACGCACCCGTGTACCTGTTCGCGTTGCCCGGACTCTGGCTGATGTGGCGCAAGAACAGAGGCGCTGCGTTGACGGTCGCGTTTGCGGTCCTCGCGATTGCGATCCCGGCCGCGGGACATGGATACACCGGCGCGTTCACGACACCGCTTCGTCTCGTCGCGGCCGTCGTGCCGTTGCTCGCGCTCCCGCTTGCCGATGCAGCGGCCGCCTTTGCGAAGATCGTGTGGTTCCGGCTGGCGCTGATCCTCTCGGCGGTGATCTCGATTCAGACCGGACTGACCTACAACGCCCACCTCGTCAAGAGCGAGGCGTTCCTGCATGGCGCGACGATCGGCGGATGGATGTTCCCGCTGCTCCTTCCGGACTTCGACGGCGCCAACCGGCTCGCACAACCGATGACGCTCGTGTGGATCGCTGTGACTGTGGGCCTGCTCGTCTACCCTGTCCTGCAGCTTCGATCCGGATGCGATCGCCGGTCGATCGGCGCTGGTCCCTGACGGCGGCGACGACGGCTGTCATCGTCCTCTTCGCCGCAGTCGCCTCTTCAGCCGCCGCTCTCACGGGACTGCGCTTCAAACCGGCCTTCATGCTCTACGCGGGCGACGCGCGCGATCGCGCGATTCATTTCGAGCTCACACACCGGCCCGGGGTTCGATGGTCGTCGCAGCGGGGCGCCATCGATCTGACGACGTACTTTCCGAATCCGGAGGATGCGACGGCCACCCTCAAGGTCCAACCCATCGCGCCGCGGGCGCAAATCCCTGTCGAATTCGAGATCGATGCGCGGCGTCCGGGCAACCGGCCAGCCTGGGGATCCGCCGACGTCGACTTCGGCGACGGCTCCTCCCCAGAACGCCTGCCAATCGAAGGAAACGCGCGACGGACGCACACCTACGCAAATCCGGGCGACTACCTGGTGAAGGTCGATCTTGCCCTCTGGGGCCTGCCGAAGCGGGAGATCGTGCAGGCGGTTCGCGTGGCGCAGGACTAACGCGTTCCCGGCGTCTGCAGGTAGAGGACGGCGCCCGGCAGATTCGCCACGATGCCGCTCAGCACGATGAGCGTGGACAGCGCGAGCGCGTCGGCTTGCGGCACGCCGCGCGGCTGCAGCAGCCAGACGATCAGGCCCTGGGGCGCGCCGAAGCCCGCGAGCGAAATCGGCATCATCAACGCAATCAGACCAGCCGGCATGAAGAGCAGGTAATACGAAAACGGCACGTCGATGCCGATGGCGACGCCGAGCAGGTACGCCTGGAGGATGCGCAGCAACTGCACGCCGACCGACAACACCGACACCGCCACGATCGCCGAGCGGTGACCCCGATAGGCGCCGAGCGCGTCGGCCAGACGCAGGACGCGGCCGCCTGGACCGGTGCCGTGCCAGCCTCCCGGCAGCGCGACCCGAATCCACCGGTCCGCGTACAAGACCGCGGCCGCGCCAGCGACGAGAACGACCGCGACGGCCACGAAGACGGCGATCGAGTTCTCCGCCATCTGCGCTCCGGCCACGGCGATGCCCACCAGCCCGATCACGAGAATCGAGAGGAGCCCGAGCAGCCGATCGACGGCGACCGACGCCACCGCCTCGCTCCCCTGCTCCGTCCGGCGCGACAGCGTGTAGGCGCGGGCGGCATCACCGGCCAGCGCGGTATAGCCGCCGACGAACGAGCTCACGAGGTAGATCGACGCGGCGCTCGACGCGGTGATCGCCGTGCCGCGAGCGCGGAGCAGAATGATCCAGCGCCAGATCATCACCGCACGATCGGCCGCCACCAGGGCGAGGACGACAAGCGCAAGCCGAAGGTCCAGCCGGGCCAGGGCGGCGCCCGTCTGACGCAGATCGATCCGGCTCCCGAGCAGCACGAGGACCGCGATGGTGAGCAGCGCTCGGACCCAGAACGAGCCGGTGAGCTTGGCGATCAATCGGCGGGCTTCTGGGCGACGAACTCGATGGTTTCGAAGAGATTCTTCCGGATCTTGAACAGCAGGTTTTCCGTCCCGGTGCGCCGCGACAGCGTGTTCAGGCCCGGGACGTTCGTGAACAGCGCGGCCGCCGCCAGCACATCGCGGCGGAACCCGGTGGCGGCGCCGATGCTGCGGACGACGGCCTTGAGCTCGAAGCCGCCGTCATAGAGGAGCTGGCGCACGCGCCGTTCCGTCGTGACGAAATTGTGCGTGTAGTCGACGTCCCAGAAAAACGTGCGTTCCTTCAGGTAATCGGGAACGACGACGAAGAACGTGCCGCCGGGGCGAAGCACGCGCCGGGCCTCGGCGACGAAGTCGCGCGCCGCGTCGATGCCCGACATGTGCTCGAGCACCTGATCGGCGTAGACGACGTCCGCGCTCGAGTCGGGGGCGCCGATCGGCGGCGCCCAGCCCTCGGTGACCTCGAGGCCTTTCTGGCGCAGCTCGTCGATGAGAATCGGGCTCGCTTCGATCGCGCGATATCGCCAGCCCGCGGCGATGGCGCCGAGCGCGAGCGTCCCGTGTCCCGGTCCGATTTCGAGCATTTCGCCGCGTGGCGCGAAGCGGCTCAAGAGGGCGAGCCGCGACCGTTCGGTGCGCCCGCGACGGGCGCGACCGAAGGTCGTCAGCTCTTTTTGACGGTCAGAAAACCAGCGGTAGAACGTTCCGGGCATTCGAGCGAGAACGGGCAGGCCGTCTACGCGCTCGCCAGGATTTTTATGTTGAGCCACGGAAGACCCACTGCCACGGGCTGCCGGTGTCACCCACGTCGACCGTTCGATCGTACGCGCATCGCGGCGGATTCGGGTTGTTCGCCGCGGTCCCACCGCAGCCCGGCACGGGCAGGAACATCCGAGGGCGCAGATCGCCGCGCCACCCGTTCTGCCAGTCGGCCTCGACCGCAAGCAGATCTGCGCGCGATCGCGGCCATCGGCAGCGACCGACACGGTGGGTTGATTCCTCGAGTTGCACCAGCTCGAAGAACCACAGCCGCCATTCTTCGTCCGACGAATTCCTCGTGACCCTGCGCGTGCTCCGGAGGCCTCGCGGTGAAGAATCGCCCTGGGCTCGACCATGGCCCGGTCCCGCCGCTCAGGACCGCCCGTGACCGCCACCGATAGGCCGAATCGAACGCGAGCGCGACGGGAAGTTGGAATTGCGTCGTGTCAGTGGTGTCGGTTCTCACCAGCTCTCCGGCATCGTTCGTCAGCTCGAACTCGTAGAAGAAGGCGACATTTCTGAACTGCCCTGCCGCGGTATCGACGATGAACGTGGGTCGCTCGTTGGGGATCCGGTCGTTGTTGATCGGCGAAATCAGCTGGGGGGCCGTCGCTTTGATCGTCGATCCATCGGCGGCCTTGCCCCCGGCATTGACTGGCAGCGGGTGCTGGCGTCAACGGCGTTGAAACCGAGCACGCCCACGTCGTCACGACCACAACGAATGCACCGCAGATCGTCGCGGTCTTCGCCATTGCTTCGTCTCCGGTATTGGAAGGCCGCGGACCTATTCGGCGCCGCGGCCTTCAGTTGCCTGCTTACCGGAGTTTTCGACCGTTATGTCTGGCCGCGATAGACCCACCGCCAGGGGCGTCCGTCGTCGCCGAGGTCCACCGTTCGAGCGAATGCACACGAATCTCCCGGAGCATTGCCGGTGGTCGCCGTCCACGGGCAGCCTGGTACCGGTAAGAACATGCGACCACGCATAATCACCGCGCAAGCCGTTCTGAAAGTCGGCTTCAACGGCCACGAGGTCCGGCCGCAGGGCGCCCATGGCCCGGACGGCTCAAGTTCGGCTCGTTGCGGATCACAGTCAGCTCGAAGAACCACTTGCGCCATTCCTCCTCGGAGGAGTTTCGGGTCGGCCTTCCGAGCTGCGGCGCCTTTGCCGTGAAGAACCGCGCGGCCGGCGACCAGGGACCAATGCCGGGCGGAAGGACGGCGCGAGACCGCCACCTATACGGCGAGTCGAACTGCAGCGCGACAGGCAGCTCGAACTGCGACGTGTCGATTGTGTCGACTCGGACGAGCTCGCCGGAGTCGGTTGTCAGCTCGATTTCGTAGAAGAAGGCGATTTTCGCGAACTGCCCGTCTGCCGGTTCGATGATGAACGTCGGCCGCTGGTTCGGGATGGTGTCGTTGTTGATCGGCGAGATGAGCTTCGGAGCCGTCGCCTTCAGGTTTGAACCGTCCGCCGCCTTCGCGAACGTATTGGCGGGCAAGGGCACCGGCTCCAGGGGCGCGGACACGGAACACGCCAAGGTCGTCACCAGCAGGCAAACTGCGGCGCAGATTGTAGCGGTCTTCACCATTTCTTCGTTCTCCAGTGTTGGGGATGGCCGCGTCTCCCCGCGGCACGGTCCGTTATTCTACAGACACTTCGGCGATCGCATAAAGAATTCGTATGCGACGTGCTACTACCTGCACCCTGCCCCTTCGCACGTTGTCGAACCTCGCGGAATGAACTGCCATGGCCCGCCGATATCTCCCAGATCCACCGTCCGTCCGTACAGATTGTTTGGGTTGCCGGTTGGAAGATACAGGCGCGGCCGGTTCGTACCAGCGCTCGTTTTCTGAACCAGGACCGACGCCTGGAGGAAGTCCGGCTCCATCACGACAACGCCGCGATCGACACGTTCGGGCCGACGCTTCCGCAGCGCCACCAGCCCAAAGAACCAGGTTCTCCACTCGGCATCCGAGGACCCGACGCCTGGAAGCGTGAATCTGGGTGTCTGGAACCGGGCAAGGCTGGAATACGGTCCCTAGCGCGCCACCGAACGTCGCCCTCGCCCGCCATCTGAAGGCCCCGTTGAAGCCAAGATCCTGGGGCACGGTAAAGGTCGTCCCGGTGACCGTTGCGCGCGTCACGACATTTCCCGCGTCGTCCTGAAGCTCGAACTCGTAGGAGAAGGCCTGGGCCGTGAACTGCCCTGCCGCAGCCGAAATCGTCAGGGTCGGACGTTGTGTGGTGAGGATCTCGCTGTTGACCGGGGACACCAGCGTCGGCGCGCCCGCCTTCAGTGTCGATCCGTCTGGCGCGGCCGTTGGGCCGGTGCCGGGGGCCGGTTTGGGCTCGAGCGGCGCGTCGACCGCACAGCTGGCCACGCAGCAGACCCAGCAGAACTGTGGCTATAGCAGTCGAGCACGCACGAAACATCCGATCGCTCCGAATTTTGTGGGGTTGCCCGACGGTTGAGGTCCGTCAGAGCGGAGCAATTCTAACCCAGTGCTCGTGAGGTCGCCAAGAAAAAAGCGAGCTCATCTTTAAGAAAAGACGGGGTTTACCGCAAAGCGAAGATCGCCGCGTCGGCCGGACCCGAGAGCGGCAACTGCTCCTGCGTTTCCAGAAATGAGCGCACGTTCGGCTGCTGTTGCGCGACGACGGACGAAATCAGCGTCACGAAAAACTGCGCACCATAACGCTCCCGCAACTGCCGAATCACCTCCGGCGTGATCGACGCCGCGTCGAAACTCCACCCGCGCCGGCGGGCGTGATACAGCAGGATCGGCGAATTCCCCCCGTACCGGTCGTATTCGACCGTAATCAGCAGCGCATCGGTCGGCGTAGCGTCACGAATCTGGCGTCCCAGGATGATCGGGCGTCGATCCAATGCATCCGGGCGAAACAGCTCGCGGACCACGCGGCTCTGTCGGAAACCGAGGACGCCGACGACGGCGAGCGCCGCCACCGATGCGGCGATGCCGAGTCCGTACGGCGATGCACGGCGCAGCCACGCGCCGTCGAACGCATATCGCGCGGCCAATCCGAAGTAGAGCGCGGCCGGGAGCAGCAGCGGCAACTGGTGGAACTCGTGGTACCGGTTGCCCTCTGAGGTCACGAGAATGAACAACACGACGGTGGCGAACCAGACGTCCACCATCAACCGGTTGGGAACCCAGAACATGGCCATGCCGATCAGCATGACCACGGCGCCAACCGGCGTCAGGTGCAGCATCCACGCGCGCTCGAGCATCGTCTTGTAGAACTCGATATCCGTCACCTGGCTGAGCGTGCTCCAGTGCGACACCGTCAGCGTGGGTCCGGCCGCGGCCATGATGTCGGGGCTGTAGCCGCCGGATGGATGCCAGATCGCCTCGCCCAGACCGGTGCGATGGAACAACGCGTCTGCGTGCGCGTACCACGCGACCGTGAGAAGGAGTACCGTCGCCAGCCCCCCGACGAGCGCGCGGTCGCGCACGAGGGCCAGGCCCTTCGCGCGCCAGGCCATGTACGCAATCGGCGCGAGGATGATGACGGCCGGCACCTTCACCATGCACGCCAACGCCGCCGTCACCGTGCCCCAGACGAGCGGCGCCCGCTTTCCTGTTTTCAGATAGGACGCAAATCCCCACACGCCAAAGGCGGAAAAGCACACCATCGGCGTGTCCGAGAGAAAGGTTCGCCCGAAAAAGATCGCCGACGGAGAAATCGCGTAGAGAAACGCGGCGCCGCGCCCGACCGCGCGATCCCACAAGCATCGCCCCAGTCCGTACAGGCCGACGAGCGTCGCGAGCGAGAACGCGACCGCGATCGCGCGACAAATGATGTCGTGGACGCCGAACCATCGGAAGAACACCGCGGCGGTCCATTGAAGCAGCGGGAACTCCATCCCGACGTACGGCTCCCCCGCGCCTCCCCAGCTCACCCGCGGATAGAGGATGTTCAACGACGTGTCGGAGAAGTTGCGCGCGATGTCGGCGTTGGTGATCTGGCGCCAGCTGTGTTTCTCCGCCATCGGCAGCTGGATGTACTGGAGCCGGAAGTAGGCGCCAAACACCACGATGAGCAGCAGTCCCCAATCCGGCCGCAACGCGGGGATGCGGCGGAAGCCAGTTGGCCGTTCCACAGCATCCACACCGCGAAGACTGCCAGGGCCGCCAATGCGAGGGCTGGCAGCGGGTGCACGAACCGCATCGCCAGGACGCGCCAACTCGGTGGCGGGGTTGTCCACAACGCCCACGCCGGAACCGGCGACAGGCGCGCCAGTGTCGCGGGCCCACGACAGCGACATCTGGTACGGCCCGCCGATTTGCGTGTGCTCGACCACGATCGGATGCGTTCCCGCCATGAGCCGCATCCGGCCGGTTTCTGTGTGATTGCCGCTGTTCTCGAGGACGGTGAACCCGTTGATGGTCACCTTCGAGCGATCGTCGGAGGTGGTCGCAAACGTGTACCAGGCAGGCTGTGAAACGAAGAGGACGCCGGACCAGCGGACGGTGAATGTGGCGGGCGGTGAATCCTGCCAGGCGGCGTCAATCGCCGACGTCGACACCTCGCGGTCGACGCGCGTGCGAACGTCGCGTCCCCAGCGCCGGTCGCCGGCGTACTCCGCGCGGAGTCCCTGGCCGGCTTCGAGTGGGCCGCGAGCGGCGGTTGCCGCGGCCCACACGCCGAGCAGGATTAGGAGTAGGAAGAATCGTTTCAATGGCTGATGGCTATTGGCGACGGCTAGCCATTTTGCCATCAGCCATGTCGGAGATCGCTATGTCTGGCCTCGGAAGACCCACTGCCAGACGCCTCCCCAATCGCCCATGTCAACCGTGCGGCTGTACGCGCAGGGAGGCGGGCTCGGGTTGGTCGCCGATGGGCAATTCACGCACTGGCAGGAAGATGCGGGGACGCGGGTCGCCGCGCCAGCCGTTCTGCCAATCCGCGCCCATCGCGTTCAGCTCGGGTCTCAGCGCCCAGATGCCTTCGATCGACACGGTGGGACCGACGCCCCTCTTTTCGACCAGGCTGAAGAAGCACGCCTTCCACTCTTCGCTCGACGCCTCTGCCGGCGATTTCGGGAACGTGCAGCCGCCCGTGCCGCTGCCCCGCGCCGGCGTCTTGAACATCTGCGTCGGCGACCAGGGTCCCTGGTTGTTCGAGTCGAACGCGCGAACGCGCCAGTAGAGCTGTTTGCTGACCGGCAGGTCCTCGGGCGCGTCGACGCCGGTTTTGCCGCTCGTGTGTTCAGCAACGACGGCCGACGCTTTCTGGGTAAACGTGTCGGTATCCGACAACTCCACTTCGTAGTTCACGGCGTCGGGCGTCCCGAGTTTTTGCGCATTGCTCCACGAGAACTTCGGACGCAGATTGCTGACGGTGATGTTGCTGACCGGCGCGATTGTCGCGGGCGCCTCGTAGATGACCGGCGTAAACAGCGTGAACTGGGCCGCGGCCGAAAACGTGCTGTTGTTCGCGCCATCCTCGGCGCGGACGCGCCAGAAATACGTGGCGTCGGTCACGAGCGGGGACGGCAGGGTGAAGCTCGCCTGCGGGCCCGTGCCTCCCGCAAAGCCTCCGCGCGCGTACACGATCTGCGTGAACTGCACGTCGCTCGCGATTTCAATGTAGTACGTGATCGGACGCACGCCCGAGGACGAGACGCTCGACACGACGAACGTCAACGGCTTGTCGGCGCCGATCTTGGCGCCGTTGGCCGGCTGCATGATTTTCGGAGCCGTGATGACAACGCCAGGCACCGGCCCGGCGACGGTCGGACTGAGGGGATCCGAGCTGCTTTCGAAGGAGCACCCGCTCGCCGCGAACGAGGCGGCGACGGCGCTGAGACACACAATCCAGCGGTTCATGAGCAGTAACCCACCCTTTTCAACGTAGTTCGGACGATCGTGTCGGACGAGCGAGTCGGGAGTCGAGGTCTCGAGCGCTGGCGTCTCGGACCGGAAGCCGCCTGGGAAGCGGCCTTGAGCCGGCAACAGAGTAACATGATCGGACCGGCACTGAGCAACGGTGTGAAGCAAATCAAGGCACGCGCCAAGGGGTCTCGGAGCTGACGTGGCGAGCGTTTCGCGCGAGCACGATCCGCGCATCACGGTGATCCAAAAGGAGCTGTTCGACGAGAAGAAGTCGAAGCGGCAGCGCTACTCGGACCTGGTGATCGGCCAGCCAGGGCTCTGGTCACTCGTCAAATACGAAATCGTGATTACGCTTTGTGCGGGCCTTCCCGGCGCCCTGGGACTGTGGCTCCGCTCCCGCCTCTATCCCCTGCTCCTCGGCAGGGCCGGTCGCGGCGTCACCTTCGGCGTCGGCGTCGTTCTCCGCCACCCCCACAAGATTCGGCTGGGCGACAACGTGGTCATCGACGACTACTGCTGTCTCGACGCCAAAGGCACCGACAATCGAGGGATCGACGTCGGCGCGCGCGCGTTCGTCGGCCGCAACACGATCCTGAGCTGCAAGAACGGGGACATCGTGATCGACGAGGAGGCGAACCTGGGATTCAACGTGGAGGTCTTCTCCGCGTCGCGAGTCCGTGTGGGCAAGAAAGTGCTGATTGCGGCCTACACCTATCTCGTCGGCGGCGACCATCTCTACGATCGCACCGACATCCCCGTCCTCGATCAGGGCCGCACGGCCCGCGGCATCGAGGTGGACGACCACGCCTGGCTCGGCGCCCACGTCGTCGTCACCGACGGATCGCGAGTCGGGCGCGACGCGATTGTCGGCGCCGGCGCCGTCGTGGTTGGTGAGATTCCGGACTTCGCGATCGCCACCGGCATTCCCGCGAAGGTCGTCCGCGACCGGCGGACCGAAGCCGTCTGATGTGCGGCATTGCTGCCCTGGCGGCGCGCGACGGGTCGCGGGCGATCCCTCTCTCAGAACTGCAGCCGATGGTGGCGACGCTCGTCCACCGCGGCCCGGACGAGGACGGCGCCATCACGCAACCGGGCGCCGCGCTCGGCATGCGGCGACTGTCGATCATCGACGTCGTGCACGGCCACCAACCGTTCGGCAACGAAGACGGCACGATTCAATCGGTGGCCAACGGCGAGATCTACAACTTCGAAGCGCTGCGGCGCGATCTGTCGGCGCGGGGGCATGTCTTCCAGACGCGCTCGGACATCGAAGTCATCCCTCATGCGTACGAGGAGTACGGGCCGTCCTTCGTCACGCGCCTGCACGGCATGTTCGCGTTCGTGCTGTGGGATGGGCGGACGCGGACGCTGATCGCCGCTCGCGATCGCGCGGGCGAAAAGCCCCTCTACTACGCCGAAACGCCTCAGGGGCTGGTCCTCGGATCGGAAATCAAAGCGCTGCTGCGCGCACCTGGTGTCGGGCGCGAGCTGGACCTCGTCTCGCTGGATCAGTTCCTCACCTACGAGTACGTCATTTCCCCGCGCACGATCTTCGCGGGGATCCGCCGGCTCCCTGCGGCGCACTATCTCGTCTACCGTGACGGGAAGCTGAGCATCCAGCGTTACTGGGACGCCGCGTCGATCCCGGTTCGGGAATGGACCGAAGACGACGCGGTGGACGCGATTCGCGAGAAGCTGCGCCACGCCGTCGCCTCCCAGATGATGAGCGACGTGCCGCTCGGCGTGTTCCTCTCGGGCGGAATCGACTCGAGCACCGTGGTCGCCTTCATGGCCGAAGCGGCGCAGAAAAACGGCGCCACGGTGAACAGCTTCAGCATGGGATTCGACGATGGCAGCTACAACGAGCTGCCGTTTGCGCGAGAGATCGCGCAGCGATTCGCGACGAACCATCGGGAGGGACTCGTGTCTCCCGACATCGTCACCCTGTTCGATCGGCTCATCGTGCATCTGGACGAGCCGTTCGCGGATGTGTCGCTGTTCCCGACCTTCATGGTGTCGGAGCTGGCGCGCAAGCACGTGACGGTCGCACTCGCCGGCGACGGCGGCGACGAGCTGTTCGCGGGCTACGACACCTACGAGGCGCAGGCGCTGGCAGCCCGGATTCGAGCGGTTCCTTCCACAGCCGGCGACGGCCGTGATCTCGCGCGTCATGTCGATGTTTCCACCCAGCGACAAGAAGAAGGGACTGCTGAACTCGCTGCGCCGCTTCTTCGAAGGCGCGGCCGGGCGGCCGGCAAACCTTCAGCACTACCGGTGGATGACGTTTCTATCGCCGTTGGCCAAAGCCGAGTTGTACACCCCAGCCTTGCAGCAGGGGTTGTCGGGCGCCGATGTGTATCTGCCGGTGCGCGAGGCTCTGGGCACGCGTCAGGACGATGCGCTCAATCGGCAGCTGTACGCCGATGTGTCCATTTACCTGGCGGACGACATCCTCACCAAAGTCGACCGCATGAGCATGGCCACGTCGCTCGAAACGCGCGCGCCGTTCCTCGACGTCGGCGTCATGGAGCTGGCGTTTTCGATGCCTGGCCGGCTCAAGCTGCGCGATCGGGAGCGCAAGTACATTCTGAAGCGCGCGCTCCAGGGCATCCTCCCCGACTGCATCCTTCAGCGGAAGAAGGAAGGCTTCAGCATCCCGATGAAGCAGTGGCTGCGGCGCGAGCTGTCGCCGTTGATGGAGGATCTGCTCTCCCCTGCGCGTGTGGCCCGCCGCGGTCTCTTCCAACCGGCGGCCGTGAGCCGGCTCGTGCGCGAACATCAGATCGGACGCGAGAACCACGCGCACACCCTCTTTCCGCTCATGGTGTTCGAGCGCTGGGCGCAGGCGTTCCTGGATTGAGGATTTCGCGCTCTCGTTTGAAGACGATCGGTTGGCGGGTTGAGTCTGGTCAGCGTGCTGTAGCCGATCGTGCCGAATGCATCGAAGCGCCGCTGATACGACATGCCGGCGAAGGTGATCGGCGTTCGGGCTTCGAAGACCTTCCGATAGCCGAGCCGCCCTTCGCGCAGTTCCCGATACCCTGCGTATTCCGCACTGCCGTAACTGCCGTACCCGAAGCGCTCGACCCAGTCGGCGTTGACGACGAGGTAGTCGAGCGCTGTGGCTCTGATGTTATCGGCGGTCGGGATCACGAGGACGGTGAGGAACCGATCGATGCGCGGTACGTGCTCGACCGGTCCGATCCGGCCGACAGTCGCGCCCGGCGGAACGTTCGAACGCATCCACGCTTCGACGGCGTACCGCGAGTCGCGCAGGAGCGCGACGTCAATCGCGAGGACATACGCGAGCGTGTACGCGAGCACACCCGCGATTCCCGCTTGCTGCCAGATGCGAAGAGAGGGCGCCCACTCTTCCAGCCGAGCCACGGCGAATCCGCCGGCCAGCGCAAGCCCGAGGAACATCGGCATCAGGAAGCGGTCGTACGTGAATCCCACAACCGCAAGGAAGGTCAGGTAGTACGACGCCGTTGGCAGCAGGGCCCACCACAGTCGCCGATGCGAACCGGCCGGCCGCCACAGCGAGAGCGCGAGCCCGGCGACGCACAACAGGAACGCCGGCCAGCCCATCGACACGCGGGCGACGATCCAGACCGCCTGCCATAGCTGCCATTGGCCGGCGAACGTCGGGTCGAACATCCGAAACGCTGTCGAGCCTCCGCCCGTGATGTAGCGGACGTGCGACTGAAAGCCCTGTGTGTTGAAGATCAGGTTGTGGCACAGCGCAAACGTCGCAACCGCGACGAAGATGGCGGGCAGCAGATGCTTCCTTCGCACACACAGCAGTGCCACCGCCGGAAGACCGAACAGTCCGTACGCCTGGTCTTTCGTGCAGACCGCCAACGTCGCGGTCACGGCGAAGATCAAATAGTCGCTCCGCGAGTCGTGCACGAGGATTCGAATGAACGACGCCAGCGAGACGGCGAACCAGAACACGTACGGCATGTCGACGTTCGCGACCTTGCCGTAGAACACCGCCGGCATCGTCAGCGCAGCGATCGCCGCCGCGACTGACGCCGCCCGCGAGCCGTACAGATACGAGCCGCAGAGATACACCATCAACACGGCGCCGACGCCCATCGCCACGCTGACCGCGCGAAACGTGAGCCACATGATCTCCGGCGCCGGCGACGCGGCGAACGCCAGCGGATCGAGCCATCGCCAGACCAGCAACGGGGCGGAGGCGATGCTGCACACGTAGAAGTGCGCCGGCGGGTACTTCGAAAACCACCCGTTGGAAAAATGACGATCGAGCGCGTCGAGGAAGTCGGGCGGGATGAGCTCGTCGGGCGCCCAGCCTTGTCCGGGGATGCCCCATGTGATGGCGACTCCGTACACGAACGGCAGTCACGGCGAGGAGTCGCCACACCGGGGATCCGCTAGCAGACCTGGGCGTACGGCCATTCGGCGGAGCAGGTGGTGCCGTATGAGCGCTCTGCACGGCCGGGACGATGCCGTACGATGATGAGCAGCAGCAGGAACACGATCGTCCATGCCGCAACGACGATGATGCGCGTTATCGTCGATTGCGACTCTGAGCCTGAATTCCGATGAGGTCGGACGCGCCGGCGAGACGGCACGGCCCGTCAACGGCGTCAGCGATCGCGAACGAGTGCCCGGCCCACAACAGGTCGACGCCGGCCGGGTTGCCGGCTGACGAGTATTCGACCCGCACGCTGTGGATGCCACGGTCGAGCGGGACGTCGACCGTCACCTGGCGCGGCCCGTGGGGACCGCCGTTGTCGATCGCGATGCGATCGTCCAGGGACAGATATGAGCTGCCGTCAGAGACCAACGCGAAGCGATAGGTCGCGGATCGCGTCAGCAGCAGGTAGCCCTCCCACCGCACGGTGACGGGTTGATCCGCGAGCGGCCAGTTGCGGCGCACGGCGTCCGCCGATACGCGATCGTCGATCGTCGTGACCGTGGGGCGATTGGCGAGGTCCGATCCGGCGTAGTATCGAGCGGCGAAGCCCGTTGCCACCCGTGGACGCGTCGTGGCGTACCACAACAGACACGTGAGCAGGAAGAATCCAACGATGAAGGAAACCCTGCGCCGCACTGGCGAAAGAATACGATAGGCTGAGTGCCGTGGATGATTTCGGCGAAATAGATCGGCGCCGCTCGGAGCGCGACGCCGCCGACCGGCACTACAACGACGCGCTGACGAGGGTCGACCAAGCGCTGCCCCGCCTTCGCGATGGGCAGTCGCCCGCGGAGCCCCTCGACCTGACCATCAAAGCCATCCGCGATCGCCTGGCGATCCTGCCGCCGCAGCCACCGAACGGATCCGGGTTGCGCGGCCGGCTGGCGCGATTCGTCTGGCGGCTCGTCGCGCCCGTGTTCACGCGGCAGCAGGAACTGAACGCGGTCGTCGCCAGTCATCTCGAGCGCGTCTCCGACGCGCTGCAACGGCTTGCGTCGGCGGTGCCGGAAGCGCGCGCCTCGCAGCGGGCCGAACTCGAGGCCTTCGTCTCGTTCAACTCCCTCCTCGTGCAGTACTTGCAGCAGATCACGCCGTACATCGACACCCGAACGCGGGCACTGGAGGCGTCGCTCGACGAAGTGCGGATGGCGGCGACGTCAGCGCACCGTGCGGCCATTGCCGCGCGCCGGACCGTCGAGGAATCCGCGCCGGCCGCGGAGCCAGTGGGAGGCCCCCACGCCGGCGGCGCCGTCCAGTCGCGCGTTCAGCGCGGGCTACGTCGGCTTCGAGGATCTGTTTCGGGGCACGTCTGCGGAGATTCGTGCGCGTCAGGCCGACTACGCCGATCGGTTCGTGGGTGCATCCGACGTGCTCGATGTGGGATGCGGCCGCGGCGAGTTTCTGGATCTGCTGCGCGAGCGCGGCATCGAGGCATGGGCGTGGACGCGAACGCGGAGATGGTCGAGGAATGCCGCGCGCGCGGTCTGCGCGCACATCATGCGGACGCGCTGGCCTACCTGGCGGGCGTGCCGGACGACAGTCTGGGCGGGCTAACCGCGCTGCAGGTCGTCGAGCACTGCGAACCCGACTACCTGGTGCGCCTGCTCAACACCGCGTTCGCGAAGGTGCGCCCCGGCGCGGTCGTCGTGTTCGAGACGATCAATGCCGCGTGCTGGGTCGCGTATTTCGAGAGCTACATTCGCGACATCACCCACGTCCGGCCGCTTCATCCCGAAACCCTCAAGTTCCTCGTCGTCGCCGCCGGATTCGAAGGTGTGGACATCCACTTCAGGTCGCCAATCGCCGAAGCGGGACGCCTGCAGCGCGTCGCGACCGATGCCCTGCCGCGAGAAGTGGCCGGCCTTGCGCAGACCGTCAACGCCAACGTGGACCGCCTGAACGAGCGTCTGTTCACGAACCTCGATTACGCGATCATCGGCAGCTAAAGGGCGCTGATCCGCGACCCGCGTCCGTCTGGTTCAGCAGGAACTTCCAGGAAATCGCGAGCCCGATTTCGCGCTCGGCCTCGACCTTGCCCGTTCGCCACGTCCGATCCACTGCGGCCTCGATCACCGCGTGAGGTCCCGATCCGATGTCGATCTTCCGGACGACCGGCGCGTTCGCGGACAGCTTCATGTCCACAACCGTCTGTCCGTTGACTTTGACGAGCGCGCGGACGGGATGCTGGGTAAGGTCGGGGTGCTCTGCTTTGAACGCTCAGCATCATGATCGGCCCGCCGACCGCAATGACCGCGGCCCCATGTTGCTCGCTGATGAGCGTCACGCCGTCGGTTGATCGCTCCGGCGGATCGTACATGCCGTAGACGTACGGCCAGTCGCCGCTGGCGGCACGAAGCGGCGGACGAAGGCTGCGCCTCGCTTCGGTCACCGTCAGTCCAAGGTACCCGGCGAGCACGACGACGATGGCCACCCACGCGAGCACTCCAAGGCCACCGCGATGGCGTCGCGGCCTCGCGATCGACCAGGCGGGTGTACCAGAACGCGAAGGTCCAGAACGTGAGCGCGACGGGCAGACTTTGCGCGGGCATCCCCATCAACGACGCGAGTCCGATGGCGACCAGTGCCCCCTTCAAGGCCGCGGCCGGCACGCGGCGCTCCCCCTCGCCCGCCGTTCGCGCGAGGAAGGTCACGAACAGCGCGGACCAGATCAGCAGCCCGGCGGCGCCGACGACACCCATTTCCACGAGGTTGTGCCGCCACCAGTTCTGCGCGTTGTCGGGCGGCACCTCGTGGAGGTGCACGCGGATGTAGTCCGCACCCATCAAATGAAACATGCCGAGGCCGATGCCGGTTGCGGGATGGTTCCCGATCATGATCGCGGCCGCGCCGCCGTAGCTGCTGCGATCCCAGAACTCGTGGATCAGCCAGTCGACGCCCTCGTCTCCCGCAAACGTCGGCATGTAGCGAAGGCGATCGAGAGGACCTTTGCTCGGCAGCGCGAGCAGGATCCCGACAACCACGACAACCGCGGCGCCGGCCGCGAGCAGCTCGCGCCGTCGCGCGCGGAAACCGCCCGCGCCGCGAACGACCGCCAGACCAACCGGCGCCAGCGCGATGAACCCGCCGAGAAGCGCGGTGCGCGATCCGGTCATCCACAAACCGGCCCAGCAGAGCAACGCGCCGGCGACGCCGAGCAAGCGGGCGCGACGGCTGCCGGCAAACGCGAGCAGGCCCGTGGTCCACAGCGCGGCGATCATTCCCGAGGCGTTGGCATCGAGGAGCGATCCAGCCGCCCGCCCCATCGACGGCCACAATCCTCCGCTGCGAAAACCGAGATCGACGGCGCCCTGGTAGAAGGCCAGCGCGGCGCCTGCGACGGCCGCGATGGCCAGCGGCCGCGCGATCCATCGCTCAACCTCGTCCAGCGCTCGTGGACGCTACGCGGCGAAACAGCCAGTCGAACCACAACAGCCCGAGCAGATGCAGAAGCGCCACGTCCGAGATCCACGCCACGACCATCGTCGGGCTGCCGCCGATGCCGGTGTTCGAGACGTGGTACCGCTCGAGAAGCGCGAACGATTGGAAGTCCACTTCGCGGAACGCGATGAGCGGCCATCCCAGCGCAACCGCGAGCGCCCACAACACGAGCGCGAAGCGCCAGCGCCTGGGATAGCTCCACGTCAACGCCTCGCGATCGCCAACGATCAGGCCCGCGAGCGCGCCGCTCCAGATGACGAAGAACGACGGCACAAAGGGACGGCTCGTCGCCGCGACGAACAGCACCGGAAACCAATACGCGACCAGCAGGATCGCGGCCGCGGTGTGACGGGGACGATAGCGGCTGCCGGCCGCTCCCGCGATGACGGCGAGCGCGGTGAGCGTCGGCAGATAGGGATAGCTGAATCGTCCCTGCCAGGTCTCGAAGGCGAGCGCGCCCAGCAGCGACGCCAACACCAGGAGCTTCGAGAGCAGTGTCAAGGAATGTTTCGAGTATGACACACAGCAGTCGGGGCGGACCCGCGTGTCCGCCCTGGGCGACACATCGGTCGGCCCCTACGATGGCCCACCCATCTCTATCCAACACCCCAACACGCGCCGATCCGTTGAGGCGGGATCGACCTCCGCCGGCACGAAGCCGTCCCGCACCGAGATGTCGAGAGGCGCGATTCGCAGATCGAGATCGGGTTGTGCGAGCGTGGGAATCGCGACGTGGTGCGATCCGCCAGGCTCCACGATGAACTGTTCGCTCCAGCCGGGCGTTGTGAGCGTCACGCGATTGGCGATGGGACCGCAGCGGACCTCCACGCTGAACGTCGGCGGAGCGCTCGAGCCCGCGGCGTAGGTGACCTGTGTCGTGCCTCGACCGTGGGTCCAGTAGCCGGATGGCTCGCCGGCGGTCGTGTCGTCGTGAAAGTACGCGGTCAGCGGACCATAGCGTGTCGCGCTGAGGACTGGCGGCCGCGCAACGCGTCGACTCTCGTCGACGACTCGCGCGGGCGTGATCTGCAGCTCTCCCCCGCTGAGACCCTTCGGCCCAAGCGGCCGCAAGCCGACGAGCGCCGCGTCGATCGGCAGCGTGACTGTCTGCTCCCATGCCGGACCGATGATGGTCCAGCGTTCGAGTGGCGGACCCACGCGGCCCACCTGAAGTCCGACCGCAGCGTCCTCCTGCGCCGCGTCCCCTGGTCTCCGCAGCGTCAGCCGGTACTCGCCGGCGGGCAGCGCGAAGCGCGCGTTCCAGAGGAGCTCGACCGGCTGGCGCAGCGTCCGCTGGCCGGGACGTGCAACCAGTCGCGTCCGCGCCGAGCAGATCAGCCGGCGACACGCGAGTCAACGGATCGTACAGGACCGCGATCGGCCGGCGACGCGCATCGAAGTCATCGAGCAGCGGAACACGCGCGCGCGCCTCGGGGTCGATCGTGGTCGACGCCGACGCGGGCCGGCTTTCGGTTGCGAGGGCCACCGCGCCGGCGACTCCCAGGAGCAACGTCGCCAGCGAGGCGGCGCCGACGCCGCGAGGCGTCAACACGCGCACGGCCCAGACGACGAGCACGCCGAGCGCGAGCCAGCCGAAGGTGCGAGCGATCGCAACGATGAGCGAGCCGGCGATGAAGCTGGGGAGCACTGATGTGAGCGGCCACGTCGGCGACATCCATTCGATGAACGTGGCGGCGCCGTCGCGTTCGTTGTGCAGAAGCGCTCCATCCTGCGTGACTGCCAACACGAACGCCATCGCCAGGCTGAATCCCAACAAGACCTGGCAGGCCGCGCGCGCGGGCGCTCGCGAGGTCCTCGCGAAGAGCGACGCGATCGGGACGCCGAGGAGCAGTATCGCCTGACGCGACCGGCCGCCCCGGCGACGCGCTCCCTCCCCACCAGATGTGAAAGGCGCCGACCGCGGCGACGAGCGCGCCGAGGACGACGATGATTTCGAGCGCGCGCCGCGCGTTGCTGCCTCCAGACCGAAGCATGTGAAGGAGTCCGACGAAGGCAAGCACGAGCACCGGCGCGTAGGCGACCACGCCGTACTCCTGATCGAAAAAGAGGCCGGGTCCCCCATGCGCCAGATAACCCAGCGTTGTCGTCTGCCCGGCACCGTAAGGCGCTGACGGCGAGAAGGTGCCCCAGATCCAGTAGAAGAACGCGAGCCATGTCGTGCCAAGAACGACCATGGGCGCCGCCAGTGCGGCGAGCGATCGGACATTCCAGCGCGTGCGCAGCACCAGGACCGCCGGTCGCCGCCACCGCCATCACCGCATACTTCGTGCTGAGCCACGGCAGCGCGCCGATGCAGATGCCGCGCACCAACTGGACGCCGACGCTGGTCGAGTCCGGACGCCACGCGAGGGCGATCAGCACTGCCAATGCGCCCGGTATCTCCGGATAGACCGTGAACGAGTTGAAGACGAACGGCGCGGTGAGGGCCACCGCCGCCCAGGCGAACGTCGCGGCGGACGCCGAGCCGCTGATGTCGCGCGCCCAGCGCCACATCAACGTGGCGGCCAGCGCCGCGATCGCGATAAGCATCACGACAACGCCGCGATAGCCGCCGATCGGCGAAGGCCGGGGCCGTAAGCACTGATACGCCGATGGGATGAATCGAATAGATCTCGCCGTCGCGGCCGCGCGTGAGGTAGTCCGGCTTGAGCGGAAGGCTGAAGTACGCGCGATAGTCGCCGCGCTGATGGTTGTTCTCGATCTTGAGATCGCGATCGGTCAGCAGACTCTGCGTGATGACCAGATAGTGCGGCTCGTCACCGCTGGGAAACTGGACCGTGCTCGTCAGGCGGTACGCGACGGCGCCGTACACCACGGCGCTCGCCAGAAAGATCGCCAGAGGCGCGGTGCGCGCCGGCACCGGCCATCGGATGCCGCTGAAGGCACGGCTGCACACGACCCAGAACACGACGAGCCAGAGCAGATCGCGCGCAGGTCCGGCGAGGCCGCGAAGAATCGGCAGGCGATCGGGCAGCCACGGCAGGTACGGCACCACCAGCAGCCCCAGCGCGCACAGAGGAAGGACGACGTCTGCATCGCGGTTGCCTCTCGCGGCAACCAGCGCGGCTCCTCCGAGCAGCAGCGCAAATGCCGCGAGCTCCCACCACGGCGGCAGCATCGCGGCGCGGACGACACCCTGCGATCCGGACACGATGTCGAGGAGGCCTCGCGTGCAGTACAGGCCGCCGGCGGTCAGCAGCAGCGCGCTGAGCCAGCGCAGTCGCGTCATAGGGCGCTCATGTCATGCCTACGCGCCGGATCAGCCACGAAAGCACGAAAGCACGAAAAAGAGCCCAAGTGTTCTTTCGTGTTTTCGTGTTTTCGTGGCAGATCGACGAGCCTGCGACATGTTACGCGATCGCTGACGCCTCAGGGCGCGGAGGGCGGAGGCAGGTCGATGCGTTTCCAGTCGCCGGCAAGGAGCTCGCGCGCGGCGAACTGGAG
Organism: uncultured Acidobacteriota bacterium; assembly: GCA_963731545.1. GTDB lineage: Bacteria > Acidobacteriota > Vicinamibacteria > Vicinamibacterales > CAVVIG01 > CAVSWN01. The sequence continues at coordinate 278,500 of CAVSWN010000004.1, read as the reverse complement.
GATCACCACGCGCTTGTCGCGCAGCCGATCGGTACCCGACGCCATGTCCTGCCGCAGTCTCGCCCGCGTCGCATACGCCCCATCGTCGTTCTGCACGATTCGATCGATGGGACGATCGAGGATCCGAGAGAGGTGCTCGATGAACCCGCCGCCGTCGCCCCAGCCCAGCGACGCGAGCGAGTAGATGTTGCTGAAGCTGTCGCCGAGGACGAGCACATCGGCGCTGCGCGAGGGTTGCCATGGCTGCGCCTTCGCCGTTCACGAGGCGGTGCATCGCGACCGATTCCGGGCGGGCCAATCGGTGTCCCTCCGGCAGATCGAGCATCGCGGCAGTGTCGCCGACGTTGGTGACCGTGCGCTCCTCGACGCGGTAGCTGTCGTTCGACAGTTCCGGCAATGACACCGTCGTCCGAATGAACTGCCCAAGGAGCTCAGCGGTGCGCTCCATCGCATCCGGTCGCCAGTGCGTGTCCGTGGCCAGGTAGCCTATGGACCCGTTGCCGTTGCGCGCGAGTTGATCGGCGACGTCGAACACGATGACGTTCTCGCGGCGGAGGTCGTCGACGAACGCGCGGTACGACGGATTCTGCACCGGGATCGTCCCGCGCCGGCCCTCCCGAGCTTCTCAGGATGCATGGCCGGTTTGACTGGTGTCGGCACAACGATGAGCACGATGCCGCGCTGCTCGAGCTGCCGCTTGAACGCCACGAGCGCGGCGCGCGGATCGGGCTCCGGCTTGTCGAGTCCACTCGCGCTCGGACTCCTGCCGGCGACGCATCTGCGCCGGGATCGAGAAATCCGGATCCGATGACGTACTCGACGTCCGGACGATAGAACAGCCAGCCGTCGCGGCCCTGGTAGACACGCTCGTTGCCGACGCCGAGCCAGCCGCTGAGCAGCGACTGCACCGGCGGCCGCAGCGCGGCGAACACGGGACTCTCGTCGGCGAGACCGTCTTCGAAGGCGCGAATTGCGGCGAGAGCCGTCCGATTCACCGCGAGCACCATCGAGGTGAAGCCGGCCTCGCTGCCCGCGCGCTGCTCGGCCACCGTGGCCCGAATCTGATCCGGCAATGCCGCAAGCGCCGACCATCCGGCGGAGACCGAGTCCTGTCCCCGCACGTTCGCGATCAGGTCCGCCCCAGCAGGCAGACGTCATCAGCACCAGGAACACCGCCACGAGAGCGCGGGCGACCGCCGGACGCACCGTGGTGTAACCCACCTCGATCCGCGCAATCGTCTTCACGCGACAGCGTCGAGCTCCGGTGGATGCGTTTCGACAGCCATGCGGTCAGAAGATGAAATAGATGAACGGGTTGTAGGCCTGCGTCATCAGCACGACCGACGCGATCACGAACAGCACGATCGCGGCCGCCGCTTTCGGCAGCGTCAGCGTCCGCGTCCAGTCCCACGTCTGCGGGCACGTCCAGGTGATCAGCGCCGCCACGACCGCCGTCATCAGATAGTACGGCTGGTAGACCAGGCCGGCGATCAGCCCGGCGCCGTCCTGGGGAACGCCGAATCCCGCCATGCGAACGAAGATAGCCGAGCGCGGCGGACAGATCGGGCGCGCGGAAGAACACCCAGCCGATCAGCACCAGCGTAAACGTCAGACGCCGACGCGTCCAGGTGCCGGCAGCCACCCGTACGGCGCCGCGTTTCCCGAGCGCACGTTCGAACGCGAGCCAGCGCGCCGTGGAGCCCGCCCCAGATCGACGAAGTTCCACGCCGCGCCGTGCCACAGCCCGCCCAGCAGCATGACGATGAACAGGTTGATGTAGGTGCGCACCGGGCCCTTGCGGTTGCCGCCGAGCGGCAGGTAGAGGTAGTCGCGCAGCCAGGTCGACAGCGAGATGTGCCAGCGCCGCCAGAACTCGGTGATCGACTGCGAGAGGTACGGCGAGTCGAAGTTCTTCGGAAACACGAAGCCGAGCATCAGCCCCAGGCCGATCGCCATGTCCGAATAGCCGCTGAAGTCGAAGTAGATCTGGAACGCGTAGGCGACGACGCCGTACCAGGCGTCGACCGCGCCGAGCGACCCGGCGTCGAACGCCACGTCGGCGATCTTGCCGCAGGGGTTGGCGAGCAGCACCTTCTTCGCCAGCCCGAACGCGAAGAACGCGACGCCGCGCGCGAACTTCTCCATCGAGTGCGTGCGCTCGCGCAGCTGATCGGCGACTTCCTGAAAGCGGATGATCGGCCCCGCCACGAGCTGCGGGAACATCGTCTCGAAGCAGATGAAGTCGATGAAGCTCTTCACTCCGGTCGCGTCGCCGCGATACACGTCGATGGCGTAGCTCATCGACTGGAACGTGTAGAAGCTGATCCCGAGCGGCAGCGCGACGCGCAGCGTCGTGTCGAGCCCGTAGCCCTCGAGACCGAGCCACGGCGATGAGCCCGTTGTAGCGAATCGACGCCGAAATTGAAGTACTTGAAGAAGCCGAGCAAGGCGAGGTTGGCGCACATCGAGATCGCGAGCGCGCGCTTTTGCAGCGCGGTCCGCGGTCCGCTGGGGTCGAGGCGCTGCATCGGCTGCGACCAGTTGCGCGGCGGCCCCAGCACGATGAACAGCCCGGCGACGTAGTCGATGAGCGGTCGAGAGCAGGAGCAGCAGCGAGAACAGCGGATTCGCCCAGCCGTAGAAGACGTAGCTGACGATCGTCAGGATCAGGTGCTGCGCGCGCTTCGGCACCGCGTAGTACAGCGCAGCGAGGCTGGCAGGAAGTAGAAGAGGAAGAGCGGCGAGCTGAAAACCATCGATTCGCGGGCGAACCGTGTTCAGCGGCGCGGGGCGACGTCGTAGTACAGAGGCAAGTCCGGCAGATTGCTGCCCGCGATCACGCGCTCTCCTTCGAGTTCCGGATGCGCGTCGTAGCGCTCGAGCCGCAAGCGCGTCGTCGATCCGACGGTGCGCTGGCGCGCCTCGTCGAGGACGCGCGCGTCGCGAATCGCCCACTGCGCGACGAGAATCTTCGGGGTCTTGTACTCGCCTTCGACGACCTTGACGACCTCATAGGTGTTGACGACCAGCGCATGACGATACGGCGCAATCGATCGCGGTGTCGGAATCGCAGACGTCGCGGCGAGGCGGGCCTCGACGACGACCGGAGCCTTCTGCGGCGCGGCCGAGGGCTTGTTCTCGGCGGCTGCCGTCGACCGTGCGATATCCGACCGCGTGCGGACTGGCGCGCGCGATCGATCCAGACGTCGGGATAGGAATCCCCTCCCGCGTTTTCTGTCACGCGGGCCCAGGCTTCGATGCGCGTGTAGTCCGCGCTGAATCGCCCGAGATAGATTTCCGCCTGCGCGCCTCCGCTGCGCACCTGGTTCGGGCCGCCACGATTGTACGGACCGGAGATCGCGACGAACCGGGGATGATTCGCCCAGCGCGGGTGATAGACCTCGGGGTTGTCGAAGCCGGGCGCGCGGTTGAGCGGCACGGTCCACCGCTTGTCGCGCGAGCGATCCATCATGATCACGTTTCGATGCGAGCCATCGAAAAACCAGAACAGCCCGACACCGGCGTCGCGAAACGCCGTCCAGCATCCTTCGCCGACGGTCTTCAGGTCGCCGTTGGGCAGTCGACGCGATGCCCGCGTTCGGCCAGGGAAACAGTCCGCCCGCCGTGCGTCCATCTCCCGAGACTTGAAACGTATCGCCGCTGACAAGGGTCTTGTTCCACACGAGCTGGCGTTCCGTCGGCGCATCCACCGGAAAGCGCGTGACGGTGTGAAAGTCCCACGCCGCTTTCGGCGAGTTGTCGGTTCCGACGTACACCCAGTCGCGGCCGTTTGCGGTCTCCACCCAAGACAGCGAGCGCGAAGCCCTTCGCCAGTTCGCGCTTGCCCGACCCGTCGAAGTTGACAACGAAGACTCTCTGGTCCGACGTGTCCTTGCCGTAGCCGGTGTACAGGATGCGCCTGCCGTTGGAAATGAGCAGCGGCTTCACGTAGCTTCCACGCTCGCCAGGATGACGCGCTCGCCTTTCCCGTCCTCGGTGTCCAGCCCCTTCAACACGAGCGAGTTCCCCGCCGCATACGGATCGGTGCCGTCGCCCTGCACCCAGACCACGCGCGCGCGCGCGCCGGTCAGCGCGTAGACGCCGGCCGATGTGCCGGTTCTCGCGGGAGCGGCGGCTTCCGCAACGGGCTTGGGCGCCGACGCCGCGTTCGATTCGCCGCGGCGGCGGCCTTGAGGCACCGTCTCGCGGCAGGCGGCGAATGAGAGACAGAGCAGCGCACACGCAAGGCGTGCAAGAGATGTCATGGCTGAGTCACGCCCACGCCGTGGACGTAGGTTCAGTGTATCAGACGCTCGAAACGCGACTGCGGTACAATCCTCTATCCCTCGAACACCTTTGACTGGTCCTCGGTCCACAGCTCTGCTCTTGCCTCACGCATGAACGTCCTCGTGACCGGCGCAACCGGCTTCACGGGTGGTCATCTCGCGCACGCGCTCCGGCGAAGCGGTCATCACGTGCGCGCGCTCGTCCGGCCCAAGAGTCTCGCGAAAGCGGCGCCGCTCGAGGCCGACGGCATCGAGATCGCGCGCGGCGATCTCGTCGATGCCGACTCCGTGCGGCAGGCCACGCGCGACATCGAGATCGTCTATCACGTGGCGGCGACGTATCGCGAAGCCGGCCAACCGCCGTCGGCCTACATCGCGATGAACGTCGACGGCACGCGTCACGTCCTCGAGGCGGCCCGCGCCGCCGGCGTTCGGCGCGTCGTCCATTGCAGCACTGCCGGCGTGCATGGGCATGTGGAACGGCCGCCCGCGAACGAGGACGCGCCGCTCGCGCCCGGCGATCAATATCAGCGCACCAAGCTGCAAGCCGAGCAGATCGCGCAGCAGTTCGGCGCACGGCCCGGGCCTGAAGTCGTGATTGCGCGGCCCGTGGGGATCTATGGTCCCGGCGACACGCGCTTCCTGAAGATGTTTCGCGGCATCGCGCGTGGCTGGTTTCCGATCCTCGGTTCGGGAAAGATCTTCTACCACCTCACGTACGTGGACGATGTCGTGGAAGGACTGCGGCTGTGCGGTGAAACACCTGCGGCCGCCGGGCGGATCTATTTGTTGGCGGGTCCGCGGTACACGACGCTGGCCGACCTCTTCGATCTGATGGCCAAGGGACTCAACGTCCGGCCGCCGCGGCTGCGGCTGCCGATCTGGCCGGTGTGGCTCGCCGGCGCGCTGTGCGAAGCGGTCTGCGTCCCGCTGCGCCTCGAGCCGCCGCTCTATCGGCGGCGCGTGGACATCTTTCGCAAGAGCCGTGCGTTCGACACGACCCGCGCCCGCCGCGAACTGCGGTGGGAGCCGCGCGTCGATCTCGACGCCGGCATCCGCCGGACGATCGCCTGGTACCGCGAGCGCGGCCTGTTGTGAAGCGTCTCAACGTCGTTCAGATCTGCGATCACCTGGGATGGGCCGGCACCCGGATCCACGGGGTCAAGCGACTCTTCGCCTGGATGATCCCGCGGTTCGACGCGCAACGCTTCAATGTCTCGCTGATCAGCCTGCGGAAACCGGATTCGTCGCCGGACACCCTCGAGTCGCAGGGCATTCCGGTGACCTATCTGAGTCGGTCGAAGTTCGATCCGATGACGCTCCCGGCGCTCTTGACCGAGCTGGATCGCCGGCAGGCCGACGTCTTGCACATGCACGGGTACGGCGCGACTACTTTCGGCCGATTGGCGGCCGCGAGGCGAAAGCTGCCGGCCATTCTGCACGAGCACGCGAATCTGACCGACACCCCGTGGTTCCAGAAAGCCGCAGACGTGTGGCTGGCGCGCTACACCGACGTCGCGATCGCGGTCTCGCGTTCGACGGCGACGTTCGTCACGGGACCACGCCGTGATCCCCGCCGACCGCACCCACGTCGTCTATCTCGGCGTGCCGTTGGAGGACTTCAGCCGGAACAGAAGCGTCGACGAGATCCGGAACGCTCGCGCGCTGCTGAACATTCCGGACGGCGTCTTCGCGATCGGCACCGTGACGCGCCTGATGCCGTCGAAGGGTAACGAGTTTCTCGTCGCGGCCGCCGCCGCGGTCGTGCAAGAGATGCCATCCGCCCGGATCTACATCGCGGGCGAAGGCGATCTGCAACCGCAGCTCGAAGCCGAGGCGCGAGCGCTGGGACTCGGGGATCGCCTCGTGTTCCTCGGATTTCAGCGCGACGTCGGTGCGGTGCTCTCGGCTCTCGACCTCGTCGTGTTTCCATCGCTCTGGGAGGGCACGCCGCTCACCGCGTTCGAAGCGCTGGCGATGGGCAAGCCGATCGTGGCCACGGATGCCGACGGCCTCGCGGATATTCTCACCGACGGCGTCGACGCGCGCATCGTGCCTCGGCGCGACCCGGGGGCGCTGGCGCGCGCCATCGTCGATCTGGCTCGCGACCCCGCCGCGCGATCGGCGCTCGGCTCGAATGCCCGCCTGACGGGCGCACGCTATGATATCGACGTGTTCGTGCGCAAAATGGAGCGGCTCTACGAGTTGCTGCACGAGACGTCGCGCGCCACCGGGCGAGCCGTCATTCCGCGCGACAAACTTTCTTTTCTCGCCGAGTCGGCATCGTGACATCGGTCGTGGCGCGCACCGGATCGGCAACCGCAGGTCGATCCGTCGGCGTCCTGGCCACACTGCTCGTCGGCGCCGGCCTCCTCGGCTTCGCGTTGTCGGTTGACTTTCCGCGCGCGGCGCATGGCTTCAAGGGTGACGAAGCCACGTATTACAGCCTGACCCACAGCCTGGCCCGCGATTTCGACTTCGCGTTCACGCGCGTCGATCTCGTCCGCGTCTGGGACGAATTTCCAACCGGGCCCGAGGGCATCTTCCTGAAGCGCGGCCGGCGCGTCACGCTGCGCCGCGCCGACGCATTCCCGTGGGTGCGCATCGGCAAGCCCTACGTCGTGGATCGGTTGTTCTACGGCAAGTCATTCATCTATCCGCTGGTCGCTGCGCCATTCGTTCGCGTGTTCGGCACGAACGGGTTCCTCGTCCTGCACGCGCTCCTGCTGACGCTCTGCTTCGGCGCGGCAGTCGCCTGGCTGGGCGCTCGCGGATCCTCTCCACCGCTGGCGGTCGCCTACGCGGCGGTGTTCCTCGGCGTCTCCATCGTCCCCGTGTATTTCGTGTGGCTGACGCCGGAGTTGTTCAACTTCTCGCTCGTGCTGCTGGCGTATTTCCTGTGGAGTTACAAAGAGAACGCTACGAGCGATGCCTCAACCGGACCGGCGCGCCTGTTTCACGGTTCCGCGTTCGGACTACGTCGCTGCGGCGCTTCTCGGCGTCGCAACGTTCTCGAAGCCGGTGCACATCGTCTTGATTGGTCCGCTTGTCGCGCTCGCGTTGTGGCGCCGGCAGTGGAAGCGAAGCGCCGTCATCTTTGTCGTGTTCGTCGCGGCCACGGCCGCACTGTTTTTGGCGAACTACGTGACCACGGGGGATGTGAACTACCAGGGCGGCAACCGGAAAACGTTTTACGGCTACACCGGGTTCCCGTTCGCGAACCCGCGTGAAACCTTCGAGACGACCGGACAGGATCGTGCGACCAACGCCGTGCCGCTCGACATCGTCGTCACCAAGGATGCGCCGAAGGTGTTCGGCTACAACCTCGCGTATTTCACCATCGGGCGGTACAGCGGGTTCGTGCCGTACTTTTTCCCGGGCGTGGTGTCGCTCGCCTTGTTTCTCGCCTCCCCGAGGCGGCGGCCGCTCTGGCAGTGGCTCATCGCGGGAGTCGCCGTCGTGGCCGCCATCGGCCTCATCCTCTACATGCCGTACACGTACTCCGGTGGCGGCGGACCGGTCGGCAACCGCTACTATCTGAGCTTCTACGGTCTGTTTCTTTTCATGACCCCTGCGCTTACGTTGCCGGTCGCGCCGCTGGTCGCGATGGCGATCGGCGCGCTGTTCACGGCGCCGCTCGTGCTGAATCCGTTCGACATGTCGTTCGATCCCGGCGCCCACGCGAAGTCGGGCCCGGTCCGGATTCTCCCGATCGAGCTCACGCAACTGATCGATCTCCCGGTCAGCGCCAAGGCCGATCGATCGCGCATCAAGCTCGCCGGCGATCCGCCGATGCTGGGCTATTTCCCGGACGACAACGCCTACCGGATCGAGGGCGAATGGTTCTGGGTGCGTGGACGCTCGCGCGCCGACATCATCCTGCGGGCGCCGGCGGTGGACGATGAACTGGGAACGGGGCGTCCGATACGGCTCCAGCAGTTGACGGTTCAGATCGAGAACGGCGCAAAAGCGAACGAGGTTCGCATTCAGACAGGCGGCGAACGGGTGGATGTGGCGCTGACTCCGGGCGAACAGAAAACCGTCACGGTCCGTCCGGGCACCGGTCTCCCCTATCGCCCGCTGACGTTTCCAACCAACTATCTGTACGCCATCAGCATCTCGAGCCAGAGCGGCTTCGTGCCGTTCCTCGAAATACCTGAATCGACCGATAGCCGCGTGCTCGGCGCGCGGATTCGGCTCGTGCCGACGTACGACCGGGGCATGTAGTGTCATGATCGCCGGCGCTGGCCTCGTCCTCGGCGTGGCCGTGCTTTTTTGCCTGGGAGCCATCCTGCCGCTCCACTACGCCCTCATCCTGGGCGTCGACGGTGGTCTGGTTCACGCTTCCCGGTGTGTTCATCGCGCGCGCTGTCTACGCCAAACAGCCCGGCGCAGCAATTGGTTCGTGGCTCCTCGGCGGCGTCTGGGGGCAGGCGTTCAGCAGCCTGGCGCTGCTCGCGCTTTGGGTTGTCGGCCTGCGCAGCGGCTGGATCCTGTTGCTCGCGCCACTCCTCGCGTTCCCGGTCGTCTTCCTCGTCCGTCCGCTCGCGGGACGCTTCACGCTTCCGCAGTTCACGCGCGCAGACGTTCTGGCCGTGCTGCTGTTGCTGCTGATCGTGCCGCTGTCGTCGGCCGGCCCTTCGCCCGCGTCGGCGCCGATCTTCCTGACGGCCGCGCGTATCGCGCGTATTTCACAGCCGACTTCGTCTGGCGGATGGCCGTCGCGGCGGAATTGAGCAAAGGCGACGTTCCGCCACGAAACCAGTTCTACCTCGACGATCCGCTGCGGTACTACTGGCTGCCGCACCTGCTGCCGGCGATTCAGTACCGGCTGCAGATGCCGCCGCACGCGGCTCGAGCAGGTGCTGCTCGTCAACTCGGTCGTGCTCGATCTCGTGTTCGTGGCGTTCTTTTACGCGTTGACGCGTCAGCTTGTAACCAGCCGCGTAGCTGCGGTCGTCGGCTGCGTGAGCGCAGTGCTCTTCACGAGCTTCGAGGGCGCCGAGCGGCTCTGGTTCCACTGGCGCCATGCGATACCGTTCGCCGCGATCCGGAACCTCAATATCGACGCCATCGAGAACTGGGAGTACGGCGCGCTCAAGATCGACGGCCTGCAGCGGCTGCTCTGGTATCAGCCGCACCATGCGATGGGCTATGCCGCCGGATTGTCGGCGCTGTTGTGCGCGACGCAGGCGCGCGAGGTCGGCCGGTTCGGCACCATGGTATGGATCGGCACGCTGCTCGCGTGTTCGCTGCTCCTCAGCACCTTCGCGGCGCTGATGCTCACCAGCATGGTCGCCATCTATGTCGGCATCCGGCTGATCAAGGAGCGCCGCTACGGCGCGCTTGTGACGTCGGCACGTCGGCGCCGCGACTTCCGTTGGTGCTCGGGCTCGGCGATCGCCACGTGGCTGCAGTACGTCGATCGCAGCGAATCGCTGATTCAGCTCGGGCTCAATCCCGCGGCCAGGCGCGGCGTGATCGCGTTGTTGCTTCTCAATTTTCCGATGCTGGCCGCCTCGTTCGTCGGGCTGTGGATCGCGATGCGGTCGGACGCGCCGTACGCGGACATTTTCGGCGTCATCGTCTGCGTGTCGGCGCTGTTCTACTTCTTCGTCGACGTCATCGACCATCAGCACGTCTATGTCGGCTGGCGATCGGGACACTTCACGTTCATCGCATCCGCCGGTCTCGCCGGGTACGCCCTGCAGGAACTCTTTCGAAACGGCCGCCGCGTCAGGATCGTGACCGCCGTCATCGCCATCATCCTCGCCGCTGGCGCTGTCCCGACGATGGCGATCGACATCTACAACACGCAGGACGTGGCGAACCGGTCGCGCGGGCCGAGCTTCCGGTGGACCCTGGTTCTGCCGCCCGAGGAGATCCAGGCGCTCGACTGGATCCGCGCGCACACACCGCCCGACGCGATCGTCCAGGTGGAGCCGTCAGTGCGCAACACGAACACATGGGCGTACCTTCCGGCGTTCGCGGAGCGCCGCATGGCCGGTGGTCTTCCCGATCGGCATGGTGCCGCTCGCCAAATACGAGGCGGCGAGCCAACGCGTCAAAGAGATCTACACCGCGCCCGACTGGCGCTCGGCCTACGATCGCGCGAAAGCGCTGCGGATCGACTACCTGATCGTCGGGCCCTCCCGAACGCCAGGCCTATCCCGAGTTCGAATCCATGGCGAACGCGCAGCCGCTCTTCTTCGAGACCGCCTTCCACAACGGGTCGCTGTCGATTTACCACCTGGCGCGATGACGGCCAGCGGTCAGCACGACCGTTCCGTGGGTCCCGGCGTGTGGTGGGCGGCGGCGCTCTACGCCGTCCTCACCATCGCGTTTGCGTACCCGTTGTCGGTGCGCCCGGGCGAGACCGTGTTCGGCGACAACCCCGACACGCATTTCTACCTGTGGACGCTGTCGTGGGACGCGCACGCGTTCGTGCACCAGCCGTTCTCGATCTTCGACGCCAACATCTACTACCCGAACCGGCTCACGCTCGCCTATTCGGAGAATCAGATCGGCAGCGCGATCTTCGCCGCGCCCATCCTGTGGCTGACCGGCAACCCGGTGCTCGCGGTCAACCTCGTCGCGCTGCTCGGGTGCGTGCTGTGCGGCGTCGGCGCCTACGTGCTTGCGCGCCGAATCGGCCTCGGCGCCCCCGCCGCCACCGTGTGCGGGCTGGCCTTCGCGTTCGCGCCCGCGCGCTTTGTCCGCACCGGCCAGGCGTATCTCGGCACGATGCAGTGGATCCCGTTCGCGATGGCGTCGCTGCACATGTACTTCGATCGCGGCGATCGATCGGGCCTCCGCTGGGCGGCGGCGTTCTTCACGCTCGAGGCCCTGACCAGCGGACACGGCGCCGTCTTCCTCACGGTGACGGCGCTCGCGTTCGTGCTCTATCGGATTCTGTTCGGCGAACCGATCGCGCCGCTGCGGTGGGTGCGCGATCTCGGCGTTCCGGGCGCGCTGCTACTCCTGCCTTCGGTGCTGCTCTACATTCCGTACTGGCGCGTGCAGGTCGACATGGGTTTGCGCCGAAGCCTGGTCGATTGGGCGCCGACGCCTCAGAGTTTCCTGTCCGCTCCGACACACCTGCAGCAGTGGGTGCTTTCCTGGATGCCGGCGCTCCGCGTCAACGAAACCGCCAGCGCCCATCTCTTTCCGGGGTACTTGCCCGTCTTGCTGGCTGTCGTCGCCATCGCTGCGCGCGTTGCTCGTCCCGGGGCGCCAGGCGTCGCGGAGCGCGGGCCGCGATCGGCTCTCTGGCTGCGCGCGGCGGCGCTCATCGCCGACGTGGTTGCGCTTGCTGGCCTCGTGAGCGCGGTCGTCGTGCTCGTTCAGGGCCCGATTCGCTGGCGTATCGGCGGCGTGACGCTGCTCTCCGTTCGGGACGCTCTCCGCCCGGCGATCCTGGGCCTCGCGGCCGCCGCCGGACGATTTGCCCTCGCTCGTGCCGTCCCTTTCAGCTTCCGCGAGCGGATCGCGCGGGTGCAGCACTGGCGGCGCGAGCGCGCGCCCCACTGGCGAGATGACGCGACGATGTTCTACGCCGGCCTGACGCTCCTCGGCGTCTTCCTCTCGATGGGGCCGCCCCTCGGGCTGTGGCCGCTCGTCTACGCATGGCCCGGGTTCAGCTTCATCCGCCTGTCTTCACGCTTCATGCTGCTCGCCGTGCTCGGGCTGGCCGTGCTGTCCGGCATCGGCGCGGAGCGGCTGGCGGCTCGCGTCAGCCGTCGAGCGGCGACCGGTGTGACGATGGCGATCGCGTGCCTGCTGCTCGGCGAATTCGCCGGCATGCCGTTGCCGGTCACACCGTACCAGCGTGACGATTCCTCCGATCGATCGCTGGCTCGCGTCCCGTCCCGCGCCATTCGCCGTCGCTGAATTCCCCACATCAACGGTCGTGCGGTATCAGACGATGTACATGCTGCACTCGATGGCACACTGGCAGAAGACCATTCATGGCTTCAGCGGGTTCGAGCCGCCGCAGCAGACGCAGCTCTTTCAGGAGCTGCGCGGGTTTCCAGACGAACTGAGCCTGCAGCGCCTGCGCGAGCTGGGCGTCTCGTACCTGATCGTGCACGAGGACCTGTACCGGCCCGGGCGAATGGCCGCAGGTGCAGAGCCGCCTCGAGCAGTTCGGCGATCGGCTCACGCTCGAGCACACGGAAGCGACGGGCCGCGTCTACTCGCTAGCCACAAGGCTACTCCTCGTTGACGACGAAGCGGGCGACGTCGCCCGTGAGCGATGCCAGCTCCAGCGGCCGACCCTTGGGCAGGCTGAGGAAGTACTCGGTCAGTGGACGATCGTCGGTGAGCAGCGGCCCGGACCCACGAACGCGCGGATCTCGTCCGGGCCCGCCGTGAACGTGGAGAGGAGCGCATCGAAGCTCGTGATCTGCGTGTCCCGCAGCGCCCGCGCGCGCCCCGGCCAGTCGCTCCTCGCATCGAAACTGCGCCGCGACAATCGCAGCGGCGTGGTCGATCCCAGAAGGAGCGAACCGTTGCCCCACGCCGTGGCCTCCGGAAACACGCTGAGAAACGTGCGCGCGATCAGCTTGTACTCGGCCTCGGTATCGGGAACCCACTGCAGGACGACGCCGCCGGGATTGAGCGCCTGCTTCATCAGGCGGAAGGTACTCGACCGAGTAGATGTTGCCGGCGCCGGCATAAATCGGCTGGATCACATCGGCGGTGATGACGTCGTAGCGCCGCGGCGTCAGCATCAGGTAGTTATGCGTCCGTCATCGACGCGCATGCGCACGTTCGGCCGCGACACCACGCCGTGGTTGATCGACTCGAACAGCCGCGCGCCGTTGACGACGCTCTCGGCGAGCTCGACGACGTCCACCTCGACGCCGTCGTGAAGGCTCACGGCGCCGGCCGTGGCGCCGCCGCCCAGTCCGATGACGAGGGCCGTCCGCGCCCCCGGGTGCACGATCATCGGCAAATGTCCGATCCGCCAATGCAGCGACGCGGTCGGATAATCGTCGCCGGCCTGGTGGTTGCCGTTGATCGTCATCGCCAGCCGCCGCCGGCCGCCGCGCGAAGTCGTAGTCGTGGACGACGACGGTGGCGTCGACGCCCTCCTGCTTCCACGCAATCCCCATCGCCGGGTAGCGCTGGCGACGAACTCCGCGAACGGATCCCGGAGGGACAGGACGCCGGCCGCAAACACCGCGACCGCAGTCGCTCCGATGGCGGCACGAACGCCGCGGCCTGCAGTCTGCGACGGCGAGCAGCGCGAGGCCGCTGCCGAGACTGACCATCGCCAGCGGGACGAGCGACGCTTCGCTGCCCAGCCGCGGCAACAGGACGAGAATCCGCCGGCGAGCGATCCGACGATCGCGCCCGCGACGTTCACCGAGTAGAACAGGCCGACACGCTCGGCGTCGTCGCTCGCGCGTGGTCCCGCCGGACGCCCAGAGCCGCAGGCCGATGGGAAACGCGATGCCCATGAGCAGTGCCGCCGGAAAAATCGCCAGCAGGCTGGCCGCCAGCGGATACACGAGGTAGTCCGGCATGACGCGCCCGAGAAACGCCAGCTGGCGGTCAGCGCGTCGAGATACACCAGCGGCCGAAACGTGACGATGATGGCGATGCCGATCGCGAGCTCCAGGCAGGCCAGCACCGTGAGCCAGCGCACGCGGCGGCCGAGGAGCGGCGTCACGAGGTAGCTGCCGAGCGCGATGCCGCCGAGGATCGTCGCCAGCATCAGCGAGAAGCCGTACACCGTTGGGGCGCACGAACAGGATCAGCACGCGGAACCAGACGACTTCCAGCGCCAGCGACACCGCGCCCGACAGCGCCGAAGACGGTCAACACGACGAGCAGCGCCCGCTTGCCGGGCCGCGTCGCAGGTTCCGCCGATCGCTCAGGCTCAGTGTCGACGGCGTGGTGGACGCCGACGGTTCCGCAGCGCGCAGCGCCGACAGGAGCACCGCGCAGCCACCGACGATGACGTTCAGCGCGGCGGCGACGAAGAACGTGCGGGTGATGCCGAGGCGCGGGATCAGGTACAGGCCCGCGGCAATGGTGCCGACGATGGCGCCGGCGGCGTTGCTGCCGTAGAGCAGGCCGACTTGCCCGGCAAGCGGGCTCGTGCGGAACGTGGACGCTTTGATGACCAGCGGAAGCGTCGCGCCCATCAGGGTCGTCGGCACGATGAGCAGGAGCACCGTGATCGCCAGCCGCGCCGCGGTCAGCGCCCAGAGCGACTCCGGCAGCGATGGATAGATCGCGACATACAGCTGCTGCAGCCATCCGAGCAGCGGCGCCGTCGCGAGCGCGCTGACGCCGATCAGCGCCTCCGTTACGCCGAACCATTTCAGGGGATGACGGACGCGATCCGCTGCTCTGCCCGCCGCGAAGCTGCCGACGGCGAGTCCGCGCCATGAACATCGCCCAGACCGCGCTGGCCGCGTAGACGGTGACGCCGAATACCCAGCCGAGCATGCGGAGCCACAGCACCTGGTACACGAGGGCGCACAGACCGGAGGAGAAGAAGAGGACGGCGAGCACCGCGAGCAGCCCGTGCCCGCGCAGACCACCAACACGTTTCAAGAGGCGGGTATTCTAGCCGACCCGCGACTGCCACCGGGGCAATCGCGGGTTGAAGTCGTCGCCTTACCGAAGGCCCAGCTCGCTGATCATCGCCTGATTCTTCTTCCACTGTCTGTAATGCGGTGCCGACAGTTGGTAGGACATCAGAGACGCGACCATGCTTCGCTCGAGCCAGCCGAACACAGTGACCGCCTTGCGGTGTTCCGGGAATCGCTGGCGCAGCGCCTGCTCGATGAGTTGTGTGCTGAAGTTGTGAACGGCGGACACACCCAGCACGCTCAGCGAGTCCTTCAGAATCTGGTTGCGCCCCGCTTCGTAGCTGATCGCGAAATCGTTGGCGCGACCCGACCGCGTGAAGCGCGCGTTCTGCTCGACGAATCCGTTGCGGAAGAACGGCTGCGACGAGTTCCAGTCGCGCATCGTCGAGTCGTAGACCAGCACGCTAGGGGTATAGGTCGTGGGATCGAGCAGAGCGGCCTTGAACGCGTGGCCGAACGCGGATGGTTCACGTTCCTGCGCGAATGCGCCGCGGAACGAAGAAAATGCTGCAGATAATCAAACAACCGGCGAGTGAGCGCCACTGCCGAGTCACCATGCGCAACCTCCGCACGAGTGCTCTGCAAGATAGGACCCAACATTAATCGTGGTTCAGCTTGACAACCTGAGGCGAAAGTCCCGAGCTCTACGATTTGTTTTTCGGATCGTCGCTCGTGGCGTCCTTCATGATTTCCGCGGCGGGACGTCCGCGACGCGCGTGGCGGCGGTGCAGTCGTCGATTGCGCTGCCCTGGACCTTCACCCGGCCGCGCATCGTCGGCATCCGGCGGCATCGGTCGATAGACGACGGCGCTCTCGAGCGCGCGCGCGCGACGCTCGTCGAATTCGAGGCGGCTGGTGAGCGAGTCGACACGAACCTTGAGGTTCTGCACTTCGATGCTCGCGCGCGTGAGCTCGACGACGAGGTTGTGCAGCAGCTCGTAGTACTGGTTTTCGTTGGCGACGGTGATCGTGGCGAGCTGGTTGATGCGCGCGCACGACTGCTGGATCGGATCGGGATTGAGGAACAGCCGCAGCACCGGATGGAGCCAGCGGCGAATGCGCGCGATGATCGGCCGCCGCGCCGAGAACAGCGGGTCGGGTCCGAACGGCACGAACAGCTGCGCTGGCTTGGCGGCGCGAAATTCCTTGAGCAGATCCGACCGCACCGCTTTGGGATCCAGAAACCGTTCCAGCTTGACCGCGGCCAGCTCGCGGATTTGCTGCTCGGTGTAATCGACGCCGCGCTTCTCGCGCAGGCGGGCGCGGATCTGCTCCATCACGGACTGCACATCGACGGACCCGGCGCGGATGTCAAAATCGGACATGAACGGCTCAGCACATGGTAGGATAGCGGAGCCTTTCTCACCAGCGAATCCTGGAGTTCTCGAACACGTCGCGCGTGTAGGGGCGGTACGAACCGCTCGAGGCATCGGATGGTACGCGCGGCGCGACGATCAACGTGAGGAGATCGATGACCAAGACGATGAACAGAACAATTGTGATCGCGGGACTTCTATTGACCGCAGTGTCGGCCGCGCAGGCGCAAACGTTGACGCCGCAGCCGGAGACTGGCGCCTACATCAGCATCGGCGCAGGCGTCCAGCCGCAGAAGCGGTCGTTCGGAAGCAGCGGCACGTTTACGAGCTTCAACGAAACGGGACGGTTCGAGGTCAATCAGAATGTCGGCTCCGGCTTCCTGTTCGACGTCGGCGGCGGCTATCAGTTTCTGAAGCACCTGGCCGCGGGCGTGAGCTTCTGGAACGTCAGGAACAAGTCGGCGGTGGCGGCGGCGGCGTCGATTCCCGATCCGGTGTTCTTCGGCCGCTTCACGACCGTGAACGTCGAGACCGACGAAGATCTCACCCAGTCGACCCTGGGGATCAACCTGAGCATCATCTACACGATGCCGGTTGCCGATCGCTTCGACTTCTGCGGTGTCGCTGGGCCCCACCATCATTCGGACGAAGCTCGAAGTCGGCACAGTGACGGTGACGCCGAACAGCCAGACCGTGACGCTGTCGACGGAAAGTCAGTCGAAGACGACGGCCAAGGCCGGGAACCTCGGGTTCGACTTCACGTACCGCGTGAACGAGCTGTACAACGTCGGCCTGTTCGCGCGGTATGCCGGCGGCGAAGTCGACCTTCCCGCGCTCGACCAAGATGAAGGTGGGCGGCGTGCAGGCCGGCGCGATTGTGCGGTACCGGTTCTAGAGACGTCATCCTGCAAGGGCCGGAGATCTAGTCTCCGGCCTGCATCCTCCCGCCAACGCGTCGCCATCCGCGACGGCAAGGCCAACGAGAAGTCCATAGAGCGCACCGTTAACCAACGACAACGCCGAACGCCAGAACGAGATCCGTCGAGCGCTTGGATGTTGCTCCTCCGGGAGCAGTCGCTCGAACAACTCGCGGACGGGCGCGTTCAGACGTCCCAGGACGAACATCGGCCCTCAGGACCGTGAGCGCCACCGAAGAATACGAAGCTTACAGCAAGAACAGCCAAGGTCGATCAAGGCACCCACAGCACGCATAGCTGCGCAGCGTAGATCGCGGCTTCATCGACTCTGGCAACCTGGGAACCTGCTGTGAAACTGCCACGAGTTCGCCCTGTGGTCTTGCTGCCATACGCCTCCACAAGTCATGGCCGATTCCGCGGATTGTCGGGACCCTCCCAACGCGGACATGGCCAATCACCGGTCCGTACGGCTCTCCGTCGCGGTCCTTTCGGCCCGTTGATGGGAGATACGAGTCCTGAAGCGCGTGGAGATACGTCCCCATCGCCAGTCGTCGATCCGCTGTCGAATGCCCGACGCCGAAGGTCTGCGAGGCGTTCAGGCGTTGTGAAGTGGAACAGCGTCCTAGCGGCGAACATTCATGGGTCGCGTCGGGTTGGTCCAAATGTCCTCATCCACCTCCTGATTCGCCATGCCAATCCGAATCGCCGTCGCAGCGCACATCCCGACCTGCCTGCCGATCGCGTCGGTCAAGTCGAAATGCACGTCGCGGTTGTACAGACCAAGCGGATCGGTTGATCTCGTCGGCGCGTTGCCGACGTAGGCATTGAGATTCACGTCGCCGCCCGCAAACTCCAGCGGATCCTCCGAGATAAACCGACCGAGCTCCGGCGAGTAGTACCGCGCGCGGAAAAAGTGCAGCCCCGTGCCGTCGTTCTCGCGCCCTGTGAACTGCGCGGCGTTCCCGCTCGCCGCGCCCGTTGCCGCTGCCCTGCCGAACGGTTCATACGCGTACTGCGTCCGCACCGTGCCCGAGGCATCCGCCAACCCGATCGTGCTGCCGAGCGCGTCGGTCAGCAGCGTGTTCATGCTGCTGTCGGTTCGCAGGAACGTCTCGTCGATGCCCAGCCCCGTCAGCATGTTCGCCACCGCGACTCCGGTCGCGGCTCGCTCCTGCACGATGTTCAGCCCGTCGTACACGAACTGCGTCGTCGCGCCGCCCACAGTTCTGGAGCGCCGTCGGTCCATCGCGTCGTATTGGAACACGGCGGACACGCCGCCGCTGACGGACGCCAGCAGATTTCGTGCAGTCCACTGAAAAGTGTGCACGCCGTCGCTCGTGAGGTTGCCGTTCGGATCGTACCGAGAACGGGGTTCCCGCCCGGGAGACGACCCGATTGGCGGCATCGTAGCTGGCGCTGGCGAGGCGCTGAGGCAGGACGATCCGCGCCAGCGAGCCATCCACAGAGGTGGGGTTTCCCACCGCGTCGTAGCGTGTATCGAAGGTCGCCAAGCAGCGCGCCGCCCAGCGAATACGTGAGGGTGGTCAGCCGATGCCCGGCATCGTAGCTGTAGTCGGCGGCGATGCCGTTTGGGAGCGTGAGCGATCGACGTCGGCCAACTTCGTCGTACGCGATGGCGACGGTTGTGCTGCCCTGTGTGACCGCCGTCAGTTGATGGGCCGCGTCGTACTCGTACGCAATCGCCGCCTGCCCCGGAACGGTCATCGTCGTCCGCCGGCCGTCCGCGTCGTAGGTGTAGGTTACGGAGCCTGCAGGCGTCGACTCCATCGTGACGCGGTCGAGCGGGTCGTACTGCCAGGCCAGTGTCCCATTCAACGAATCAACGACCTGTACCACGCGGTCGCCGGCGTCGTATGTGTACGCGATCGTGGATCCGTCGGCGAACGTCGTGACAGACAGCCGATCCAGCGCGTCGTATTGGTAGGTGGTGGCCTGCCCCTTGCGATCGACGGTTCGCGTCAGATTGTCGTTGAGATCGTACTGCCGGCTTTCAGCCCGCGCGACGGGGTCGGTTCGCGTGGAGAGGCGATCGAAGGGATCGTAGGAGTAACGCGTCGTGTGACCCTCGGGCATCCACTACCTCCAGCGCATTGCCGTTGCCGTCGTACGTCCACGCCGTCAGTCCTCCCATCGCGTCC
This sequence comes from uncultured Acidobacteriota bacterium, assembly GCA_963731545.1. Lineage (GTDB taxonomy): Bacteria > Acidobacteriota > Vicinamibacteria > Vicinamibacterales > CAVVIG01 > CAVSWN01. The sequence continues at coordinate 259,215 of CAVSWN010000004.1, read as the reverse complement.
GTTGCCGACGTCATCTGATTGGCTTTGTTCCAGGAGAACCGCGCCGTGTGGCCCGAGCGGATCGCTCGCGGCGACAAGCCGGCCGCCGGCGTCGGCGAACAACGTCTGAACGGCATTCAACGGATCCGTGACCGTCGCGAGATCGCCGCCGGTATAGGCAAATCGCCAGACGTGCTGAAGCGGGTTCGACACCGTCGCGACTCGCCCGCTGGCGTCGAGCGTGACGCCAGTCCGGCGTCCGAGCGGGTCGATGACCTCGGTCAATCGTCCTGAAGGGTCGTAGCTGAAGGTCTCGAACGTGACCCATAGGATCGCTGATGGTCGCCGGCTGAAAGAACTTCGGCTCATACGTCGCGGTTATCGCGATCGCCTGTGCGGTTCCGGCAAGCCGCGTCTCGCGAACGATGTTTCCAAAGGCGTCGTACGCGAGTTCCGTTCGACGGCCAAGGCCATCGATCTCCGCGGTCACGAAGTTCGTCCCTGGCTGGCGCTCGAGCACCTCCGTACGTTGCTCGGGCAACCCAACCGCCCTGGTGTCGCTGACGATGTAGTGGTCGTTGTTGAAGAGCAGGCGCTCGCGGTTGCCTCGCGGGTCGATGATGTCCGTCTGTGTGATCGCGCCGGTGCCGCCGACGGTGTAGGCGAATTGAGTCGTCGCCGATCCATCGCCGACAGACTGCGACGCGACACGGCCATTCGCGTAGGTGTTGCGAAGGAACACGACGTTGCGCGGATCCGTGATCGTGGCGAGCTGATTCGAGGCAGTCCACGTGTAGGCGGTGACTCCGTTTTCGGCATCGGTGACCGTCGACAGGTTCCCCGCCGTGTCGTAGGCGTAGCGAGTGGTCCGGCCGATGTTGTCCGTGGCCTGCGTGACGCGGTTGCTGGCATCGTAGGTGAACGCGATCCACCGGCCGTTCGGCGATGTGACCCGCGTGATGTTTCCCGTCTGTCCGTTGGTTCTGGAGATCGTGACGGTGTTGCCGAACCGATCGCGGATGCGCTGAAGCGGCGCGTTTTCGCCGAAGACGAACACCATCCCGTCTTTTCGCTGAAGGTTCCATCCGTTCCCGTTCCAGGTGATCACCGACTTGTACCAGATGGTTGGCGTTGCGGAGGTCGTGGGCGTTTCCTGATGCACGAAGACCGCGTCGACCCAGCTCGTGCCGGCCGACGTGCGCACGTAATGGAGGCGGCCGCCCTCGGGCAGGATCAGATCGGCCTGCTGCCATTGCTGCGCGGACCACAGGAACATCGCGTACGTATGTGTCATGCCGCGGCCGAACGGGCGCGCGGCGCTGTCGGCCGAGTTGTACGTGCGTGTCAACGCGATGCGGCAGAACATCGGGAAGAAAGAGATCCGTCTTGTGGAGGCCGAACACGCCGGTTGAGGGATCGACCGGATCGCCCCACCCCGGCCCACCCGGCGTCCATCCCCCGCCCGGCACTGGATCGCCAGTTTGGAGCATGGCGCCCGTGAACTGGTACAGCCGCGTCTTTGCATCCGGCACCACCTGCGCGCCGCCAGGTGCGACCGTGCCGACGCCGTAGACGTACCAGTCTTTCTCGTCGGGGTCGTAGTGGAAGAACTGAAGGGCCTGGCCGGGCGCCGCGTGGCCATAGTTCGGGTAGACGAGCCACGCGCCCGACGCTCCGCTTCCGTATGTGTGGACGTAAGCGCCGCCAGGTTGAACCGTGAAGTACACCGGCACTTCGACGTTCTTCGCGAGTGGAAAGGGCGGCCGGTCGACGGGGATCGGCGTGATGCCGAGGCGCGTGACGGGTCTTCCCTCTTCGTCTCGAATGACCGTTCGCGGAGGAAGATGAAGCTCCAGGCCCGGAATGTAAGGAGTCGTGATCACGGTCTCCGCGACTGTCGGCGAGGGAATCGTGACCTCGTGCGCGAGATCGAGCCGCGGCATCCAGATCGTGAATGGAAGGACCGTCGTTTTTCCTGATTCGAGCGTGAGGCCATATTCGAAGAATCCGTAGACCTTGCCAGGACGGTTGGCCGTGCTGCCATCGATCCCAAGCTCACGGCGGCCTGGTTCGCCTGCAGACACGCGCAGCAGGAACCGGCCGGTATTGTCGGTGCGCGTCGACTCGTCTCCCATCTCGAGCGTGACGTTGCGCAGCGGCCGCCCGTCGAGCGTGAGCACTTGACCGGCCACGGCCGTCACGCCCGGCTCGGCCTGCAGCGCGGCGAGCGATTGCCACGGAGACGGCGGCCGATGCGTCCGCCACGTGTCGGGGTTCGACGGATCGGGTGTCCAGATCTCGCCGTCCTCGCTTTGTGTGGTCGGTTGCCGCTTTGACCGTCGTGAACGTGAGCCGATCGCCAGCCAAGATGACACCTGCCATGTCCCCCACGTTCGCGATTGTCAGGCGATAGCTCGTGTCTGCCTGGAGCGCCTCCAGCGGCCAGATAAACGCCAGCCGTCCGTTTTCCGCCACGACGACACGAATGGGCAAAGGACCGTCAGCGCTCGACAACGAAATCGTTCGCTCGTTCAGCGTGTCGGGTTGGGCCTGTTGTGAGAAACGCACTGTCATGTGCGCGTCGAGCCCGACATCCTTGGCGCCGTTCGCTGGATGCGCCTCGGCGATGAGCGGCCGCGCGTGCTGCTCCACCGGCGGCCCATTGACCGTCGTTCCCCGGCCGCTCTGCGCATCGAAGACATCGTCGCTCATCACGCGAGCGCCGGCCGCCTCAGTGCCGCCCGTCAGGAGCACCTGCCCATCCGCGAGCAGGATGGCTGTGTGACCGGTTCGTGACTGAAGGCCAGGTGCATCCACCACGATCCCCGAGTCGATGTTCCAAATCTCCGAGCTCGTCGCGAGCGCATTCCTGTCGTCGACGCCGCCGGCGACGAGCACGCGGCCATCCGTCAACAGGGTTGCGGTGTGACCCGCTCGCGCGCTCGCGCCAGGCATGGCAACAGGCGTGAAGCTCTCGGTGGCGAGATCGAATCGCTCCGCGGTCGCGATTGAACGTCCATCGGCGCCGATGCCGCCTGCGATCAAGATTGAACCGGTCGGCAGGATCGTCGCCGTATGCCACGCGCGCGGCTCCAGCAACCGGGCCGTCAGCCTGACGGTCGTCTGCATGACTGGGTCGAACAGCGATACACCGCCATCGGCACCGGCGGACCCGATGCCGCCAATGGCGATCACGCGACCGTCAGGCAGCCGCGTCATCGTCCGGCCGTCGCCAGCACGGGCATGCGCCGTGGGAGGTGTCGATTGCTGACCCGCGCGCAGCGACACGCTCGCCGACGAGCGCAGCCGCGGCGCCAAGACTGAGTATCAGGGCTATGACGTACCGCCGAATCATGGACGTCCTCCTCATGAGTTATGGACTTGTGAGCAGCAATGTGATCGAGCCGGTATGCCACTCGACCGGATCGAGCAGGAGCGTGTAGGTGCCGGAGACGGGAAGCGTCCGTTGCGCGAACGAGATGCTGCCGCCGCAGCTGGGGGAGCCCACCAGCGTCGAGCCGTCCGGCTTCAGAATCGAGAAGCTGTACGCGTAGGGCCCGCCGCAAAAGCCCGGAATCGTATTGTTGGCCGTCGACGCGGTTACAACCTGGCCCGCTGTTCCGGTGAATGTCAGGCGCGCGTTCTGCCCCGGCGCCGTGATGGACACCGGCACGCCGACGCCATTCGGCGCAATCGGCCCGGTGACGTCGACCACGGTATAGAGCGCCACGTTCGCGTTGCCGGTGTGCCACTCGACGGGATCGAGCATGAGGGTGTAGGTCCCGGTCGTCGACAACGTCTGCCGATCCAGGAACACGCTGCCGCCGCAGCTTGGGATGGACGCCTGCGTAGAGCCGTCCGGTCTGAGCAGCGTCAGGGCAAAGGCATACGCCCCGCCGCAGAAGCCTGGGATCGTCGCGTTCGACACGAGGCCGCTGACGACTTGTCCGGCCGTGCCCGCGAACGTAAAACGCGCATTCTGCCCCGGTGTCGTGATCGAAACGGGGACGCTGGTCCCGTCGGCGGTGATCGACCCGGCGACATCCGAGACGGTGTAGAGCCTGACCGTCGCGGTCCCTGTGCCGGTCCAGCCGGGATCCAGGAGCAACGTGTACGTGCCAGACACCGGCAGCGTCCGCTGATCCATGAACACACTTCCGCCGCAGCTTGGCGCCCACGGCAACCCTGATCCGTCCGGTTTGAGGATCGTGAGCGAAAAGGCGTAGCTCAAACAGTTGCCAGGGAAAGTGGCATCCGACACCGTCGCACTGACCACCTGGCCCGCGATTCCGGCGAATGTGAGCCGGGCGTTCTGGGTCGGCGTCGATATCGTCACCGGCACGGGCGTCCCGTCCGCCGTGATGGTGCCGATGACGTCTGCGCCCGAATAGAGGCTGACCGTGGTGGAGCCGACGTTCGAGCCGATGGGATCGAGCATCAGCGTGTACGTTCCGGTGAGCGGCAGCGTCTGGTGATCCATCAGCGTCGAGGCGCCGCACGCGTTGGTGACGAGGGCGTGGATCGACGCGTCCGGCCGGTACAGCGTGAGGCTGTATTGCCCGCCAAACTGACAACTGGTCCACGTGCTGCTCGTGGACGTGGCGCTGACGAATTGCCCGGCGACGCCGTCGAACAGGAGCAGCGCGATGCGTCCAGCGGTGCTGATGCTCATGGTTCGGGTCTCGCCAGGTGCGATCCGCTGGCTGGATTCGACGTCGGCGGGCGTGTAGGGACTCGGCACGACGACGAAGTCGGAGCCGCTGACGACGGTGCCCATGGGTGTCGCGAGAGTGATCCGGCCACCCATCGATGCGAGCGGCACCGAGGTGGCCAGCGACGTGGTCGTGGCCGCGGTGACGTCTGCCGGCCTGATGTTGAGCGTGACGCGGTCGTTGGCCGCGGTCGTCTCGAAGTTGGTGCCGGTGATGGTGAATGGTGTCCCGGTCACGCCAATCGCCGGCGTGAGGCCGGTGATCACGGGGATGCCGCCACCGTTCGACAACACCGTGAACGCCGACGCGCTCGTCGCCGAACCGGCCGGCGAGACGACGGTGATCGGTCCAGTCGTCGCACCTGCCGGCACGGTCGCCACGAGCTGCGTGGCAGTCGCGGAGACGACGGACCCGGCAACGCCGTTGAAGGTGACGCTGTTCTCGCTGCCGGTCGGCGAAAACCCTGAACCCGCAATCGATACGGCCGTGCCAGTGGGACCCTGGGAGGGCGCAAATCCGCTGATGGCGATCGGACTGCTGCCGGCGCTTCCCGGCCGCTCGATGGCCAGGATGTTCCCGACGGCGTCGTATCGATAGATCGCCGATTGCCCAGACGCGCTCGTCGCCTGAATCAAGCGGCCGAGCGCATCGTATGCGTAGCTCGCGGGGCCCGCGGGTTCGCGCGCCGAGCGAGAAGTTGACCGTCGTGGCCCCGCTGGCTGCCACGACGACCGATTGCTCGCCTGTTTGGTATCCCGCGCTCGCCGCCTGGACGCTGTAGGCGCCCGGTTGCAGCGCGCCGATCGTGAACGCGCCCTGGGCGTTCGCGGTCGCGACGCCTGCGCGAACAGATCCCGCGTACGCCTCGATCGTGGCGCCAGCGACTGGCGCCCCGCCTTCGGCATCGGTCACTACTCCGACGATCGACGCCCGCAGGCACGACGGTCGGCATGGGCACCGTGACCCGTCGAGTCGTGGTTGCCGTTGAGCGCGCCCTCGATGCGAAGTTCGACGTTCACCTTCTTGCTGCCGGGAGCGGCGGCGACGTTGACGCCGACAGCGAGGTAGAAGCGATCGCTGGCCGCCATGCTGAGGGCTCCCGGCGTCGCGCAGTTCAGGACCATGGCAGTCAGCGTCGTGGTGAGCGGTGTTGCGCCGCTCGCCTCGCACACGGTCGGACCCGACGCGGAGTTCAGCGTCAACTTCGCTCTCGGATACATGGCGCCGACGTTCGCCGTCTTGCGCATCCACAACACGGCCGACACGCTCGAGCCCGCTGCAATGACGCCCGACGCATTCGGACTCCCCGCCGCCGTATCGAATGACTTGATCGGATAGTCGCCAGCCGGCCGACCTTTCAGATCGACGGTGAACGCGGTGGAACCGGCATCGGGGCCGGACGTCTTCAACTGAAGAACGCCTCCACCGGTCGTCGACGTCTCCTTGTGAAGGTGATACGTGCTCTGACCGAATGCGACGGTGGGCAGAAGCACCAGCAAGAAGGCACACGGATATCGAGACAGACGGCGTAGCTGCATCGCGATACTTCCTTGCGTTCATCGATCGCGATGAACGCTTGTGAGGTTGCGAAGCCCTAGAGCACGCCGCGTGCCGACATCACACGCGAGAATTTCCTAATGTTTTTGACGATTGCTCTTACAAACGACGCAGTTTCTGCGCCGTCGCATCGCGGGGAATTGTGGGAATTTCAGACTGCAGGATTTTCTCGATGGAATAGGTCGGCTTGTTCTGCGATTCGTGGTACGTGCGCGCCAGCATTTCCGCCAGCAGCCCGACGGTCACCAACTGAACGCCGGTGAAGATCAGCACGATCCCGAGGAGCAGCAGCGGCCGGTTCGCCAGCGACATGCCGCCGAACAGGCGCCAGTACGCGAGCCAGGCGCTGATCAGGAACCCGAGAAGCGCCATGGCACCGCCGAGCATCCCGAACACGTGCAGCGGCCGCGTGGCGTAGCTGACGAGAAACTTCACGGTCAACAGATCGAGCACGACCCGGATCGTCCGCCCGATGCCGTACTTCGATCGCCCGTATCGTCTGGGGCGGTGGTTGACGACGCGTTCGACGATTCGCGATGTCTGCTCGCTCGCCATCGCCGGCAGGAACCGGTGCATCTCGCCGTACAGCCGCATGCCCTTGACGATGTCGGCGTTGAACCCCTTCAGCGAACAGCCGTAATCGTGAAGCCGGACGCCGGTCACCAGCGAAATCAGCGAGTTGGCCATCATCGACGGCAGCCGGCGCGACAGAAACGGATCCTTCCGGTCTTTGCGCCAGCCGCACACGACGTCGGCGCCGCTCTCGAGCTGCTCCACGATTGCCGGAATGTCGCGCGGATCGTTCTGGAGATCGCCGTCGGAGGTGACGATGAAGCGGCCGCGCGCGTGCTCGAAGCCCGCCGCGAACGCCGCCGTCTGACCGAAGTTTCGGCGGAATCGAATCACCCGCACGTGCGGATCCGCCACCTGCAGCCGCGCGAGAATCTCGAAGCTCTCGTCCGTGCTCCCATCGTCCACGATGATGATTTCGTACGGCCGGCCCCAGGCGTTGAGTGTGGCGGAGAGCTCGCGGTGAAGCTCCTCGAGCGAAGCGGCCTCGTCACGAATCGGTATGACGACGGTCAGATCAAGCATCAGGTCTGGCGAGTCCAGTCATTCTATCGGCTTTTCCGGGCCTGCGCTTCTTCCATTGGAGGAACAGGAGGAAACCGAGCATCAGCACGGCGACCGCCACCAGCGAGACGATGGCGCCGCGTTCGCTCAGAAGGGTCTCCGCGCCGGTGCCGTAGCGGACCGCGAGAGCGCCGACCGTGAGGTAACGAATGGTGCGGCCGATCGCGACGGCCACGGCCAGACGCGAGGCGGGAATCCCGATGACGCCGGAGAGCAGCACGAAGATCTTGAACGGCGCCGGCGGCGGCAGCAGCGACGGGATGAGCACGGCCATCACGCCATGATTCCGCAGCGACGCGGTGGCGCGCTCGATCCGCTCCTTCGCGAAGCGGCGGCGCACGAGCACGTCGCCGCCCTTCCTGCCGACGTAGTGCATCGCGAGGCAGCCGCAGACGGAGCCGAGCGTCGCGGCCGCGGCGGCCAGCAGCATCTTGTCCGGCTCGCGGGTCACGACGAGGATCAGCAAGCAGATCGGTGACGCCCGGCAGCGGGAGGAACGACGAGTCGAGCGCGGCCACGATGAAGAGGCCAGGCACGCCCAACGCGAGCGCGACGCGCCGTACCCAGGCGACGATTCTGCTCATAGAATGAACTCGTGATTATACCGTCCGGCCGACGCGCGGTTCCGTGGGCCGTTGCGATCGCGGCCGGCGCCGGCGGCGCGCTCGTCGCGCTGCACTACTACCGCCTCGGCCTGACGCTCACGCACTACGACGCGCGCGGCCACCTCGTGGTCGCGCGGCGCATCCTCGACAGCATTACGCCCGGCTGGCAGCAGATTGGCGCGGTGTGGCTGCCGCTGCCGCACGTGCTGAACGCGCTCCCCGCGCAGATCGATGTCCTCTACCGCACCGGCGGGTCGGCCGTCGCGATCTCGGTCCTCGCGTTTGCCGATTGCCGCGGGCTCGATCGCGGCGATCGTGCTGCGTGCGACGGAATCCACGGCTCGCAGCCGTCGTCGCCGCGGCGGCGTTCGCGCTGAACCCGAACGTCCTGTACCTGCAGTCGACGCCGATGACGGAACCGTTGCTCATGGCGACGACGACGCTGGCGATCGCGATGCTGATGCAGCAGGTCCGCCTGAAGGCGGACGCCACGTACGAGGTCGAAACGACGCATGTCGCGCACACACGTACGCGGGGTCCGGCTTTAGCCGGACCTGGGCTGTCGGCGTTGTGTTTGCCCTCGCATGCCTCACCCGCTACGAAGCCTGGCCGGTCACCGTGGCGGCGCTCGCGGCGGCCGCGTTCGCGCGATGGAGGGGCGGAGACTCATTACGCGACGGCGCTCGGCGGCGTCGGACGCATCGCGATCTACCCGGTCGTGGCGATTGTCGGCTTCGCGATCTTCAGCCGCGTCGTGATCGGCGAATGGTTCGTGTCGGGCGGGTTCTTCGTCGCAGAAAACAAGGCGATTGGCGATCCCGTGATCGCCGCCAAGGAAATCGGCTGGGGCATCCGAACCGCGAGCGGCCCGATGCTGCTGGCGCTTGGAGCGGCCGGCACCGTCGCGCTCGCGGTGATCGGCCTCGCGCGCCGTCAGCAGGCCGTCGCGCTCATCCCGGTCGCGCTCCTGGCCATGGCCGCCATCCCGTGGACCGCGTTCATCGACGGCCACCCGTTTCGGCTTCGCTACGTCGTCCCGCTCGTCGCGATGCAAGCGGTCGGAGCGGGCGCGCTCGCCGGACTCCTCCGGCTTGGCGCGCCGAAGCGCGACACGCGCGAAGGCGGCAGGACGCAGGCCCTTGGAGCGCTGCTGCTCGCGCTTGTCGTCGCCTACGAGTTGCGCCCGCTCGATGCGTCAGCGCCGATGGTTGTCGAGGCCCAATGGGATCGTCCCAACCTGCCGGTGCGTGCAACCGTCACCAAATGCCTGGGATCGCCCGGCTCGGGCGACAAGGTGATGGCCAGCATGGGATCGCTCGGACACTACATGCAGGAGGCCTCGGCTGCGGGCTTCGCGATCCGCGATTTCCTGCACGAGGGCAACGGCGACATCTGGCTCGCGGCGCTCGAACGGCCGTACCCGTTCGCTGCGTGGGTTCTGATCGAAGAGAAGGCCGAAGGCGGCGACATGCTCGCCGCGATCGCGCGCGAGCGGCCGGCGTTTCTTGATGGTTATTCGCGGGTGTGTGAAGGGGCCGGGCTGGCGCTGTATCAAGAGGTCAGAGGGCAGAGGGCACAGGTCAGAGTGACGAGGGCAGAGTGGACGAGGGCAGGAGTGACGAAGGCCGCTCGTGCCCTCTGCCCTCGTGCCCTACGAGTCTCTCGCTAAAACCTACGTTGGCAGTGAAGGCGTATGTGAACCCGCCAAGATCGATCTTCCCGCCGGCGAAGTTCTGATCGAACGGCAACTCCCCGCTCGCGTTCTGATAACGAAGCTCGAAGCCCAGATCCCAGCTGCCAACCGGCGCGCGCAAGCCACCGAGAATCACCGGACCCGCCGTCGTGCCGCTGCCGACGAACGAACCGCGGAAGATCGAGCTGTCGGTCGCCAGGAACTGCCCCGATTCGCTGTAGCGATACGCGAACACGCCGGCGCCGGCGCCGATGTACGGCGTCACGGCATCGCGATGGCCGAGCGGCAGGAACCGGACGGTCGCGGAAAACGGGACGACGCGAAGCTTGAGATCCTGTTCGATCTCGGTCCCGTTCGCGTTCACGAAATCCAGATACACCGTCGGGACGGTGCGCGTCTGGAAGCCGACGCCAAGGCCCGCTTCGAACTTGTCCCCGAGGCCGACGAGATACTCGCCGCCGATCGAAGCCGACCGGAAATCCTTGATATTGAAGGCCAGAAAGTTGAGGTTGCTCAGGAGGACGTCGTCCGGGACTCGCGCGTCCTCGCCCCGCGGGCTGAATCCGCCCAGGTGAAAGCTAAACGATTGCTGAGCCGCCGCAGGCGACGCCGCGGCGATGCCGAAGACCAAAGTCAGAATCAGTCGACGCATGGAATTGCTCCTCGGAGGACGCCATAGCAGAAGAGGTGCCAAGCCTCAGCGGGACGATTGAGCGCGAAAATCACGGATTACTCGCAGCATTTCGTCGTGGACGTAGCCGTTAGTGGCCAGCACGTGACCTGCGCGGGACGCGAACGGCGCCCCATCGGTGTCCGTGACCCGGCCCCCCGCTTCGGCGACGATCAGGGCGCCGCCGGCGATGTCCCAGGCTTTCAAGTCGCTCTCCCAGAACCCGTCCATCCGTCCCGCGGCCACCCAGCACAGGTCGATCGCCGCCGACCCGAGCCGCCGCACCGCGCGCGCCCGCCCGACAAACGCGCCGAAGAGGCCGACGATCTCGGCGACGCGGGCGTGGACGTCGTAGGGAAATCCCGTGACCAGCATGGCGTCCACGAGACTGCGAGCGTCGGACGTCCGCAGCGGCTGACCGTTCAGGAAGGCGCCGCCGCCGCGTTCGGCCGTGAACAACTCGCGCCGGTTCGCGTCGTAGACCGCGGCGATCTCGGCCACGCCGCCGATCTCGAGCGCCAGCGTGGTGCAGAAGATCGGCAGGCCGTGCGCGTAGTTCGTGGTGCCGTCCAACGGATCGAAGACCCAGCACGGCCCGTCGGGCACGGCCGCCGCGCCGCCCATCTCCTCCGCCAGTACCTGGTGATCGGGAAACCGCTCGGCGATGAGCGCCCTGAACATCCGCTCGACGGCCAGGTCCACTTCGGTGACGAGATCGATCGCACCCTTCTTGTCCACGCGTACGTGCGTGCCGAACTGCGCCATCTGCATTTCGCCGGCGCGCACGACTGCTTCGATTGCGGTGGCCAGAAAGAGGGTCGGACATCGTTCGGTGGGTCTGCGCTTGCCGTTCGTCGTTCGTTGGCCTTCGCCCTCGTTCGGGGTTCGTCGAACGTCGAACCGCGAACGACGACGAACGTGATCTAAGCCTGAACGGGACCGTCGGCGGGATTGGCAGCCTGCACGCGCTTGACCATGCGGATTTCCATGCCGCCTTCAGGCACGCGCTGCAGCTGCACATCGTCCATGAAATTGCGGATGAGGAAGATGCCGCGTCCGCTGGATTTCAGCAGGTTCTCGGGTGCGAGCGGGTTGGCGACTTCTTCGGGTTCGAAGCCTTCGCCCTGATCGCGGACGCGAATGCTCAATTCGGGGACCGCTTCCACGGTGGTGGCTTCGAATTCCACGAACACGTGCTTGGCGGCGTCGTGGCGGTTGCCGTGCTTGATGGCGTTGATGACCGACTCGCGAATGGCGACGCCGACCCAATGGAGCGAATCTTCGTCGAGGCCGACGCTTCGTCCCATGTGATCGCTCACAATTTGCACGAAGTCGACCATCTCGAACACGCTGTTGAATTCGAGGCGGACAGTTCGGCGGCCGTTAGGCGTCACGCGCCCCCTTTAATACCATAAGATCGGCTCCCAATGACCCCGTTGTCGATCGCCACCGTGGCCCCTGCCCGGCGGCTCAGTGGCACGCTTCGCGTGCCGGGTGATAAGTCTATCTCGCATCGGTACGCGATTTTCGCAGCGATTGCTGAAGGCGTGTCGTCGATTTCCTACTACGCGCCGGGCGCCGATTGCCGATCCACACTTACCTGCCTGCGCGGCCTTGGTGTCGAAGTCCGGGAGGACGCGCCCGGGGTCGTTACCCTAGTGGGACGAGGTTTCGGCCGCCTCCGTTCACCGGCCGGCCCGCTGGACGCCGGCAACTCAGGCACGACGATTCGGCTCCTGGCGGGCGTGCTCGCCGGCCACGAGTTTTCCAGCACGCTTCAGGGCGACGCGTCCCTGTCACGGCGCCCCATGCGGCGCGTGATCGCCCCGCTGGAGGCGATGGGGGCACGGATCGACTCCAGCGACGGCCGGCCTCCCCTGACGGTTCACGGCACGCGCCTGCACGCGATTACACACCGGCCCGAGACCCCGAGCGCTCAGGTGAAGAGCGCCGTCCTCCTGGCGGGTCTTCACGCCGAGGGCACGACCAGCGTTGTGGAGCCTGCCCGGACGCGCGATCACACCGAACGCGCCGTCGCGGCTTTCGGGGGGACGACGCAGGTCGACGGGCTGACGATTTCGATCGACGGCGGTCAGCGCCTGCAGGGCCGGTCGCTCTCTGTGCCTGGGGACCTCTCATCCGCCGCGTTCTGGCTGGTCGGCGCGGCAGCGCTGCCCGGTTCGCGAATCGAGATCACGGACCTGGGATTGAATCCAACCAGGACGACGCTTCTCGACGTGCTGCGCCGGTTCGGCGCGCGCGTCGAGGTGACCGTGACGTCGACCGACGCCGGTGAGCCGCGCGGCCGCGTCTGCGTCACCTACGACCGCACCGCGTCACTCGACATCGGGCCCGACGAGGTTCCCGGCCTGATCGACGAGCTGCCGGCCGTTGCCGCGCTCGCGGCTCACGGCGGCGAGGTGACGGTACACGGCGCGGGCGAACTGCGCGTCAAGGAAAGCGATCGGATCGCCACGCTCGTGGCGGGGTTCCGCGCGCTCGGGCTCGACGCCGACGAGCGGCCCGACGGCTTCACCGTCCGCGGGCCGGCGTCCGGCACCGCGCGGCCGGCGGGCGGCGTGGTCGACGCGCAGGGCGATCACCGCATGGCGATGGCGTTCGCGATCGCCGCGCTCGCCGCGGACCGGCCGTGCCGCATCCAGGGCGCCGACGCGGTGGCGATCTCGTATCCCGAGTTCTTCGACACGCTCGATCAGCTTCGAGGCCCGGACGGGCGCGGATCGAACGTGTGAAGGCGGACAAGATTTATCTGGTCGGGTTCATGGCCGCGGGCAAGACGACGCTGGCGCGGGCGCTGGCGAAGCGGCTCGATTGGCGGGCCGTCGACATCGACGAGGAGATCGAAGCGCGCGAGCGCGAGTCGGTGGCCGGCATTTTCGCGCGCCATGGCGAGGGATACTTTCGGGCCGTCGAGCGCGCGGTGCTCGCCGAGCATCTCGAACCACGGCACCTGATAGTAGCCACGGGCGGCGGCACCTTTGCCGACCCCCAGAACCGTGCCGCCATCAACCGGGACGGTCTGTCGGTCTGGCTCGACGTGCCGATAGACCGCCTAGTGACCCGCATCCCCGCCGACGGCCGCCGGCCGTTGGCTGCCGATCGCGCCGGTCTCGAACGCTTGTATCATCAACGGCAGAGCTCCTACGAACAGGCTCACACGCGTCTCGATGCCGGCCGTGCCAGCGTTGACGCTTTGGTCGAACAACTTATGGACTGGCTCGAACGGTAATGCGCTACCTCGTCCTCACTGACATCCACGCCAACCTCGAGGGCCTCGACACCTGCCTGGCGGACGCGAAGACGCGCGGCTACGACCAGACGCTGGTGCTGGGGGACCTCGTCGGCTACGGCCCCGACCCGAACACGGTGATCGAACGCGTCCAGGCGCTCAAGCCGATCGCCATCGTGCGCGGCAACCACGACAAGGTCGCGTGCGGGCTCGAGCAGGCCGAAGGGTTCAACACCGTCGCGAAAAGCGCGGCGCACTGGACCTTCGACGCCCTGACCGATGCGAATCGCGCGTGGCTCGCCGCCTTGCCCGAAGGGCCGCACGACGTCGACGACACGATCCAGATCTGTCACGGCGCGCCGTTCGACGAGGACGCCTACATCTTCGACGAGCTCGACGCCGTGCGCGCGTTGAAGGTCTCGTCGCGGCCGCTCTGCCTCTTCGGCCACACGCACTACCCCGTCACCTTCGAGCTCTCGGCCGACGCCTTCGACATGATGGGTCCCTCGATGGCCGGCGAGATGCAGGTGCAGATGCGCAACGGCTCGAAGTACCTCGTGAATCCCGGATCGATCGGTCAGCCGCGCGACGGCGATCCGCGCGCCGCCTACGCGATCGCCGACACGACGCAGCGCAAGGTCGAGTTGTTTCGACTGGAATACGCTGTCGAAGAAACGCAGGAGAAAATCCTGAAGGCGGGGTTGCCCGAAGTGCTCGCGCAGCGGCTCGCCGTCGGAAGGTAGAACTTAGAAGTTAGAAGGACAGCGAAAAACTGCGCAGCTCCTTCGCGCAGTCCTTCGAATTCTACCTTCTAAGTTCTAACTTCCTTAGGCACGCCGGCCCACACGCCGCCGCGCCGATGGCTCTCCAGGATCGCGTCCACGATACATGCGCTCCGATACCCATCCTCGAAGCTGGCGAAGGCCGGCCCGCCGTTCGTCGATGCTCCGGCCTGACGAGCCGTCCGCCGACCGCGCAGCTGCGATCCGGCTGTAGATGTCGCGCATGACGTTGCAGAACGCGTCGGCCCACGCCTCCTGGTGACCGCCCGGCAGGTGCGCGTAGGCGCGCGCCGCCGGCCCCAGCAGGCTTGGATCCTTGGCCAGCGTTCCGTTCGCCGCATCGCGCCGGCCGATCCACAACTCGTTCTGCTTTTCCTGTCGCCAGGCGAGCGACGCCCGGCGGCCATTCACCTCGAACCACAAGTCGTTCTTGTGGCCGGCACACACCTGACCGATCGAGACGCTTCCCTTCGCGCCGCCGTCGAACCTGACGAGCACCTGGGCCAGGTCTTCGCAGTGGATCGCGACCGCTTCCCGTGTGCCGCTGCTCGACGTCGAAAACGCCGTCGTCGCCACCGGCGGCTTGAAGCGCGTGTCGATGACGGTCGTCAGATCGGCGAGCACTTCGACAATTCGCTGTCCCGTGACGTGCTGCACGAGGTCGCACCAGTGCGATCCGATGTCGGCCACGGCGGAGCTCGCTCCACCGGCGGCCGGATCCAATCGCCACGAGTAGTCGGTCGGCTCGAGCAGCCAGTCCTGCAGGTAGGCGCCGTGGATGAAGTGCACCGGCGCCGAGCGCGCCGCCGGCGATCATTTCGCGCGCCTGCTGCACCAGCGGGTTACCGCGATAGTTGAAGGTGACGGCGTGGACGACTCCCGCGTCGCGCGCCGCCTGCCAGAGCCGCAGCGCTTCGGCTGCCGTCATCGCCAGCGGCTTGTCCGACACGATGTGCTTGCCGTGCGCAAGGGCCGCGTCGATGACCGGGCCGTGGAGGTAGTTCGGCGTCGTGTTGTGGATGACGTGCACGTCCGGATCCGCTGCCAGCGCTTCGTAGCTGCCGTAGGCCTTCGGCACGTGCAGCGCGTCCGCCTTCGCGCGCGCGGACGCCTCCGTGCTCGCCGCGATGGCGACGACGTCCACGAAGCCGAGGCGCCGCACCGCGTCGATGTGATGCGCGCCGACGAAGCCGGGGCCCACGAGGCCCATCCCGATGCGTGCTTGAGCGCCGGAGCCTTGGCGAAGGTGGTTCATCCCAGCGCTTCCTTCGCAAACGCGAAGCACTTCTTCACTTCTTCAACCGGCGATCCCGCGCCGCGGTATTCGGTACTCGATGTACGCGCGAATCGGCCACCGCTCTTTTTTGAGAAGCTGAAGCACCTCGCGGATGGGTGTGTTGCCCTGACCCCAGGGTGTGTTGTCGCCCTGGTTTCTCGCGCGATCCTTGAGGTGCAGATTCGTGATGTCTGCGTGATGCTCGCGGATGTAGGCGATCGCGTCGAAATTCGCCGCGGTAAAGTGGCCGATGTCGAGATTGATCTTGAAGTATTTCGACAGTTTCATCGCCGCCGCGAAGCTCTCGGGCGTGGCGAACTCGTTCGGGTCGGTCACGTTCGAGTGATTGTGCATCGCGACGACCATGCGGTGCTTTTCGGCGATCGGCGCAATCCGCTTCGACACGTCCAGCGTCGTCGACGCCGTGATGATCTCGGCGCCCAGCGCTCTCGCGATCACGAAGCCCCGTTCGATCTCCGCGTCGGAGAAGCTGGCGTTGGGGCTGTAGTTGAAGGCGTACACGGAAATTCCGGCCGCGTCGAACTTCTTCTTGATCGCCTGGAAATGATCGAGCGGCGTCGTCAGGCGCCAGGCGCGCAGATCCTCACGCGCCTTCACCGCCTCCGGAGACGGCGGCGCGCCACGCTGTCCGCGGCCGGCCGGGAATTGTGGCTCGATCTGCGGCGCCCACAGTTCGCATTCGCTCAAGCCGCACGCGGTCATCGCGCCGATGACGGCGTCCACGGCGTCGCCGGGCGTCCGCGGCAAGTCGCGGAAGCTGTAGGTTTGCGCGCCAAGCCGTACGCCGCTCACCGTGGAATCGGCGGCGACGACAACCCGGGGCAGCGCGAGGCCCGCCAACGCCAGCCTTCCGAATTCACGTCGTGAAATCATAAGACCCCCACTTCAAGTCTGTGGCGTCCGGCTTCAGCCGGACATCAGGTCCGCCCAAAGGCGGACACGACGCATGCTCTTAGGGTTCATACACGGCGAAGGCGAACAGCGTATCGCCAGCCGCCGCCAGAATGTACTGCTTGCCGTCCACCATGTAGGTTTGTGGCGCGTTCGTCACTTGACCGATGGCACTGTGCCACAGGATCTTGCCGTTCGCCGGATCGAACGCCACGAGGTTCCCCGAAATATCGCCGCCGAACAGCAGCTTGCCGGCGGTCGTCAGCAGACCCGACGCGCCGCGCGCCGCCGCCAGCCGAACGGAATTTGTGGCGCCACACCGTGTTGCCCGTCTTGTAATCGATGGCCGTGATGTAGGTGCCCATCGACCCGACGCTGATTTCGTCCTTGCCGCCAAGCCCCATCGCACCGCGCGGATCGGTCTCGCTCAGGTAGTACATCGCGTAGGTCTCGGCGGTGGGCACATACAACAGACCCGTATCCGGGCTGTAGGCCGGCGGCGGCCAGTTCGTGGCGCCGCCGTTGGCGGACGACACGAGCGCGCCCGCGACATGGTGATCCTTGGCCGGATCGCGAACCGGCTGCCCGCGATCGTTCAGCCCCTTGGCCCAGTTCACGGTGTCCGAGAACTTGCTGGTGACCATGTGCTCGCCGGTGCGCCGATCGAGCGTGAAGTAGTAGCCGTTGCGGCTCGCGGTCAGGACCATCTTCCGCGGGCCGCGGCCACGGAAATCTCCATCGACGAGTACCGGCGTCTGGGCGGAATCCCAGTCGTGCGTATCGTGCGGCGACGTCTGGTAGTACCACTCCATCTTCCCGGTGTCGACGTTGACCGCCACGAGCGAACACGTGAACAAGTTGTCGCCCGCGCCCCGCGGTCCATCGGTGTACGCGGGTGTCGGATTCCCGGTGCCGAAGATGTAGAGGCGCGTTTCAGGATCGTAGACGCCGGGCAGCCACGGATGGCCCCCGCCGTGCTGCGCGGCGTCCAGACTCTTCCACGTCTCGAGCCCGGGGTCGCCGGGCTTCATCGGGACGGTATAGAACTTCCATTGCAGATCGCCGGTCTCCGGATCGAACGACTGCAGGAATCCTGGTGAGTCCAAGTCGTTGCCGCTGCCCACGATGATGTGGTTGCCGACGGTCATCGGCGCCGATGTCAGGAAATACTGCTGCGCGAAGCTGGCGATCTCCTTGTGCCAGCGCTCCTTCCCCGTTCGCGCGTCCAGGGACACGAAGTAGCAGTCGGGCGTGACGAAGTACAGATAGTTGCCCCACATCGCCGCGCCGCGGTTCCCGATGTGCGTGCCGCCCTTCGTTTTCCAGAAGTACCGCCACAGCGTGCGGCCATCATGGGCGTCGATCGCCCACACGTTGTCGGGCGCGGTGGCGTAGAGCACGCCGCCAACCGCGAGGATCGCGCCTTTGATTGTTGTCGCGCCGGCGACAACCACCTCATCTCCGCCTTCGCCTCCGATGACGACGCGCGGGCCGGTTGCACCGCCGGTCCCGGGGCCGGCCGCGACGCGAGCGGTCCAGGCCAGCGACAGATGTTTGACGTTCGACTGGTTGATCTGCGTCAGCGAGCTGTATCGCCGGCCGGTGTAATCGCCGGAATAGCTCGGCCACGATTCGCCGAGCGGCGCGAGCATCTGCGACGGGTCCAGACCCCGCCCGTCGCCCGCGACCAGAGCCGGCGCAACGGACAGCACGCAGCGCCAAGACGAGAAGCTTCACGGTGTGCGTCATTTCAGGGTCACCAGGAACGCCGTCACGTTATGGATGTCGTTGTCGGTATACACGCGCAGCAGGTCCTTGTGCGGCTGCAGCGGATCTCGAATCTCAACCTTCGGCGACTCGCCTGACGTTCGGAACGATCGATGCGTGCCATCCGCCGTGGTGAGCGACACGACGAAATCGTCAATGCGATCGACAATGCCCTCGATCCGCTCGCCATTGGCAAGGGTCACGACAATCGCAATCGGTGGCGCCTTCACCGGAGGGGCACTTCCCCGCCCGCCGCCGGTGCCCGGCATCAACCACGTGTGCTGAAGAAGCCGCGGATCCGCGATTTTCGAGGCGATGCCGCGCAAGTCGCCTGTGGTGGAATGACAGGCGGCGCACTTCGCATTGAAAAATGTCTCTCCGGCTTTCGCGTCGCCGACCAGGATGCTCGGCGGGCGATTGCGCGACTCGTCGTACCCGGCGGCCTTGAACGTGTGGATGAACGCCGCGATATCGGCTACTTGCTCCAGCGTAAACGCGAACTTCGGCATCCCGCGATCGGTGCGGCCGTTCTGAATGATCGGCGCCATGATCTCGCCGTTCCGATCGTCGAGGACGAGACCCGAGCGCAGCAGGCTCGGACCGCCGTCGCCGCCGCGAATGTCCGCCCCATGGCAGAACTGGCAGTTCGCGCCGTACAAGACCTTGCCGCGGGCAATCGCTGCCGGATCCCCAGGCGGGCGTTCGGGGTACGCCGTTCGCGGAGAACTGATGACGACGCGGCCTTGTCCACGGCCTCCCGGCGGCGGGCCTTGGGCTGCAGCCACGGACGCAACGAACGCACTGGACGCAGCGACGACCGCCAGGAAACGCATGGGCAGCATAGTTTCCGAAGGCGGGAATGAAATGCAACCACGAAAACACGATGACACGAAAAAGACAATGTGTCCTCGCCCTGACTTGGCATAGGCTGTCTCGTCATGCAGATCATCCGTCCGCCAACCACCTACGACGTCTGCATCGTCGGCTCCGGCGCCGGCGGCGGGATGGCGGCCAAGGTGCTGTGCGAGGCCGGCGCGAACGTCGTCATGCTGGAAGCCGGCGGCATGTGGGACGCGGCGAAGGACTCGAAGATGTCCACGTGGCCCTACGAGTCGCCGCGACGCGGCGCCGCCACACCCGACAAGCCGTTCGGCGAGTTCGACGGCTGCGTCGGCGGCTGGGACATCGACGGCGAGCCGTACACGCAGGCGGCGGGTTCGACGTTCGATTGGTTTCGGGGGCGGATGCTCGGCGGCCGGACCAACCACTGGGGACGGATCTCGCTGCGCATGGGTCCGGATGATTTCCGGCGCCGCAGCCTCGATGGCGCTGGGCGACGACTGGCCGATCACCTACGACGACATCAAGCCGTACTACGACAAGCTCGATCGCCTGGTCGGGATCTTCGGGTCGATGGAAGGCCTGGTCAACGAACCCGACGGCGTCTTCCAGCCGCCGCCGAAGCCGCGCTGCTACGAGCTGCTGATCAAGCAGGCGGCCGACAAGCTGCGCATCACCTGCATCTCCTCGCGGCTGTCGATTCTGACGCAGCCGCTGAACGGACGTCCCGCGTGCCACTACTGCGGCCAGTGCGGGCGCGGATGTTCGACGCACGCGAATTTCTCGTCACCGTCCGTGCTGCTGCCGCCGGCGATGGCCACCGGGAAACTGCGCATCATCACGAACGCGATGGCGCGCGAAGTGCTGACCGACGAGTCCGGCCTCGCCACCGGCGTCTCGTACGTGAACCGCACGGATCGCCGCGACTACTCGGTGCGCGCGCGCATCGTCGTGCTGGCGGCGAGCGCGTGCGAAACGCGCGCGCCTGCTCCTGAACTCGAAGTCCGGACGGTTTCCGAACGGCCTCGCCAATTCGAGCGGCGTCGTCGGCCGCTACCTGACCGATTCAACCGGGCTCGGCGTCCAGGGCCACATTCCGAAGATGGAGAGCAACGTGCCGCACAACGAGGACGGCGCGAGCGGCTCACATCTGTACATGCCGTGGTGGCTCGACAACAGCAAGCTCGATTTCCCGCGCGGCTACCACATCGAGCTCGGCGGCGGCCGGCGGATGCCCGGATTCGGCTTCATGGGCGCGATCCAGCGATTCAACCGTGTCGGCGGATACGGCAAGTCGTTGAAGGACGACTATCGGCGCTACTACGGCTCGACGGTCGGCTTCGCGGGCCGCGGCGAGATGATCCCCAACGCCGACACCTACTGCGAGATCGATCCGAACGTCGTCGACACCTACGGGATTCCCGTCCTGCGATTCCACGCGAAGTTCTCCGACCACGAGATCAAGCAAGCGAAGCACATGCAGGAGACGTTTCGCGAGATCATCCACGAGATGGGCGGCACACCGCTCTCGCCCATGCCGTCTCGCGAATCGCTGTACGGGCTCGAAAACGTCGGCCGCATCATCCATGAAGTCGGGACGACGAGAATGGGCACCGATCCGCAGAAATCGGTCCTGAACGCCAACTGCCAGGCGCACGACGTCAAGAACCTGTTCGTCGCCGACGGCGGTCCGTTTGTCTCGAACGCGCACAAGAACTGCACGTGGACGATTCTGGCGCTCGCCATGCGGACGTCGGAGTTCATCGCGCAGCAGCGCAACCAAGGCACGCTATGAGACAAGATGTCCCGTCGCACCGCCCTCGAACTCATCGGCGCGGCGCCGGCCGCCGCCGCGATGATGTGGACGCCCGCGGAAGCCGAGGCAGCGCAGGCCGCAGGCCGCGCAAACCCGCGCGGCGACGGCGGCCCGCTTCAAGCCGAAGTTCTTCACGGCGCACGAATACGCGACGGTGCGGGTGCTGGTCGATCTGATCATCCCGCGCGACGAGCGGTCCGGCAGCGCCACCGAAGCCGGCGTGCCGGAGTTCATGGATTTCATGATGATCGATCAGCCGCGGCGGCAGGTCGCGATGCGGGGCGGCCTCGCGCTCGTCGATCGGCTGGCCGTCAGCCGCTTCGGCAAGAACGTCGCTGCCGCCACGGACGCCGAGCGGCGGCAGCTCCTGGACGAGATTGCCCGCATCCCCGACGAGCAGAGCGGCCTTCGACTCGCTCGTCCTGAGCCTGTCGAAGGGCGAGCTCGCTCAGGCCAGGCTTCCGAGCGCGAACTCTCGCACGCAATCGCGTTCTTCAACAGCTTCCGCGATCTGACCGCGACCGGATTCTTCACGAGCAAGATCGGCATCGCCGATCTGCAGTACCAAGGCAACGTCTTCGTCGCCGAGTGGACCGGGTGTCCCGATGCGGCGCTGCGAAAGCTGGGGGTGTCTTACGATTCGCACTAGTCTCGTCTCCCTCGCCGCTGCCGGCCTCGCGTCGGCAGTCCTTGCCGCCGCGAAACCAGGCCCGCCGGCCGGGATCGCCTGGAGCGGCCTGACCTGGACCATCAAGACGAGCGCCGGCCTTGTCGGTCCCGGCCCGAACCGCTTCGAGAAGTCGAATGTGTCGGTCGACAGCAACGGACACCTGCATCTCCGGATCGCGAAGAACGCCGCCGGCCAATGGTCCTGCGCCGAGATCGTCGCGCCGGCGTCGTATGGATACGGCACCTACACGTTCGGCCTGGGATCGCGCGTCGATGCGCTGGATCCCAACGTCGTGCTGGGATTGTTCACGTGGAGCGACCGCGCCCAGTACGCGCACCGCGAAATCGATATCGAATTCGCACGCTGGGGCAACGCGGCCGATCCCACCAACGCGCAGTACGTCGTGCAGCCGTACGACCTGGCCGGTCATCTGACGCGATTCGTCCAGCCGCCGATCGCGCAATCGACGCATCGGTTCATCTGGCAGCGCAATCGAATCTCGTGGGAGAGCTACAACGCGAACGGCGGGTTGATCGCCGACCGCACCTACGCCGGATCGGACGTTCCCAGGCCCGGCGACGAGCGCGTGCGACTCAATTTGTGGCTGTTTCGAGGCGCCGCGCCGACCGATGCAAATCCCGTCGACGTGGTCGTGACATCGTTCGCCTACACACCCTGACACCGCTACGGCCGAGATCGACCGCGTCGCGGGGCGCATGTTAGGATCGACCGCTACTCCCCGGAGGCAAACAATATGGCGACGTGTCCGAAATGCGGGACGCGCTACGCGTCAACAATACGAATCTGCGCGCACGACGGCACGGTGCTCAACGACGAGCCCGTGAACGATCCGCATGTCGGCAAGCTGCTCGACGGCAAGTACCGCCTCGACGCCTACCTCAGCCAGGGCGGGATGGGCGCGGTCTACAAAGCCACGCACGTCATGCTCGACAAGACCGTGGTGGTGAAGCTCATCAAGCCGGAGCTCGTGACCTCCGCGGAAATCGTGCGCCGCTTCCAGCGTGAAGCGCGCGCCGCGTCGAACCTGAATCATCCCAATATCGTCTCGGTCTACGACCTCGGGCAGACCGACGACGGCACGCTCTACATTGCGATGGAGTTCATCGACGGACCGAGCTTGAAGGACGTGATCCGGAAGACCGGCCCGATGCCGGTCGCGCGCATCAAGGCGATCCTCGCGCCAGGTCGCCAGCGCGCTCGGCGAAGCGCACAGCCACAACATCATCCATCGCGATCTGAAGCCGCACAACGTGATGCTGTCCAAGGGGCCGGGCGGCCGGGAAGTCGCGAAGCTGCTCGACTTCGGCATCGCCAAGACGTTCGAGGAAGGCAGCACGCAGCTGACGCAGACCGGATTTGCCATCGGGACGCCGCAATACATGGCGCCGGAGCAGGCGGCCGGAAAAGACGTCACGCCGCAAAGCGACCTCTATTCGCTGGGCGTCATCCTGTACGAGATGCTGACCGGCGAGGTCCCGTTCGATGCGCCGACGACCGCGGCGATCCTGATCAAGCAGCTGACCGAGGCAGCCGCGAGCCGCCGTCGCGGCGCAAGCCCGATGCTGCAGCGTCTCGGAGGTGCTCGAGGCGATCACGCTGCGCTGCCTGGACAAGGAACCCACGCGGCGCTTTTCGAGCGCGGATGCGTTCGCCCAGGCGCTCAAGAACGCTGACAGCGACGCGACGAAGCGGCGCGCGGGCGAGGCGCAGACGCATGCCGCGCCGATTCCGAGCCGATCGGCGACGACCGTCGGCGGAGCTGTCGTCAGCGCTCCCGTGAGGGGCTTGACGGTGCCGCCCACGAACGTCTCGCCGGGCCCGGCGCCGGCGCCGACAGCCCCGCCTGCGCCGACGGCCACCTCGGCACCGCCGCCGATTCCAACGGTGTTGGCGTCGCAGACGCCTGCTCCGATCGTGACTCCGACAGCGCCGGCTCCGGTCGCCGCTCCGCCAGTTGCCGTGTCGGCTGCGCCGCCGAGCGAGGGCACCCGGCCCACGGTTCCAGGATCCGCGATGCCGGCCGCGACCGTCCCACCGGCGCCAGCGGCTTCGTCGAAGACCGGGCTGTGGATCACGCTCGCAGCCGTCGCCGTACTCGTCATGGCCGTCGCGGCCGTGCAGCTCGGTGTGATTCCCAACGGCCAGGGCAGCAACGACCCCGCGGCGGCGCCGACGCAGCCTGCGTCGGCGCCGCTGGCATCGCCTGCGTCCGCGGATGCGCCGTCAACCGCGGCGAAGACCGACAGCTGCCACCCGCAGCGCAGCAGGCGGAAGCTCCGCCGCCCTCGACGCCGGCATCTGGTTCGTCGCTCGCGGCCAGCGCCGGCGGCCGCTGCGACTCCCGGAGCCGCGGCCAGACCCGCCGCGTCCGCGACGCCTGTCCGCGGCATCAGTTCCAGCCGTGAGCCCCGCATCGGCGTCTGCTGCTCCGGCCGCGGCCCCCAAGGCACCGGCGGCACCGCCTGCCGCGTCCGGCTCCGGCTGCGGCGGCGCGACCAGCGGCAGCTCCGGCGCCCGCGCCCGCGCCGGCGGCAGCCGCGCGCCCCGAACATCCGTCTGTCTTTTTCCGCTGCGCGGGCGATCAGTCGGTGTGCGGCACGCTGCGATCGACGATGCTCGCGTCGCTCGAAAAGGGCGACATGCCCCTCGCGCGGGATCGCGGCGCGCGCGAACGTCCTCCTGAGCGCCAGCGTCGAAGTGCTGCAGGATCGCGTGAACCGGGATTTCGGCACGACGTTCGCGACGCGGACGTACTCAGTCGAAGTGAGCGGCGAGACGAAGGACGGTCAGCCGATTTCCATGCCCGCGCCGAAGACGTTCAGCTTCGACGCGCAGTTCGGGCGCGAGCGGCTCGATGAAAACGCCCGCGTGATCGCCTCGGACGTCGTGGACAAGGTGCGCGCCTACTGGAACAAGTAGCGCCGCGATCTACCGGGACATCTCGAGGAGCTCGCGCAACGCCGTCACGGCGAGCACCCAGTTCACACCGGTGCCCGACGGCCGCCTCCCGCGGCCGTCGCTCGCGCTGACGAAGTCTCCGCCGACGACAATCCCAACCACCGATCCGGTGTCGTCGAACACCGGGCTGCCGCTCGTGCCCGGCGCGATCATCAGCCCGACTTCGACGTAGGGCAAGCGCACGTCGCCGACGACATCGACCGCCAGCCGTCCACGCGGCCGCATGGGATCGGTTGACACCGCCGGAAACCCGAACGTCGCCAGCGGCGCGCCGCGGCGCAGCCTGCTCGACCGATCGACTGTCCCCGAGCGCGAGCGGCGCAATCGCGGGCCGGCCCGCCATCTCCACGAGCGCCACGTCGTGCGCGACGGATCCTTTTCGCCACTCGGGATGTATCCACACGCGGCCGAGCGGCGCCGCGGCATCGTGATCGCTCAGGATGGCCACGGGCCGCGGAGCGGTTCAGCACCCGCAGCGCGCCGCAACGACTCCACGACGTGCGCGTTGGTGGCCAGGAGCGCGCGCTCGCGATCGATCGCGAACGCGGTACCGGTCACGGTCCGGCGTCCCCGTTCCTCGACTGCGAGCAGATACACCGATTGCGATGCCCTCGCGGCGATCGACTCGAATGGCCCCCGGCGAAACATGCGATCCAGGCCGACGACCACCGCGACGATGGCGAGCGCGACGGCGAGGCTGGCCGCCAGCCAGACGCCGCGGCGCCGGCCGATCGCCACTTCGACTTCATGATCCCCGAAGGAGATGCGATCGCCGGTCCGGAGCAGCGCCCGCTGCACGGCCGCGCCGTTGACCTGCGTGCCGTTCATGGAGTCGAGATCGACGATCCACCAGGCGCCCTTTTCGAGGCGGGCCTCCGCGTGGTGCGCGCTCGCGCGAGGCGAGTCCACCTCGGGCAGCGTCACGTCGTTGTCCCGGCTTCGACCAATACGGACACGGGGTCCGGAGAAGATCAGCGCCTGATCGCGCCGGGGACCGGTCACGTACCGGAGCTGCAGCGTAGGCAAGGCCCTTTGAATCGTTGAGCTTGAGAGGGGAATTGAGCCCGGGAGGATTATCGGAGGCGGTCGACGGGCTGTCAATGTGTGCAGGCGGGCGCCGCGCGCCCGATTCGCTTTGATCCGCCCATCCCTTCCTGCTAATCTGTGCGCTGCTTCGGAGACGCGGCCCGACACGCGTCGAACCCATTCATCCATGGTCACGGGGATCCGATAATGGCAATCAAAGCTCCTCACGACGCAGGTGCTGGCTCGGGATCGGCTGTCTCTTCCAAGGCATCGGTCGCCGATCAATTGCAGGACGTTGACACCTCGGTGCTCGATCGCCTCGTCAACATCCGTCTCGAGGAATCGCGCCTCGAAGCGTTCCGCGCGCGGGCCGGCGAGATGAAGGGGCAGGTCAGCGACCCGGTGTACCGCCGCGTGGTCGAAGACTACACGAAGCGCGCGAACGCGCTCGAACAGCAGGCGACGCCGCTCAAGTCGAAGGGACGCGCGGAGTATCGGAAGCTGCACGTCCTCATCGCGGACGTGACGCGCATTCGCGATCAGGCGCGGCTGGAAAAAGAGGAGCTCGAGTTCCGGCACGCCGTCGGCGAGCTCGACAACGATGCCCTCGCCGCCGGCCTCGAAGCGCCGCAGGGCCGGCTCGATCAGTGCGAAGCGGATCTCGCGCGCATTGACGAATACTCGGCCCGCTTCATCGACGCGTTCGGATCGAAGGAAGCGCTCGACGTGCCCGAGCCGGCGCCGCCACCGCCGCCGCCCGTCCGTGCGGTCGCGCCGCCTCCGCCGCCGTCCTCCTCCACCGCCGCCGAAACCAGTTCCGCCGCCGGCACCTGTGCGCGTGTCGCCCCCGGTTGTGGCGAAGCCTCCGGTGGATCTCGATGCAACCGCGTACATGAACGCCTCACCGTCGGACACGGCGCCGCCGCTCGGGCCGCCGCCCGATCTGACGATGATCGTCCCCGACGATGCGACGCGGATGATGCCGACCGGCGATCTGCCGGTGCCGACGCCGCCCGCCGAGGAAGAAGCCGAAGGCCAGACGATTCTGGTGCCGATGGCCGCCCTCATCGCCGAGCCCGGCTCGATGCCGCAGACCGAGTATCGGCTCGGCGCCGTGAACTATCTCGGGCGCGCCGAAGACAACCAGGTGCAGATCATGAGCCCCGAGGTCTCGCGCAAGCACGCCGTCATCACGGCGGTCGGCAGCGGGTTCGAGCTCAAGGATCTCGGATCGCAGAACGGCGTCAACGTCAACGGCGTCCGCACCAACGTCCGCCGCCTCGTCGACGGCGATCGCGTCGAGATTGCCGGCATCGCCCTGGTCTTCCGGTCCCCGTGGCCGGCGCGCCCGTCGAAGGCGCGGCGCCTCCGGCAAGGCGGCGGCCGCCAAGCGCTGAAGGATCGCCTGCCGCAGCAGTGAGCCTTACCCCGTCGCCGGTTAGCGGACCACCCGGTCCCCGCCTGTCTGCATGCCGAAACTGACGCTCACGAGCGAACAGCCGGCGTCCGACTTCCAGTTCGACGGCACGATCGTCATCGGCCGTGGCGGCACCGCCGACTTCGTCGTGCCGAACCCGAGCGTCTCGCGCCGGCACGCGATGGTGACGCGCGAGGGCGAAGACTGGTTCCTCGAGGATCTCGGCAGCGGCAACGGCACCTTCCTGAACGAGCGCATCATCAGCCAGCGCGCCGTGCTGGCCAACCGCGATCAGATCCGCCTCGGCTCGGTGGTCCTGCAGTTCGAGAACACCCTCGAGGCCAACACGCCGGCGCCCCACACGATGTCGGTGCGCCTGCACGAAGCGCCCGAGGCGAGCGAGCCGGATCGCGTGCTGGTGCGCGTGCCGGTGGTCGAGCAGCAGGCGTCCAACCCGCATACGCTGGTCGGCTCGGCGCGCCGCCTCCGGCTGCTCGAGAACCTGGCGAAGATCAGCTCGCTGGTGTTCGACGAGCGCGCGATGCTCTCGTTCGTGATCGACGAGCTGTTCGACATGATGCCGCAGGCCGACCGCGCGTTCATCATGGTGTGGGATCCCGAGCTGAACCGCCTGGTGCCCAACATCGCGCGCACGCGCACCGGCATCGCCGACGAAATCCACGCCAGCAAGACGCTGCTCGACGACGTGCTCGCCAAGAAGGAGGCGGTGCTCATCCTCGACGCCGCCTCCGACGAGCGCTACGCCAACGCCGAGTCGATTTCCGTCCTCCAGATCCGCACGGCGATCTGCACGCCGATCGTGTTTCAGGGCGAGATCTTCGGCGTGATTCAGATCGACAGCACCTCGGGAAAATTTCCGTTCAGCCGGGCGGACGTGATCCTGACGGTCGGCATCAGCGCCGAGGTCGGCATGGCGCTCGCCTACGCGCGAGTGCACGAAGAGCTGGTCGAGCAGAAGATGCTCGAGCACGACCTCGAGCTGGCGCGGAAGATTCAGCACCACTTCATGCCGCAGGGGACGCCGGACATCACCGGCTACACGTTCGGCGTGGAGTACAAGCCGGCGCTGGCCGTCGGCGGCGACTTGTACGACTTCATCGACCTCGGCATGGGCCTCAAGGCGATCGTCGTCGGCGACGTGTCGGGCAAGGGCGTGTCGGCGGCGCTCTATTCGGCGAAGCTCATCACCCATCTGCGATATGTCGCCAAGGGCCTGACCAGCCCGGCGGCCATCCTGTCGCGCGTGAACGACGTGCTGGCGAGCGACGACCACGAAGGCATGTTCGTCACGGCGGCGGTCGCCGTGCTCGATGGCCGCGTCGGGCGGTTCACGGTGTCGAGCGCGGGGCATCCCCTGCCGTTCGCGCGCGACCGGCACGGCGAGATTGCCGCCCTCGGCCAGGCCGACGGACCGGCGATCGGCATGCTGCCCGGCGCGAAGTTCCACGACCACGAGTACCAGCTCGACACCGGCGACGTGGTCGTCTTCTACACGGACGGCGTCATCGAGGCGAACAATCCACAGCGGGACATGTTCGGCGAGGAAGGCCTGCTCGATTCATTCAAGCGAGCGAGCGGCGGACCGCCCGGCGCCGTGCAGCGGATCGCGAAGGACGTCTACCGCTTCGCCGGCAGCGCGCCGCAGTTCGACGACGTGACGATCGTCTGTGTCGGCCGGAACTAACGCACCCATGCGAGAGGAGTCAGGATGTCTGCGGAACTAGCGCCCGGCGACCGCGCCGCGCTCGAGAGCATCGTCGGCCAGCTCGAGGCCGCGTGGAACGCGATGGACGGCCCGGCGTTCGCCGTCCCGTTCGCCGCCGACGCCGACTTCGTCAACATCCGCGGCGAACACTTCCAGGGGCGGCAGTCGATCGCCGCGGGGCATACGGCGATCTTCCAGACCATCTACGCCGGGAGCACCAACCGCTACATCGTCGAGACCGCCCGGCTGGTGCACCCGGAGGTCGCCCTGCTGCATGTGCACGCGGATGCTGGACGCGCCCCAGGGTCCGCTTGCAGGACGGTATCTCGCGCGCTTCTCGATGGTGGCGACGAAGAAGTCCGGCGGGTGGGAGATCGCGTCGTTCCACAACACGCTCGAGGCGCCGCCGGGGCCGCCCCGCTGATTTTCACCGCGGCGGGCGCAATTTCCGCGCCATTTGGGGTCTGATCCGGATCAGACCCCGCCGGATCATTTCTTGCGCGCGGCGCGCGTCATCACCAGGTGATTGCTGCCGTGCTGGCGAGTGTAGCTCACGGTGTCCATCAGCCCGCGAACCAGGTGAAGCCCCAGGCCGCCGATCGGCCGATCCAGAATCGATCCACGCGGCGGCTGCACCAGCGTGGGATCGAACGCCTTGCCGTTGTCGATGACCTCCAGCGTCACGCTCCCCCGATCGAGCGTCAACTCCAGCCCGAGGCGTGTGGCGCGTGACTTGGGGTTGGCGTGGACGACGTTCGACACGATCTCGTCGAGCACCAGGTGCAGGTCGCGGCGAAGGCCGACCGGCAGCCGCAGCGTGCGGCCGAGGGCGTCGAACCGATCCAGCAGCCGGTTGAGCGAGGCCTGCCGCGCCGGCAGCTGGACGCGCCAGACGTAAATCTCCGAGAAC
Source organism: uncultured Acidobacteriota bacterium (assembly GCA_963731545.1). Taxonomy (GTDB): domain Bacteria; phylum Acidobacteriota; class Vicinamibacteria; order Vicinamibacterales; family CAVVIG01; genus CAVSWN01. The sequence continues at coordinate 229,494 of CAVSWN010000004.1, read as the reverse complement.
TGGGCGCGCTTCTTCAATTGAGCCGCTCGCGGACCGCCGCGGCCATGTCGGGCGAGGCGAGCTCCTCCAGCGTCAAGGTGGTGAGCGCGAACGTCAGCGCGCCGAGCGCGCCGAGCGACTCCAGATGCTGGGGCTGGTCCTTGGCGAACGCGTCGAGATTGCGCGCGCCGTGCACGGCGAGCGTACGCGCGACCGCCCACGCCTCGTCGGAGAGCGGCGGCTTGCCCCGGTACACTTCCAGCCGGCCACCGGGACGGAACGCCGGATACGCCTCGAGGCCGAGGAAGCGCAGCGCCAAATCCGATCGGTACTGTCCGAACGCGCGCGCGAGGCCGACGAAATCGGCGATCAGCTCGTCGAAGACGTTGTTGCGAATCGTGCCGAAGGCGCGATGGGTGAAATAGTGGGTCAGCTCGTGCTCGCGCCGGATCGCGAGCGATCGGTCGAGCCACTCCCCCTCGTCCATCCCCACGTCCCGCGCCGCGATCGCGCTGTAGGGCCCGCGGCTGAGGATGATGAAGCGATCCTGATAGAGCTCCTTCTGCGGAATCAGCTTCTGGAATTCCTCCGCCCACCCATCGTCGGTTCCGGCCGCGCCCGCCGCGCGCTTCCACTCGTCGCGGCGGCACGTGAATGCGGCTCCAGTTGTTCAGGCCCTTCACGATGCACGCGCCCATCGAATCGAGCACGACCTTCGGCTCGTTGCGCTCGCTGAACGCCTGGACCAGCTTCACGAAGTCGCCGCGGTGGCCGACGATGATGAGCGGCACGTGGCCGGCGATGGTCGGATGGATCGAGAGCTCGAGCAGATCGGGGCGTTCGAGCGCGAGCGCGTCGGCGGCATACGCGTCCGCCGCCTCGAAGATCGCCGCGGCGCGTGGCCTGCTTGTAGCCGTCTTCCTCGCTGATCCCGGCGCGGATCGGGAAGCGCAGCTGGATGAAATGCCGCTTCAGCGCCGTCGAAAATGTCGCTGCTCTTGCTCTCGGTGGCGTAGCCGCGCCAGGCATCGACGTGGGCTTCGTCAGGCAGCGGAAACACCGGCCGCGCAGCGGCCGCTTCCGGCGGAAACGGCTTGGTGTTGTAGGCGAGCAGCTCGTCGACGATCGCGGGCGTCGAGGCGCCGTTCCGTTTCAACACATCCGCGCGAAACGCGTCGTCGGCCAAGACGCTCCTACGCGACCTGCCGTTTGGCGAGCGCGGCGAACAACGCCGTCCAGCTTCATCAGCTCGTCGTAGGTGCCCATCTCGATGATCTGGCCGCCGTCCATGTAGCAGATCTTGTCGGCGTTGATGATCGTGCTGAGGCGGTGGGCGATCACGATGCGCGTCGCCTCCATCTTGTCCATGCTCTCGGTGACGATCGCCTGCGAGCGGTTGTCGAGGGCGCTGGTCGCCTCGTCGAGGAACAGGATCTTCGGGCGGTTGACGATCGCGCGCGCGATCATCAGGCGCTGGCGCTGGCCGCCCGACAGCGTGCCGCCGCCTTCCGACACGTAGGTGTGCATGCCCATCGGCATCGCCTTGATGTCTTCGGCGAGGCCGGCGCGCTCGGCCGCCCACCAGGCGTCCTCGAATCGTCTTCGAGCCGACGCCGATGATGTTGCGGTAGATCTCGGTCGGCATCACGCGGCTCTTCTGCAGCACGACGCCCATCTGCTGCCGCACCATCCGGAGATCGAGCTGGCTCAGATCCTGGCCGTCGAAGGCGATCGAGCCGCTCGAGGGCAGCCTCGAAGCCGAGCATCAGCCGCATCAGCGTCGACTTGCCGCAGCCCGACGCGCCGACGAACGCGACGAACTCGCCCGGCTTGATCGTCAGCGACAGGTCGTTGACGATCCACGGGCCGTCCGGGTCGTAGCGGAACTTGACGTGCGAGATCTCGATGCCGCCCTTCAGCTGGCCGGGGAAGGCCTTCGATGCGATCGACCTCCGGCTTGCGTTTCGAGAATCGGCTTGAAGCGCTCGTAGATCGGCACGATGCGCAGCAGGTTCAGCGACGCGTCGCCGAGCGACTGCATGGCCGCCATGAACAGGCCGTAGGCCGACGTGAACGCGATGAAGTCGCCGGTCGTCAGCGTGGGCGTCGCCGGGCTGGGCGCTTGGCCTGCGCCGAGATCATCACGTAGAAGATCAGCAGGTTCGACAGGACCGGGAACGTCGTCGTGAACACGCCGGCAAAGTTCTGGATCTTGCCGACCGTGAAGCTGATCCTGCGCTGCTGCGCGAAACTTCTCGGCCCAGACGCGGAAGGCGTGCAGCTCGGAGCCGCAGATGCGCAGCTTCGAGACGCCGGTGAGCAGGTTGAGCACCAGCCCGGCTGATCGCGCCGCGCACTTGCATTTCGCTGCGCTGATAGCGCAGCTGCAGGTAGTTGGCGATCATGTTGACGGCGACGTAGGTGATCGTCAGCAGCGATCGCGACCAGCGCCAGCCGCAGGTCGTAGCGTGAACATCTGGCCGACGTAGAACAACCCGCTGATCGATCCCAGAATCGCCGAGACGCCCGCGCCCGAGATCAGCGCCTGGATCTCTTCGACGCCGTCCGGCGCGATCGGCCAGGTCGCCGGCCGAGTACTTGCGGAAGAAGTTCACCGGCAGGTTCAGGATCCGGTCCCAGACCGCGGCCTGGATCGACGAGCCCATGCGCGTCGGATGCGGAGCGTCGCGACACCCTGGACGAACTTGAACGCGGCCATGGCGAACGCGAACCCGAGCATCGCGAGGCCGTAGACGATGAGCACCAGACCGATCGGCCTGCGGGACCGCCTCGTCGAAGATCTTGCCGGTGAAGTACGGCGTCACCGTGCCGCACATCCCGACGATCATCGCCATCAGGAGCACCCACCGAAGGTCGGGGCCCATGCCCTGGAAGCCGAACTTCAGCAGCGTTTTCGCCGAGACGGGACCATCGGGGAAGGGGCGATAGAAGGCGAACGCGAACGACGCTGAGCTCGTCCATGTTCTTGGACGTGACCTTGACCCGCTCGCCGGTCTTCGGATTCGACCCGTTCGTACTGCTGCGGCTTGGTCTGCAGGAGCGCGACCGGCTGCGCTCGTGTTCGCCATCTGCCCGAGCAGCGATCCGTGATCCTCCCTGAACCAGTCGCCGCGCAGCGCGACCGTGCGCGTCCGGAACCCGGAGGCCGTCGCGATCGCCTGCAGCTGATCCTCGTAGGTCCGCGCTTCCTCGGCGCTCGGGTGCGGCATCACCTTGATGCCGAGGCGTCGCGCCGACCAGGGCGCACGCCCTCAGGACGGGCTCCGCGGACGCGGAGGCCAGGTGCTCCAGCGGCGTGCCGGCCTCGGTCCGCATCACGCTCGCGATGGCGTCGTACGCCCGCGGCGCCGGCGGCATCGCGCGCTTCCTTCTTCTGCTGCAGCCGGACGTACTCGTCGACGGTCGCCAGCTTCTTGCTGATGAACTCGCACTCGCAGAGCACGCCGTGGAAGATCTCGAGCGCGTACCAGATCGAGTCGTCGGACAGCTGTTCCGCGGTCGTGACCGGAGTCACCGCGAGCGGACCGAACTCGTCGCTGAGCGGCTGGATCCACGAGTCCGGCGTGATCGGAAAGATCGCGTGGCGCCGATTGAAGGTCGGCGTCGCCATGTCGTCGAAGAGAATGCTCCCGCTCCAGATGTCGACCCACAGGACGCGTTCGCCGGAGGTCGCGCGGAAGCGCGAGTCGATCTCCAGGCGCTCTCCGGCGCGCATCGGTTTTTCCCCGATGCGGTTCACCGGCAGGCCGTGGATGAGCGCTTTCGACAGCCCCAGCACCCAGATGTCGACCAGCGCCGCGATCGCCGGCCCCTGGGCGGGATCGCTCGCCACTTCCTGCAACTGGGTGCGCGTCATCTTGCGAACGGTGGTCCCCTGCTTCGCCACCGCCATGAAGGCCGATCCGACGCGCTGCGCATCGATGCCGAAGAAGGCCTGGCCGACGTTGATGCCGAGAAAGTGCGATCGCGTTCCAACCGGCTTGCCGTTCTCGAGGGCGATCGTGAACAGCAGAATGCCGCCCGTGACCACGATCCACACGGCCTCCGGATCGTCGGCCAGGAACGGATCGTGCGCCGAGACCGGGATCACTTCGCCGATGTCCTCGAGCCGCTTCGTGGCCGGGGCCTCCGCGCCCGGCTCCGACACTGCGGCATCGGCAGCGGCAGCGCGCCGACCGGAATCATCACGGTCTGTCCGAAGTCCGCGTCGGTGACGCCAGGGTCCCCGGGCATGGCGGGCATCGCTGGCGCGGCGGGCGCCGCCGGCATATCCACGGGGACGCGTGCCGCCTCGGCCGAAACCGGCGGCACAGCGGATTCGACAAACGGCTCCGGGAGTACGGCGTGGTGGGCGCCGCGGGCGGCGGAGGCTCCACCGCCGACGACTGGATGTTCGCGCGCCACTCCTGGACCTGCGATTCCTGCAGGTACTGCGTCGCGTCGGCGTCCACCGGAGGCGGCGCCTCGGGTGGAGGCGCGGCTTCCGCGCCGATCAGATCCGGGGCGATCACCAGGCGCGGCCCGAGGCGGATGTGCGTGCCCGGCGCCACCACTTCGCTCGTGACTTTCCGGTTGTCGCGCCACACGCCCACCGATCCGCCGAGATCGGTGACCAGGAAGCCTTCCGGCACCACTTCGATCTTCGCGGACTTCCGCGACACGTCCCGCTCGTCGAGGACGATCCCGCAGTCGGCGCCGCGGCCGATCGTCACCTCGCCGCCGTCGACGATGAATTCCTGCCCGCGCGGGACGACCTCGCCACCGACGACCACGCGCACGACGAAGCCCACCGCGTGGGTTTCCGGTTCCGCTGGGCGCGACAGCTCGGACAGATCGATCGCCGAGCGGTCCATGAGCATCGTGGCGGCCGTGGCGGCCGCCGCCGCCATCACCGGCACTTCCTCGCAGCACTCGAACACCGTGGATCCGATCGAGCAGCGCTCACCGGGACGCAACACGATGTCGGTGACGCGCTCGGTGCCGACCCAGATCCCGTTGCCGCTGCCGAGATCCAGCATGCGCATGCCGTCGGCGCTCTGCTCCGCCCGGGCATGGCGCCGCGAGACGCTGTCGTCGTGGAGCACGAGCGCGCAGGCCGGATCGCGCCCGATCTCGAGCCCGTCGCCGACGCGGATCTCCTCTCCGACCCGCGCGTATTCGTTGGCGGCGATGATGCGCAGGTAGAACAGCCTGCGCGCGATGCTGACCCCTTGTGCTGAAGCCTTCATATCAATGGGCGCCGATCAGTTTCCGGTACGGGCCTTCGATATCCTTCATCACGTCGTGCGTTCCACGCTGCACGATCTTCCCACGCTCCAGGACGATGATTTCGTCGGCGTCGCGAATCGTGCTGAGCCGATGCGCGATGATGATGCACGTGCACCCGCGGCGCCGCATGCTGTCGTCGATGTGCATCTCGGTCGTCGGGTCGAGCGCGCTGGTCGCCTCGTCGAGAATCATGATCGTCGGCTCACCGACCAGTCCGCGCGCGATCTCGAGCCGCTGGCACTGCCCGCCGCTGAAGTTGCCGCCACCCTCCTGCACCGGCCCCTTGTAGCCGCCCTCGCGCGCCTCGATCACTTCGGCGATCGCCGCGTCGCGGCTCGCCGTGCCGACGCGCGACACCGGCACCGTCGGGTCCCACATCGTGATGTTCTCGTTGACCGACCCGCCGAAGAGGAACACTTCCTGATCGACGACCGCAATCGAGTTGACGAGGAGATCGCGCGGGATTTCGTGGCGTTGCTTCCCGTCGAAGAGCACCTCGCCGCCCCAGTTCGGGTACAGGCCCGAGATCACCTTCGCCACGGTCGACTTCCCGCTGCCGCTCGATCCGACGAGCGCCACGCGCCGGCCCGGCTCGACGCGCAGGCTGAAATCCTGAATCAGCGGCGGTTCGAGCGGGTTGTACCCGAAGGTGACGTTCTTGAGCTCGACGAGCCCGGACAGCTTGACGACGCTCGGATCGTATTCGAGCTTCTGCCGGTCCTGCTCGTACTGCTTGTCCGCGGGATACCGGATGACGTCGTCCAGGCGATTCATGTCGGCCTGGAGCTCCTGGAGCGTCGAGCCGAACGACACCAGCGTGTTGATCGGCCTCATGTAGCTGCCGAGCAGCGTCTGATAGGCGACCAGCATGCCGACCGTCATCTCGCCGTTCATGACCTTGAAGCCGCCCAGGACGAGGACGGCCGCCGTCGACAGCGTCGACACCAGACCGGGGATCGCCCCCTGCGTCTGGGCGAGCACCGAGATGTACTGCGTCGTGTTGGCCGACTTGGCGTAGTAGCCGGCCCACCGCGCGAAGAACTCGGCCTCCGACCCGGTCGCTTTGATCGTCTCGATCATCTGCAGACCGTTCATCGCGACGCCCTGCAGCTTGCCTTTGTCCTGCATCAGGCGGCGGCTGGCATCGACGCGCGCTCTGCGCCGAGAGCCGCACGGCGCCGACGTTGAGCAGGCCGATCGCCGTCACGATCAGCGTCAGGCTGACGCTGTACAAACACATCAGGATGAAATAGAAAATCATCATGACAAGGTCGATGGCCGTGGACGCCAGCTTGTCCGAGATGATCTTGGCGACCTTGTCGTTGATCAGCACGCGCGAGCCGATCTCGCCGGCGAACCGCTGCCCGAAGTACGACGACGGCAGGCGGAGGATGTGGTTGAAGAACTGGGTCGACGTGGTGAGCGCGAGCTTCGACTCCAGCCGCAGCAGATAGTACTTCTGCAGCCAGGTGAGCCCGCCCTGCACGACGAGCGTGCCGACCATGAACATCATCAGGTACGGCACCATCCACGCCTGGCCGCGGACCAGGTAGTCGTCGATGAACACCCGCGTGAAGGTCGGGATGACCAGGCCCGGAATGACCAGGAACAGCCCGCAGATCACCGTGAACATCAACGCGATTTCGGACCCCACCAGCCGCCGCCGCAGCGCCGGCCCCATCGTCGGCGGCGCGCCGCCCTTCTTGAATTCCGGGGCCTTCTTGAACGTCATCACGACGCCGGAGTACGAACCGTCGAGCTCCTCCAGCTCGATCTCGCGCGGTCCCTGCGCGGGATCGTTCAGGTAGACCTTGCCGTTCTTGTACCCGTCGAGGACGACGAAGTGGTTGAAGTTCCAGAAGAGGATCGCCGGCAGGTCCTGCTCGTACAGCTTTTCGAGCTCGCCGTACTTGAAGCCCTTGGCGTCGAAGCCGTAGTTGCGCGCGGCCTTGAGGACGTTGCTCGCCTTGCTGCCGTCGCGCGACACGCCGCACTGCACGCGGACTTCTTCGAGCGGCACCCACAGCCCGTAGTGGGCCATGATCATGCTGAGCGCAGCGGCGCCGCATTCCACGGCTTCCATCTGCAGGATCGTGGGCGTGCTGACTTTCTTGTTCGGCGGCCGCGGAATCGGCGGCTTCTTTTTCTCTTCAGGCGGCGGCAGCGGCTGCGCGGCAGCCTGCTGCTGCGCGGCGCTCGGCGCCGGGGGCGCGGCAGCTTCCGCCACGGCTAGCCTCCCGACCCCGAGAAGATCGGCAACACGTAACTGATCGGCGGCTTGCGATCCACGATCACCGCGACGGTGACCTCGGTGCCGCCTTGAATCTGAAACGGCGGACCCGTGGAGGTCGACCAGGCGTAGCCGCTGGGCACGTTGGGATTCGGTTCGAGCACGGCGTGGACCTCGATCTTGGTCGACTGCGCCAGCAGTTTCTGCACGAGCTGATCGTTCCCGGTCATGGCCTTGACGGCCTCCGCGGTCACCGGATATTCGCCGACGACGCCAATCTTGGCCTTCATGAAGCCCGTACTCGCCGGGGCGCACGTTGGACGGCAGCACGAGCGCTTCCATCCCCGGCTTGATGCGCTTGCCATTGCCCGAATTGATGTACACGACGGGTTCGATGCCGGCGCCTGGCGGCTCGACGGTCGCCACCACCTCACCCTCCTTGACGAGGTCGCCGACTCTGCTTCTTCACTTCCACGACGCGTCCCTTGACGGTGCTTTGCACCTCGGCCCGGGAACTGCTGACGGAGCCGACACGTTCGAAGGCCCGCCGCGCCTGGGCGACCTTGTCCTCTCCCTGCCGAATGCGCTGCTGCAGCGACCGGATCTGTGCGTTGTGGCTGGCGATCTCCGCGTCCTTCGCATTGAGCTGCGATTCGAAGTTGGCCTTGTCCCGCTCGGCCTGTTCGACGCGGTTGCGCGTGACCAGCCCGCGGCTGAGGCTTTCGTTCAACCGCGTCACGTCTTCTCTTCGCCTTCGTCAGCAGCAGTTGCGTGTTGCGCTTGTCGGATTCAGCACCGGCGATCTTCGATCGGATGCCGGCCATCGTCGCTTCGTTTTCCGCCCTCGAGATATCGGACTCGCGCTGGGCCTGGTCCAGATTCTGCCGCGCGGTCTTGATTTCTTCGGTGCTGCCGACCTGCGTGATCTCGCCGACGAGTTGGCCGTCCTTCACCATGTCGCCGATCTTGAGCGTCAGCTTCGTCAACGTCCCGCCGCCACTGGCCCGCACCTCGCGGATTCCCCCGCCGCGCACGATGATGCCCAGTCCTTCGATGCGCTCCGGAATGCTGCCGACGACGCTCCAGACAATCACGGCGACCAGCGCCACTCCCAGCACAATCAGGGCAATCCACCCTTGGGGGGAGGTGACCTTCATGAGCTTTTCCTGCTCGGGATCGGCGGTCTGCACCTCGGCCTTCTTTTTCTCGGCCTTCGCCGCCTTCGCGGCCTGCTCCTGTTCGGCCTTCGCGGCCTTCTCTGCGCCTCTTTCCTAACGCGGCCTTCGCCGCCTTCGTTTCCTTCGGCTGCGCCGCCGCCTCGGGTGCTGCTTCTTCAGCCATCTTGGGTCTCCGTCGTTCGTCGATTCGCGGACTCAGCTGCCGAGCAAGTTTCTGAAGATCGGCGTGACGTAGTAGTTGAACGGCGACGTCTTGGCGGTCACGACTGACACCGAGACCTTTGTGCCGCCCTCGATCTTGAAGGGCGGGCCGTCCGACGACGACCAGGCGTATCCGCTGGGCGTCTCCCATTGGGGATCAACCCCACGTGGACCTCGACTTTGGTGCCGGACTTGAGGAGTTCCTCCGCGAGCTGATTGTTCGCCGTCACGGACTTGACGGCATCCTTGGTGACGGCGTAGTCGCCGACGACTTGAATCTCCCCCTTCATGAACCCATATTCCTCACGGCGGACCGTCGAGGGGGACACCTGCACTTCCATGCCCGACTTGACCCGCTTTCCGTTGGCCGAGTCGATGTACACCACCGGCTCGATGGCGCTGGACGGCGGCTCGATCACGGCGACGACCTCGCCGGTGCGCACGAAATCGCCGACGCGCTTCCGCAGCTCGATCACCTTGCCTTCGACCGTGCTCGTGAGCCGCGCGAGGGAGCTCGTCGTGACGCTGACGCGTTCCAGCTCGCGCCGCGCCTTGGCGACGGCTTCCTCCTTGGCGCGGATGCGCTGAACGACCGACCGAATCTGCGCGTTCTCGCTCGCGATCTGGCTGTCCTTGCCGGTCAGCTGGGCCTGGAATGTGGAGACGTCGCGCAAGGCCTGGTCAACCGTCTGCCGGTTCACGAGGCCTTCCTTGAAGCTTTGTTCCAGCCGCGCCAGATCTTCGCGCGCTTTCGCCAGCAGTCCTTGCGTGCTCCGCTTGTCGGCCTCGAACCCGGCGATATTCGCGCGAATCCCGGCGATCGTCGCTTCGTCCTCGACCTTCGACATCTCGTAATCGCGCTGCGCCTGATCAAATCCCTGCTTGGCCGTCTTGATCTCCTCGCTGCTGCCGATCTGCGAGATCTCGCCGACGATCTGTCCGTCCTTGACGGGATCGTTGAGCGTGATCGTCGAGTCTCGTCAAGCGTGCCGTCGCCGCCGGCCGTCAGCTGACGGTTGCCGCCGCCCCGCACGAGAATCCCGGACCCGTCGACCCGTTCCGGGATGTTCCCGAAAATGCTCCACACGACGAGCCCGGCGGCCATCGCGCCGAACGTCAGGAGCGCGACCCTCCCTTGCCTGGCGTCACTTCCATGAGCTCGTCGAGGCGCTCCGGTGAGGCCAGTTTGTCGAGCGCCGACTTGCGGAATAGGTCTTCTCCCATGGTGTCCCTCGTGGAAGCTTCAGCGCCGCACAACGAACTCGGAGGTGTTGAACTGCACCTGATCGGGCGCGGCCGTGGCGCCGCTGAACGTGACCAGCGTGCCGGTCTCGAATCGCAGGCGCACGAGATCCGAGAGATAGGCCTGCCACAGGTTCACCATCGCGAGGCGATCCGCCGTCAGGTCTTCCTCGGCGAGCAGCGTGTCGAACAGCGTCTGGTCGCCGGTCTGGAATCGGGCGATCGCGCCGTCGACGGTCGCTTGCGACGCATCCACGGCCGTCTGCGCGAGCTGGATGGATTCGGCGCGCTTCCGCAACGACTCCACCTGTCCGACGACGTTCTCACGAATGATGCGGAGCAGATCGCGCTCCTGCACCTCGGCGCGCTGCCGGGCGGCCTGGGCCACGACGTAGGCGCCGCGCAGGCGGTTGTTGTTGAACGGCACGTCGAGCTTCAGGCTCACGTTCCAGAGCGGCCGCCACTTGCGCTTGAACATCGCGCGGTAGTAGCCGACCGGCGAACTGAACCGCACCGCCCCGCTCGTTTCGATGGGCGGCCCGTCCTGCCGCAACAGCGTGAAGATCGGGTTGACCTCGTCCGGATCGTGGAAAAACGTCAGGTTGTCGAAGAACGTCCCCATCCCTGCCTTGGCGAAGAGATCGATCTTCGGTTTGGCGTTGATGAGCGCGCCTTCTTCGAGAATCTGCGCCGCGGAGCGGAGCGAGCCGAGCGCGCGGGCGTCCATCCGCGACTGCGCGGCCGTCGCAAACAGCTCGTCCAGCGTCGGGATCGACTTCGGCGTCATCGCGAACGTCTCGGCCGCGAGCGGCGCGTTGGCGATCGTGTCGGCATCGACGCCCATCGCCTCCGCCAGCGCGATGCGCGCCTCCACGACGCCGGTGCGCGCCCGGCTCAGCGACGACGCGACGGAGGTCGTGCGCGCCTGGGACCGCGCGATCTCGACCGCCGGAAGATCCCCTGCCGCAATGCGCCGCTGGGTGAGCTGGTTGATCTGGTTCTGCCGCGCGAGGGACTCCTCGAGCGACGTCACCGTCTGCTGCGCGCCGATGAGGTTGAGGTACGCCGTCGCCGTCCGGAACGACTCCTCCGACACGGTGAAGCGCAGCCGATCGGTCTCGGCGCTGAGCGACAGCTGCGCCGCCCGTTCGTTGGCCGTCGTGCCGATCCCGCGCGCACGCAGCAGCGGAACCGTCACGTCGCCGGTCGCGTTGGCGCGGAAGAAGGACGGCTTGCCGGCGCCGCCGTAGAACGGATCGAGCGACTTGTCCTTGAAGTTGTCCACGCTGTTGTTGAAGTTCATCGCCGTGCCGAACGTGATGCCGTTCCGGAACAACCGGGTCAGCCGCACGTCCAGCTTCGCCGTCTTCACGACCGTGTCCAGCGGAACAACGCCGAGACGCTGGAGCGCAAGGATGGCCTGGGCGGACGCGGCCTGGGCGAACTGCTGCGTGACGCCCAGAATCTCGTGCGGCGCCTGCTCGAGCGTGACGATGGCTTCCTGCAAACCCGCGCCGTTCAGCAGCTCGCGCACGCTCTGGCGTCCGGTCGCGAGCCCGAACATCCGTCTGAACACGTTGCTGCTGGGATCGTCCAGCGCGTTGACGACGGTGTTCGACACCGAGGTCCCCTGGTCGAGCGCCGAGCAGGCACTCTTGAACGACGCGGCCGTCGCCCGTCCGCCCGAGCCCCCAAGCGTGAAGAACGTGTTCTTGAGGATCGGGATGTCGCGAATCTTGAACGCGAACTGATCGACGTTGAGCTGCGTGATGTCCCGCAGTTGGGCGAAATCGAGCGGGCACCGCGGCGGCCGCGGCTGGAGCGAGTTGATCTGCTCGAGCAGCGTCCGATTGATGCTGCCGAAGGCCGCGGCGGTGATCGCGAACTTCAGGCGCCGGTCGCTCTCGCCCTGCCGCGCCCCGGGATCGAGCGCCAGGTTGTTGTAGTCCATCGACGGCGTCACGATCAGCTTCCAGTCGAAGAGGCCGTGCTCCCGCTGCACGCTGCCGGTCCGCGTCGTCACCGTCTGGACGCCGAGCTTGATCTGCGGCCCGTTGGTGACGGTTTGGTTGACGGCGTCGGCCATCGAAATCGTCGGGGTCGACAGTTTGGGCGCGGCGGCGGTCGCGCCGGGCAGCGACGCCTGCCGCGCGGACTCGTCGATGACGCCGTTGTTCGGTGGCCGCCGGCGGTTGCGCCGCGGGCGGCGGCGACGTGGTGGTCGGCGGCTGGGCCCAGGCGGCCCGGCCCGCGACCAGAATGACGATGAGAATGGTCAGCGCCGTTCGCATCGCCGGGTCCTAACGGGGAACCGTAATGAGGTTTTGCGGCACGACCGCCGCGCTCGCATCCGGCACCAGCGTCCCGGTTTCGAAGCGCAACTCCGCGATGAGCTGCGCGAGATCCTGCTGCGCCGCGACCAGCGCGCGGCGCGCGTCGGATGCCTGGGACTCGGTCTGAATCGTATCGATCAGCGTGACCTCGCCAATCTGGTAGCGCGCGATCTCGGCGTCGATCGTCTGCTGGAAGAACTGCACGGAATCCTGCGCCAGCCGCAGCCGCTCGATCGCTTCGACCAGGGAGCGGCCGGTGCGCACGACGTCGAGGCGCACTTGCCGCCGCAGGTCGGCCGACGAGATCTGCGACGAGAGACTGCCGGCCTGCGCTTCGACGAGCGCGCCCCGCTGGGTGTTGTTGCCGAACGGCTTCTCGACGTTGAGACCGACCTTGTAGCTCGGGCCGACCCATCGCTTGAAGGCGTTGGTGATCACCTTTTCGTCGAGGCCGGTGTAATGGACGTCGCCGTTGAGATCGACGATGGGCTTGAGATTGAGCTGGGCGCCGCGGACCAGCACCTGGGCGGACTCGGCGCGCCGCAGCGCGGCGGTCACGTCGCGCCGCTGTCCCAGTCCGTCGGTGGCGAGCTGCGCCAGACGCGCTTCGTCCACCGACGTCGCGTCCGGCGGCGGCGGGAACGGATCGCGCGCGCGCGGCAGCGTCGCTTCGTCGCTGCCGACGGCGATGCCCATCGCGGTGGCGAGGCCGACGCGCGCCTGGTGAAAGGCGACCTGCGCGTCGCGGAGCGCGGACTGCGACCGCGCCTCGCTGGCCTGCACGCGCGCCAGTTCCACGGCCGGCAGGTTCCCGGCCGCAATCGTCTGTCGCGTCAGCTGCAGCACGCGGCCCTGCAGTTCGACCGACCGCGATCGCGATGTCCACGTTGTCCTGCGCCGACCGCAGTGCCCAGTAGGCGTTGATCGTGGTGAGCGCGCTGAGCGATGCCTGATGCTGCGCATCCAGCCGCGCCGCCTGCTCGTTGATCAGCGCCGAGCGCTCCGGCGCCGCGGTCGCCGCCGCACCGAGTCCGCGCGCCAGCGGGACGAACGCGTTGGCGCCGATCTTCAGCGTGTAGAGCGGAAACTGACCCTTGCCGCCGCACGGGCCGATCTCGCAATCGGAGTTGAACGGCTTGCCGATGAAGTTCGACACGTTCCCGGTGCCGTTGAAGAAGGGCGAGAAGCTGATCCCGTTGCGGAACAGGCGCGAGAGCGACGCGTTGAAGGCGCTGTTGGCGAAGTACTCCTGATCGGGCGCGTCGCCGAGGTTGGTCACGAACTTCTGGAGGAACGTCTCCGCGGCAATCGCTTCGTTCACGCCTCGCTCGACGTTGCCGATCGTGTCGGTCACGACGCGCTGGCGGATGGTGATCAAATCCCGGCGGAGCCCCTGCGACGGATCGACCTGGTTCGACGACGCGCAGAGCGCATCGAGAATCTCCAGTTCCGTGGCCGTGTCCGGGTCGATGCGGCGGAGCGCGGCCAGTTGCGCGGACGTGCCCCCGGTGCCGCACTCGGGCGGCAGGTTCCGGATGATGTTCAGCTGATCTCTGATCGCGTTCAGGCGCACGCGCGTGGCGGCCTGCTCGCGGACCTGCTCCCGCAGATTGTCGCGCTGCAGTTGCTCGCCGAGAAAATCGGTCGGCGTCAGCAGCTGGCGCTGATAGTTGTAGTTGGTGTCGGCGAGGAAACTCGTGTCGAACGTGCCGATCTGCTGCTGCGCCGCGCCGAGCGCCTGCGTCGCGCTCACCTCCGCGAGGCGAATGTCCGGCGCGTTCTGCAGCGTGATGCTCACCGCCTGGGCGAGATCGATGCCCTGCGGATCGAAGCGCATCACCGGCGGCTCGCGCGCATCGCCGGTTTGTCCCGTCGCCACGCCGGGCTGCGATTGCGCGAACGTGCGCTGCGGCGCGGCGGCCGCGGAAGAAACCAGCAGGATGATCCCGACCGCCTGGACGGTCTTCGTGGCGCGTATCATTGCGCGAGCTCCTGAGTGTGGTGGATCGGAGTGTTACTGCGAGTCGGCGTCGGATTCTAGCCACAAACTCGGCGCGCCGCAACGGCAATTGATGCCCGCAAAATCGAATCAAACTCATCCACGCGGTACGCAGATGTCGTTCGTGTCGCATGCCACGTCACGATCGAGAAAAGTTGTCTCACTTGCGTCACCAAAACAGCCGGCGCGGCTTGCTGGGCCTTGCGCCCGTATGTATACTGCGGCGCAAGTCGTCGGCGTTGACGCGCAAGTCTTCGTGTGATCCGTCTTTCCGATCGCTCGAGTACTCGACAGCCTGCGCGCGGGAGATTCATCATGCGGTCACACCGTAGCCGGCGCCCGTTGGGCGTCGCCATTGCCGTCTGCGCGCTGTCCGTGCTGGTCGTGTCGTTGGGGTGCGAGACGGTGCCGGTCGGACCGTCGCTGGCCAACGTGACATTCGCCGGCTTCAACGGGGCGCAGATTCAAACCAATCCGGGCTGGCGCCAGGCGCAGCTGCCGACCGTCTTCCTGTCGAACACCGTTCGGGATCCGACCGTGTGCTGCTGCCACATTCGCGGATCGGTCACCAACGGCAACAGCGTGCCGGTCCATGTCATCATTCAGTTCGGCGCGATGTCCGCGAACGACACCGAGCTGGTGCGAATCGTGAACTTCGCGCCGGACCTGCAGCCAGGCGCCACCTACCAGCTGCCGCTTGACGGACCGGGTGCCGCCGGGTTCCTCTTACCCTGCTCGCAGATCGATCATGTGAACTTTCAGCTCAACGTCTCGTCGCTGGCGCCACCGCTTATTTAGCTCAGGTTTCCGCCCGGCACCGGGAGAACGGCGGGCGGATTGGGTACATGCCACACATGACCTCGCACGGCAGCCGCGGCATCGACGAACTGCTCACGACGAGCATCGATCCGTCGCAGTTCCTCGGCGAGCAGGCGCTGCGGCTGCGCGCGGCTTCAGTCGAACGCTGGGGCGAATCGAGCGCGCTCGAGATGGTCGGCTTCTCCCCGAAGTTCCTCGAGCTGCAGTCCAAGCTGGCGAAAGCCGCGCGCTACAAGGAGCCGGTGCTGATCACCGGCGAGAGCGGCGTCGGCAAGGAAGCGTTCGCGCAGGCGATCTATCTCCTCGGCACGCCGAAGGGCCGGCCGTACGTGTCGGTGAACTGCCCGCAGCACCAGGACGGCAACCTCACCGTCAGCGAGCTGTTCGGCCACACGCGCGGCAGCTTCACCGGCGCGATCGCGGATCGCCGGGGCGCGTTCGAGGAAGCCGACGGCGGCGTGATTTTCCTCGACGAGGTCGGCGATCTCCACTTGACGGCGCAGGCGATGCTGCTGCGGTCGCTGCAGACCGGCGAGTTCAAGCCGCTCGGCTCCACCCGCGCCCGCTCGGCGGACGTGCGCGTCGTGTCGGCCACCAACCGATCGCTCAACACGCTGGTGCTCAAGAACGAGTTCCGCTACGACCTGTTGTTCCGGCTCTGGTATTTCCACCTGGCCGTGCCGCCGCTGCGCGAGCGCGGCGACGACTGGCGCCTCATCGTCGACTACGTCCTCCTGAGGCTGGCGCGGAAGTACGGCATCGCCAAGCCGATGTCGACCGCGGCGCTCAACACGCTCGAGAGCTATCACTGGCCGGGCAACGTGCGCCAGTTGATCAGCGTCGTGACGATGGGCTACGCGATGTCCGAGGGGACGTTCATCGAGCCCGAAGACTTCGCGGCGGAGTTCGGCAAGCCCACGGAAGGCGACCCGATCGATCGCCAACCCGGGCCGGCGAGCCTGGATCCGCCGACGATGTCGGTGCCGGCGGCGGCCGACATCGGCACGGAGCTCTTCGAGCGGATTACGCGCCACGGCGAGAGTTTCTGGGAGAGCATCTACGAGCGCTTCATGGACCGGGACTTGAACCGCGGGCAGGTGCGCGCGCTGGTCAAGAAGGGGCTGTCCGAATCGCACGGCAATTACCGCCGGCTGCTGGTCGCCTTTCGCCTGCCGGCGACCGACTATCAGCGCTTCATGGACTTCCTGCGGCACCACAATCTCAAACCGCAAACGCAACCCGACCCACTCAAACGGAGGGACCCATGGGGGACGATATCGTAATGTCACGGCGACAGCTTCAAAAGCTCCTGTCACGCTTCCAGACCGAGCTCGACTCACGCGGCGGGAAGATCTCCGACACCGATCTCGAGCAGGTGGCGACCCGCCTCGTCGACGAGCTCAACTCCAGTTGCGTGGTGACGGGTTCGGAACCTCAGCGCATGCTGAACAGCAATATCAGCATCAAAGGATGACCCAATCGGATGCCTTCGCTGTCCCTCGACGAGCGCCGCGCTATCGTCTTCGGCGCAATGTCGGTGTACGAGCGCGTTGCCTCGTACACGGTTCGCGGCACCTCGTCGACTGACAGCGACTCTGACGGCAACGCCGCGGGCAACAGAGTCATCCGGCCTGAAGCCAACGCCGCGCTCCAGAGCTGGAGCCGCGCCTTCTCCCCTAAGCGATCGCGAGGCGTTCCTCCGCCGGCTGCAGTGGGACGGCCTGGACTGGACGACCGTCGGCCAGGCGCTCTCCGAAACCTCGCTCGAGCAGGAACCCGACACGGAGTGGACCACCTGGCTCGACCTCATTCTCGAGGCGGGCGCGGAGCTCGCGAAGGAGCTCGAGGCGGGCCCGCCTCCGGAAGCCAGCTACTTCGCGCCCGGCGACGAGCCGCCGTTCATCGAGTTCGCCGTTGCCGGCGTCCGCGCCGCCCGGACCTTTCTGCTGAAGTGGAATCCCGACGCCTACGCGACGTTCACCGATCCGGCGCGCCACGCCATGGAGCGCCAGCTCGCGAAGGAGCTCGCGATCGCCAGCGAGCGCACGCTGTACGAGCTGTTTCAAAAAGTTCTGGCCACTTCGCCCGACGGCGGTGAACGCGCCGCACAGCCGCCGAGGGCGCAACGGGCAACGAGCGCTACCGCGCCTTCGTCTACTCGATGCTCGACGACGGTCTGTCGACGTTCTGGGTGGCCTACCCGGTCCTGGCGCGGTTGACCGCGTTGATGATCGAGAAGTGGGTCGAAACGACCAACGATCTGGCGAGCCGCCTGGAGTTCGACCGCGAAGCCATCCGGCTTCAGCTGGGCGGCGGGGTCGATCCGGGATTCGTCACGGCGGTCGCGCCCGCGCTGTCGGATCCGCACAATGGCCGCCGCCGCGTGGCGGCGCTGACGTTCGACTCGGGCCTTCGTGTCATCTACAAGCCGCGCGACGTCGGGATCGAGAAGGCGTTCGCCGATTTTCTCGAATGGGTGAACGCACACAGCTCGCTGCTGCCGCAGCGCGCCCTGCGGGTCATCGAGCGTCCGGGCTACGGCTGGGTGGAGTTCGCGGAGCACGAGAGCTTTGCCGACGAGACGCAGGTCCGCCGCTACTACTACCGCGCAGGCGGGATGGCGGCGCTGACCTACCTGCTCGGCGCGATGGATCTCCACATGGAGAATGTCGCCGCCACGCTGTCGGGGCCGGCGATTGTCGATCCGGAGTCGCTGCTCTACCCCGCCCGCCCGCGCGTCGTCGAATCGAACCCGGCATCGCTCGGACGAAAAGCGCCGTCCTGCGTCGAAACCGGATTCATCACGTTCGGCGAAAACGGCGCGGACGGCCGGCGCTACGAGACCGGCGGGCTGCGCGGCACGGGCCTGCGCGGATCCGCGCGCGCGCGGCGAGCCTGGACGGGAATCCGCACCGACGCCATCGCATTCGCCGAGCGGCATGAGTTCCAGGCGCCCTCGGCAAACCGCGTCGTGCTCAACGGCGTCGAGCAGCGTCCCGAAGACTACCAGGCGGAACTGCTCGACGGCTTTGCCGCGACGTACCGTTTCTGCGCGGCGAATCGCGACGCGATCGCCGGGCCGGGCGGAGCGCTGAGCGTGTTCGAAGGCCGCCGGGCCCGCGTGCTGTTTCGCCCGACGAACCAGTACGCCGTGCTGCAGGACGTGCTCGGCGCCCCCAAATACCAGGCGAGCGGCGTCACGCGATCGACGTCGCTCGACGTGATGGCGCGGCCCTTCTCGATGGACCGCGCGCAGCCGGTGGCGTGGCCGGTCGCGATCGAGGAGCGCGAGGCGCTCGAGATTCTCGATATCCCGCACTTCACGGTGGCGGCGGGCGAAACCGTGGTGCGCGCCGCGGAGCGGGTGATCGGCGATCGCTTCTTCAGCAAGCCCGGGCTCGACATGGCGCGCGACCGCTTCCGCAACTTGTCGGAGCCGGACCTCGCGGTTCAACTCGAGTGGATCGAGCGATCGCTCTCGGAATCGGCAGCCTCGCAATTTCACGTGGCGGCACCTCGAGTGCCCGCCGATGCGACGAGCGAGGATGCAGCAGCTGCGCGCCACCTCGCCGTCGCGACCTGGATCGGCCGCGAGTTCCTCGATCGCGCCCGGGACGAAGGCGACGCCCTGACCTGGAGGCTGCACACACCCGGGTACGTCGCCAGCGAAGTCGAGCGGCACGTGCTGTACAACGGCTCGATCGGCCCCGCGCTGTTTCTCGCCGCGCTCGCGCACGTCACCGGTGATCGGTCGTGGGACGGCGCCGCACGGCGGGCGGCTGTGCCGGTCTGCCGGTTCGCCGACGATATCGGCGCCGGCGCGTCGCTCGCGGGCAACCCGCTCGGGATCGGCTCCGGCATCGGGTCGATCGTCTACGGACTGCGCTGGCTCGGCGCGCTCCTGGATGACGAGTCGTTCGTGGACCGCGCCGTGCGAGTCGCCGCCGCGATCGAACCGCCCATGATCGAGGCAGACCGGGACCTCGACATCATCGGCGGCAGCGCCGGCGCCATCCTCTCGCTGTTGTCGCTGCAGGAATCGGTCGGCGATCGCTTTCTCGATCGCGCGATCGCGTGCGGCAATCATCTGGTGGCCAGCCAGATCCACACGCACTGGGGATCGAACTGGCCGTCCAGCGACCATCGCATGCTGGCCGGCTTCGCCCACGGATCTGCCGGCATCGCCTACGCGTTGATCCGGCTGTACGAGGCGACCGGGACCCGCCGATATCTCGAGGCGGCGCTTCGCGCCCATCGCTACGAGCGCGCGGTCTACTCCGCGGCCCACAAGAACTGGCCGCTCGTCCGCTCCGCCGGCCACCTGCCCGGCAACGTGGCGGTGACGATGACGGCCTGGTGCCACGGCGCGCCGGGAATCGGGCTGGCGCGATCGCTCGTGCGCGACATCATCGTGCGCGAGGATCCCGAGGTCGCCGACGAAGTCGACATCGCGCTGACGACCACGGCGGAGTTCGCGGGAAACCCCGGGGACCACTTGTGCTGTGGCAACATCGGCCGCTGCGATGTATTGTTCACCGCGGGCCGCCATCTCGGCCGCCAGCCGATCGTCGAGGCGGCCACCAAGCTGGCGACCGCGGTCGAGGCTCACGCCTTGTCGCGCGGATATTTTCAGTTCGTGTCGCCGGGTTCGGAGTACGTCGTGTTCGAGCCCACGTTCTTTCAGGGGCTGTCTGGAATTGGCTACCAGTTCCTGCGGCTGGCGGCGCCGTCGCGCCTGCCCTCGGTCCTCGCGTTCGAGGGACGGGTCGCCGTGGGAAGTGAGAAGTTAGAAGTGAGAAGTTAGAAGGACTGAGAGCAAAGACGAGCGACGACCGAGCGAACCCTGTCGCTGTCCTTCTAAGTTCTACTTCTAAGTTCTACCTTCCGAAAGGATCGTATGCGCGTCAACAGAGTGGTCTTGATCGTTCTGGTCGTCCTGGCCGGCTCGCGCGTCGCGGGCGCGCAGACGACGTCAGCGCCGCTCGCGCGCTTTGTGTCCGATCTCATCGCCTCCGGCGCGCGGATGGACTCGGTCGCCGCGGTCGAGGTGGGCGACTTCCTGATCGCGCAACAACTCGGCGGCCTGCCGTCGCAGCTCAATCAGTCGCTCGGCTTCCAGATGTCGACGTTTCCATTCGACATGGGCCTGTCCACGTCGAAGCAAGGCTACGACTCTGTGCCCACGAACTACGGGTTCGGTCCGTCGTTCTCGGTTCGCGCGGGCGGGGTGGGACGCGGCAAAGTCAGCGTGTCGTTCAACTATCAGAACGTGTCGTTCGGCTGGCTCGACGGCATCCCGCTGCGCGACAGCCAGCTCGGATTCGTGCTGCGATCGCCCGCAACGACGCAGGCGAATTTCGGCCGCGATGTGATCCACCAATCGCTCGCGCTGCGCATGCAGCAGAGCGTCGCCACCTTCGGGATCGTGTACGGCGCCAGCGACCGGCTCGACATCGGCGTCGGCGTGCCGATGATGCACGTCGAAATGGAAGGACAGCTGCTGGCGCGGGTGTTCGGGCCCGTGTACTCGTTGCCGAGCCGGCCGCCTTGTGTTCCAACCGACCGTTTCTGCAATCCGAGCATCCCGGTCGACGCGCATTTCTTCGATGTCTATCCCTCGTCGCCGCCGGTGCAGGCGGACGGCTGCAAGAGCAGCGCGATCGATATCCAGGGCGTGGACCATGCGCCGGGCCAGGTCGCGCTCTTCGACATGGTGGAGCTGGCGTCCCGCACGATCACGCGGAAATGCAAAGCCAGCGGGATCGGCGACATCGTCGGACACGTGGGCTATCGGCTGACGGATTCGGAAACCAATGGCCTGGCGGTGACCGTGGACGCGCGCCTGCCGACCGGCGACGCGGACAATCTGCTCGGCAGCGGCGGCACGCGCGTCACCGGTGGCGTGGCGTGGCGCGGGCGTTCCGGGCGGTTCCTCCCGCACGTCGCCGCCGGCTACACGTATGGGATCGGCGAAGGCAGCGCGCTGGCCAATTCCGTGACGTCGTGCACCTCGTCGAACGCGGCGCCGCCGGCCACGCGGGTCACCACCTGCTCGACGAACACGTCGCCGACGCCGCTCGATTTGAAGCTGCCGGCCGAACTGAACCTCGCCGGCGGCACCGACATCGTGTTCTATCGCCGCCTGACCGTCGGCGCCGACCTGTTCGTGCGCCGCGTCGAGGATCTGACGAAGTTCCAGGTGAGTCCCACGACCGCGCCGGCGCTGCAGCCGGGCGATCCGCGGGTGCCTGGAAATCTGCTGCAGGTGAAGGGCACGGGCGCGACGCTGATGGTCGCCGTCGCGTCCGCTCAGGTCGCGCTGACGGATCGCACGCTGATCAAGACGAACATGCTGATCCCGATGGCCGGGAAGGGCGACGGGCTGTCGACCCGCATGTCGTTCGGCTTCGGCCTCGGCGTTCGCTACTAACGACGTCTGACGACGTTCAGCGCACGGAACGCGACGAGCTGACGCACCATCTGCGTCAGATTCCGGCTCGCGTCCGCATCGGCCACCGGCAGGAGCCGATGGAGATCCGCGACCGTGTGCTCCGAGCCGGGCCGCATGGCGCCGACGACGGGAATCAGCGACATCGACGGCGTCACCATCTGCTGACCGCACGCGATGACCGCGACTGCCCTGCCGAGATCGATCGTCGCAATCGGATGCGCCACGCGGACGCGCGTCGTGTCCGTCACCTCCGCCGCTTCCCGCGGCGCCGGCGGCGTGGTGAAGCCATACGCCGTCACGAACTTGGCCCACGCGACCTTGGCCGTCGCCTCGAGGCGCGCGGTCACCTGTCCCTTGATCGTCGTCACCATCTCGCCGAGCGTCGCCGGCAGCGATGCCGCGGCGGCCGCGGCATCGTCGACGTCGATGTCGTAGAACCGCGACTCGCCGCGCAGGTCGAGCAGCCGCGGGACCATGGTTCGAGCGAGGTTGGCGGCGCTGGCGTTCCACCAGATCGGCAGCGTCACCATGGCCGACCAGTTGTCCGACGTCGAGATGTGCCAGAACTCTTTCGGCCAGTAGATCACGTCGCCGGCGTCGGCGTCGATGATCGTCGCGCTGGCGGCGTGGTCGGCAAAGCGGCCGGTCAACGCCTGTTGATGGCTGGGATTCACCGGCGGGCTCGCGAACTTCACGGCAAAGCTCTCGGGCGGCCAGAACATCAGCCGCTTCGGACCCCGCACGACGAACGCGAGGTTGTCGGACGAATCCAGATGGATGCCGGTCGGCGTCGATCGGTATTTGCCGTAGAAGAGATCGAGCATCATGCCGCCCGCGGGCAGGCCGCCCTGCAGCTTGAGGGCGGGGCGGATCACTTCGACGGCCCGCTCCCAGACCGCGCCGTCGTATCCCTGGACGCCGTCGGAGAGGTACAGATACCAGTCCTTCGGCCAACGGTCGGCGATTCGCTGCTCGAACGCTTCGAGCGTGCGATCCTCGGGACGCGGCAGCACGTCGGCGTCGAGCAGGTGGACGCCGATCATGCGCCGGCCGTCGCGCCCTTCCTGCGCCCACTTCTGGAGAAACCCGAGGAACTCGGTCTCGTCCACGAACGGCTTCGAAAACGGCCGCTTGATCAGCAGCGGTTGCCGGTTCCAGGCCGGCTGCACCTTTTGCCAGAACGCGTCGATCTCCGACTGAGCGAAATACATGATGTCCTTCGGCACGGCCCAAAAGGGCCGCGCTGCTCACGAGAGCTCCCAGGCGGCGCGGCTCGGATTCGCCCGGTCTGAAACAGTTTTCCGGCAGAAGGTTTCGAGTCCCGTCGACTCCGCCATTCTACTGTTTCGTTGCCGCCCGCGAACGCATCGAATGGCTTCTATAGGTAGGACAGACACTTCCGCGATCGAACGTGCAGTTCGATAGCAGCGAATCGAGCAACCGCCGCCGTTCGGCCGGATCTTGGGTCTTGTAAACAATTCCGGAGCGTTTCACCAGGTACCTAAAATCCGTTCACCGGTCGCGACGAACCTCGTCGGCGGCCGTTTGTGCGCGGCGAGTTCGCCGGTCACGCTCGCGAGCTCCGTTTCCCATTCGGCGGATTTGCGCGCCCAGAGCGCCTCGGAGATGCGCCCGTGCGTTTGTGGCCTCGCGTGATCCACGCTGGTGGCGTAGAATCGGGTTCCGTCGGGTAGCCGCTGCGGCCGACCGAGAGGCGCCCCTTATGGCGACCTGAGCGGTTTCGACGAGCATGCCCAAGCGCCGCAGGGAAACGTGCGACCAACTGGCTCGATGAGAGCTCGCCGCAGCAAGCTGCTGAGAGATGCTCAGGCGGCGATCGCCCGCGGGGCTCCGTTCGAACAATCGGCATTCATCGGCTGGCTATATACCAGCATGATCGACCGCGCGTTCGTCGATCCCGACATTTCGCCCGCCCCGAAAACCGGCGCGGGATCGACGGCGGCACTCTCGCGGCAGTTGGCCCTCACCCCATGCGCAACGCCACATGAGGCACTGGGCACGGCGGAGTTGTATGCGCAGCTGAAGGAATGCCTGGTCGATGCGAACCTGGCCAGGGATTCGTTCGCCGAACCAGGCAGCACGAACCAAGCGCTGCTGGAGGCTTTCGCGCCGAACGCGGTCAACGTACTTATCATTGGAGCCGGTTGCACCGGGCTCGCAATGGCCAACTCCCTGAAGGTGTCGTTCGGGTCACGGTTCCGCGTCCTAGTCGTGGAACGACGGACGATCGCACGACACTACAAGAAACCGTGCTCCCGCGATTGGCTCACGTACGTCCGGCTCGATGCATTGGAGAATCTCATCGACGACCGAGTTCTACGGTTACTGTCCCGGATCGGCGACCAAGGCTTCATGGGGGCGCCGCTGAGCGTGTTCGAGACATTGTTGCTCGAATCGTGCAAGGCGCTGGGAGTGACGTTTCTGTTCGAGCAGGTCGATGACTATTCTTCGCTGATCGACTTGGGCGCCGATGTCGTGATTGACGCGACCGGAGGGCGGCTCGGTACGCAGGAAACCGGCCCGCCTGCGCCTGGTCCGGCATTCAGCGAGCGCAATCTGCTTCGATTCGGCGAAGCGTATCGGGGCTTCGGCATCACCAAGTCGCTGAGCACCTTGAAGGCGGAAGTTGCAACGGTTCGAATGGGCAATACGCTCTACCCGACAATTGACGGCCGGCCCATGCAGGTCCCATCCTTCAAGGTGACGAACGTTCCGCTTCGTCTCTACCAGCCACTGCTCGACTTCGTCAGGGGACGGAATCAGGACAGCCGCTTCTATATCTGGCCGGGCATGCTCAAGCCCGCGATCAATTCGCTCCTCCTGATCATCAACCTCCGCAGATCCGAATGGGCAGACCTGACAGCGGCGCTTTCCGGGCCGATGGAGCTCTCTCGTTTTCTCGCGTGCGATGTGGCCGCTCGACTCGACCCCGATGTGGCCGGATTGCTGAGACTGATCGAAAGCAGAGTACGCGACGAGGACGTAGTCAACGTGGAGCCACCATTTATTTTTGCTCCATATCTGAAACCCTACCTGCCCGATGAGGTGATGCACGGCAGGCCGCTGATTCGCGTCGGCGATTCGATCTTCAACGGCAACCCGAAAACCGGAAATGGCCTGAGTCGCCACCTTCGGCATCTCGGCTTCGTTCGCGATTGCCTGGCGACATGCACGTGAGGTGCTCGCCGCAGCCAGGTCGGATACCGGATCTGGCCACCTTTGAGGTGAGTCCGACCACCGCGCCGGCGCTGCAGCCTGGCGATCCCGCCGTACCGGGCACGCTGCCGCAGGTGAAAGGCCTGCGCGCGACGCTGATGCACGCCGTCGTCTCCGCTCAGGTGGCGCTGATCGACCGTACCTTTATCAAGACCAACATGCTGATCCCGATGGCCGGCTATGGCGACGGACTGACGGTGCGCATATCGTTCGGCTTTGGCCTGGGCGTTCGGGTCCTGACTTGACGACGCCGGCCGGCACTATACGGGGTCGATCGGCTTGAGTATTTCGTAATCGGCGAGCTTCCGCACCAGGCTCGGCGCGACACGGAGACTGCGCGTGCGGGCAATCCGTTCCAGCACGGCGGTGGTACTGCTCCCATCGAATTCCCCGATGAGATCGAGCACGGCACGCGGCATGCCGAGCGGATCGAATGTGCGGTACCAGATCACGGTCGCCCGCAGCGCGTCCAAGCTGACGATTGTGAACGTTCCGCTGGTCAGCCGCTCGGGAACGTTCGTGGACAGCAGCTCCTCATAGCGCCGACGGACGGACGCCGCCAGGGCGTGCACTCTCGGACCGCATATTGCGAGCACCTCGTCCCAGCTCAATCCGTGGACACGCCTCGCGGTTTCGACGAAGAAGTCCGCTTCGCGGCCGCACCAGCTCCCCCACAGCGCGGCGTCCGCTTTGGCAATGCCGTCCAGGTCGGGCCCCTGCAACGGTGCGGTCAGTGCCTGCGCCCGAACTTCCAACAGCCTATGCACGGCCGTGTCGCCTGGATTGATCTCGAGCACGGCCCACCAGGACAGCTCGTCTTCGAGTGCGACGAGCAGCCGCTGGACACTCGACCAGAATGCCAAGCCGACCGCGCCGCGGCTGTGCTTGCAGAAAAACGTCGAGCAGGTGCTGTTCCGGTGCCGCCAGATGCCACACAGGCCGCCGCCGGTGTCCTGATAGTGCGGGCACCGTAGCGACATGTTCCTGCCGAAGGCAGGGGCGGCGGCATCGTAGAGGATCGAGTAGCGGCGCGGCGGCATGATGCCCAGCGGCGTGACGCCCTCGCCTGCCGTCAGCCGCGCCGCCAGTGTGTCGCGGCCCGCGCGGGCTTCTTCGCTATCGTTCAACAAGACGCCGCCGACCTGGTAGTTGGCAAGCGCCGGCATGTAAGTGCAGCACTTCGTAGACGGATTGAAGAATCTCCCAGATCCGCTCTCGCTCTCGGTCGTGGGCAGCATGCTGCAGTTCGAGCAGGTGGCGCGCGTCTCTTCCGGGATGGGCCCGGCCACAAGTCCCCTACCCACCGCGCAAAGAGCGGCGGCAATGCCGACGTCGTCGTCGTGTTGCCCATGTCGCAATGCTCCTGGTCCGTGGGTCCTCGAACAGCTGATCGCCTGCGCTACACAACGTTCATAGCGCGGAACGCGACGAGGTCGCGCACGACGTTGCGGAGATGCTCGGCTACCTCGGCCTCGCGATCCGGCAGCAGGCCGATGAGGTCCGCGAGGGTGTGCTCGAACTCGCAGCCGGGAAATCACCGGCATGACGTTCAGACACGGCGTCACCGTCTCGTGACCGCCCGCTATCACCGCCACCGCTCGCCCGAGATCGATACTGCGTCATCGGATGCGTCACTCTAATTCGCGTGCGATCATCAAGCGCCGGCCGCTCGCACGGTGCCGGCGGCGTCGAGAACCCGTACGGTGACGAACTTCGCCCAGCCAACCTTCGCCGCCAGGCCATCTCCTTCAGCTCTACGCCCACGCGTCAACCCTTCTCACGGCCATCGGGTGTCTCGACACTTTGAGGCCTTCTTTGATAGTCATTCTCCTCCTGCCCTCAACATCCTCATCAGCGCGATGGCCTTGATGACCTTGTTCGGTTCGGTTGCCTTCCGCGTCCGCCGCCGCGCTTCGTCGGTGATCGTCGCCGGCTGCAGGGACGCGTTGGTCAGCAACTCCCAGCGAATCGCAAACGGGTTGTCGCCGATGACGAGCACGTCCGGCAGGAACCGCGCGACCTTCTCGCGCTCCAGCGGGTTGCCGTCCACGAACGCCAACGCTGAAGGGTGCAGGTTCAGCTCCTTGGCGATCGACAGGATGTTGTCGACTTTTTCGTCCCGGTTGATGCGATAGGTGTCGAAATCCTCCAACGTCAGCATCGTCTCGTCGAAGCGCTTCGGGTAGCGCCAGAGCTTCTTCACGACGTCTTCGTCGTTCTTGCTGACGCACGCGAGCAGGATGCCGCGGTTCTTCAGCGCTTTGAGGGCTTCGTGAATGCCGCGGTACAGGCCGGCGAATCCCCACGCGCCCAACTCTTCCAGAAAATGTCCGGGCGGCGAATCGAGCGCAAACGGCGATCCGGTCTCTGCCAATACGCCCGGCCACAGCGTGCCATCCAGGTCGACGACGACGCACTTGCGCGGCTCGAGCGCGAGCGCCGAGACGAGGATGTCGAGCTGCTCGTTCGCGACGATGCGATCGTATTCGGCGACGTCGCCGCCGCCGAACGCATCCGCCAGCTGACTCCACGGCGGCGCGATCCCGTGCACGTCGCGCTTGAACGACTCGGGCGTCTGCGTGATCCAGCGCAGCGAGCCGAAATGCTGAAAGGACCCGTAGGTATCGTCGACCAGGCCGCGCTTGCCGTGGAGCGCGAGCGCGCCCTCGACATCGACGACGAAGACGTCGGGGAACTCCAGCGCCAGGGCTTCGAGCTGCACGTTGGTGAGCGCGACGCGAGTCTTGTGCGACGCGATGCCGCGGTCGGCGCGTCCGAGCGGCGTGACCACGGGCACCTGAAGGTTGTGCAGCAGAACCGGCGCCTGCGTGACGCGCCGCAGGCGCTCGAGCGCGCTGCGCGCGGCGGCCACGTAGGGCGTGTCGGCGGCGAGCGCGTCGCGTCCCGGCTTCGTGTTCTCCCCGGCCATCAGCTCGTACTTCGCGGTCAGCGCCGTGACGACCACGATCTGCGGCTTCTCACGCGCAACCTGTTCCTCGAGCTGCGGATCTTCCGTGTGGCCCAGGACGACGTCGAGGTCGATGTTGCGATCGCGAGCCGCGACCCGGAGCACGTCCAGGCCGAACTCCGCGTCGCAGTGGCCGATCATCATCAGCTTGACGGCGTGCTTGACCGGCGCGTAGCTGGCGACGTCGCGCGGCACGGGCAGGCTGTACAGATTCTGGCGCCGGCGCTCGTGCATCGACCCGATCGCGCGAAGCGCCTCGCCTTCCGCGAGCGGATTGCGATCGAAGTACTCGCCGGCGAACGCGCCGATGCGCGACTCCTCGTCGCCGTCAGCGGTGTTCCACAGCAGTTTCTGCGAGAGCAGCTGCGAGACGCAGCCCGCAATCGTCCGCCGGTCGCCGTTCGTTCGCGCCGCGAACTCGTCGAGCCACTGGCCCACGTGGCGCGGCTGCGCGAACTCGTCGAGGATGCGGACCACGTCGGGCGTCGCGACCAGCCGTATTTGCAGGAACAGGCTGTCGATCAGGACGTTGCCGGTCGGAAGCGGGATGCTGAAGAAGTACTTGGACCGCTGCGCAATCGTGTCGAGAGCGGAGGCCGTCGAAGCCATGTCAGGTTACGCCTGCTGAGCGTCGGGTTCCCACCAGAAGTTCACGGAAATCGCGTCGTCGAGCGACCGCACGTGGTGCCACCAGCGCGCCGGAAGATACAGGATCTCGCCGGGCTCGAGCACGCACTCCCAGGGCCGAGCCTTGCGGAACTCCGGGTACTTCTCGAAGTCCGGATGATCGCAGTCCACGTAGCTCAGATAGTACATCACCGATTCTTTGGGATACGGATACAGCAGCTCGCTTTGCGCCGGGTCGAACAGCCTGACGTGTTTGCTGCCGTACACTTCCGCCAGGAAGTTGTCGTCCCGATCGTAGTGCATCTGGGTGACGTTGCCGGCTGAGCCGACCCACAGATTCGTGTCGACCTTCCGATCCTCGATCCATCGGGGCCGCTTGATGTCGGGCAGGAGCTCCGGAAAATCCTCCTGAATCGGCCGCTGCATCAGGTAGTAGTGCTCGCCCGACGCCCTGGCGTTCTTCAGCTTCGTCACGAACTCCGAGAAGCCCATCGGCACTTTCTGGAACTGCGTCAGGTTCTCGAAGGCGGTCGTCGCCGGCGTTGTAGTCGTATTTGTGATTCTTCGAGACGGCGACCTTGACCTGCCGATCGGTCAGCACCGACGAGAGATAGTCCGGCGACCAGGTGCCGAATGCCTTCCACTCGTCCATGGCGCCGACGATGATCGCCGGCGTTCGCTGTTGCATCCGTGCACGATCGAAGTCGCGCGCGTCGATGCGCTCGACTGCTTCTGATTGCCATAGCCTGGTCAACATGGTCGGTCTCCACAAAACTGGTGGAGCCACCTGCCGCGTCCCCGGGCAACAGGTGGCTCCAGACAGCACCGTGCGTGAACGGAAACGGCCTAGCCGAGCTCGATGTTGACGTTGCTCGACAGGAGGTTCAACCCACCCGAGATTTCGCACTTCGCCAGGAGGTTGTTCAGCATCCCGCCGGCGACGTTCTCGAGATCCGCATCCGACAGTTCGCCTTCCTTCTGGACGTAGGGGACCACGACGTACATCGTGTCCGGCGTCTCGATCACCGACTTCACCTTCAGGTTGCCGAGGCTGGAGCCGAGCTGCTTCTCGAGCACCATCTTCGGGTCGTTGATCAGGGCTTCGCGGTACTTCGGGTTCTCGACAGCGAAACGGGCCAACAGGTCGTGTAGCTGTCCGCGGGTCATCGTGAGAGATTCGCCCATGTCGTCACTCCTTCTTGTGCGACGCGCTTCGGCGTCGCGGTTGCGGGTTACGTCTGTTGCCTGATAACGTCTAACGGGTGTCAACCGAACAGGAGCAACAGCTGTACCGCAGCCGAGGTGTTCGAAAGGCGCGCGAGATATGACATTTGCCAGCGGCCGCCTGCTCGACTCGCGCAGGACCTCCAAGTGATGGAGACATAGCGCCAACTTTGCGCGGCGGGCTTCCAGTGCGAGAATCGGGTGGCCATCCGGGACCGCAATTCGGAGTCGACCATGTGCGGTTTCGCGGGATTTGCCTCGCCACCCCCGTCTGAGTATTCGGAGATCAGCGCGCTGAAATTCTCCGGGCCATGGGCCGGCAGTTGAGCCTGCGCGGGCCCGACGACGAACAGTTGCTGATCACCGACCCCCTGGGTCTGGTGTTTCGCCGCCTCTCGATCGTCGATACCGAGGGCGGCCGGCAGCCCATTGCCAACGAGGACGGCACGGTCTTCGTGGCGATCAACGGCGAAATCTACAACCACAAGGACCTGCGGCGCACGCTCCGCCGCGACCACGTGTTCCGCACCGAATCCGACTGCGAAATCGTCGTGCACCTCTACGAGGAGCACGGCATCGACGCCCTGTCGAGCTTATTCGGGAAGTTCGCCATCGCGCTCTGGGACTCGGTCGAGCGCCGCTTGCTATTGGCCCGCGATCGGCTGGGCATCAAGCCCCTGTATTACAGCCACCAGGGTCAGAATCTTTTGTTCGGGTCGGAGGTCAAGGCGCTTCTGGCGCATCCCTCGTGTTCGCGCGAGTTCAACTGGCGCGATTGGGGCTCCGACGTGAACCGGCACCCCACGTTCGTGACCGGCGTCGATTCCCTTCCAGCCGGCCATTACCTCATCTGGAACGAACACGGCGACGTCAGCAGACGCAGCTACTGGAACCTCGAGGAGTTGTTTGCCACGCCCGATACGGGGCTGCCGGCTCAGCATTATGTCGACCGCTTCGCCGACCTCTTCGAAGACAGCATCTCGCTGCGGATGATGGCCGACGTGCCCATCGGCGCGTTCCTCAGCGGCGGCCTCGACTCGGCCTCGATGGTGGCAGTGGCCGCCAAACAGGGCCACGCCCTCCCCTGCTTCTCGATTCTCGAGAAAACGACGCTGCTGTGCGGCGACGCGGACGCCGCCGCGGAGGTCGCGGCGCTGGCGGACGTGCCCTTCTATTCGGTGCTCTTCGATCACGAGACGCTCGGCGATCAGCTGCACCTGGGCATCGAGGAGTTCGAGTACTTCATCTGGCTGATGGACTACCCGCTCTTCACGCTCGAATTCCTGTTCAAACACGAGTTGCATCGCTTTGCGAAGACGGTGGTGCCCGATCTGAAAGTGATGCTGATCGGCCAGGGCGCCGACGAATTCGCGGGCGGGTACAGCAACAGCGCGAACAGACCCCACGACAGCTGGGCCGATTACATCGACAAGTCCGTCCTGCCCGCGTGGAAAACGGGCCGCCGCTCGGCGTTGGGCGTGCCGGATCCGTTTGCCCCTGCGCTGTCGATTGAAGCATACGGCCCTTCGCCAGAGGCCCCGTTCGCCGAGGAGATGCGGCTCCGCCTGCGCACGCTGCAGACGTTCAATCTGTGGCACGAGGATCGGACGAGCGCCGGCCAGGGCATCGAGGCGCGCGTGCCGTACCTGGATCACCGTATAGTCGAGCTTCTGGCGAGTGTCCCGGCACGACTCCATGCGGAACTGTTCTGGGACAAGGAAATCATCCGCCGCGCCGCACGCCGCTGGCTCCCCGAGCCGCTGACACGACGGCGAAAGATCCCGTTCGTGTATGCACCAAATCGCGAGTCCACGGTGGACTTCATGTATCGGTGGGTGGCCGACGGTCTTTCCGGCGTTCCGCGAAAAATATCTGGAGGGTCCGCGGCGGCTCCTCGACGGCGCCGTGCTGGCGGGGATGCTGCGTCTGGCCGCGAATCAACCGGCCCGGCGCGAGGACGCAGTGCGTCAGCTCATCCAGTGCATGGCCATCGCGGTCTTCAGCAGGATGTGCCAGGAAGGCCCGAGCGACTTCTCCACGATGTGGCGCCCGCCGTCTCCGCTCGAACGGTGCCACCCTGCGGACGCGCCCTGGCGCGAGGACCTGGCGCGTACATGAAAAAACCACGCGCCGTATACCGGCGCGTGGTTTCGGTCTGACTCGAGCAGAACGGTTGAGCTGGTGTTAGCCCAACTCGATGTTGACGTTGCTCGACAGGAGGTTCAACCCACCCTTGATTTCGCACTTCGCCAGCAGGTTGTTCAGCATGCCGCCGGCGACGTTCTCGAGATCCGCATCCGACAGCTCGCCTTCCTTCTGGACGTAGGGCACCACGACGTACATCGTGTCCGGCGT
Organism: uncultured Acidobacteriota bacterium; assembly: GCA_963731545.1. Classification (GTDB taxonomy): domain Bacteria; phylum Acidobacteriota; class Vicinamibacteria; order Vicinamibacterales; family CAVVIG01; genus CAVSWN01. Next base: position 197,362 of record CAVSWN010000004.1, on the reverse strand, counting down.
CTCGATCACCGACTTCACCTGCAGGTTGCCGAGGCTGGAGCCGAGCTGCTTCTCGAGCACCATCTTCGGGTCGTTGATCAGCGCTTCGCGGTACTTCGGGTTCTCGACGGCGAAACGAGAAAGCAGGTCGTGTAGCTGTCCGCGGGTCATTGTGAGGGATTCGGCCATGTCGTCACTCCTTCGTTGCGGCGCGCGTAGCGCCGCGGGTTCACGTACTCGGTATCTTTTCGGTTGCGCCGCGTGCCATAGCAACCGGCGTACCGCGACGTTTTGCACCAACAATCTCAAAAAGCATTTCTCAAACGCGCGTATTCGCGCTGGGACTCCACTTGTTGGAGGTGGGGCACAAATGTCATGGGTACCGGGCTCCATGTATCCACTGGATCACACGCGCGACGTGAAGCGATGTATTGACCGATCGAAGCTTCCCGGAATAGATTGACGGACTCGCCAATGGTCAAACCTCTCTCGCAAGCACCGAATCTCGATGACATCACCAAGTTCACCGTCTCGGGCGGCGTCGGCGACGTCGTCTACAAAGAGGGCGACACTGGCAAGGACATGTTCATCATTCAGGAGGGGAAGATCGAGATTCAGCTGCCGAAGGCCGCTGAAACGCTGAAGCCCACGCTGTTGGGACCGGGCGACTTTTTCGGCGAGCTCGCGGTATTCGAGGATCAGCGCCGCGATACCACGGCCAAGGGCGTCACGGCATACCGGCTCCTCCGCATCGATCGCACAACCCTCGATCAGCTCGTGCAGGAGAACCCGGAGATCGCGGTCCGCATGCTGTACCGGCTGGCGTCGCGCCTGCGCGAGCATGAAGAAGCGTTGCGGCGCGCCTCTGAAATTGCTGCCGGCGCGATCAAGCAGGCGATGGCATCGGCGGCGCCAGGCATCGGCGGCTGCTGCCGCAGCCGCGGCTCCCCCGGCGGCTCCAGCTCGCGGCGGCGCCCGCGCCGCAACCGGCTGCCGCGCGATCGGCTGTCCGTCCACCGGTCGCGGAAGAACCCGCGGCGCCGGGAGAATCGCCAAAGGATCGCACGAAGTCCCGGCGAGCGAGCACGCCCCCGACGCAACCCATGGCGAAGCCTCGCGCGGGGCGCCTCACCCACTCCGAGTCGGGCACGGCATTCGATCTCAAGGACACGAACGTGGTCGGCCGCTTCGATCGATCGTCAGGCTATACGCCCGAGGTCGATCTCACCGAGCTCGACACCAAGCGCACGCTGAGCCGCCGCCATGCCTCGATCACGCGCGACGCCGACGGCTGGCATCTGAGCGAGCCGAAGCCCACCGGCAACGGCACGTTCGTCAACGACGCGCGCGTCGGCGCCGGCGCGAAGGTCAAGTTGTCGGATGGCGATCGGCTGCGGTTCGGTCTCGTGGAGACCGTCTTCAGCGAGCTATGACGACTTCGGGTTTTTGAGGAGCTCGGACACTTCCGCGGCCATTTTCGACACGCCGCCGCCCTGCCTGCGAGCCGGCGTCCCCTCGGAATCACCCAGCAGCCGTGTGATCAGCCGCGTCATCTTCGACGCCTGCGCGCCGGCATCGCCGGCTGACCGCGGCGGCGCTCGGTTTCTTCAAATGATCGATGGCCGCCTGCTGGTTCTCGAACACCTGAAACACGCCGGCCAGGCCGGCGATTTGGAAGACCACCTTGATTTGCTGGTTGATTCCCCAGAGCGCGACGCGGTCGGTCCCGCCCAGCCGCTTGACCGCCATCATCAGAATGCGGATGCCGGCGCTCGTGATCATGTCGAGCTTCGAGAAGTCCATCGCGAACGATTTCGATCCGGTCTGCAAGCAGCGCGAGCACGGCCCGCTCGAAGTCCGCGGACGACTTGGTGTCCAGGAACCCCCGGACGCGGACGATCGCGAGCGTGTCCTCTCGGTCGACTTCGATGTCCATCTAGGCTCTCCCGTCGCGTCAGCTGACGCAAACGATGATGACGGTGACGTTGTCGGGGGCGCCGCGATTGTTTGCGAGCTCGACCAGCGCGTCGCAGGCCGCCTGCGGATCCGAATCGCTCCCGATCACGTGCTCGAGCAGCTCGTCGTCGGTGGTGAGGCCGTGCAGGCCGTCCGAGCACAGCAGGAGCCGATCGCCGACGCGCATCGGCAGCTCGCGTGTATCGATCTGAATTTCCTCGAGGCCGGCCACGGCGCGCGTGACCACGTTACGCATCGGGTGCCGCTTCGCCTCGGCGCGATCGATCGACCCGTTGCGCACCTGTTCGGCGACCCACGAATGGTCCTGCGTGAGTTGTTCGATTTGTCCGTCGCGAATGAGGTAGGTGCGGCAGTCGCCGACGTGCGAGATGACAGCCTTGTCGTCTTCGATGAGGGCGCCGGTCATCGTGGCGCCCATTCCCCGCAGCTGCTCGTTTTCGCTGATCCGCCGCGCGAGCTGCAGATCGGCCATCGTCACAGCCGTTGTCATGCGGTTCCAGTTGTAGGAAACGTGCGGATCGAAGGCGAACGGCCAGGTCTTTTCGCGGTCGCCGGCGGTGTCCCGGATGAATTGATGCACCGTTTCGCCGATCAGCTGCGACGCCACGTCGCCGCGCGCATGGCCGCCCATCCCGTCAATGACGAGAAAAAGGCCGAGCTCCCTGTCCGAGACAGGGAGATCCTCGTTCCGTGTTCGCTTCCGACCGGGGTTCGTATTTACACCAGCATCGACACGCATGGCGTGTTGGGCCGCCCAGGGGGGCACGGTCATTATATCGTCGGGCGCACTCACGCCTATCCCAAGATTGTCCGGACCCGATCGAGCAGCTCGCGACCCGAGGCCGTGGCGTCCTGCCCCGAGAAGGCGGCGGGCAGCGTCACCACCCTCGCCGCGTCCACCTGCGTGTTGAACGACTGGGCAGCGGCCGTGTCGCGCTGCGCCCGGAGCGCCTCGCTGATCACGACCACCCGTCGGCCGGGTCGCCGTCAGCAGCGTGAGCGCGTCGGGCAGGTTCGTCGTGGTGAGGACGACGTAGCGCGCCTGGCGCAGCACCTGGCCGATGTACGCGAGCAGGTCGGGCGACTGCTCCACGCACAGAATCTTGGCGCCGGCGAGCGTCCCCGGCTTGCCGGCCGGCGCGTCGTAGAACCCTGCGATCGCGTCGTCCTCCGAGTCGTAGACCTTGAAGAGCGTATTGAGCCCGGTGACCCTGAAGGCCTCGGTGATTTTCGCGCGATGCGGCGCAGACGCGAATGATGCCGTGCAGGCTCTCGAGCCGAATCAGGCACCGCACCAGGAGACCGAGCCCGCTGCTGTCGACGAACTCGACGCCACCGAGATGCAGGACGACGTACGGTCCTTCCGCGATCAGGCCGTCGATGTGCCGCTGCAGGGTCGCCGACTCGGCGCCCTCCACAATGCGGCCGGCGCAGGTGAGCACCGTGATCTCTCCGGCGCGACGGCTGGTGATCGAAAGCGGCATTCGGCCTCCTTCAGTGGGGTCCCATATAATCGGCGGCGCGGGCGCCATGCGCGCACACGGAGACGATCATGATCGCGATCCTTTGGCAGTTCGAGGTGCGGACCGGTCGCGAGAAAGACTTCGAACGATTCTACGGCGCGGACGGCGAATGGACGCAGGTGAATCGCCATAGCCGGTCCTACCTCGGCAGTTCGTTCCTGCGCGACCAGGCCCAGTCGTCGCGCTATATGGTGATCGAGGTACTGGAGCGAGATGCTGGTGTACGAGGAGCACAAGACCTTTCATAGCGACGCCAGGAGCGATCTCGAAGCGCATCGCGCGGAGCTCGTCGCATCGGTCGAGCCGCTGGGCGTGTACACCGCGCTCGATGTCCCTGATCGGTTCGGCCCGACCTGGTCGCGCCGGAGCTGATAACCCATCATGGGTGCTTCCGAGGATTCGGCTCTCCTCGCCGGGCTCCGATCCCGCGACGACCAGGCGTTCGAAACGCTGGTCCGCACCTACGGCGGACGGCTCCTGGCGGTCGCGCGACACCTTATGCGCGACGAGGCGGATGCGCAGGACGTCGTCCAGTCTGCCTACCTGAACGCCTTCCGTGGACTCGACAAGTTCTCGGGTGCCTCACAACTCTCCACATGGCTGCACAGCATCGTGGTGAATACGGCGCTGATGAAGATCCGCTCGCGGCGGCGCAAGCCCGAAGAATCGATTGAGGCGCTCTTGCCGGCGTTCCTGGCGGACGGACACCACGTCGAGCAGTTCTCCGATTGGGCGACGCCGGCCGACGCCCTGCTGGAACGCAAGGAAACGCGCGAAGCCGTGCGTGCCGGCATCGACCAGTTGCCCGAGACGTATCGGACCGTCCTGATCCTGCGCGATATCGAGGAATTGTCCACGCAGGAAGTGGCCGACGCCCTGGGCCTGACGACAACCACGGTCAAAGTCCGGCTGCACCGGGCTCGCCAGGCACTCTCGGCGTTATTGAGGAAGACACTTGCGCAGGCGTAACGTCCTGATGGAGACGGGCATCCAATGAATGTGACCTGTCGTGAGTTTGCGGATTTCATGGCCGACTACCTGGCCGGCGAGCTGCCGCCGGCCGTTCTCGCCACCTTCGAGCACCATCTCGATTTGTGCACCAACTGCCGCCGATACCTGACCGGCTACCAGGAGACGGTGAAACTCGGGAAGCGCGCCTTCGACGACGAGGATGCGGTGCTCCCGCCTGAAGTGCCCGAACAGCTCGTGCAAGCGATCCTGGCCGCCCGGCCGCGATGAATCCCGGCGCCCGTCGTCACGCGACGGTGCTGCTTTTGATCCGCGGGCAGGTCGGACTCGCGTTCGCGGTCTTCTGATGGTGCGCTTCTCACCTTCGTCTCGCGGGCGCCTGACCGATCGCGACGTGGATCGTTTTCCCGGCGACACGTTGTTCGACCGCATCGCACGGGCTTCCTGCCACGCGGGATGTTTGCCCCGCAAGGAGCTGTACGAGTCGTGGGAGGTCGCGCGGCGCGTCCGCCGCTTGTTTCGCGGCGGCCGCATCGTGGACCTCGCAGCCGGGCACGGCCTGCTCGCGCACGCCCTGCTCATCCTCGATGCCTCGTCGCCATCCGCGCTCGCCGTCGATCCGGCGCTGCCGCCGTCGAGCGCCCGGTTGCACGAGGCGCTGGTGCAGGCCTGGCCGCGCCTCTCCGGCCGCGTCGAATTCGTCAAGGCGCCGTTCGAGGATGTCGAGATTCAATCGAGCGACGTCGTCGTCTCGAGCCATGCCTGCGGCGCGCTCACCGATCGAATTCTCGATCGCGCCCTCGCCGCCCGTGCCCGCGTCGCGGTGCTGCCCTGCTGTCACAACCTTGCCAGGAGTGACGCCGGCGAACTGGCCGGATGGATCGATCGCACGGTCGCCATCGACGTCGTCCGCGCGATGCGCCTCAAGGCCGACGGCTACCGGATCTGGACGCAGGCCATTCCCGCCAGCATCACGCCCAAGAATCGCCTCTTGATTGGCGCACCGCGCGGGAGCCTTTCGATATCATGAACAAGCATGCCGGCGCCGGTTCGCCTTGCGTTTCTCGGGTGCGGGTTCATCACCCGCGTTCATAGCCGCCACGTCCGCGCGCTCGGCGGCGATGTTGTCCCGAGCTACGCGAGCCGGGATCGCGCCAAGGCGGAGGCGTTCCGCGCGCAATTCGGCGGACAACGCAGCTACGGCGACTACCAGGCCGCGCTCGCCGATCCCGATATCGACGCGGTGGTCGTTGCCGTCCCGCCCAAGTTCCACCTGGATCTGACGCTGGAGGCGCTGTCGGCAGGCAAGCACGTGCTCGTCGAGAAGCCGGCGTTTCCCGCGCTCGCCGACTACCGTGCCGCGCAAGCCGCACGAAATCGCGCGGGACGCGTGGTAATCGTCGGGGAAAACGACCACTACAAGCCGCTGACGGTCCGCTTGCGACGTCTCCTCGCTGAAGGCGTCATCGGCGATATGGTGTTCGCGCATTTCACGACCATCGCGCACCGCTTGAAGGCCGTGGACGACTGGCGCAACGACGAGACCATGGCCGGCGGCGACGCGTTCTTTGAAGAAGGCATCCACTGGCTGCATGTCGCGGGCAGCCTGGGGCCGGTCATCACCGAGATCCGTGGGTTTCGACCGTCGATCCCTTCGTCCAACGGACCGGACCGCCGCGCCAAGAGCATGATGGTGGCGTTCCGATACGACAACGGCGCCGTCGGATCGCTCTATTACAGCCGCGAGGTGCCGTCGCTGCTGCGCGGTCTGCGTCTTTCGAAGATCTTCGGGCGCAAAGGGCATCATCACGTTCGAATCGAACGGGGCGTTCGTGCTGGTCCGCGGCGGCGCGATGCCGCGGGTGTACCTGCCAGGCTTCCGCGACATCCGCGGGTATCAGGCGATGTACCGGGATTTCGTCTCCGCGATCCGGAAGGGACACGCGCCCGAGATGAGCCTCGAGCGAGCCATGGACGATCAGCGCCTGATGGAGCGCGTTGCCGACTGCGCATGACGGCCGAACACTTCGACATCGTCATCATCGGCAGCGGCGTTGGCGGAGGCACGATGGCGCGGGCGCTGGCGCCCACGGGCGCGCGGATTCTGGTGGCCGAGCGCGGCGACTTCGTCCCGAGCGAACCGCAGAACTGGGATCCCGCGGCGGTGTGGAAGGACCTGCGCTATCGCAGCACCGAACAGTGGATCGACGGCGGGGGGAAAGCGTTCACGCCGTACATGCACTACTGCGTCGGCGGCAACAGCAAGTTCTGGGGCAGCGTGCTCTACCGGTTGCGGCGCGAAGACTTCGGCCCGCTCGAGCACGCGGACGGGTTGTCGCCGGGCTGGCCGATCGATTACGAAACGCTGGCGCCTTACTACGATCGCGCGCGAGCAGTTCTACGAAGTGCACGGCGAAGTGGGAGCCGATCCCACCGAGCCGCCGCGCGGACCCTTTCCAGCTGCCGCGATACCGCACTCGCCCGGGATGGCCGCCATCGTCGAGCGACTGCGCGGCATGGGGCTGCACCCGTCGTCGCTGCCGCTCGGCCTTCGACGACCGGGAGAGCCGGGCGGATGCGTGCTCTGCCGAACCTGCAACTCGTTTCCGTGCCGGATCGGCGCGAAGAGCGATGCGGAGGTGTGCGGCATCGTGCCGGCCGTCGCGCACACGAACACCACGCTGTGGACGCAGGCGCAGGCCCAGCGGCTCGTGACCGATGCGAGCGGCGCACGCGTGACGGCGGTCGAGCTCGTTCACAAGGGAGAGCTCCGCCGCGTCGAGGCGTCGCTCGTGGTCGTGTCATGCGGCGCGGTCAATTCGGCCGCGCTGCTTCTCAGGTCCGCTTCGGATCGGCACCCCGGCGGGTTGGCGAATGCGTCCGGGCAAGTCGGTCGGAACTACATGGCGCATCAGGCGACCATGATGCAGGGCTTCTCGCCCTGGCGGATCAACCGGGACGAGTTTCAGAAGACCGTCGCGATCAACGACTACTATCTGCGCGGTCCGGACACGCCCTATCCGCTCGGCCACATTCAGTCGCAAGGGCGGACGCATGCGGTGATGGCCAAGAGCGTCGGCGACACCTGGGTCCACAAGGGGCATCGAGATGCGGCACATCCCCTTGTGGGCGTACAGAGCGTGGGTGTCGCGCGCCGTGGACTGGCTGGCGATGAGCGAGGATCTGCCGCGCGCCGACAACCGCGTGACGGTGGCGCCGGACGGCCGGATTCGGCTCGAGTATCAGCCGAACAACACGGCCGCGCACGCGCGCCTCGTGCTGGAGACGCGCCGGCTGCTTGGCCGTCTCGGCTACTGGTCGCCGAAGGTCTTTGCGCACTCGACGGGCGCGCAGAACACCACGCACCAGTGCGGCACACTTCGCTTCGGCACCGATCCGCGCACGTCCGTGCTCGATCCGTTCTGCCGCGCCCACGACGTCGAGAATCTCTTCGTCGTCGACGCGTCGTTCTTTCCCTCGTCGGCCGCGGTCAACCCCGCGCTGACGATAGCCGCGCAGGCGCTTCGCGTGGCCGACCACATGATCGCCACCGATCTCTAACGACTGCCCGAGGAGCTGCACTGTGAAAGCGCGATCGTTCAGCCACGTCGGCATCACTGTCTCGGACTTCAACCAGGCCGTGCAGTTCTACTGGGACGTGTTCGGCTGCCCGCTCGTCGGCGTGTCCGATGCGCCGCCTGAACGTGTCCGCGGCTTCTTCGGCGTGGACCAGCCGGGCGCCACGTGCAAGATCGGCTGGATCCGGTTTCCGGGGGGCGCCGTCGTCGAGATCTTCCACTTTACGCCGACAGGGGCGCCGATCGAGGTTCGGTGGCACCGCACCGGACTGACCCACATCTGCCTGAACGTCCGCGGCATCCACGCGTGGCACGACTACCTCGTCGGCAAGGGAGTCGAGATCGTTTCGCCGCCGGAGCAATCGCCGCGCGGACACTGGTTGTTCTTCGTCAAGGACTTCGACGGCAACCTGATCGAGATCACCGATCTCGGCCACATGTACTACGTCCTGGGGTGGCTCGGGCCGCTCGGAGGCTGGATCTTCCGCCGGGGCATGTACAAGCAGTATTACGGCGGCTCCGCACCCGCCTAGGAACTCCGCTGTTCGGATCGGGGCTCCCCAGCGTTCTATCTCTTGGGAGGGGCCAATGGGCGCGACGCCGGCTGCTGCCCGGCAGGACGAGGTTATCGGCTTTCGAGGCCGTGCGCCTGAGCGTATGATCGGCTCCGTCCAGCCGGTGCGGCCTCTCGCCGACATGGCTTCTGAACCACACGACGATGCATCCGGGGCTGCTCCGTTGCCGGCCGAGGCGACGGTGGAGCTGCTGAACCGGGTCAAGAACGGCGACTCGACGGCGCTCGATCAGCTGCTCGAGCGCGTCATCCCGGCGCTCCAGCGCTGGGCGCGCGGACGGATGCCTTCGACGGCGCGCGGCATGCTCGAAACGGCGGATCTCGTGCAGGATGCCGTGATCGCCGCCATGCGGCGGCTCGATGCGTTCGAGGCGCGCTACCAGGGGGCGCTGCAGGCCTACCTGCGCAAGGCGGTGATGAACCGGATCCGCGACCTCGCCCGGCATCAGCACCGCGTCCCGCATCAGACTGAACTTCCCGATCACCTGGTGGACGAGCAGACCTCACCGCTCGATCAGGCGATCGGTCACGAGAACATCGCGCGCTACGAAACCGCCCTGCAGCGGCTCCCGCCCGCCGATCGGGAGGCGATCATCGGCCGGCTCGAGCTTCAGCACAGCTACGACGAGCTGGCCGTCGTCCTGAACAAACCGACCGCTGCGGCCGCGCGCATGGCAGTGACGCGCGCGATGAAGCGGCTTGCCGAGGAGATGAGCCGTGGTGCCCGCTAGCGACATCGATCGTGCGATCGAGCGCATCGCCGACGGCGCGCCGATCGACTGGCCGGCGCTCGAGAGCGGAGCGCAGAGCGACGCCGATCGCGAACTCCTGAACGCGCTCCGGGTCCTCGGCGGCGTCGCGGATCTGCATCGCTCGACAACGGACGACTCGTCGGGCTCATTCGACGAGACCAAGGAGGAGACGGCGGAGCGCCCGGTAGGCGGCCGCGCCGACGAGCGGTCGGACCTCTGGGGACGCTACCGCCTGCTGCAGAAAGTCGGGGAAGGCAGCTTCGGCAGTGTCTATCGCGCGTGGGACCCCGAGCTCGAGCGGGAGCTCGCCATCAAGATCCTGCACCGGCGCGTCGCCAGCGCCGAACTGAAGCGGCGGCTGCTCCGCGAGGGCCGCGCGCTCGCGAAGATCCGGCACAACAACGTCGTGAGCGTGCTCGCCGTCGAGTCGCACGAGGAACGCGTCGGCCTGTGCATGGAATTCGTCCGCGGCGAGACGCTCGAAGCCCAGCTCCGTACGCGACTCGCGTTCAGCGCGCGCGAAGCGGCGCTCGTCGGCGAGGACGTCTGCCAGGCGCTCGACGCGGTACATCGCGCCGGCTTCGTGCACCGCGACGTGAAGGCCCGAAACGTCATGCGCGATCCCGGCGGCCGGGTCGTCCTGATGGACTTCGGCACTGGCCGCGAGACGGAGCGAGCCGCGCGCACGGGACGTGTCGACACCGCCGGCACGCCGGTGTACATGGCGCCGGAGGTGCTCGCCGGCGAAGCGGCGACGCCGCGCAGCGATGTCTACAGCGTCGGCGTGCTCCTCTATCACCTCGTCACCGGCGACTATCCCGTCGAAGGTCGCACGATGGACGATCTTCGCGATGCGCACCGCGAGGGGCGCCGCACCTTGCTCGGTGACCGCCGCCCGGACTTGCCGCTGCGGTTCATCCGCGTCGTGGAGCAGGCGCTCGCGGCGGATCCGCAGAAGCGATACGCGAGCGCGACCGCGCTCCTCGAGGCGTTGGCCCGGTTCAGCGGCAGCAGGAGCCGCGCGGTCACGTGGTATCTGTCGAGGGCGGGCGTCGCGCTCGCCGGCATGTTCAGCGGGTTCGTTCTGCTCGGGCATCTTGAGCTCGCGTGTCTTCAACACGTCGGTGGGCCGAACGGATTTCGCCCGGGAGGGCCTCGGGGTCTGGCTCTACTGGGGTGCCAGCTCCTGCCTCGGACCGGCGATCCTGTTGTTCATTGCGCTGGCGTCCATGGGGCTCGCTGGAGTTGTTCGGAAACTGCTGCTGGCGGTCTCCGAGCGCGCGAGGACTCTCGATGCGGCCGCGCGGCATCGCTTTGCCGGGCTCGCGCGGCGTGTTCGCCTCGACGATGCCTCGGTGCTGGCCGCTGTGCTGCTGCTCGTTTCGGGATCGGCGTTCCTCGTGGCCTGGTGGTACTTCTCACCGCTGTTTGAGACGCTTCTGAGCGACATGACGACCGCTTCGGCCGAGACCTTGCGACTGCTCGCGCCAGGCGTCGGCGGTTCGCTGAATGAGTACAAGGTGAGTTACCGCAAGACGTTCAGTTGGATCGCAGTGCTCTCGGCGCTGTCGTGGTACCTCACCCTCCGCATGGCGGCGCGGAAGCGAGTCTCGTTGCATTGGGGGGTCCTGACGGGCGGCGCAGCCGTCATCGTGCTCGCGCTCGTCACGCTCGACCTCCCCTTCCGGACGATCAATCGCTGGAATCAGTTCGATGCGGCGCGGTGGCAGGGTGTCGATTGCTACATCATGGGGGAACGCGGAGAGCAGGTGCTGCTCTTCTGCCCGTCGCTTCAGCCATCTCGCAATCGAATCGTGGCGAAGAGCGACAAGACTCTGGAACGAACCGGCGTCCGCGAGAATGTGTTCACGCGCTTCGCGGAGAATCAGTCAGGACGTGAATGATCAGAACCCGGAGGTTCGACATGCGACGTCTCGAGCATCGTGATCGTGTGCTGCGCGGCATTTCAGCTGCTGACGCCGACGCCCGCTCATGCGTGGTGGGGCTGGCTGGGACGAGATGAGCGGGCCGGGCCCGTGGATGTTCGTCGATGCTCAAGTATCGCGTCGCCTGCATTCCAGATCCCGCCGCAGCAGGGCATTGCCGCCACGGCGAAGAATCCAGCCGGCAAACATCATCCGATCCCTGAATTCTTTCGACGGCGGCGCGCAAGGTCTTGGCCGCCATCTCGTGGAGCAGGGTGCATCCTGCAACCGATCGGTGCGGCCGCGAGCGTCGGTCAACGTCGCGACCGCCTTGTTCGTCGCCGTTGCCAACAATCCTCGTCCGGAGGGCGACGGACGCCTGGCCATGCAGAAGTATGAAGTCACGGCGTCCACGTTTCTGGACCGCTGGAAGATCTTCGAGGCCTACGCCGGCGGCGGCGTGCTCCAAGGACTCGGCAAGTCGGAGTTCACTCGCGGCTACTGGACCGTGACGGGGACGATCAGCCCCGTACGGCGCCCTGGAACGGGATTCAGGCAGGCAGTCCCTGCTCAGGACCATCTCGGTGAACGTCGGCGTGGTCGTCGTGCCGAAAGGGTTCACGGCCAGCGACTTCGCGGCGCCGAGCGCCCGTTTCGCACCGAGGGCGAGATATTGAAGACGATCAGCATCACCCTCGACTTTTCCCGATATTGACCAGGGCCCCTTGCGGGGCACCCGTCTGGCCTCCCTGTTCGAGATCGCTCCTGCCGTCGTTATTGAAAGTGGACGGCGAGGAGCGACTCATGGACATCAACGAACGCGTCATCGGGATCGTCGCCGCGCTCGACATTCGCGGACGACTATACGGGTCCGAGGCGGGGTGCCGGCTCGAGCGGACGGTGGAGCGTCTGGGGCGCGACGGGCGCTCCGTCATCGTGGCCAACCTCGAGCACGTCTCCGCTGTCGACGCCGGCGGTCTCGGGGCGCTGATGGCCGCGTATCGCGCCAGCGTTCGAAGCGGCGGCGCGTTCAAGATCGTCCGCGCCTCGAAGCGCATGCGCGAACTGCTTGTCGTGACGCGCCTGTCGCCGATTCTGAAGACCTTCAACTCGATCGAGGATGCCCTCCAGGACCAAGCATCCATGCCGCGCTCATGGTCCTCAGCGCCCCGTCGGGGCAACCGCAGCGTCGCCGCCGAACGCTGATCGACCGGCGAGGGCGACGACGAAGCCATACACGGCAAGGCCGGCGATCAACAGCAGCGTGAACATCGAGAGCGGCAGATACCAGGCCCGCGTGTCGAGTGTCACGGGCAGGCGCGTCAGCAGGTCCGTAAAGAGCAACATGACCGCCGTGGAGACCAGGCCGAAACGCAGGAGAACCGCCACGGCGAAAGCGGCCAGCGCAATCGCGAACACTGGGTCCCACGGCATCGCGCCGTAGCCAAGGTTGAGCGTCGAGACAATCAACACCCAGATGACGACGCTGAGCCGCTCGTTGCGGACGATGACGCGCAGGAGGAGCAGCGTGCCGAGCATGCGCCAGTGCGAAGTTCAGCGTATCGATCGCGAAATACACGATCAGGCCGAGGTAGGACACCGGTCGCAGCGCCTCGAGCACGTACGCCTGGTCCAGCGGCTTGACGATCAGCCCGGCACTCCGGGACACCTCCGCGCGCGCGATGAGCAGGCCGACGAGTCCGATTCCGGCAAGCAGCCCTGCGAGGACATCGCGTCCGACAAGGGGATCGCGCACGCGGCCGGACAGCAGGCGCGCCCACGAGATCAGCGTGTGCGGCCACCAGCGGCGCACGTACGGCTCGAGGCTGATGTAGATCAGCCATGCAAACGCGGTCCACACGAGCGACCATCCGGTTGCGATCAGGAGAAACACCCACTCCTCCATCGGGAGCGGCGTGTGATGAGCGCGGAGCACTGCCCACACCACGCCACCGCTCGCGATGAAGATCGCCAGCCGGCGTCCACCGCGGGTATCGCCGTAGCCGCGGCGAAGGTTGCGCCGCGCGATGATGCCGCCCCCGATGAACAACGCCAGCGAAAAGATGGCGAGGAATACTTCGTTGGTCGGACGATCGCGCGCCGCGTGAAAACCACGTCTGCCGCGGCGGCTGGCGGCGTGTCCGGCGCCGACACGTCGAAGTAGACCGGACGCCCGTGCAAGAGATGCTCCGACGACCCGTAGCGGCCTTCGCGTCCTCGATCAGCCGACCTTCCCACGCGACCCGCGTGTCGTGAGGAAGAGCCGGCGGCGCCGCAGACGTAATGGGCACGAGCGAGGTCGCGTCGAGACCGGCTTCGGCAAAAAGAGCCGACCAGTTGACGGCAGACGGAGCGGTGGGAGGACTCTGGGCCGGCGTGCCGCTCGGTGTCTCCGGGATGGTCGCCAATCGAATGAGCCGGCCATTCGGATCCAGAACGACCGTGGCAATGCCCGGCGACGTCGTGCGGCGGATCGCGTTCCATCACGACCTGCATGGAGTTTTGCGTGACGAGAAACTGCGAGCCCTGGCCGGTAGCACGAAGCGGATGTCCGGCTCGAACCAATACTCCGTGTCGCGCGCCGCGGCCGTATGGCCGATGGCGGACAGAATCGTGCGCGCCCGCTCGGCGAGCACCTCTGGCGGTTTCGGAATCCGTAACGGATCGATCTGCGTGACGCGGTTCACCAGGAACGCGACGGCGAGTGTTCCCGCCACGACCGCGGCGAGCAGCGTCCATGCCGTCACCGGCCGCAGCGCGCCGCGTTGTCCGGCGGCCGCGATCATCTCCGGAGACGGCATGCGGCCGGCCGCGAGCGCGGCGGCCAGCGGGTCGCCCCCCGGCAGCCGGGCCGCGACCGCCCATAGCCGACGCCGGCCGATCGGCCGGGTCGCTTCTCGAGACAGCTTCGGATCGCGTTCTCGACCGCCGGATCGAGATGCCTGCACAGGCGCGTCGAGCGCGGGCGTAGTCCTCCTCCGCGGAGACACGAGCCGCTCCGCAAACGTCCGCGCCCGGAACAGGCGCTGCCCTGTGAACAGCTCGTACAGCACGGCGCCGAGGGCAAAGAGATCGCTCCGCTTCGCTCGCCGTCTCTCCCCACGCAGTTGTTCGGGCGCCATGTACGCGGGCGTCCCCGCGACGTCGCTATCGTCGGATCGGCAATCGGCGTCGCGAATCCGAGATCGACGATGCGCACCTGTCCGCGGCCGTCGAGCATGATGTTGCCCGGCTTCAGGTCGCGGTGCAGCACGCCGCGATCGTGCGCGGCGGCGAGCCCCGCGCACAGCTGCCGCGCGACGTCGAGCGCCTTCTCGTGCGGGCAACGATCCGATCCGCCGCAGCAACGAGGCGAGCGTTTCGCCGTCGATGTATTCCATCGACAGGTAGATGCCAGCCTTCCGCTTCGCCGATGTCGTAGACGCGGCAGACGTTCGGGTGCGCGATGTCCAGCGCGCGAGGCGGACTTCGCCGATGAAGCGCTCGAGGAAGCGGCGTTGCATGCCGCTCGTCGGTGCGTAGCAGCTTCAGCGCGACGCGCTGGCCGAGCTTGAGATTGTCGGCGCGGTACACCTCGCCAGTGGCGCCGCGTCCGAGAAGGCTGACGATGCGATAGCGGTCGGCGAAGAGGCGGCCGGGCGGAAACCGCGCGTCCTCGAGTGGCCGGAGGTCTGCAACACGCGGCGAACCCGAGCCGTCGAGGCGTGTGACGGTCGAATCGTCGCCGCCAGCGTTCTGGCGATTGTCAATGTCCGTCACGGGCATTTTACGCGATTCCCCGTGCTCGACTTGATCGGGACGCGTGCGCGCCGCTACACAATAGGTCCAGATGATCCGCGAAGCGCTCCTGCACGCGCCGATGCCGTTCGCGCTGCTGTCGTACGTGCGAGCGCCGCGCATGACCGACCCGGCGCGGGAAATCCGGGTCCAGCTCGAGCAGCGTGCGAGCCGCTTTCTCGACACGCTGCGACACACGGTTTTCGCTGATCCTCTGCATCCCTACCATCAGATGTTTCAAGGCGCAGGATGCACCTTCGGCGACCTTGTCACGATCGTCCAACGCGAGGGGCTGGAACCTGCTTTGGCTGCACTCCATCGTCAGGGCGTGTTCCTCACGCACGACGAGTTCAAGGGTCGGAAGCCCATCGTGCGGTCCGGCCGGCACATCGCAGCAGATGTATCGAGCTGGAACAACCCGCTCGTTTCCGGCGGGTTGCTGGGCGCCAGCAGCGGGAGCAGCGGCGTATCGGTCTGCACCAGTCAAAGCATCGCGTTCATGCGCCATCAGGAGACGCATCTGGATCTCATCTGGCGCGAGTTCGGGCTGGCCCGGCGCGCGCACGCCGACCTCCGCCCAGTGCTCCCCTGCCTGCGTACCTTCGAACTGGCGTTAGGGGCGACGCACTCGGGCACCGGGTCGATCGGTGGTTTCCCACGGGCAAGGCCGCGCGCTACGCCGCGTGCTACAACGCGGCGACCAAGGCGATGGTGGCAACCGTGAATCTCGCCGGCGGCGCTATGCCGTATCCCGTGGCTTTGGCCCCCAGCGACTTTCTGCCGGTTGCCAGCTGGATTGCCGGCGAGCGCGCGAAGGGCACGTCGTGCGCGGTCACTGGCCTCGTGAGTCCGGCCGTTGGCGTCGCTGCCGCAGCGCTCGACCATGACCTCGACATTTGCGGCACGTTCTTTTCGGGTGGCGGCGAAGCGCTGACTCCCGCAAAACGCGCAGTGGTCGAGGCGTCTGGCGCTGAGAATCTATTCTCGATACCACATCACGGAAATCGGCGACATCGGCCATGCGTGTCGGCAGATGCGAACAGGAAACTCCGTGCATCTGTATCGGGAAGCAGTGGCGGTGATCGGTCACCAGCGCCCAGCGCCTCTTTCCGACGTCGAGGTTCAGTCGCTCCTGTTCACCACGCTGCTACAAAGCTCGCCGCGCATTCTGATCAACGTCGAAATGGAGGACAGCGGCGTGATCACCGAAAGCCGTTGCGACTGCGCGTTCGCCGGCGCCGGCCTGACGACGGAGATCCGCGACATCGCAAGCTTCGGGAAGCTCAGCGGCCACGGCGTGACGTTGGTCGGCACCGACCTCGTCTCGGTTCTCGAAGGCCGGTTGCCGTCGCTCCTTGGCGGTCGCGTCGGCGATTTTCAGTTGATCGAGCGTGAGAACAGCGGACGAACCGAGATCGTGCTGTATGTCAGTCACCGTGTTCCAACCTCGGCCGATGCGGCGCGGCGATGCTTTCTCGAGGAGCTGCAGCGCTTGTTCGGCGGCTCGCTCGCCGCCGGCATCTGGACGCACGCCGACGCCATCAGCGCCGTGATCGCCGAACCGATCGCCGGCGCAACCGGCAAGATCCTCCCGCTGCATCTGCTGGGAATCCCGCGGAATTGAACGAACAAGCCGTCGAGTAACTGGTAGAGTTTCGGGACATGGGAATCCGACTGTTCTTTGGCATCGTGGGCGTGATCGCGTTCGGTGCTCCTGACCACGATTTCCGACTTGTGGCGGCCGCGCCGGTCGCGTGCGAATCGCTCCGTGAGGTGACGCTGGCCAATGGGTCGATTCTGGCGGCAGAGTCCGTTCAAGCCGGTGCGTTCATGCCTCCCACTCCGCCCAACGCGAACGCGGCAAACGCGTTCAAGACGTTCCGGCCTTCTGTCGGGTTACCGCCAAGCTGACGCCTTCGTCCGATTCCGACATCCGCGTCGAAGTCTGGCTGCCGCTGGCGGTTGGAATCGCAAGCTGCAGGGCGTCGGCAACGGCGGTCTCGGCGGGAGCGTTCCCTACCCGGCGCTCGCCAACGCGGTCAGGGCCGGCTACGCCGCCGTCGGGACCGACACCGGGCACGTCGGCGGCAACGGCGATTTCGTGGCCGGGCACCCCGAGAAACTGGTGGACTTCGCGCATCGCGCGATCCACGAGATGACGGTTTCGGCGAAGACGCTCGTTACCGCGCACTACGATGCGCGACCCGCGCGGTCGTACCTCAACGCGTGTTCGACTGGAGGACGGCAGGCGCTGATCGAAGCCCAGCGCTATCCCGAGGATTTCGACGGTATCGTGGCCGGTGATCCGTCGTGGGATCAGATGCGGCTCTACGCGGCGCGCGTCTACTTGAACGTCTACGTCAACCGCGAACCGGCCGCTGTGATTCCGCCAACCAAGTACCGATGATCCACGCCGCAGTGCTGAACGCGTGCGACGCGAAGGACGGTGTCAAGGACGGCGTGATCGAGAATCCACCCGCATGTTCGTTCGACTTCGCGGCGCTCGCATGCAAGGGCGACGATGCGGCCGACTGCCTGACGAAGCCGCAGGTCGAGACCGCGAAGGCGATGTCGTCGCCGATCACGGATCGCAGGAGCGGCGCGGTTTTACATCCGGGCCGCTACTACCCTGGTTCGGAGCTTGGCTGGGGCGGCGTCGGCGGTCCGGCGCCTTCCGGCGAATCGCACGAGGGGATGAAGAAGATCGTGTTCAACCCCGGCTGGGACTACAAGACGATTCGTGTTCCCGAGGACGTCGAGCGCGCGGTCCGCGCCGACAACGGGTTGCTCTACGGCGGCGACCCGGACCTCAAGCGCTTCTTCGGTCGCGGCGGAAAACTGCTGATGTATCACGGCTGGGCTGATCCGCTGGTCTCACCGGACACGAGCCTGATCATGTACAAGCGGATCTTCGACGCCGTGGGCCCCTCGGCCGCCAACTCGCTCGCGTTCTTCATGGTGCCGGGCATGGGTCACTGCGCGGGCGGACCCGGCACGGACGTCTTCGACAAGGCTGCCGCGATCGATCAGTGGGTGGAGTCGGGCACGAAGCCGCAATCGATTGTCGCGTCGCACATGACGGGCGGAGTCGTGGATCGGACGCGGCCGCTCTGTGCGTATCCGACGACGGCGCGCTACAGCGGCAGCGGCAGCACGGACGAGGCGCGGAACTTCCGCTGCCAGGCGCCGTAAACCACCTGGGTTTTGGCGCTGCCTCAGATTCCGAGTCCGCCCAGACGAACGGTGTCTTCTTGTTGGACTGCAGCATGTCGCCTGGGGGCGCGCCCGCGATGTCGACGAACCCGCTGAGGCTCCGATGAATCGTGGGCTCGGCGCCGCGAATGCGGCCCCGTTGATCGAGCACGAGGCGCGCGACCGAGTGCTGCAGCAGGTACAGATTGCCATCGGAGTTCATCGTCGCGACCCGGATTCCGACGTAGGCGCCCGCTTGTGACGAGGCGTCAGTCTGTTCGGCAACGCCTCGCGGCAACTTCGCTGACAGGGTCACCAACTCGACGCCGCCGGCCTTGACCACCATCGGGGCTTTCGGGACCGTCACCGGGATGTCAGCGTGCACTTTCTCCGATAAGGGAATCCATTCAAGCTTGGCGTTCTCACGACTCCCCCAATACGCAGGCTCGACCCGCAACAACGCGGCGTCGCGGTTGCCGGCGTTCGAGAAGGCGACCGTCATGTACAACTCGCCCTGGTTGGTCATGTACGCCACCTCGGTCACAGTGACGTCGAGTTGCTGGTTGGTATAGATGTAGCTGACGTAAAAGCTGAGCCCCGACAACACGAGTGCCGAGAGGGCGACAATCGTCGTCAGATCGAGCTTTGATCGCCAGGTGTCCATGCGCGGCGATCATACCTGCGCTCTTCTTCGCCTATCATCAGCGTGCGTTGCCGCGATCCCTTAGCCCTTCGCTATCGGCTCTGCTTCTCGTGGCCGCGCTCGCGTGGACGGCGGCGGGGTCCGGCGATACACGGGCCGCAGCGCAGGACGCGGCGGATCCGTGCGCCGAGCCGCTGGCCCGGGCGGCCGTGCCGACGGCGATCTGTACTGCATCGAGCTGCTGCCGGCGATGGACATCGACAGCGGCGCCGGTACCGCGCGGCTGCTGCCGCCGGCCTCGCCGTTCGGTGTCGCAGTGACGGCGGCGGGCGAGCAGCAATACGACATCGAGTTCAATCTGCGGAATCTTCCTGAACCCTCGACGGTCGGACCGTACACGGCGTACGTCGCCTGGGCGACCACGCCACAACTGAGCCCGGTGTTGAAGCTCGGCGCCGTTCGGAACGGGACCATTCGACTGGGGCGCGTCGCCTTCGATCGTCTCCTCATCTTGATTACCGCTGAATCGTCGGCTGACGTGTCGGATCGTGCCGGCCGGCTCGTGCTTCGCGGCACGTCGGCGGCGGTACGGATGCAGCCGCACGATCTCGCGTACGTGCTGTCCGGTTTTCTGCAGTCGAGAGGCGCGGCACCGGCGGAACATGTGCATGACGCGCGCGGAAGCGGAGCCGCGCCAGGCGCCTGGACGCCGCCGCCGATGCACCCGCGCATCAGCATGCCGCCCGAGTTGATGACGCTGCGACCAGATGTCTCGTCGTATCTGCCGCGGCAGAGTCAGTCGGCTCCGCTCGCGCGCCCGCGCGAACTGCTGCGGCTCGCGGATGGCGCGGCCGTGAAGCTCGTCGCCGCGCCGGTGCGGCGAGTGCTGTTCGGGCGCACCGTGACGATGCTCGGCTTCAACGGTCAGTATCCCGGCCCGCTGATCCAGGTGAACGAGGGATCGACCATCGTCGTGCGTTTCACCAATCGCACTGACTTTCCAACCGCGGTGCACTGGCACGGCGTCCGGCTCGACAATCGGTTCGACGGTGTCCCTCATGTGACGCAGGAACCGGTGGCGCCGGGCGGGTCGTTCGAGTATCGGGTTCACTTTCGCGATGCCGGCATCTACTGGTATCACCCGCACCATCGCGAGGACGCGCTTCAGGATCTGGGCTTGTACGGGAATCTGCTCGTGCGGTCCCGTGACCCGAACTTCTTCGCGCCCGCCAACCGCGAAGAAGTGTTGATGCTCGACGATCTCCTGATCAGTGATGCGGGCATGGTCGGCTACGGCCTCGAATCGCCGACGCACGCGCTGATGGGCCGATTCGGCAACGTGCTGCTCGTCAACGGCGAGCCGCGGTGGGAGGCCCGGGCGCGCCGTGGCGAGGTGGTGCGGCTGTTTCTCACCAACGTGTCGAGCACACGCGTCTTCAATCTGTCGTTTCAACCGGCGGCGCGCATCAAGGTGGTCGCGTCGGACTTGAGCCGCTACGAACGCGAAGAATGGGTGGATCACGTCACCATCGCGCCGGCGGAGCGCTACGTCGCCGACGTCCGCTTCGACTCGCCGGGTGACGTCTCGCTCGTGAATCGTGTGCGTGCGATCGATCATGTCCAGGCCACGTTCTTCGAAGAGTCGCACGTGCTCGGCACCGTGCACGTGGCTGACACGCCGGCCGCGCCGGATCACCGGGCAGCGTTCGATCGACTTCGCCGCAACGGTGAGGTCGTTGCCGAGATCGATCGGTATCGATCGCATTTCCCGCGTCCGCCGGACCACGAGCTGATGGTCACGCTGCAAGCGGGCAACCTGCCGTTTCCAATTCGCCCGCTGATGACATTCGAATCGGTCTATCGCCACCCGGTCGAGTGGAGCGGGACGATGCCCGAGATGGACTGGATTGTGACCGGCCGGAACGCGCGGTGGCTGCTGCGCGACACGGCGACCGGCCGCGAGAACATGGACATCGACTGGCGCTTCCGCGTCGGCGACGTCGCCAAGCTCCGGCTGATCAACGACCGGAACGCCTTGCACGCGATGCAGCATCCCATCCACATCCACGGACAGCGATTCCTCGTCGTCTCGGTCAATGGGGTGCCGAACGAGAACCTGGTGTGGAAAGATACAGTGCTCGTGCCGACCGGCTTCGTCGTGGACGTCCTGGTCGAGATGTCGAATCCCGGCAAATGGATGCTGCACTGTCACATCGCCGAGCACGTCGAGACCGGCATGCGGATGGTCTTCGACGTGATGCCGTGATGAACCGTCAGAAAGGACCCGCCATGTTGAGAACCGTGACGTTGGTGGCCGCGCTGGCGTGCGCCGTGGCGCCGCTGACCGGCGCGCAACGAAACGATCCCGACAAGCAGGAGTGGCTGCAACTGTTCAACGGTCGCAGCCTCGACGGCTGGACCGTCAAGTTCGCCAAACACGACCTCGGAGAGAACTTCAACGACACCGTGCGCGTTGAAAACGGTCTGCTCGAAGTGCGCTACGACAAGTGGCAGACGTTCAACAGCGAGTTCGGCCACATCTTTTATCGGGAGCCGTTTTCGTACTATCGCCTCGTCGCGGAGTACCGGTTCGTCGGCCAGCAGGTGACGGGCGGTCCGGCCTGGGCGATCCGCAACAACGGCCTGATGCTTCATTGTCAGAAGCCGAGCACGATGTTGAAGGATCAGGACTTCCCGATCTCCATCGAGATCCAGCTTCTGGGCGGGCTTGGCGACGGCAAGCCGCGCACCACCGCCAACCTCTGCACGCCCGGCTCGAACGTCGTCCTGAACGGCCAGCTGCACACCCCGCATTGCATGACGTCCACGTCCAGGACATACGACGGCGATCAGTGGGTGCGCGTGGAAGTGGAAGTGCACGGCGACGAGGTCGTCCGGCACATCATCGACGGCCGCACGGTGCTCGAGTACACGAAGCCGCAGATCGGCGGCGGCAACGTGGCGCCGGTCGATCCGGCCATCAAGATTGACGGCACGCCGATGACGTCGGGCTACATCGCCATCCAGGCGGAAACCGCGCCGACCGATTTCCGGAAGATTGAGCTGCTGAATCTCGAGGGTTGCAAGGATCCGAAGGCCTCCAACTACAAGACGTACTTCGTCAAAGCAAACCCGCAAATGTGCAAGTACTGAAGGAAGCGCTATGTCCAGATTCAGATTGATGGCGACGTTGGCGGCGGCGTGTGCGCCGGCCGCGCTGGTTGCGCAGAGCTTCACGACGCTCGCCGAACCGGTGCGCCAGTTCGTGAGCGTCCCCGAATCATCCGTCGCGCTGACGCACGTGCGCGTCGTCGACGGCACCGGCGCGGCGCCGCGCGAGGACCAGACGATCGTGATCCAGAACGGCAGGATCACCGCGGTGACGGCGGCGAGCGCGGCGGCCGTGCCCGCCGGCGCGCGCACGATGGATCTGACCGACCACACCGTGATCCCCGGCCTGGTCGGCATGCACGACCACACGTTCTACACGACGCGCGGGCGCAGCGTGCAGCTGCAGTTCTCCGCGCCGCGGCTCTATCTCGGCTCCGGCGTGACGACGATCCGCACGACCGGCGGCACGTCGCCGTATCACGAAATCAACATGAAGAAGGGGATCGATCGCGGTCAGGTGCCTGGACCGCGCATCCATCTCACCGGTCCGTACCTGACCGGGCCGGGCGGTGCCGCGACCATGGCGCAGATTGGAACGGCTGAAGAAGCGCGTCGCATCGTCAACTACTGGGCCGACGAAGGGGTGACGTGGTTCAAGGCCTACACCGACATCAGCCGCGAGGCGCTCGGCGCCGCAATCGATCAAGCGCACAAGCGCGGCCTGAAGTTCACCGGCCATCTCTGCTCGGTCTCGTTTCGCGAGGCCGTCGAGCTCCACATCGACACGCTCGAGCACGGCTTCTTCACCAACAGCGACTACGTGAAGAACCGCCAGCCGGACCACTGCTCGCCGGAGATGCGCACGAGCCTGCTGAACGTGGCGATGGACGGTCCGGAAGTGCAGCGGACGATCCAGGCGATGGTCAGCAACAAAGTCGCGCTGAACTCGACACTGGCCGTCTACGAGCTGTCCTATCCGGATCGCCCGCCGCTCGAGGATCGTGTGCTCGAAGCGCTCGCGCCCGAGACGCGCGAGGAGTACCTGAGCGCGCGCCGCGAGACATCGGCACGCGCGGCGGAGTCGTCGATGCCCGAGCTGTTTCGGCGCGCGCAGGCCTTCGAGCGCGCGTTCGTCAAGGCGGGCGGCCTGCTTGGCGCGGGTGTGGATCCCACCGGGCTTGGCGGTGCGCTGCCCGGCTTCGGCGATCAGCGGAACTACGAGTTGCTGATCGAAGCGGGCTTCTCGCCAATCGAAACGATTCAGATCATGACTCTCAACGGCGCGAAGATCCTCGGCGTGGACAAGGATCTCGGGTCGATTGCCACCGGCAAAATCGCGGATCTCGTCGTGATTCGCGGGAACCCGATCGCGACGCCGGCAGAGATTCGAAACGTGACGACGGTGTTCAAGGACGGCGTTGGCTACGACCCGGCGAAGCTCATCGCCGCGGTCAAAGGCCAGGTCGGCATTCGCTAACTCGAGTCTCGGGCAGCTCGCAGCTTTGTAATCCGCTTACAGAATTGAAAGAGGTTCCGAGCGGTTGCCGCACAGATCGCGCCAACTGTGCACATTTCCAGAGGCACATTAATTGCCGAAGTGTGCGATGGCAGGTATGTGCTTATGACCATGAATGCGATTGCACCCGCTCTTCGCGCCGCTGTCGATCACGAATTGGCTGCGGTCATCGACCGGTTGCTGGCAGCGGCGTCGGCTGAGGCCGAGGCCGCTGTGGCCGCCGCGCACGCCGACCACGATCGCGCGCTGGCCGCCGCGACCGCGGATCGGCAGACGCAGTCCCGGCGCGTCGACGAGCTCACTGAGTCGTCTCTTCAGCTCGAAATCCAGCTCGAGACCGTACGGCGCGAGCTCGAGGCCTCCGCTGCCGCGGCGCAGGCCGCGCGAGAGCAGCTGGCCGCGGATTACGAGACGCGGCTCCGGCTCGTGCGCGCCGAGCTCGAAACAACGCATGTCCACCGTGCGAATCTCGAGCGGAAGGTTCAGCGCGAGGCCGCCGAACGGTTGCGGATCCTTGCGGCGCTCCGGACCGTGCAGCAGGCGTGCGCGGGGTTCGAGGACACGGAGTCGAGCGACGCCGAGGGAGAGCCTGTCCGCGAGGGGCAGGCCGAGACGCCGGCGCCGGGTGGCAACGAACAGGCGCGGACGCTCGAGCTGGTGACCTCCGCCCAGCCGGCGCGAAAAGACCCGCCGCCCGAGCTCGTGGTCTACCTAAAAGAGCTGTTCGACCAGATGGAGTCCACCTATTGGCTGGACCACCGCGCGCACGCGTCGATCGAGGTGGTCGACCGGCTCGGTGCGAATCTTCGCTACGCGCACGAGGCATTCCTGCGCCGCGCCGGCTCCGACGTTGAGATGGGCGCCGACGTGTTCGGGAGCGAGCTCATGGCCCGGATGGATGCGCACGGCGCCGATTCGCTCGGGCGTCATCTCGCCATCGCGACCTACGAACTGCCTGGCGTGACAGCGGTTTGCGCCCAGGCGTCGTAAGCGGCGGGGACAACGGCCACAAAGTCGTGGCCGTAAGTCGTGGCCTACAATGATGAATTGGTCGGGATGGCCGGATTCGAACCGGCGACCCCCTGACCCCCAGTCAGGTGCGCTAGCCAGGCTGCGCTACATCCCGTTCAGGTGAGTAGCTCTCCGCTGTCGGCTCTCAGCGAAAACACACTGAAAGCTGACGGCTGATAGCTGAAGCTGTTCCTACGCCGACCGCTTCCGGCGCGCTTGAGGGCTACGCGCCGATCGTGCTCCTCCGTTCTTTCCCGCCGCCGCTTTTCCACGCACTGCCTTCGCGCGGCTGACCGCTGCCGCCACCGGTGCCGTCCGACGCGCCGGTGCGGACGGGGGCGGCGCGAGTTGAAAATCGTGCATCTGCCGATCCGACAACAGATCGAGGATCGATCGCAGGCCGCGCTTCACGGCATTGAGCCGCTCGCGCGCGTTGCGACCCCGACAACTCGTCGAGGACCGGCTCGTCGGCCGCCACCGGCGCCGCTTCTTCCTCGAGCCGCTTGCGCGCGCCCGCGAGCGTCAGCCCCTCGACCAGCAGCAGGTGCTTGATCCGCACCACCTGCTCGACGTCCTGCCGCCGATACGTCCGCGGCGCCCCGGCCGCCTTCGAAACGCCGAGCGCTGGAAACTCCGCCTCCCACGAGCGCAGCACATAGGGCTGTACCTTGACGAGGTCGCAGACCTCAGCCGCCTTGAACAGCGCGCGCTTCGGGATCTCGATGTCGGCCACTACCAAGAAGTTACGGGCAGTATATCAAACCCCGGAGTGGCCGAATCCGCGTCCGGCGCGCTCCGTCGCAGGCAATTCGGCGACTTCGTCCCAGTCGACACGCATCACCGGCGCGACGATGAGCTGCGCCACCCGCATCCCGCGCGTGACGACGAACGTCTCGCGACCGAGGTTGATCAGCGGGACCCGAATCTCGCCGCGATAGTCCGCGTCGATCGTCGCCGGCGTGTTCGGCAGGCTGATCCCATGCTTCACGGCCAGACCCGATCGCGGCCGGACTTGTCCTTCGAAGCCGTCGGGAATCGCCACCTCCAGGCCGGTCGGCACCAGCACGATCGCGCCAGGGTCGATGACGATGTTGCTCTCAACCGCCGCGTACAGGTCCATGCCCGCAGCGCTCGGCGTCATGTAGGCGGGCAGCGGCAACCCGTCGGACGCCGGCAGACGACGAATTTGAACGCGAAGGCGTCGTAGACACGCGCTGATGTTACCGCACGCCTGCGCCTGAGCGCAGCTCACCTCACGCGTCGCGTCAGCGAGTCGAAGGGCGCGCCTTTGCGCCTCGGCTCCGCACCTGCGTGCGAATCGGCGATCCGGCGAAGCCGAAGTGCTCGCGAAGCTTGTTGACGAGGAACCGCTCGTACGAGAAGTGAAACGTCGTCGCGACGTTGGTGAAGAACACGAACGACGGCGGCGCGACGCCGATTTGCGCGGCGTACAGAATCCTCACGTGCCGGCGTCCGGGACTGACCGGCGGGTTGGCCGCGGTGACCGTCTCCACGAACTTGTTGAGCGCCGGCGTCGGGACGCGCTTGCGGCGCGCCTCGGCAATCCGATCGATCGTCTCGAGAATTTTCGGCGTGCGCTCGCCGGTCAGCGCCGAGATGTGCAGGATCGGGGCGTAATCCAGGAACCGCATGTGCCGCCGCGTCTCGTCGTCGAACTTCTTCGAGAAATCGGGAGCGCGACCCTTCACCAGATCCCACTTGTTCGCGATGATGACGATGCCGCGGCCTGCGCGGTCGACTTCGCCTCCGATGGCGGCGTCGAGGTCGGTCGCGCCCTCGTTCGCGTCGATCACGAGAGCGACGACGTCGGCGTCGGCGATCGCCTCCTTGGCGAGCGCGACGCTGACCACTTCCACCTTGCCGCCCCGCGCCCACGCGTCCCGGCCGCCGCATGCCGGCGGTATCCACGATGCGGAGATGCCGGCGATGCCAGACCATCGGCACGTCGATCGCGTCGCGCGTCGTGCCCGGCATCTCGCTGACCAGCACCCGCTCTTCCTTGAGCAACCGGTTGACCAGCGAGGACTTCCCCACGTTCGGCCGTCCGACGAAGGCGATGCGCGTTTCCGACGGCTGATGGCCGACGGTGGAGGGCGCATCGTCGATGGCCGAGTTGCTGTTTGTTGCCCTGAGCCGTTGGCCCTGAGCCATTTCACGATTTCGTCGAGGAGCTCCGCCACCCCATCGCCATGTTCCGCGGAGATTTCGACGATGGGATCGAAGCCAAGCCGGTAGAACTCCACGGCCGAGTCGCGGGCGCGCTTGTCGTCGGTCTTGTTCAGCGCGACGAGCACCGGCCGCCCGGTCTCGCGCAGCCGCAGCGCAATCTCTTCGTCCGCCGGCACCAGACCCTCGCGGCCATCCACGACGAGCACCAGCAGGTCCGCGTGCTCGATCGCCCACGTCCCCTGAGCGACGACGAGCTCGTGGAGTGGATCGTCGCTGGCCCCGAATAGGCCGCCGGTGTCGTAGAGGTCGAACGCCGTCCCCTGCCAGGCCGTGGGCCGTGCGAGCGCGTCGCGCGTGGTTCCGGCGACGGGCGACACGATGGCGCGCCGGCTTCCGGTGATGCGATTGAAGAGGGTCGACTTCCCCACGTTGGGGCGGCCGACGAGCACGACGGAGGGCGACCTACGCGGCAAGATCGTATCTCAACTTAGCCTTAGGCTTGACAGCGTAAGTCTCACAATTTATGATGTTTACAGACTCGCAGGAGACCCTAAGCATGATCAAGGTCGACATCGTCAACGAAGTGTCGAAGATCGCCGACATCACCAAGGTCAAAGCCGAGGTGGCCGTCGACGCGGTGTTCGACGCCATGCGGGTTTCCATGCAGCGCGGCGAGCGCATCGAGCTGCGCGGCTTCGGCGTGTTCCAAGTGAAGCCCCGGAAGCGCGGGATTGGCCGCAACCCCCGCACCGGCAAGGAAGTCCGCATTCCGCCCGGCCGGACGATCCGCTTCAAGCCTGGGAAGGACCTGCAGAATATCGGCTAACCTGTCTCCCTTGGATCCCGCGCCCGACCAATTCAATCCCCCGCTGGGGCCGCCCGCACTCTGGCAGCCGCGGCCGAAGTTCCGCGATCGCCTGTGGGTGCACGGCCTCCTGTTCCTGCTGACCGTGGTGACCACCACGCTAGTCGGCGCCGATCATTACGCCGGCTACCTGTCGGACTTCGTGACCGCGCGACCTGCCGATGCCGGTCAGCGATCTGATCGTGCGCGGCTTCTGGTACAGCGGCACGATCCTGGCGATTCTGGGCTGTCACGAGCTCGGTCACTACTTTGCCTGCCGCTATTATGACGTCGACGCGTCGCTGCCGTTTTTTCTGCCCGTGCCGCCGCCGATGCTGACCGGCACGCTCGGCGCGTTCATCCGGATCCGGCAACCGATTCCCAGCAAGCGGATGCTGTTCGACATCGGCATCGCGGGCCCGATTGCGGGGTTTCTGGTGGCGGTGCCGGCGCTCTTCATCGGCGTGGCGATGTCGCACGTCGTGCGCATTCCCGACAACATCAGCGGCATGCTGGAGTTGGGCGAACCGCTGCTCTTCCGGCTGGCCGCGTGGGTCTGCTGGGGCACGCCGCCCGACGGCTACTCGCTGAACATGCATCCGATGGCGTTCGCCGCGTGGTTCGGTCTGCTCGCCACGGCGCTCAACCTCTTTCCCATCGGCCAGCTCGATGGCGGGCACATCTGGTACGCGGTGCTCGGCCAGCGGTCCACCTACGTCACGTTTGCCACCATTGGCGTGGCGATCGCGCTGTCGGCGTTCTTTTCGACGAGCTGGATCGTCTGGACCGCGCTGACGATCGTGATGCTCTTCGATGTTCGGCCCGCGGCATCCACGCGTCTACGACGAAGACGTGCCGCTCGATCGATCCCGGCTGATTCTGGCCGGCTGTGCGCTGCTGATGTTCGTCCTCTGCTTCACGCCTGCGCCGATTCAGCCGATGGAGCTGATCGGACGCTGAGATCCGATTCAGATTCGGTTAGCCGGATCACAGTACGCAGCGGATCGACGTCGACGACGACGCGGCGCTGCACGTCGGGACGCGCGGCGAGCGCGGCCTGCAGCGCCTGACGGATCCGTTTCCGATTCGTCCCCTTGACGAGCAACTGCGCGCGGTATTCGCCGCGGAGCCTTCCCAGCGGCGGCGGCGCCGGACCCAGCACGCGAAAATCGCCCTGCCGATCCGCGTCGCGCAGGCGCGACACGATGTCGGCGGCGTCGTCCATCGCCTCGGTGAACGTGCGCGCGCGGAGGACGGCGTTGACGAGCGCCACGAGCGGCGGGTAGCGCATCGCGTGTCTGAACTTCAGCTCGCGCTCGTAGAACGCGGGGTAATCCTGCTTGCACGCGAGCTGAATGCTGTAGTGCCCGGGATAGAGCGTCTGGACGATGGCTTCGCCCGGTTGCTCGCCGCGGCCGGCGCGGCCGGCGACCTGGGTCAGGAGCTGAAACGTCCGCTCGGACGCGCGAAAGTCCGCCAGCCCGAGGCCGACGTCGGCCGAGATGACGCCGACCAGCGTCACGCGCGGAAAGTCGTGGCCCTTCGCGATCATCTGGGTGCCCACCAGCACGTCGATCTCGCCGTCGCGAAAGCGCGCGAGCAGCGTGCCCAGCGCGCCGCGCCGGCGGATCGCGTCGCGATCGAGGCGCGCGACGCGCGCGGACGGCGCCAGCGCTTTCACCTCGGCTTCGACCCGCTCGGTGCCGAAGCCGGTCTGATCCAGATACGGGCCGGCGCACAGCGGGCACGTCTTCGGCACCCGCGCCGTGTAGTTGCAGTAGTGGCAGCGAGCGCGGCGCGCGTTGCCCTCGCCGTGGACGACCAGCGAGACGCTGCAGTTCGGGCAGTCGACGGTCCCGGCGCACTGCCGGCAGAAGACCGCCGTCGCGAAGCCGCGGCGATTCAGCAGCACGAGCGACTGCTCGCGCCGATCGAGTCGCGTCTGAATCGCTTCCTGCAGCGCGCGGCTGAGGATCACGTCCGGTCCGGCGGCCGCGTACTCCTCGCGCATGTCCACGATCTTCACCGTGGCGAGCGGGCGATCGAGGACGCGGCGCTCGAGGACGACGCGCTCGTACTTGCCCGCCATCGCGTTGTGATAGCTCTCCATCGACGGCGTCGCCGATCCGAGCACGACGAGCGCGCCGGCGCGCTGCGCGCGGACGATCGCGACGTCGCGCCCGTTGTAGCGGGGGCTCTCCTCCTGCTTGTAGGAGCCGTCGTGCTCCTCGTCGACGACGATCAGCCCGACGCGCTCGAGCGGCGCGAACACCGCCGACCGCGTGCCGACGACGACGTCCACCTCGCCCCGGCGGATGCGCTGCCACTGATCGTGGCGCTCGCCGTCGGAGAGGCCGCTGTGCTGGATGGCCACGCGGTCGCCGAACGCGTCGCGGAAGAGCGCCGCGATGGCCGGCGTCAGCGCGATTTCGGGGACGAGCATCAGCACGCGGCGGCCGGCGTCGCGCACGGCGGCGGCGAGGCGCAGGTAGAGCTCGGTCTTGCCGCTGCCGGTGACGCCGTGGAGGAGGGCGACGCGGAAGGCGCGGGCGTCAGCGAGGCCGCGGAGGCGGTCGAAGGCGGCGGTTTGCTCGCCGGTCAGAGGTCGCGTTGGAGCCCCGCCTCCAAGGGGTCTGACCCCAGCACTTGCAGTTTCAGAGGAGACCGAACTGGCCTGGGGTCTGACCGCCGAACGGATCGCGGTCGAGCGCTCGGTGCCGTACGCTGAGATAGCCATGCCGCGCGAGGCGGGAGATTGCAGATCGCTGCGATCCCGCGGCCCGCGAGCGCCGCCGTCGGGATGCCGTCGGGCGCGCCGGCGAGAAGCTCGAGGGCCTCGCGCTGTTTCGCCGTCAGCGCTCGTCCGTTCCGCCTTCGCGAGCTCAGCGGCGTCGACACGCAGCTCGGACGACGAGCGCTCTCGAGTGCCGCCAGTCCCGCCGCCGTGATCGACGCGATCCGCACGGTCTTGTGCGCGTCGGCGCGCGCGCCGCGCGCCTTCGGCGGCAGCAGCGCCGGAATCGTGTCGCCGACGCCGGCCGCGTAGTACTCCGCGGTCCATTTGGCGAGCGCGACGACCTCGGGCGGCACGAATGCCTCGGCGTCGAGCACCTGCTGCACGAACTTGACGTCGCGCGACGCGTCGTCCGCCGAGGCGTGATCGATGACGATGCCGGTGACGACGCGCGAACCCAGCGGCACGACCACCCGCGCCCCAATCGCGGGCAGGGCGATGCCGTCGGGGACGGCGTAGGTCAGCAGGTCGAGGTTGGGAACGGGAACGGCGACGGAGATGCGCACATGGGTCAGATGTCCGACTTCAGCCGGACAGGTCGAGGTCTCGGCCTGAAGGCGGACACTACGTTGAACTTCAGACTTCAGACTTGAGAAGCTCTCGCACCAGCTTCATGTCTTCCCAGACCTCGCGCTTCGAGGCGGGATTGCGCAGCAGGTAGGCGGGGTGGAAGGTCGGGATCAGCTTCGCGCCGCGATAGTCGTAGACGCGGCCGCGCAGCCGCGAAATCGGATCGAGCGTCCGCAGCAGCGTCTGCGCGCCGAACTTGCCGAGCGCCACGATGACCTTCGGCTTGATGACGTCGATCTGCTGGAACAGGAACGGCTCGCACGTCTCGACTTCGTCCGGCTCGGGATTGCGGTTCTGGGCGGCCGGCACTTGATCACGTTCGCGATGTACACGTCGTCGCGCGTGAGGCCGATGGCTTCGATGATCTTCGTCAGCAGCTGCCCGGCGCGGCCGACGAACGGAATGCCCTGAATGTCTTCGTCGGCGCCGGGCGCCTCGCCGACGAACATCAGATCGGCCTCGGGATTGCCGACGCCGAAGACGATCTGCGTGCGGCCCAGCGTGTGCAGCTTGCAGCGCGTGCAGTCGCCGATGTCGGCGCGCACGGCGGCCAGCGCTTCGGCGGCATTTCGCGAGACCATGACCAACGGGGTCGGAGTAGGGGCCGACCCATGCCCGTCCTGAGCGAGCTCGCCCTTCGACAAGCTCAGGGCGAGCGAGTCGAAGGGTGTCGGCCTCGCGACTGCCGCTGTTCGGGGCGGACACGTGGGTCCGCCGCTACGTCTTCGTCGCGATTGCGCCACGCGGGATCGCGGCTCACGCCGGCGACGCCGAGCTCAGCGGCGAATTTCAGATGTTCGGTGAGTTGATCGCGATCCATGGTCAGGTCCGGCTAAAGCCGGACCCCACGTACGAAGAGACCATCAGCTGTGGCGTCCGGCTTTAGCCGGACTTCCAGCAAGCAGCTTTTCGACGCGATCGAGGATCTCGGCGGCGACGCGCGCCTTGGTCTGCAGCGGCAGCGTCTCGACGCCGTCGGCGCCGACAATCGTCACGGCGTTGGTCTCGACGTCGAAGCCCGCATCCTTGCGCGACACGTCGTTGGCGACGATCAGATCGACGTGCTTGCGTTCGCGCTTCTCGGCCGCGCTTGGCGACCACGTTCTCGGTTTCGGCGGCGAACCCCACCAGCAGCGGGCCCTTGCCGGACGCCAGCCGCCGGTGCCCGAGGTCGCCGAGGATGTCGGGCGTCTTCTTCAGCACGAGCGTCATCGTCTCGCCGTCCTTGGGGACCTTCTGGTCGGCGCGCTGAGCCGGCGTGTAGTCGGCGACCGCGGCC
Organism: uncultured Acidobacteriota bacterium; assembly: GCA_963731545.1. Lineage (GTDB taxonomy): Bacteria > Acidobacteriota > Vicinamibacteria > Vicinamibacterales > CAVVIG01 > CAVSWN01. The sequence goes on along the minus strand of CAVSWN010000004.1, from coordinate 165,158 downwards.
GCCATGATCACGACGTCCACGGCCCCGGCGCGCGTCATGACGGCCTGATGCATCTCCGCGGCGCTCCGCACGCGCACGACCTCGTGCACCGCGCGGCGGCTCGATCGTCGTCGGACCGGCGACGAGCGTGACCTCGGCGCCGCGTCGCGTCGGCTTCGGCGGCGATCGCGAAGCCCATGCGGCCGCTCGATCGGTTGCCGATGAAGCGCACCGGGATCGAAGTCTTCGTAGGTCGGCCCGGCGGTGACCAGCACGCGCTGCCCGCGCAGCGGTCCCTCGGGCCGCAGCATCGCGTCGGCCGCGGCGACGATCTCGTCGGGCTCGGCGAGCCGGCCCTTGCCGATCCAGCCGCACGCCAGATAGCCCTCGCCGGGCTCGACGAAGCGGACGCCGCGCGCCGCGAGCGTGTCGAGGTTCTTGCGGACCGCCTCGTGCGCGAACATCTTGCGTGTTCATCGCCGGCGCCATCAGCACCGGCGCGCGCGTCGCCGTGTAGAGCGTGGACAGGAAATCGTCGGCGATGCCGTTGGCGAGCTTGCCGATGATGTTGGCGGTGGCCGGCGCGATGAGCAGCAGATCGATCGTCGACGCCAGCGCGATGTGCTCGATGTCGGCGTTGGCGCCCGGCTCGAACTGATCGGTGATGACGCGGCGCCGCGTGATCGCTTCGAACGTGATCGGCGCCGACGAACTGCGTCGCCGCGTGCGTCATCACGGCGACGACCTCGTGGCCGCGCTTCTGCAGGCCGCGCGCGACCTCGACCGCCTTGTAGGCGCCGATGCCGCCGGTCACGCCGAGTGCGATCAGCATCGGTAATTGGGTAATCGGCAATCGGGTAATTGGCAATGACTCGGCATCGATTACCCGATTACTCGATTCTCGATTACCGATCCTTCTCGATCTTCTCGACCGCCTTCGTGATGACTTCCTGCTGCGCGACGGTGGTCTTCTTGTGCTCGCCGACGGCGACGCGCGGCGTCGAGCCGGCCAGCAGCTGCCGCGCGCGCGCGCCGGCGGTGACGACGAACTCGAACGAATTGGACAGCTTGCTGCGGTCAATCATGAGAATGTCCTGACTGATGCTTTCGGCCGCATCCGCGCATCCGCTGCAGCCGCGCGCGCTCGGCGATGACGATGCTGCGCAGGCGATCGACGGCGCCGTCGAGCTCGTCGTTGACGACGATGATAATCGTACTCGCGAAAACGCCGCGACTTCCTCCCGCGCGACCTGCAGCCGGCGCTGAATCGCCGCCTCGCTGTCCTTGCTGCGGCCGCGCAGCCGCTGCTCCAGCACCTCGAACGACGGCGGCATCACGAACACCGTGGTCGCGGCCAGGCCCCGCGCCCGCACCTGCCGCGCGCCCTGCACGTCGATCACCAGCACCACGTCGTCGCCGGCCGCGAGCAGCCGCTCGGTGTCGGCGGCGCAGGTGCCGTAGAGATTGCCGAACACGTCGGCCCACTCCAGGAACTCGCCGGCCGCGATCATCGCCTCGAACCGCTCGCGGGTCACGAAATTATAGTCCACGCCGTCGGTTTCGCCCGGCGCGCGCGGCGCGCGACGTGTACGAGCGCGACATCCTGAGATGCGGCGTCTGCTCGACCAGCCGCTCGACGAGCGTGGTCTTGCCGGCGCCCGACGGCGCCGAGACGATGAACAGCAGCCCGCGCCGGCGCGACGTCACTCGACATTCTGGACCTGCTCGCGCATCTTCTCGAGCTCCGCCTTCGCGGCGATGATCAGCTCCGACACGCGCAGCCCGTCGGCCTTCGAGCCCATCGTGTTCACTTCGCGGTTCATCTCCTGCAGCAGGAAATCGAGCTTGCGGCCGCACGGCTCGGCGCTGTCGGCGAGCGTCACCCAGTGCGACACGTGGCCGCGGAACCGCGCGACCTCCTCGCTGATGTCCGACCGCGCCGCCATCCGCACGATCTCCTGCGCCACGGCGGTCTCGTCGGCCTGCAGCTCGGTCCGCAGCTCGCGCACGCGCTCGGCCAGCCGCTGCTCCATCGCGGCGCGCCCTTCGTCGGCCGCGGCGGCGATGCGCTCGACCAGGTCGGCGACGAACGTCCGCCGCTGCGTCGAGGTCGGCGCGCAGGTGGTCGCCTTCGCGCGATCGCATGCGAGTCGAGATCGGCCAGCGCCTGCGCCGATCGCCGCGCGCGCCTGCGCCGGCCACGGCCGTCTGCACCGTCGGATCGTCGGCTCGGCCTGGCGCTCGCGAATCGTGAGCGCCTGCGGCAGCCGCAGCAGATCGCCCGGCGTCAGCGCGCCGGTCACCAGCCCGCGCGCGCGCGCCTGATCGAGCGCCGCCTCGAGCGCGCGGCCGAACTCCTCGTTGAACTCCACCTCGACGCCGGGCGTCTGCCGCAGCTGCAGCGACAGCCCCAGCTCGACGCGGCCCGCGCGCCACGCGCTTGCCGACCAGCGCGCGGACGTCGGCCTCGATCGCGGCCAGCGCCTGCGGCATCCGCAGCTGCAGATCGAGATGCCGGTGGTTGAGCGCGCGAATCGTCACGGCCATCGTCGCGCGCTCGTCCTCGCGCGTCACCGACGCGAACCCGGTCATCGATTTGATCATCGACGAGGCACCATCCTGCCGCTCCGCCTTCCGGCCCTCGAGCAGCTGCATCTGATACAGCGTCGCGTACGTGCCGTCGGGCCGCGCCGAGCAGCTCGTCGTGGCGGCCGATCTCGACGACGCGGCCGCGCTCGAGCACGATGATCGCGTCGGCGCGGCGGATCGTCGACAGCCGGTGCGCGATGACGAACGACGTCCGGTTCATCATCAGGTTCGCCAGCGCTTCCTGCACCAGCAGCTCCGACTCGGCGTCGAGCGCCGACGTCGCTTCGTCGAGCACCAGGATCGGCGCGTTCTTCAGCAGCGCGCGCGCGATCGCCAGCCGCTGGCGCTGCCCGCCCGACAGCCGCTGCCCGCGCTCGCCGATCATCGTCTCGTAGCCCTGCGGCAGCGCCGCGATGAAATCGTGCGCGTTCGCCGCGCGCGCCGCGGCCTCGATCGCCTCCGCCGGCGCGGCGCGGCGATCCGTAGGCGATGTTGTTCGCGACGGTGTCGTCGAACAGCACCGTCTCCTGCGTGACGATGCCGATCTGGCTGCGCAGCGACGCCAGCGTGACGTCGCGGATGTCGACGCCGTCGATCAGGATCGCGCCCGCGCTGACGTCGTAGAAGCGCGGCAGCAGGTTGACCAGCGTCGTCTTGCCCGCGCCGCTCCGGCCGACGATCGCCACCATCTGGCCGGCGCGCGACGCGTGAACGACACGCCGCGCAGAATGCGGCTCTCGCGCCTCGTCGTAGCCGAACGCGACGTCGCGGAACTCGATCGCGCGCTGGAACGGCTGCGAGCGCGCGCCGCGCCGGGCTGCTCGTTCACCTCGGTGTGCGTGTCGAGCATCTCGAAGATGCGCTCGGACGCGGCAATCGCCTGCTGCAGGTTCGCGTTCACGCGGCTCAGTTTCTTCGCCGGGCCGTACATCAGGAACAGCGGCGGCGATGAACGACGTCGAACTCGCCCGTGCGTCAGCTCGCCGGCGGCAATCTGCTCGCTGCCGTACCACAGCGCGGCGGCCATGCCGATGCCGCCGAGCAGCTCCATCAGCGGCGGCAGGCTCGACAGCGCCGCCGTCACCTTCATGTTGGTGCGAAACAGGTGGTAGCCGGCGCGCGCGAAGCTTCTCGGCTTCCTTCTGCTCGGTGCCGAACGCCTTGACGATGCGGTGGCCGGTGAACGCCTCGGCGCTGATGTGCGAGAGCTGCTCGAGCGCCTCCTGGCTGCGCCGCGTCGTCCGCCGCACGCGCTGGCCGAGCCGGACCAGCGGATAGACGATGAGCGGCGCGCCGGTCATGCAGACGAGCGCCAGCCGCGCGTCGATCCAGAACAGCAGCGCCGCGAAGCCGACGAGCGCCAGCGTCTCGCGCGCGAGATCGCCGGCGGTTTCCGACACCGCCTGCTGCACCTGCCCGACGTCGTTGTTGATGCGCGACATCAGCTGGCCGGTGGCGCCGCTGCGCGAAGAAGCCGGCCGACTGGCCGAGGATGTGGCGGTACAGCGCGTTCCGCAGGTCCATCACGACGCGCTGCCCGACGTCGGCCATCAGGTACGACGAGACGTACGACCCGATGCCCTTGAGCAGGTACACGCCGACGATCGGCCCACGCGATCGAGCGCGAGCTGCTCCTGGTTCGGCAGCACGTTGTCGAAGATCGGCTTGATCAGCTACGGCGAGGCCGGCCGATCCGACGGCGTAGACGACCATCCCGACGCACGGCCCACGCGAGCCGCGCGCGATACGGCCGCGAGTAGCGGAACAGGCGGCGCAGCGTGCGTGCGTTGCTCACGGCATGCGCTGTCGGCCCCGTAGCCCTTCGGATGCGCGCGTGCCAGTCCCACGCCGTCCGCACGATCGCGTCGAGATCGGCGAACCGCGGCGTCCAGTGCAGCTCGGCCTGCGCCTTGTGGGCCGCCGCGTACAGCACGGCCGGATCGCCGGCGCGCGCGGCGCGAGCGTCCACGGCACGCGCGCCCGGTGACCCGCTCCACCGCTGTCGATCACCTCGCGCACCGAATGCGGATGTCCGGTGCCGAGGTTGTACATGCCGCGACTTCCCGGTCTCGACAATGGCCTCGAGCGCCTTCACGTGCGCGTCGGCCAGGTCGGACACGTGGATGTAGTCGCGCAGGCAGGTGCCGTCCGGCGTCGGATAGTCGTCGCCGAACACCTGCAGCCCCGGCCCGCCGGTCGCCGCCTCGATCGCGCGCGGAATCAGGTGGATCTCCGGCGAGTGATCCTCGCCGATCTCGCCGTCGGGATCGGCGCCGGCCGCGTTGAAGTAGCGCAGCGCGACCAGCGCAGCCCGTAGGCGCGCTCGAAGTGCGGCAGCGCCCGCTCGACCGCCAGCTTCGTTTCGCCGTAGCTGTTGATCGGACGCTGCGGATGCGTTTCCGCGATCGGCGTCTCGATCGGCTCGCCGTAGGTGGCGCACGTCGACGAGAACACGAAGTAGCTGCACCGACTCGGCGGCCATCGCCTCGAGCACGCTCAGCGCGCCGCACGACGTTGTTGCGGTAGTACGCGGCCGGCTCGCGCACCGACTCGCCGACGTCGAGGAACGCCGCAAAGTGCATCACGGCGAAGACGTCGTGCCGGCGCAGCGCCTGGCGCACGGCAGCGACGTCGGCGATGTCGCCCTCGACCAGCTCGCCGTAGCGCACGGCCTCGCGATGGCCGGCGATCAGGTTGTCGAAGACGACGACGCGGTAGCCGGCGCGCGCGAAGCGCCTTGGACGCGTGGCTGCCGATGTAGCCGGCGCCGCCGGTCACGAGGACCGGCGCGCGCTCAGCGGCCAATGGAGAAGTAGGTGAAGCCGAGCGCGCGCATGTGCTCGGGCGAGTAGATGTTGCGGCCGTCGAACACGACCGGCGCTTCAGCAGCTGACGCATCTTCTTGAAGTCGGGCTCGCGGAACTCGTTCCACTCGGTCACGACGGCCAGCGCGTCGGCGCCGGTCAGCGCGTCGTAGCTCTTCTCGCACAGCGCGATGCGGTCGTCGAAGAGCCGCGGCGCCGCCGGGGCCGCCTCCGGATCGTAGGCGCGGACGCTGGCGCCGCGGGCCAGCAGCCCCTCGATGATCGGGATCGCCGGCGCCTCGCGCATGTCGTCGGTGCGCGGCTTGAACGCCAGGCCCCAGAGCGCGATCGTCCGGCCCTTCAGATCCTTGAAGTGCTGCTCCATCTTCTCGACGAGCCGCTCCTTCTGCGACGCGTTGACCTGCTTCGACCGCGTGCAGAATCTTGAAGTCGTAGCCCTTGTCCTCCGACGACTTCAGCAGCGCCTTGACGTCCTTCGGAAAGCAGCTGCCGCCGTAGCCGACGCCCGGAAACAGGAACGAGGTGCCGATCCGCCGATCCGCGCCGATCGCCTTCCGCACCTGATCGACGTCGGCGCCCACCAGCTCGCACACGTTCGCGATCTCGTTCATGAACGAGATGCGCGTCGCCAGAATGGAGTTCGCCGCGTACTTGCACAGCTCGGCGCTCGCCGTGTCCATCATCATGATCGGCGCGCCGGTCCGCGTGAACGGCGCGTACAGCTCCCGCATCATCTCGATCGCCCGATCGTCGCTCGGCTCGGTGCCGACGACGACGCGATCGGGCTTCATGAAGTCTTCGATCGCCGCGCCCTGCTTGAGGAACTCCGGATTGCTGACGACGCTGAACGGCTGGGTCGTTTCGGCCGCGATCGTCGCGTGGACTCTCCGGGCGGTGCCGACCGGCACGGTGCTCTTGTCGACGACGACCGTGTACTTGTTCATCGCCCGGCCGACGTCGCGCGCCACGGCCAGCACGTGCTGCAGATCGGCCGATCCGTCTTCGCCCTGCGGCGTGCCGACGGCGATGAAGACGATTTCCGACGCCTGAACGGCCGACGCGCAGATCGGTCGTGAAGGTCAGGCGCTCTTCGTGTTCGTTTCGGCGAACCATCTCCTCGAGGCCGGGCTCGTAGATCGGCATCTGCCCGGCCCGGAGTGTCTCGATCTTCGACTCATCCTTGTCCACGCAGATGACGTGTTGCCGTTCTCCGCGAGACACGCGCCGAGCACGAGGCCCACGTACCCTGTTCCCACGACAGCGATTTTCATTTCACAATAAGATACTGACTCGGAAAGACTTAAACAAGTGCGCGTCCTGATCGATTACCGTCCGGCGCTGCGCGAACGCAGCGGCGTCGGCGAATATGTGCACCAACTCGTGCGTGCGCTGCTCGCCGCTTTTCCGGCAAACGGCGCCGATGGCCTCGACCTCACGCTGTTCTCGAGCTCGTGGAAGGACCTGGTTCACGCCTTCGGAGCGAGATCGCTGGGAGCGACGGCCGTCGACCGGCGCGTCCCGGTCAGCTGCTGAACTTCGCGTGGCATCGGCTGGGCTGGCCGCCGGCGAGCTCATTGCCGGCCGCCAGTTCGACGTGACGCATTCGCTGCATCCGCTGCTGATGCCGGCGCGCACGCGGCGCAGGTCGTCACGATTCACGATCTGATTTTCTGCCGCACCCGAACGCACGCGCGCCGAAATCCGCCGCGACTATCCGGCGCTGGCGCGCGAGCACGCCCAGCGCGCCGACGGGATCGTCGTGATCTCGGAGTTCACCGGCGCGAGGTCGAGCGGCAGCTCGGCGTGCCGGCGATCGGATTTCGGTGTTGCTCGCCGGCGCGCCGGCCTGGGAACCGCGCGCGAGGCGCCCGCCGACGGCTACGTGCTGTTTTTCGGCACGCTCGAGCCGCGCAAGAACGTCGGCGGGCTGCTCGATGCGTACGAAGCAGCTCGATGGCACGGCGGCGCGACGTGCCGCGGCTCGTGCTCGCGGGCAAGGCCAGACCGATGCCAAGCCGTGGCTCGATTGACGCATCGCCCGCGCGCCGCTCGCCGGCCGCGTCGACACATCGGCTACGTGGAAGCACCGGACCGCCGCGCGCTGGTACGAGGGCGCCCGCCTCCTGGTGCAGCCGTCCTTCGACGAGGGCTTCGGGATCCCGGTGCTCGAGGCGATGACGCTCGGCGTGCCGGTCGTCGCCGCGAATCGCGGCGCGCTGCCCGAAGTGCTCGGCGACGCCGGTCCGCTGGTCGATCCGGAAGCCGACGGGGCGCTGAGCGCCGCGATTCGAGCGCCTGCTCGACGACAGCGCGTTCGCGGCCGCCTGCGTCGCGAAAGGTCTCGAGCGTTCGCGCCAGTTCAACTGGGACGACATGGCGCGCGGGCGGCTCGCTGCCTACCGGCGCGCGATCGATCGGCGATGCGCATCGGCATCGACGCCCGCGAGCTGTGCGGACGGGCGACCGGGGTCGGCCGCTACCTCGCGGGGCTGCTGCGGCAGTGGGCCACCGACGAGCGCGCGCAAGGCCGCACGAGTTCGTGCTCTACGCGCCGGAGCCCCTCGCGCTGACGCTCGACGCCCGCCGGTTTCCGACGCGCGAGGTGCGCGGTCCGCGCGGCTGGCGCTGGGAGCAGATCCGACTGCCCCGCGTCGCGATGACCGATCACCTGACGTCTTGTTCGCGCCCGCCTACACCGCTCCGCTGCGCTCGACGTGCCGACCGTCGTCGCGATCCACGACGTCTCGTTCGTCGCGCATCCCGAGTGGTTCCGCGTGCGCGAAGGCGTCCGCCGGCGCTGGCTGACCGGGCAAACGGCGCGCGCGGCCAGGGCGATCGTCACCATCTCGGAGTTCTCCAAGCGCGAGCTCATCGAGCGGCTCGACGTGCCGGCGCAGAAGATTCACGTGATCCCGCCCGGCATTGATGACGTAGGCGACCCGCGTGCCGCCCCGAGCGACAGTCGAGGCGCCGCCCTTCGTCGGGCGCGGACACATGGGTCCGCCCCTACAGTCTTGTTCGTGGGGTCGATTTTCAACCGCCGGCACGTGCCGGATCTGATTCGCGCGTTCGGCCCGATCGCGCGCTCGCGCCCGGGCGCGGCGCTCGACATCGTCGGCGACAATCGCAGCTACCCGTACGAGGACCTGCGCCGCACGATCGAGGCCGAGGAGCTCCTGACGATCGTCCACTGGCACGAGTACGTCACCGACGCCGAGCTCGCCGAGCTGTACGGCCAGGCGCGCGCCTTTGCGTTTCTGTCCGAATACGAAGGGCTGGGGCTGACGCCGCTCGAAGCGCTGGCCGCCGGCGTCCCGCCGGTGCTGCTCGACACGCCGGTCGCGCGCGAGAGCTGCGGCGAGGCGGCGCTCTACGTGCCGGAGCACGATCGTTCGGCCGTCACGCGGGCGCTCGAATCGCTCCTGTTCGACGAGTCGACGCGCTCGCGGCTGCTTGCCGCCGCGCCCGCGGTGCTGGCGAGATACGACTGGCCGCGCGCCGCGCGCGAGACGCTGGCCGTCCTGGAGAGCGCTGGTTCGTAGGTCAGCTCAGGACGAACCGAGGTCCGCCTGAGCCGTCAGGGTCGGCCTACAGACTCGAGACTCGACGTGATCAGCGTCTCGATCGTCATCGTCAGCTTCAACGCGCGCGCCGATCTCGAGCGGTGCCTGGAGTCGCTCCACTCAGCGCCGCCGGCTGCCACGCACGAAATCGTCGTCGTCGACAACGGATCGACGGACGGCAGCGCCGACGCGGCGCGCCGGTGGACGGACGTGCGCGTCATCGACGCGGGCGGCAACGTCGGGTTTGCGCGCGCCAACAACATCGGGATCCGCGCGAGCCGCAGCGAGCACCTGCTGCTGCTCAACAGCGACACGATCGTTCCTCCGGGGGCGATCGATGGCCTGCTGGCCGAGCTCGACGCCGATCCGCAGGTCGCGGTCGTCGGACCGCGGCTCGTCGACGGGCAGGGCCGCGCCGAGCTCTCGTTCGGCCGCATGATCGGTCCGCTCAACGAGCTGCGTCAGAAGCGCCTCGGACGCAGTCCGCTCGGAGAGTTGACCCGCCGGCGCCACTATCCCGACTGGGTGAGCGGCGCCTGCCTGCTCGTCCGGCGCGCCGACGCCGAGGCTGTCGGCCTGCTCGACGAGCGCTACTTCATGTACACGGAGGACGTGGACTTCTGCGCCGCCATCCGCGCGCGCGGCCGCCGCATCCTGTTCACGCCGGCCGTCGAAGTCGTCCACCTGCGAGGCCGGTCCGCCGCCACCGCGCCGGCCGAAACCAGCGCCGCCTACCGCCGCAGCCAGCTCGCGTTCTACGAAAAGCACCACCCGCTCTGGGCGCCGGTGCTTCGCCTGTATCTGAGACTGCGCGGGATCGCGTGGGCGGGAAAGGCAGGACGGGCTGGATAGGCAGGAAGGCACTCCGAAGCTTTCCCCCTCCTGCCCTTCCTGCCCTTCCTGCCCTGTATGATCCCGAACGTGCGCATCGGCATCGACGCGCGCAAGCTGCACGATTTCGGCATCGGCACCTACATCCGGAACCTGCTGCGGCAGCTGGCGCGGCTCGATCGCGAGACCGAGTACGTCGTGCTGTGCCGCCGCGACGACTGCACGGCGCTCGCATCGCTCGGCGAGAATTTCCGGCCGGTCGCCGAGACCGCGGCGAACTACTCGGTGGCCGAGCAGCTCACGATTCCGCTCGCGCTCAGGCGCGAAGGGCGTCACGCTCTTTCACGCGCCGCACTACGTGCTGCCGCCGCTCGTGCGCTGCCGGTCGGTCGTCACGATCCACGACTGCATCCACCTGATGTTTCCGCAGTACCTGCCGAACCGGCTCGCGCTCGGCTACGCGCGCACGTCGATCCGGCTGGCCGCGCGGCGCGCGACGCGGGTGCTGACCGTGTCGGAGAGCTCGAAGCGCGACATCCTGCGGTTCGTGGACGCGAAACCCGACAAGATCGACGTCATCTACAACGCCTACGACGAGCGCTTCGGCGTCGAGCCGCGCGAAGAGGACGTCGTGCGCGTGCGCGAGCGCTATCAGCTGCACGACGAGTTCGTGCTGTACGCCGGCAACGTCAAGCCGCACAAGAATCTCGAGCGGCTGATCGAGGCGTTTCATCTGGTGCGCAAGCGCGGCCTCGATCACCTGAAGCTCGTGCTCATCGGCGACGAGATCTCGAGATACGCCGCGCTGCGGCGCGCCGTGCACCAGCACCAGCTGCACAAGTACGTCCGCTTCCTCGGCTACCTGCCGGAGGACACGCTGGCGGTGATGTACCGGCTGGCCGGCGTGTTCGTGTTTCCCTCGCTCTACGAAGGGTTCGGCCTGCCGCCGCTCGAAGCCATGGCCAGCGGCACGCCGGTGGTCACGTCGAATGTGTCCTCGCTGCCCGAGGTGGCGGGCGACGCGGCGGTGCTGGTCGATCCGTACGATCCCGAGTCGATCGCCGACGGCATCTATCAGCGTGCTGACCGACGAAACCCGGCGCCGCGATCTGCGCCGCAAGGGCCTCGCGCGCGCCCAGCAGTTTTCGTGGGAGCAGTCGGTCCGGCGCGTCCGCGAGATCTACGCGCGAGGCGGCGGCACGGCGTCGGACGTGGCGCTGAATCGCGAATTGCGCTCGTTCACGACTGGCTGACCGGCATGCGCGGCGGCGAGAAGGCGCTCGAAGTGCTGTGCGAGCGGTTTCCCGACGCCGAGCTGTTCACGCTGGTTCACGTCCCGGGATCGGTGTCGCCGGCGATCGAGCGCCTCCGGCCTCACACGTCGTTCATCCAGCATCTGCCGCTGGTCAGGCGCTACTACCGGCACTACCTGCCGCTCTTCCCGACCGCCATCGAGCAGTTTTCGATTCGACCGCTTCGACCTCGTCCTCAGCCTCAGCCACTGCTGCGCGAAGTCGATCGTCCGGCCGGGCCGCGTGCGCCATGTCTGCTACTGCCTGACGCCGATGCGCTACGCCTGGGACCAGTTCGACGCCTATTTCGGCCCCGACGCGCGTCGGCCCGCTCGGCAGCGCGGCCATGCGGCCGGTCATGGCGCGGCTGGCCCGCTGGGACCGCGACACGGCGGACCGCGCGGACCGCTATGTCGCTATTTCTCATTATGTTGCGGGCAGGATCCGCCGATACTATAATCGCGAGGCGACTGTGGTGTATCCGCCCGTCGATACCGATTTCTTTCATCCAGACGATGCTGAGCCCGAGCGTTTTGCGCTCGTCGTGTCGGCGCTCGTGCCCTACAAGCGCATCGACCTCGCCATCGACGCCTGCCGCCTGGCCGGCGTGCCGCTGAAAATCGTCGGCGACGGCCCCGAGCGCGCGCGCGCTCGAGCGCTCCGCGAACGGCGCGGCGTCGAATTCCTCGGCCGGCTCTCCGACGAGGACGTGCGCGCGACTGTATCGCCGCGCGGCCGTCGTGCTGCTGCCGGGCGAGGAGGACTTCGGCATCGTGCCGCTCGAAGCGCAGGCCTGCGGCCGGCCGGTCGTGGCGCTTGGCCGCGGCGGCGCGCTCGAAACGGTCGTCCCCGGCGAAACCGGCCTCCTCGTCGACGAACTGTCGCCCGCGGCGTTCGCCGACGGCATCCGCCGCGCGCTCGACACGCCGTTCGACCGCGGCGCCATCCGCGCGCCACGCCGAGCGCTTCGGCCGCGCAGCGCTTCGGCGACGAGATGGAGGCGCTCGTCCGCGAGATCGGCACGGCATGCTGAACCGGCACAACCGGCTGCTCGTCACGTTTCACGTCCTCTCCGACGCGCTGCTCGGCATGTCGGCGTTCATCATCGCCTACGCGCTGCGGTTCCACACCGGCCTGATCCCGATCACCAAGGGCGTGCCGCCGCTCGGGCAGTACATCAACGTGCTGCCGTTCATCGCCGCGCTCGTGCCGCTCGGCTTCCAGCTGCAGGGCCTCTATCGGCTGCGCCGCGGCCGCTCGCGCGTCGACGATTTCTTCGCCGTGTTCGTCGGCAGCATCCTCGCCGTCGTCTTCGGCATCGTCGCCACGCTGTACGTGCAGACCTACTTCGCGAGCCCGCGCGGCCAAGGCGCGCGGCGCGTTCGAAGTGTCGCAGCTGGTCTGGGCGCATCTTCCTGGTCCTGAACGTCGTCGCTGACCTACGCCTCGCGCGAGCTGGTGCGCGAAGTGCTCGAGCGCCGCTGGCGCGCCGGCATCGGGCTCAAGCGGATTCTGATTGCCGGATCGGGCGAGCTGGGCCGGCTCGTCGCCGACAAGATCCTCGAGCATCGCGAGCTCGGCTATCAGATCGTCGGCTTCGTCGACGACCGCGCCGCGGGCGATCACCTCGGCTACCGCGGCCTGCCGCTGCTCGGCACGATCGACGAAGCGGCCGAGATCGCGGCGCGCGAAGCGATCGATCACCTGTACGTCGCGCTGCCGCCCGAGCAGCACGTGCAGATGCTGCGAGCTCATCGAGAGCACCAGCCGCGAATGCGTCGACGTGAAGGTCGTGCCCGATCTGCTGCAGGTGATCGCGCTGCGCGCGCGGCTCGAAGATCTCGACGGCGTCCCGGTCATCAACATCAACGACGTCCCGCTGCAGGGCTTCAACAGCGATCGTCAAGCGCGGCATCGACATCGCTGATCTCGAGCGGCGGCGCTGCTCGTCCTCGCCATGCCGCTCGGCGTCATCGCCGCGCTCGTGCGGCTCACCTCGCGCGGGCCGGTGTTCTACCGCCAGGAGCGGATGGGCCTCGACGGCAAGTCGTTCACGATCGTCAAGTTCCGCTCGATGTACGACGACGCCGAGCGCGAGACCGGCCCGGTGTGGGCGAGCGAGGACGACCCGCGGCGTGACGCCGCTCGGCACGCTTCCTGCGCCGGTCGAACATCGACGAGCTGCCGCAGCTCTGGAACGTGCTGCGCGGCGACATGTCGATCGTCGGGCCGCGGCCGGAGCGGCCGCATCTTCGTCGAGCAGTTCAAGCACAAGATCCCGCAGTACATGCTGCGCCACAAGGTGAAGGCCGGCCTGACCGGCTGGGCGCAGGTGAACGGCTGGCGCGGCAACACGCCGCTCGAGAAGCGCATCGAGTACGACCTGTACTACATCGAGAACTGGTCGGTCCGCCTCGACCTGAAGATCATGTGGCTCACGCTCGTCAGAGGCTTCTTCCACAAGCACGCCTACTGACAGCTGATCGCTGACAGCCGTCACGCTGACACGATCCATCCATGAAACAACGCGTCGTCATCACCGGAGCCGCCGGCTTCATCGGCTCGCATCTCGCCGAAACGCTGCTCGATCGCGACTACGCGGTCATCGGCATCGACAACCTGCTGACCGGCGACACCGCGAACATCGCGCACCTGGCGAACCGCGACTTCACGTTCATCAAGCACGACGTCACCAACTACATCTACATCGACGGCCCGGTCGACTTCGTCCTGCACTGGGCGAGCCCGGCGAGCCCGATCGACTACCTCGAGCTGCCGATTCCGACGCTGAAGGTCGGCGCGCTCGGCACGCACAAGGCGCTCGGCCTCGCCAAGGCGAAGGGCGCGCGGTTCGTGCTCGCGTCGACCTCCGAGGTGTACGGCGATCCGCTCGAGCATCCGCAGAAGGAAACCTACTGGGGCAACGTCAACCCGGTCGGCCCGCGCGGCGTCTACGACGAAGCCAAGCGCTTCGCCGAGGCGATGACGATGGCCTATCACCGCTATCACGGCGTCGACACGAAGATCGTCCGGATCTTCAACACCTACGGGCCGCGCATGCGCGTCAACGACGGCCGCGCCGTGCCGGCGTTCATGTCGCAGGCGCTGCGCAACGAGGACGTCACCGTCTTCGGCGACGGCACGCAGACGCGCAGCTTCACCTACATCACGGACCTGGTCGACGGCATCATCCGGCTGATGCTGTCGGACGAGAACGATCCGGTCAACATCGGCAACCCGCGCGAGATGACGATCGAGGAGATCGCCGAGACGATCATCCGGATGACCGGCGCGAAGAGCCAGATCGTCTACAAGCCGCTGCCGACCGACGACCCGAAGCTGCGCCAGCCCGACATCACGCGCGCGCGCACGCTGCTCGGCTGGGAGCCGAAGGTGCCCTCGAAGAAGGGCTGGTCAAGACGATCGACTACTTCCGCACGAAGTCGCGTAGCGGCGCTACGCGCAGCGAGTTGATCAGCGCGTGCAACACGATTTCCCGATCGAACACCGGTCGCAGATCGATCCGCGAATGGTCGCCGTGTTGCCGCTGTTGGAATCGGCGAACGTTGCGAAGTTCACCTGGCAGGTGCGTTGCCCGTGTCCCGGCTCGCCGTAGATGATCTGCCCGCTCTGGGTCATCCGATAGGCCGCGAACGGTGGGGATGAGGTGACTCCGATCGTGCCGCTCAACGACACCGTCGGATTACCGGAGACGATGTACGGCCTGACGACGCAGGCCCAATTGAGGATGTTCTGCGAGCCGCCCATCGACAGGCTCATCGAGGCGTTCGTCGGCGCCACGACCAGCAGCGCAGGCACCTGGGCGAGCAGTGGCGCCGCGCTGACCGCAGTCGCGCACGTCATCCAGCCTCGCCCAGTCGAACAGAATCGACGCAGGCTTGAGGGTCAGCACCGTCAACACTTCGATCAGCAGCGAGTTCAGGAAGAAGTAGGTCAAATCGACCGGCCACTGCCGTCTGAACACGGGCTGCTCGGCACGAAGCCCAAACAAGCGTTCGAGTGGAATGAACGCCGCCGAGTCAGCAGGAGATTGAGGACGAAGAAGTCGACGCCGAGCCATGAGGGCCCGACTCGCGTCGTGTGCGACGCGAGACCTGCGACCCTCCGAGGAGTGCAGCCGCCAGCGTGAACACGATCCCGGCGAGCGCAAGCGTCTTGTTCGTGCGAAGCGATGCGCTGACGGTGCCGAGCAGGAATGATGCAACCAGCACGACGTGGATGACTGCCTGCAGAAACACGAAGGACCGAAGCGGGCGCAGCTCGGCGTAGGCGAAGAGCTGCGGGAACCGGACGGCGAGGACGAGCCCGAGTCCCGCGATGCCGCAGATGGCCGAGACGATGCCGCTGATTGAAACCGGTCCCGAACGAATTCGGCTCGTTGATTCCAGCGCGAGAGCGATCGATCGCAGTGCTGACCGGTAATCATCACCGCGAGCCTCGGCTCGGTCGCGGAGCGCGGGAATCTGGCTTCGTAGCGACGATCGTCGTGACGCGGTGCCACCCCCGTGAGGTGAGTGATCGCCGATTCCAGGCGCCTGAAGAAGCCGATGGCATCGAGCGGCCGGTTGCACCATCCCGTGGTGATGCAGTAGCGGCGATCGCTGGGCCGTGCGTGATTCGCCGCATGTTCCGGCACGACCGAGCAGCAGTCCGCACGCCTGCATCGCGCGAACAGCCGCAGGCGGCGCGGGCATGTGCGCCCACTGGTGAATCTGGTTCGTAAGCGAACCCAAACCGCAGAACGCGAACCCGAACACAGCGACGACGACGCCCCACGGCTGTTCGATCACGGCCGACGCAGACAACTGCGATGACGACACCTCGAATCCGATTCGACATGAAGAGGCGCCTGGGAACGCGGCGCGGCTGCGCCCGAGCGCCGCCCACGGAGCTATCGGCCGCGGCGCGCGGCGTCGTTAGTGCCTCCTATGACGACCTCAGCGCTCTTCAGCGGATCGACGCGTGCCGCGCGCCGCGCCGGCACGATGCAGGCGATGGCGCTGACCGCCAACACGACGACGCCAACCACGACGAAGCTGACCGGGTCGTGCGCTCCGACGCCGAACAGGAACCCTGACAGCAGCCGCGCAGCGCCGTACGCCGAGCCCGAGGCCGATCGCTGTGGCGGCGGCCGCAATGACGCCGCCCTGGCGCACCACCAGCAGCACGATGTCGGCCGGCCGGGCGCCCAGCGCCGAGCGAACCCCGATCTCGCGCTGGCGCTGCGCGACGCTGTACGCGAGGACGCCGAACAACCCCACGCCGGCAATCACGATGGCGCACGCGCCGAACCCGACGAGCACGACGGCATACAGCCGCGGCTTCGCCAGGTTCGTCAACATGCGATCTTCCATCGTCATCACCGAATCGAGCGCGACCGATGGCTCCGCTTCCCTCACGATGCGCCGCAGCGCCGGCGCAAACGCCGCGGGATCGGAGGCCGTGCGCACGACGAGAATCGGATTGAAGGCGCGGAGGCTGGCCGGCTGCGCCTGCTGAAACGCCGCAAAGATTTCCGGCTGCCGCGGTCCATCGACGGCGTCCTGCCGCACGTCCTCGACGACGCCGACCACCTCCCAGCTGCCGGTCTGATCGAGCAGCCGGAACCCGGCCCCGCCGCGCGGCACCGGAATGCGCGCGCCGACCGCCGGTTCGCCCAGATAGGCCGCCGCGAACGATCGGTTGACGACGACGACTGCCCGCGAGGTCGCGGTGTCCTGGGCATTGAGCACGCGGCCGCCGACGACGCGGATTCGTAACGCATCGAAGTACGCCGGCGTCACGATGCGCTGGATCGCCTGCACGTCGACCTGCGTGCCGGGGTTCTTCAGCGATGGCATGTTGAACGCCGAGAAACCGCCCATGGACACGAACGGCAGACTGTTCGAGGCCGCGGCGTGCGTGACGCCAGGCAGCGTCCGCAGCCGCTCGACCAGGGACTCCACCAGCGCCAGGCGCTTCTCGACCGGATAGCTCTGCGGAAGCGGAATCTGCGTCGTCAGCAGGTTGACGGGATCGTAGCCGCGGTCCACGTGCAGCAGCGCGATGAAGCTGCGGCCGAGCAGCATCGCGCTGACGAGCATCACGCAGGCGATCGCGATCTGCCCGATCATGATCGCCCCGCGGATGCGGCTCGTTCGCGATCGCAAACCGATACCGGTTGCGGCGCCGCCGCCGTCGGCCAGCGTGTCGACCAGGTTCACGCGCATGGCCTGGAGCGCGGGCAGCAGACCGCACACCGTGCTCGTGACAACCGCGAGGCGCAACCGCAGCGAGCGCCACGCGCGCATCGATGACCACGTCGTCGAGGCGCGGGAAATCCGCGGGCAGGATGCTCGGCAGCCAGCGATGGCCGGCCAGCGCGAGCGCGAAGCCTGCCGCGCCGCCGGCGAGTCCGAGCGAGCGCGCTCTCCACCAGGAGCTGTCGCGTGAGCCGGCCCGCGCCCGCGCCGATGGCCGCGCGCGTCGCGAGCTCGCGCCGCCGGGTCGTCGCGCGGGCCAGCTGCAGGCTGGCCACGTTGGCCGTCGCCGTCGCGAGCAGCAGAAGGACCGCGATGAGCAGCACGACGATCGCGGGCTTCACGTCAGCGATCAGCGCGTCGCGCGCGGGGGCGACCGAGATGTCGATCGGACCGTTCGCGCCGAAGAGCGCCATGCCGACCATGCCGGCGCTCGGCGCCGCACGCGCGCGGGCCGTGCCTTCCTGGGCCGCCTGCGCCAGCGTCGCGCCCGGCCGCAGCCGCGCCATCGCGGAGAAAATCGAACCGGTGATCACGCCGCCTTGCCCCACCAGCCCCGGCACCGCCCACGCCGTCCAGGCGCGTGTCTCTCGAGTGGGAAAGGCGAACTCCTGCGGCATGACGCCGACGATCGTGAACTGCCGATCGTCGAGCTGAACGGTCTGCCCGATGACGTCAGGGCTGCCGCCGAAGCGTGACTGCCACAACCCGAACGACAGCAGGATGACGTCGCTCGACCCGCGGACCCCCTCCTCCGCCGCGAACAGCCGCCCGATGTGAGGCTTTACGGCGAGCATCGGGAACAGGCTCGGCGTCACCGGCGTCACGCGCAGGCGTTCGGGATCGCCACGGCCTGACAGCGTCATCGCCGAGTTGCCGAGCCAGCCGCCGATGGCGTCGATCGTCGTCGGATGATCGGCCCAGGCGAGGTAGGTGCCGTTCAGCACCGTCCCGCGCACGCGGCCGCTGCGGCCCTGACGCGTCTCGCTCACGCGGATGAGCCGATCGGAATCCGCCCACGGCAGCGGCCGGAGCAGCACGCCGTTGACCACGCTGAACAACGTCGTCGTCGCGCCAATGCCCAGCGCGATGATGAGGATGGCCACGAGCGCGAATCCGGGCTCGCGCCGCAGCAGACGAATCCCGTGGCGCGCGTCCTGGACGATGCCCGCGAGCAGGTTGACGCCTTCTCGGGCTGGCTCGACAACGGTGGGCCGGCGCGGCCGGCGGCGCAGCGTCGGCGCGTGGGCGCGCCATTCGGCGAGCAGCGCCTCGACGTCGCGTTCGGCTTCATCGTGAGAGCGGCCTTCCGCGCGCGCGGTCTCGTAGGTCCCCGAGGCGTGCTGGCTCAGCTCCTCGAGCACCTCATCGTCCAGCGCCCGGCCTTCGACGCTGCAGGTTTCGCGGATCCGGCTTCCATCCATGCAGCTTCCAGTCGTGGCGTCCGCCTTCAGGCGGACCTCAGGCGTGTCGAATACCTGCGACGCGGTCGAGCGCCAGGAAGAACGTCTGCCAGGTTGTGCGCTGGCTGGCGAGCATCTTCCGCCCGGCTGGCGTCAGCCGGTAGTAGCGCCGGCGCCGCTGCCCTGCCTTCTCGACCCAGCGGCCGTCGATCAGCCCCTTGTCCTCGAGGCGGTACAGCGTCGGATAGAGCGACGCGACGTGAAAGTTGATCGTGCCCTCGGAGCGTTCGCCGATCAGCCGGCCGATCTCGTAGCCGTGCCGCTGGCGATCCTCGAGCAGGGCCAGGATCAGCACCTCGGTGCTGCCGCGTTTCAGCTCCCGCTCGAGAGCAGACGTGCCCATATGTGGCGTGACTATATATCAGGCCACGCCCGGCGGTGCAAGAGGGAACGCTAGCGAGCGAACCGGAGCGCCGACTTCGCGCGCTTCTCGGCGGCGACTTCCTCGCGGTTTTTCGGCGGCGCGGTGGTGCTCAGCGAGTCGATGAGGCGCCGCGCCACGCCGGCGACCTCATCAATCGCGCGGTCGAACGCCTCTTCGTTGGCCTTCGACGGCTTGTTGAACCCGCTCAACTTGCGGACGAACTGCAGCGAGGCCGCGCGGATTTCTTCCTCCGTCGCGGGCGGATCGAAGTTGAAGAGCACTTTGATGCTGCGGCACATGGTCCCCGCACGCGGGGCTTTCAGCCCGCGATCGCGGCCCTGAAAGGGCCGCGCTACACCCATTGATCAGCGTGTCAGTTTCCGATACTTGATCCGGTGCGGCTGATCGGCCGCCGCGCCCAGGCGGCGTTTGCGATCGGCCTCGTAGTCCTGATAGTTCCCTTCGAACCAGACGACCTCGCTGTCGCCTTCGAACGCCAGCATGTGCGTGGCGATGCGATCGAGAAACCACCGGTCGTGGCTGATCACGACCGCGCAGCCGGCGAAGTTCAGCAGCGCTTCTTCCAGCGCCCGCAACGTGTCGACGTCGAGGTCGTTGGTCGGCTCGTCGAGCAGGAGCAGATTGCTCCCCTTCTTGAGCAGCTTGGCCAGGTGGACGCGGTTGCGCTCGCCTCCGGACAGCGTCCCGACTTTCCGCTGCTGCGTGGCCCCCTTGAAATTGAACCACGACACGTAGGCGCGCGACGCCACCTTGCGCTTGCCGAGCTCGACTTCGTCGAGCCCGCCGGAAATCTCTTCCCAGACGGTCTTGCTCGCGGTCGAGCGCTTCGCGGCTCTGATCGACGTAGCCGATCTGGACTGTTTCGCCGATCTTGAGCGTGCCCGCGTCCGGCTTCTCCTGGCCGGTGATCATCCGGAACAGCGTCGTCTTCCCCGCGCCGTTGGGACCGATGACGCCGACGATGCCGCCGCGCGGCAGCGTGAAGTCGAGATTGTCGATGAGCAGGTTGTCGCCGTAGCCCTTTCGGAGTTTCCGCGCTTCGACCACGACGTCGCCGAGCCGCGGGCCGGGCGCGATGTAGATTTCAGCGGTCTCGATCTTCTGGGCCGTTTCCTCGCGCAGCAGATCCTCGTAGGCGTTGAGACGCGCCTTCCCTTTCGCCTGCCGCGCCCGCGGCGACATGCGGATCCATTCGAGCTCGCGCTCGAGCGTGCGCTGGCGCTTCGTCTCGGCCTTCTCTTCCTGCGCCAGGCGGTTCTGCTTCTGCTCCAGCCACGACGAGTAGTTCCCTTCCCAGGGGATGCCGTGGCCGCGATCGAGCTCCAGAATCCAGCCGGCCACGTTGTCGAGGAAGTAGCGATCGTGCGTCACCGCGACGACCGTGCCTGGATAGTCCTTCAGAAAGCGCTCGAGCCACGCGACCGACTCGGCGTCGAGATGGTTCGTCGGCTCGTCGAGCAGCAGCAGATCGGGCGACTGCAACAGCAGACGGCAGAGCGCGACGCGGCGCCGCTCGCCGCCGGAGAGCGTCGCGACCTCGGCATCGGGCGGCGGCAGCCGCAGCGCGTCCATCGCCAGCTCCAGCCGCGAGTCGAGATCCCAGGCGTTGGACGCATCGATGCGATCCTGGATGCGCGACTGCTCGTCCATCACCTTCTCCATCTCCTCCGGAGACAGGTCCTCGCCGAGCTTCGCGTTCACATCGTCGTAGCGAGTCAGCAGCGCCTTGATCTCGGCCACGCCCTCTTCGACGTTGCCGAGGACGTTCTTGGTGGCATTGAGGACGGGTTCCTGGTGCAGGAAGCCGACGGAAATGCCTTCGGCCGGAAACGCCTCGCCGAGAAAGCTCGTGTCCTCGCCCGCCATGATCTTCAGCAGCGAGCTCTTGCCGGCGCCGTTCAACCCGAGCACGCCGATCTTCGCGCCGAAATAGAACGACAGCCAGATGTCTTCGAGAACTTTCAGGTCCGGCCGGTGCACTTTGCCGAGACCCTTCATGGTGTAGATGAATTGGGGCATACAGAAACAGTTATTCTATCGTGAAGGTCGCCAGTCGACAGGGCACTCGGACTGTCGACCTAATTGTGACTTCGGCCATGCTGCGCCGCATCGTCCACGTCGACATGGACGCGTTCTATGCGTCGGTCGAACAGCGCGACAACCCCTCGCTGCGCGGCAAGCCGCTCGCCGTCGGCGGCCAGCCGCACCAGCGCGGCGTCGTGGCCGCGGCCAGCTACGAGGCGCGCGCCTTCGGCGTGCACTCGGCGATGTCGATGGCGAAGGCGGTCCGGCTCTGCCCCACGCTCGCAGATCGTGCCCCCGGACTTCGCGCGCTATCAGGACGCGTCGCGCGCGGTCTTCGCGATCTTCCGCGAAGTCACGCCGCTGGTCGAGCCGCTCTCGCTCGACGAGGCGTATCTCGACGTCACCGACAACGCGTGGGGCGAATCGCTCGGCATGACGGTCGCCAAACGCATCAAAGAGCGCATCCGCGGCGACATCGGGCTCACCGCCTCGGCCGGCGTCGCGCCCAACAAGTTTCTGGCGAAGATTGCGTCCGGCTGGAAGAAGCCCGACGGCCTCACGGTGATCGCGCCGGATCGCGTGGAGTCGTTTCTGCAGCAGTTGCCGGTCGACGCGCTCTGGGGCGTCGGCCCCGTCACCGCAGGCAAGCTCCGCGCGCGCGGCATCGAGCGGCTCGTCGACGTTCGGACGGCCGACCCGCAGGCGCTGCGCGAAACGGTCGGCAGCCTGTCCGACTGGCTGCGCCGGCTCGCGGACGGCGTCGACGACCGGCCGGTCGTGCCGAATCGCGCGGCCAAGTCGTCCGGCTCGGAGAACACGTATCCCGAAGATCTGACGGACCTCGACATCATCCGGAACGAGATCGTGGAGATGGCCTCGCGCGCGATCGGGTGGCTGTCGCGCAAGCGCCTCCTGGCCCGGACGGTCACCATCAAGGTGCGCTACAGCGACTTCACGACGATCACGCGAAGCCACACCGCCCCGCCGACGCGCGATGAGGGCGATCTCGGCACACGGGCGGTTCGGCTGCTCGAGAAGACCGACGCCGGACGCCGCCCGGTGCGCCTGCTCGGCGTCAGCGTCCACAATTTCTGCGCGGACACGCAGGAGCCGGATCCGGATCAGCTCCCGTTCGACGCGACATCATCATGACCGACACCTGGAATCCCGCGCAGTACGACAAGTTCCAGCGCGAACGCGAGCAGCCGTTCTTCGACCTCCTGTCCCTCGTGCGCCCGGCGCCGGACATGCGAGCGGTCGATCTGGGCTGCGGCACGGGCCGGTTGACTCGCGCGCTCCACGAGCACCTGCGCGCGCGCGAAACCACGGGCATCGATCGATCGAGCCGGATGCTCGAGGAGAGTCAGCACGAAGCGGCGCCCCCTGGCCTCCGGTTCGAGGTCGGCACGATCGAAGCCTTCCCGGCTCCCGCGGCTCGTTCGATGTGATTTTCTCGAACGCCGCGCTGCACTGGGTCGAGGACCATCCGGCGCTCCTCGCCCGCCTCGCCGGCGCGCTCACGGCGTCAGGTCAGCTGGCGTTTCAGGTTCCGGCGCAGCACAACCAGGCGTCGCACCGCGTCGCCGAGGACTTGACCGACGTCGAACCGTTTCGCAGCGCGTTCAACGGGTGGCACCGTCCCCAGCCGGTGCTCGAGCCGCACGACTACGCGACGCTCCTTTACGGCCTTGGATTCACGGATCCGGTTGTCCGGCTCCATATCTACCCTCACGTTCTCGCCGGACCCGAGGACGTCGTCGAATGGATGAAGGGGACGCTGCTCACCGAATACCAGCGACAGCTGCCCGCGGAACTCCACGAGCGGTTCGTCGACGCCTACCGCGAGCGGATGCTGCAACTTCTCGGTAACACGCGCCCGCTCTTTTTCCCGTTTCGACGGATACTGTGTTGGGGCACAAAGGTCCGGCTGAAGCCGGACGCCACGTACGGACCGGACGACGATGCTAAAAGGGACGCGCGACGGAATTCTGAAGAAGGTGCAGCCGGTGAGCATCCACGGCCAGGTGTCGTGGGATGTGTTCTTCACCGACGTCGAGGATCCGGACGGCCAGATTACCGTGGCGCGCGTCGGTCCCGAGGCGGTTGTCGGCAACAACCTCGAGCCCGGCGATCGGATTCAGGTCGAGTATCTCGTCGGCGTCCCCGTCCGCGTCACGAGAGTCATTCCTACCTAGCCTTCTCGATTCGCACGGTCCGCAGCTCGATCCGCGACTTCGGCGTTTCGCCGTCCCGCGGCGTGCCTTCGATCGCGTCCACGGCGGACATGCCCTCGACGACCCGTCCGAAGGCCGTGTAGTGCCCATCGAGCGCCGTCGACGTCCCGGTGCAGATGAAAAACGACGTCGTCGCGCTGTCCGGCGCCTCGCCGCGCGCCATCGACACAATCCCTTTCACGTGCTTGGTGTCGTTGAACTCCGGCGGCAGGTTGCGAACGAGCTTCTGCTGCTTTTCGGTGAGCGCCGCGGGGCGGCTCGAGAGCGCGCCCGTCTGAATCACGAAACCGGGCGCCACGCGATGAAACGCCATCCCGTTGTAGACGCCTGCGGCGGCGAGCCGCATGACCTGACGCACGGTGTTGGGCGCCTTGTCGACGAAGAACTCGATGGTGATCGGGCCGCTGCTGGTGTCGAGGATCGCCCGATACGCGCCCAGCTCCTGCGGCGTC
Organism: uncultured Acidobacteriota bacterium; assembly: GCA_963731545.1. Classification (GTDB taxonomy): domain Bacteria; phylum Acidobacteriota; class Vicinamibacteria; order Vicinamibacterales; family CAVVIG01; genus CAVSWN01. Next base: position 141,260 of record CAVSWN010000004.1, on the reverse strand, counting down.
TCGGTGACGAACGGCTCGGCGGGCGTGTCGCGAATGGTCACGCGCCGGATCGCGATCCGCTCGGTCGCCAGCCCCTTGTCGTCCACCGGCACTTCGGAGATCTTCTGCAGCACCTCGATGCCGTCCGCGACATGACCGAACACCGTGTAGAGGTTGTCGAGCGCCGGCTGATCGGCCAGGACGATGAAGAACTGCGCGCCCGCGCTGTCCGGCTTTCCAGGAATCGAGCACGGCCGCGACGGATCCGCGCGTCATCCTGGCGGCGCGGGCCTCGGCCTTCACCGCATTGAGGCCGCCGGTACCGTACAGGTCGCGCTTCGCCACATCCTTCGTGAGGGGATCGCCACCCTGCACCATGCCGTAGCGGATCGCGCGGTGGAAGATCGTGCCGTCATACGCGCCGTCGGCCACCTGCTTCATGAAATACGCCGTCTGATTCGGCGCCGCGTCCGCGGCCAGGTCGATCACGAACGTCCCGGCAGTCGTCTCCACCACCGCCTGCTTCGGCGCCCCCTGCGCGGACGCGACCATGGCCCGCGCAACCACGATGAGAACCACGAGGACGATCACGCGCTTCATGACGTCATGCTCCTGAGCTGCTCTCGGTAATCCTCGACGCGTGCCAGATGTAGTCGAGCCCCGATGCCAGCGTGATGACGAGCGATGCGTAGATGAACAGATCGAAGATCCGCGATCGATATCCGAGATAGTTGAAGAACATCGCCGCGACGGCGGTGACGATGTAGGTGGCGGTCGCGACTTTGCCGAGCATCGACGGCCGGAACGTGCGCGGGCCGACCGCCAGGTTGACGATCGCCACGGTGAGCACGATCCCGACGTCCCGCGAGATGATCAGCACGGTGAGCCAGATCGGCAGGCGATTCTCCAGCCCGAGTCCCGGCAGCGTCAGCACGACGAACGTCGTCACCAGCAGCAGCTTGTCCGCCATCGGATCGAGCCACGCGCCGAGGTTCGACTTCTGCCCGGACCGCCGCGCGATGAGGCCGTCGAGCGCGTCGGTGATGCCGGCGATGACGAACACGATCAGCGCCCAGCCGAGATAGCCATACACCACGAGAATCACGAACCCCGGGATGAGAAACATCCGCAGCAGCGTGAGCTGATTGGCGGGTGTGAGAGCTGTCATCGGAGACCCGCGAGCGCCTCGAGACGGCCGATCGCCTCGATCGCTTCAGGGCCCGTCACCGGTCGCGAAGGCTGAAACGCGTTGTCGCCGGCGGTTTTCATGACGCCCGCCGCGACGGCCGCCGACGCCGCCGGATACGCGAGGTGCGATGCCGACAGGTCGCTGAAGCGCAGCCGCGCCGCCTCCCAGGCCCGCACCTGCGCGGGCGTGCGCATGCCCGCCTGCGGCAGCAGGCGGCGCGACCGCCTGCGCCAGTTCGATGCGGCGGACGACGGCGCGCGGCTGAAACGCGTGGTTGTCGAACGGCTCCATCACGCCGGCGCGCGTCACCGCGAAGATCCACTGCGCGGCCCAGTGATTCCGCACGTCGGTCATGAGCGCGGAATCGGATCGTCGGACGCTCTCGAGGAGCGGCGACAGACGGACGGCGATGAGCGCCGCCAGATCGGCGCGCGTGATCTGCGCGGCCTGATCGATCGCGCGATACTCGGCGGGCAGCCGCGCCCGCGCCGCGCGCCCGCGCAGGGCCTCGAGCCGCGCCGTCACCGCCCCGCCCGCCCCATTGGCCAGCGCGGCGGTGTAGGCGCGTTCCGCGCCCTCGAAGTCGTTCCGGCTGTCGAGAATCTCGCCAATCTGCGCGTGCGACGTGGCATCCGACGGATCGAGCGCCACCGCCTTCCGGAACGACGCCAGCGCTTCGTCGGTCTGGCCTTTGCGCAGCTCGACCGCCCCGAATTCGCGATACAGAAACGGACTGTCGGGTGAGTTGGCAATCGCGGTGCGGTAGCTCTGAATCGCCTCGTCGAGGCGGCCCTCCCGGGACGCCTGTCGCGCGCGCTCGACGGTTCTGTTCCGCGCCGCGAAACCGCATGACCTCGACACGGCGAGCGAGTTCGGTCAGCGACGGATCGGCGGCCACCGCCGCCTCGAACGCCGAGAGCGCTTCGCCGCCGCGATCGAGCGCGAGCGAGCGCCTGGCCGCGGCCGATGAGCGCGCTCACGTCGTTCTGGCGCCCCTCGAGCGCCCGGTCGAATCGTGGGAGCGCAGCTTTCGGGTCCTGCCGCGCCAGCTCGACATAGCCGAGCGACGCCTCGGCGGGATAGAAGGCCGGGGTCAGCCTGCAGCGCGGCCGAAAATTCGCGCTCGGCGCTCTTCAGATCGCCTGACTGCAGAAAGGCCCACCCGCGCTCCTGGCCGAGCGCGGCACCCGTGTTGGCGAACGCCGGTGGAACGACGGGCCGGATGAACTCGGGAAACTTGGGCGTGGTGACGACCGGAGGGGCCACCATCACCTTGCGCGTGCACGCGGACGCAGCGGCGGCCAGCACCGCCGCGATGAGCCAACAACTGGCCGCTCGCCGTGCCCGGTGCCCGGTGCTCACTGCCCGGTGCGCCACGCTCGACGCACCGTGCACTGTGCACCATGCCATGATCAGAATTTTACCCGACCCGGCCCAGAAGACGGCGAGGCACGTCGGCGACGATGGAGACGAGGCCGTCGCGCGCCTCATGTTGCACGACGCGCGCCTGCCGATACAACCGCGCGATCCGCTCGCGGTCCGCGGGATCCGCCGGATCGAAGGTCAACGTCAGCCGCCGGACGTCGAGCGCCACTCGCGAGGCAACCGTGTCCAGCAATTCGCTCATCCCGTCGCCGGTCAGCGCCGACACGCAGAGCGCGCCAGGATCCTGCTCCAGGAGCCGCCGCCTCTCGTCGGGTGTCAGCAGGTCGCTCTTGTTGTACACGTCCACCAGCGGAACGGTGTCGGCGCCCACCTCGTCGAGCACCGGACGCACGGCGGCGATACGGCGATCGCGGTCCGGCGCCGCCGCGTCGATGACGTGCAGCACCAGGTCGGCGTCGGCGATTTCCTCGAGCGTCGCGCGAAACGCGGCGACCAGCGCATGCGGCAGGCGATCGATGAACCCGACGGTGTCGGACAGGAGCAGCGCACGGCTGTCCGGCAGCCGCACCTGGCGCACGAGCGGATCGAGGGTCACGAACAGCGCGTTCGAGGCTTCCGCGCCCGCCCGCGTCAGCACGTTGAAGAGCGTCGTCTTGCCGGCGTTGGTGTAGCCGACGAGCGCCACCGTCGGCACCGCGCTCTTGTGACGCCGCTCGCGGAGCTGCGAGCGCCGCTTGCGCACCTGCTCGATATCTTCCGAGATCGCGTGGATGCGTGTGCGAATGCGACGGCGATCGGTTTCGAGTTTCGTTTCACCCGGGCCGCGTGTGCCGATTCCGCCGCCAAGCCGCGACAACGCGTCGCTCGAGCCGACGAGCCGCGGCAGCATGTATTTCAGCTGCGCGAGCTCGACCTGCAGCTTGCCCTCTTTCGTGCGGGCGCGGCGCGCGAAGATGTCGAGGATGAGCTGTGTCCGATCGACGACCGCGCGGCCGACGGCTTCTTCGATCTGCCGCAACTGCGCGGGCGACAGCTCGCTGTCCACGATGACGAGATCGACGCCGGTTTCGGCGCACGCCCCGGCGAGCATCTTGATCTTGCCCGAGCCGAGGTAGGTGGACGGGTCGGGCTTCGGACGCTCCTGCAGGACGCGCAGCACCACCTCCGCGCCGGCAGCCTCGGCCAGCCCCGCCAGTTCGTCGAGCGAGCGTTCGGCCTCGAGCCGGCGCGCGTGGCCGGCGATCAGCCCGACGAGCGCGGCGCGCTCACGCTTGGCTACGCGCGAGGTCCGTTGTGATGGGTGTCGAGCCATGTCTGGATCTCGTGCCACGGGACGGCGCCGGCGCGAATCAACGTCGGCGCGGCGGTCGTCACGTCAACAATCGTGGACGGCGGTCCGCCGGGCGCCGGTCCGGTGTCGAGCAAGAAATCTATCCGGTCGCCCAGCGTGCGCTCGACCTCGTCGGGATCGGCCGTCGGCTGTTCTCCGCTCAGATTCGCGCTCGTGGCGGTCACCGGTTTCCCACATCCCGCGCAGACCGCCCGCGCGATGTCCGCTGCCGGCACACGCACACCCACCGTCGTCCGCCCGCCGGTGACGTCACGCGGCAGGGCCGCGGGCGCGGGGACGGCGAGCGTCAAAGGTCCCGGCCAATACCGCGCCGCCAGCCGCTCCGCCGCCGGCGACAACCGGCCGAGGTGCGACGAAATCTGTGACGCATCCGCGGCAATCAGCGGCATCGCCCGATCGGCTTCGCGCTCCTTCACGTCGAACAATCGCGCCACCGCCGCGCGGTTGAATGGATCCACCGCCAGGCCGTAGAGCGTGTCGGTTCCCAGCGCCACGATGCCGCCGGCCAGAATCCATTTCACGGCTTCCTCGATCGCGTCGCGTTGCGGCGCCGCGGGATCGACATAGACTCGTCGCATCAGATCGATTGCCGTGAACACGAAACACGAAACCAAACTGACAGCTTTCGTGCTTTGGTGACTTCGTGGCTACTCGATCATCTTGTGGCGAACGACGCCGGCCACGATCAGCATCACCGCGAGATTCAGCAGGAACACCGCGCGGATGCTGGTGCCTCCCAGAAAGCCGGCAATGAGGGGGCTGCTCGCCATCCCGACCAGCGACGCGCTCGTCAGCACGCCAAAGCCTGCGCCGTGCGCGCCCGCCGGGATGACGCTCCCCGCCGCGGCATAGGACGCGGTCATCGCCGAGCCGATCCCCAGACCGAGCGCCGTCGCCGCCACGCACATCAGCCAGATCTGGCTCGATGCGGCGACGAGCGCCGAGCCCGCGGCCGCCGCCACCGCGCCGCCCGCGATCACGACGCGGGTCGGAAATCGCCGCAGCAGCTTCCCGCAGAAATGATGCCCGAGCGCGCCGCTGCACGCCATGATCGAGAACAGCACCCCGGCCACGAGCGGCACCCGCGCATGCGCGACGCCGATCTGCTCGACATACAGCGGCAGGACCGGACCGAAGCTGCGGTCCACGAACTGCAGCCCGAAAATGACGGCCATCATCAGCACGAAATTCTGGAACTCCAGCACGCTGCGAAACGTCACGCGCTGGCTCGCTGCATTCGACCCGCTCGCGGCGGTCTCGTCGCGCGCGTGGATTCGCGCGCCCGCGGGATCGTTGTACATCATCCACACGACGACCAACCCGATCGCGTAGAACGTCGCCGTGACGAGAAACGCACGCCGCAGGCCCACCAGACCGGCGAGGACGCCGCCAATCACGGGACCGAGCGCGGGACCCAACCGCTGCGCCGTCTGCACCAGGCCGATCGCCGACGGCATGCGATCGCGCGGCGCCGACTCGGCCGCCATCGCCACCGACAGCGAGCCGTACCCCGCGAAGACTCCCTGCACGATCCGGATGGCCAGCACGTGCCAGGCCCGCGTGACGAACGCCATCGCGGTCATCAGCACGACGAAGCTGATCATCGATCGCTCGACCATGATCTTGCGGCCGTAGCGATCGCCGAGCCGGCCCCACGCCGGCGCCAGCACCGCGGTCAAGGCCGGCGTCACGCCAAGGCTCACGCCGGTCCAGACGGCGATCGACCCGACGCCGGTGACGCCGAGCTGCGCGATGAACAGCGGCAGGAACGGCATGACGAGCGTGAATCCGGTGAAGCCCAGGAAACACGCGACCGTCACGGCCCAGACGTTCCGCTGCCAGCCGTCGCGGGCGCCGCCCGCTTCGGCGTCTGCGGGCCGCGTTGGAGCCGTCTTGGCCCATCAGAACTTTATTTTGACGTTCTTGTCCTGCGCGACGTGAATGCTGTCGATGAACCTGATCCGGTGCGGATCGTTCTGCATGATGACCGAGCTCGTGCGAATCCCCTCGCCGAAGAAGCGCACGCCGCGCATCAGGTGACCGTCGGTGACGCCGGTCGCCGCGAAGATGACGCGCTCGCCGGGCGCGAGGTCCTTCGACCGGTACACCCGCTTGAAGTCCGTGATCCCCATGGCGCGGCAGCGTTCCTCGTGCTCGGGCTTGCTGATCACGAGGCGCGCGAAGATCTCGCCGTTCAGACAGCGCATCGCCGCGGCCGTCAGCACGCCCTCGGGGGCGCCGCCCGTGCCCATCACCGCGTGGACGCCGGTGCCGACCAGCGCCGCGGTGATCCCGGCCGACAGGTCGCCGTCGCCGATCAATCGAATCCGGGCGCCGGTGGCGCGAATGTCGGCGATGAGTTTTTCGTGGCGTGGACGATCGAGCACGATCACGACGAGGTCCTCGATCCGCCGGCCGAGACACTTGGCGATCGCCGCGAGGTTGTCCTTGACCGGCGCGTCGAGGCTGACCGCGTCCTTGGAGCTCGGGCCCACGACCAGCTTGTCCATGTACAAGTCCGGCGCGTGCAGCAGCCCGCCCTTGTTGGACGCGGCGAGGACCGCGATCGCGTTGGCCGCACCGGTCGCGCACAGGTTGGTGCCTTCGAGCGGATCGACCGCGATGTCAACCTGGGGAAAGCCGCCCGCGGCTCCGCGTCCGAGCGCGTGCGCCATGCCGAGCCGCTCGCCGATGTAGAGCATCGGCGCTTCGTCCCGCTCGCCTTCGCCGATGACGATGGTGCCGTCGATGGGGACGGTGTCCATCACCTTGCGCATCGCCTCGACGGCAACCTGGTCGGACCGGTGGCGATCGCCCTGGCCCATGGTGTGCGCGCAGGCGATTGCGGCCTGCTCGACGACGCGGAGGAATTCGAGAGAGAGATCGGAATCCATACAGTTCAGAATTCAGAGTTCAGATTTCAGATTGACGTTCAGACTTTTGATTTCACCGACTCGTCGATACGCGGGCAGCTCGCAGCGCGTCGGCCGATCCGTGCGATAGCCGAGCAGGTAGTCGGCCTGCATCAGTTTGTGGATCTCGCGCGTGCCCTCGTAGATGACCGCGCCCTTCGAGTTGCGCCAGAACCGGCCGACCGGGTACTCGTCGGAGTAGCCGTTGGCGCCGTGGATCTGGATCGCGTCACCGGCGGCGCGCTCTGACGCGACGGTCGCGAACCATTTCGCGAGGCCGGTCTCGCGCGTGTTGCGCTGGCCGTGGTTCTTGAGCCATCCGGATCGCAGCCAGAGCAGGCGCGCCGACTGATAGTCCGACTCCATCTGCGCGATCATTTCCTTCACGAGCTGGTGCTGGCCGATCTCCACGCCGAACGCCTTGCGTTCCTTGGCGTACTTGACGCTCGCGTCGCGGCACGCGCGAATCAAACCGGTGGCGCCGGCCGCCACGGTGAACCGCCCCTGATCCAGGGCGAACATCGCGATCTTGAACCCTTCGCCGGGGCGGCCGATCACGTTCTCTTCGGGCACCTCGACTTCGTCCATCTTGAAGAACCCGGTGTTGCCGGCGAGGATGCCCCACTTCTCTTTCATCGGGCCGCTGGAAAAACCCTTGGACGTGCGCTCGACGATGAACGCGGTCAGGCCTGACGGTGTCGCGCTGCTTTTTCTTCTCGAGATCAGTCCACGCGATGACGATGAAGTGATCCGCGACGTCGGCGAGCGAGATCCAGCTTTTCTCGCCGGAAATGTAGTACCGCTCGCCCTTCTTGATCGCGGTCGTCTGAATCGCGCGCGCGTCGCTGCCCGCGCCCGGCTCTGTCAGACCGTACCCCGAGATCTTGGTGCCCTGCGCCTGCGGCACGAGATAGCGGCGCTTCTGATCCTCGGACCCCCACGACAGGAGCGTCAGGCAATTGAGCCCGGCGTGCACCGACATGATCACGCGCAGCGACGTGTCCACGTACTCGAGCTCTTCGCTGGCGAGGCCGAGGCACAGGTAATCCATGCCGGCGCCGCCGTACTCCTGCGGCACGGAGATGCCGAGCAATCCGAGCTTCGCCATCCCGCCGAGAATCCGGTCGCGGTCGAAATGGTGCTTGCGATCGTTTTCGCGGATGTAGGGAGCGACTTCGCGCGATGCCCACTCGCGCACCGATTGCTCGAGCAGGCGCTGTTCGTCTGTCAGGGAAAAGTCAATCATGGCAAACGCCGAATCCTATCATGCGCGGCGCGCGACGTGCACGGGGGCGCCGCGTCCGAGATCGAGCTCGCCGGCCGCGCTCGCGCCGTTGGCGGCGATCTCGAGATGATCGGTGCTCCCGAACAGCGCGCACAGCTCGCCCGGCGCCGCGTCGGCATATGCCGACACCACTTTCGACACGACGCGGCTCCCGACCTGGATTTCGAGCGGCGCGCCGGCCAGGCGATCGAACGTTCGCCGATCGATGTTCGTGATGAGATTCCCGAAGCGGTCCACGCGCAGCACCTCGCCGGCAATGCGATCGCCGTCCAGCTGCGCGTGCGGCAGGTCGAGCCGATGGATGGCGCCCGCCGGCCGCCCCAGCGCCACGAGCTCGATCCCCTTCGCCAGCCAGGCGGCGGCCGGCGCGAAGCGATCGCGCCCTTCGAACGTCCGGCTGACGGTTGGTCGCGCGTACCGCCGCTCCGTCAGCTCCACGACGCGCTTCGGGGCATGCTCGTCGAAGACGGCGGTGAGCACGCCGTTGTCCGGCGCCACGAACTTGTAGTCCCCGGCTTCCGCGGCGATGCCCCTGCGCGTCGGATCCCACGCCGGGATCGACGACCACGAGAAAGATGGTGCCGGCGGGAAAGTACTTGTAGGCGGCCGCGAGCTCGAGCGCCCCGGCCACCACGTCGTGCGGCGGCACCTGTGGGAGATGTCGACGAACGTGAGATCGGGACAAATCGCGAGCGCGACCCCTTTCATCGTGCCGGCGTAATGGTCTCGCGTGCCGAAATCGCTCAGCAGCGCGATCACGGGCCTCGCCATGCGAACTATGGTATTGCAGGATTGCAGGATTGCAGAACTGCAGGATTGAATTGGGGATTGAGCGGATTGATCCTGCAATCCTGATCCGAATCCTGCCATGTCGGCTTGCGAAACAGGATTTCGCGCTGGTTGTTCTGGAGGAGAAACGAATCCGATACGCGTCAGGCCGGGAAACAGCCGGATGATGTCGCGGTTCGGCATGTTCGCCTGCCGTGTCCGCGCCGCCGGGTAGCTGCGGTGCTGCATGTTCGACTCGTCGACGATGATGAACTTCGTGTAGCGGGCATCGCGCGAGGGCGCGGTGCTGAAGAACCCGAGCAGCGCCCCTTCGGGACCGAGCAGCCGCGTCAGCTCGGTCGGCGAGCACCTGCGCCGATCGGCGATCCAGGTGATCGAGCAGGTCCCAGCAGAGCACGCCGTGCACGTCGCCCTTGTCGCTGGGTGAATCGCTTCTCGAGGAAGTCGGGGAAGGCGTCCAGCTTGTCCGATCGCACGTGGCGATCGAGATCGGCGAACATGTCCTCGACGAAAATCTTGCAGCCAAGCTGCTCGCCGAAGAAGCTGACGTTGCTGCCGACGACCGGGCCGAGATCGAGCAGCACCGGCGTGTCGCGCCGAACCAGGCACGCACGAACTTGCGCAGCGCCTTCGTGGAAAAGACGGGATCCCCCGCCGGCGCCGCCGGCCGCTGAGGACGTGTGTCGCGTTCGACTTTGCGTGGCGCCAGCAGGTCGAGAAGACTCATACGACCGTTGAACTTAGAACTAGAAGTTAGAAGTCAGAAGGACTGCGCGAACGTTCGCGTCTCGCAGTCCTTCTGACTTCTACGTTCTAACGTTCTGACTTCCCGTCAGCGGGCCGCAGCGGCGGCAGCCGGCTGCGGCTGAGACTGCGGAGCGGACGGCTGAACCGGCGCCGGCTTCGCCGCCTGTGGCTGCTGCGCCGTGGCCGCGGCCTTGCGCTGCATGTCCACGCTGCCGCGGAAATGCGCGCCCTCGGCGATGGCGACGCGCGGCGAGATGATGTCGCCGTCCACCGAGCCGTTGTCGCGGATGTCCACCTTCTCGCTCGCGGTGACGTTGCCGGTGACCTCGCCGAGCACGATCACCGATTTCGCGAACACCTGCGCCTTGATCTTGCCGTTCGGTCCGATCGTCAGGACGTGGTCGCGCAGCTGAATGGTGCCTTCGACCTGCCCTTCGATCGTCAGGTCTTCGCTGCCGTTCAGTTCGCCTTTGATGACGACTGATTTGCCGATGTTCACGTTGTCCCTCTCCTGAATTGGCTCGCCTCAGGGCGAGGACTTGGAGTCCCCATGCTCGTCGACGGCTGCGGCGCCGGGGGTGCGGGGGTGCCGCCGGTTGTCCGCTCGCGGGCCGGACCGCTTCATCGCGTTTCCACATGGATATTCCTCCGCCTGTCTCCTTGCTGTGAGCGTGAGGAGCGCTAGGCTGCCGGATCTATCGGCGGCCGAAGTGGCCAGTATAGGGAACGGTCCAAATGTTGTCTAGTCCTTTTGTTACCGAGAGTTAGCGCGAGACAGAGTGTACAATGAACGATTCACTATGCGTGTCTACTTCGACTACAACGCGACGAGCCCTCTCGCGCCGGAAGTGGCCGATGCTGTTGGGCACGCGACGCGCGAGGTATTTCGGCAACGCATCGAGCGTGCATCATTTCGGCCAACAGGCCAAGGCGACTGCTGGACGAGGCGCGGTCGGCCGTCGCCGCGCTGATCGGCGGCGATCCGTCGGAAGTCGTCTTCACCAGCGGCGGGACCGAGGCCGACAACTTCGCGATTCGCGGGGCGGCGGGCATCTTCGAGCCCTTCGACGCCGCTCAGGGCAGGCCGCCGACGCGCGCCAAGCGGCATCTGGTCGCCAGCGCCATCGAGCACGAAGCGGTGCTCAACACCCTCAAGGCGCTCGGACGCCGCGGCTGGCGCACCACCCTGGTGCCGGTCGATCAATCCGGCGTCGTCTCGCCCGATCGCCTGCGGGACGCCATCACCGACGACACGGCGCTCGTCTCGGTCATGCACGCCAACAACGAGATCGGCACGATTCAGCCGATCGCCGAGATCGCCGCGATCGCCCACGAGCGCGGCGCGCTGATGCACACCGACGCGGTGCAGTCGGTCGGCAAGATTCCCGTCGACGTGCAGCGCGCTCGGCGTCGACCTGCTCTCGCTGTCGGCGCACAAGTTCAACGGACCCAAGGGCGCCGGCGCGCTGTGGATCAAGCGCGGCACGCGGCTGCAGCCGATCCTCACCGGCGGCAAGCACGAGCGGAACCGGCGCGCCGGCACCGAGAACGTGCCCGCGATCGCGGGCCTGGGGGCGGCCGCAGCGCTCGCCGCCGGCAAGCTGGCCGCCGAGGCGGCGCGGCTCGCGCGCGCTCCGCGATCGCCTGGAGGCGGGCATTCTGGCCGCGGTCCCGGGAACGGCCGTGAACGGCGTCGCGCAGGCCGCGGGTGCCGAACACCACGAACATCAGCTTCGACCGCGTCGAAGCCGAGAGCCTGCTGATCGCGCTCGATCTCGAAGGCATCGCGGTGTCGACCGGATCGGCCTGCTCGTCGGGCACGCTCGAACCGTCGCACGTGCTGCGCGCGATGGGCTTGCCGACGCACCGCACGCAGAACTCGCTGCGCTTCAGCCTGGGCCTGTTCTCGACCGAGGAAGAAGTCGATCGCGTGGTCGACGTGCTGCCGCGGCTGGTGGAGAAGCTGCGCGGCCTGACGCGCAAGCCCTGACGGTTGGAGGTTAGCCACGAAGACACGAAAGCACGAAACCAGATAGGTACCGACGGTTTCGTGCTTTCGTGATTTCGTGGCTGCTCGATATGCGAATCGTTGTCGCCATGTCGGGCGGCGTCGATTCGTCGGTCGCCGCGGCCCTGCTCGCCGAGCAGGGCCACGACGTCATCGGTCTGTCGATGCAGCTCTACGATCAGAGCGAGGGCCAGACCGTCGTTCGGCAGCTGCTGCTCGCTCGACGACCTGCACGACGCGCGGCGCGTCGCCGCGGCGATCAACATCCCGCACTACATCCTGAACTTCGAGCGGCAGTTCGACGAGCAGGTCGTCGTCGAACTTCGTCCGCGAGTACACCGCCGGGACGCACGCCGCTTCCCTGCGCGCGCTGCAACAGCGACCTCAAGTTCGCGACGCTGGCCGAGCGCGCGCGCGGGCTTCGGCGCCGACGCGGTGGCGACCGGCCACTACGCGCGCGTCGAGCGCGACGCGGCGACGGCCGCTACCTGCTCGAAGCGCGGCGTCGACCCGTCGAAGGACCAGGCGTATTTCCTGTTCTCGCTGACGCAGGATCAGCTCGCGCGCGCGGTGTTTCCGGTCGGCGATCGGCCGAAGGACGTCGGTCCGCGACTACGCGCGCGCGCGCGGCCTGCCGGTCGCCGACAAGCCGGACAGCCAGGAGATCTGCTTCATCCCCGACCACGACTACGCGGCGTTCGTCGCGAGCGCGCGCGCCGGAGCGCGGCGCACGACGGCGCCATCGTCGACGAGGCGCGGCCGGGTGCTCGGCCGGCACGGCGGCATCCACCGCTTCACGGTCGGCCAGCGCAAGGGGCTGGGCCTTGCCGTCGTCGCCGAGCGCGGGCGCGCCGATGTACGTGCTCGCAGCTCCGGCCGTCGGATCGCGCAGGTCGTCGTCGGACCCAAGGCGTCGCTCGAGCGGACGACGCTGACGGCGTCGCGGCGTGAACTGGATCCTGCGAGCCGCCGTCAGCGCCCGTTCGCGTCACCGCGCAGATCCGCCATCGCCATCAGCCGGCGCCCGCGACGGTCCGCGCGCTCGGACGACGGCCGCGCCGAGGTCGTCTTCGACACGCCGCAGATCGCGATCACGCCTGGACAGGCCGTGGTGTTCTACGACGGAGACGTCGTGCGTCGGCGGAGGGTGGATTGACTGACGAGCATTCAGCATTCGAAGGCTTAGGTCTTGACGAGCACTTCGGGTGCGTTCTGCAACGTAAGTGCTACCTCGAAGCCTGAGTGTCTACACCGTCTGCAGATGCTCGGGGATGCCGTCGAGGTAGTGCTCGGCGTCGAGCGCGGCCATGCAGCCGGTGCCGGCGGCCGTGACGGCCTGCCGGTAGACGTGATCCTGCACGTCGCCGCACGCGAACACGCCGGGCACGCTCGTCTTCGCGCCGTCGTGCGTGATGATGTAGCCGTTGGCGTCCATCTCGAGCTGCCCGCGGAACAGCGACGTGTTCGGCGTGTGGCCGATCGCCACGAACACGCCGCCACCGGCACCTCGGTCTGTCTCGCCGGTCGTCGTTGTTGCGCACGACCATCGACGGTGACTTCGCCCTTGCCCGTGTCCTTGATCTCCTCGACCTCGCTGTTCGAGCAGCCACGCGATCTTCGGGTTCGCGCGCGCCTTGTCCTGCATGATCTTCGAGGCGCGCAGCGTGTCGCGGCGATGGACGACCGTCACCTTGGTGGCGAACCGCGTGAGGAACATCGCCTCTTCCATCGCCGAGTCGCCGCCGCCGACCACCGCGATCTCCTGGCCGCGGAAGAAGTAGCCGTCGCAGGTCGCGCAGGTCGACACGCCGTGGCCCATCAGCGCGCGCTCGGACGGCAGGCCCAGCAGCCGCGCCGACGCGCCGGTCGCGATGATGATCGCTGTTCGCCGTGTACTCCGCGTCGGCCGTCTTGACGACGAACGGCTGTCGCGCAGAGATCGACGCGCGTGACGTTGCTCTGGATGATCTCGGCGCCGAACTTCTCGCGCCTGCGCCCGCATCTCGGCCATCAGGTCCGGCCCCATGATGCCGTCGCGATAGCCCGGGATAGTTCTCGACGAGCGTCGTCAGCATCAGCTGACCGCCGGCCTCGAGGCCTTCGATGACGAGCGGCTGCAGGTTGGCGCGCGCGGTGTACAGCGCGGCGGTCAGGCCGGCCGGGCCGGAGCCGATGATGATGACGTTGCGGGGCGTCATGGAATGGGGATCGAGATTGGTGATTGAGAATGTATGAGATTGGAATATAATCGTCGATAGATCCAATCTGATGCCGTTCAGAGGTGCTTGTCGATGACCTTCTTGAAGTCTTCCTTCGGCGCCAGACCGACGACCGATCGACCACCTGGCCGCCCTTGAAGAGCAGCACGGCCGGGATGCCGCGAATCTGGAACTTGAAGGCGGTGTTCGGGTTGTCGTCCACGTTCAGCTTGCCGATCGTCACCTTGCCGGCGTAGTCGGTCGCCAGCGCGTCGATCGTCGGCGCCAGCCGTTTGCACGGCCCGCACCACTCCGCCCAGAAGTCCACCAGCACCGGCCCGCCGGCCTTCAGCACCGTGTCTCGAAATTGCCGTCCGTAAAGGTCTGCACGTTCTCCGCTGCCATTCGCGTCTCCCGTGGATGCCCTAGCCTCTGGCCCGTGCCCGCACGAGCTCGCCTGTATATTTTGACGTACTCCGCGGGCCGAACGGTCCCAGGAATGGTCCTTGCGCATCCCGGCGCGCTGGAGCGCCCGCCACTTCAGCCGGTCCGCGAACAGCCTCAAGCGCCCGCTCGAGCGCGTCCAGCAGCGCCGCCGGCGTGTACTCCTCGAAGACGAAGCCGTGGTCGTCCGCCGGCCCGGCTCGTAGTCCATCACGGTGTCGGCCAGGCCGCCGACGGCCCGGACGACCGGGACCGTGCCGTAGCGCAGGCTGTACATCTGATTCAGGCCGCACGGCTCGAACCGCGACGGCATCAGGAAGATGTCGGCGCCCGCCTCGATGAGGTGCGCCAGCCCTTCGTCGAAGCCGATGCGCGCGCCGATGCGATCGGGGTGCTCGGCGGCCAGCTCGCGTCCAGAGCTCCTGATAGCGCGGCTCGCCGGTGCCGAGCACGACGAACGTCGCGTCGAGCTGCGGCAGCTCGTCGGCCGAGCGCGGCGATCAGGTCGAGCCCTTTCTGATCGACCATCCGCGAGATCATGCCGATCGAGCGGGCGCTTCGAGCGCGCCGCCGTCCGCCGGCAGGCCGTAGCGCGCGCAGCAGCTCGGCCTTCGCCGCGCGCTTTCCGGACAGGTCGTCGCGCGCTGTACGGCGCCGGCAGGAAGCGGATCGCGCGCGGGATCCCACTGCGTCGGTGTCGATGCCGTTCAGGATGCCGACGAGATCGGCCGCACGCGCTGCGCAGGATGCCGTCGAACCCGAAGCCGAACTCCGGCGTCTGGATTTCTTCGGCGTAGCTGCGGGCTGACGGTCGTGATCGCGTCGGCGTCGTTGATGCCGCCCTTGAGGAAGCTGATCGTTCCCCAGAACTCCAGTCCGGTCGATCGCCAGGAGCTCCCACGGCAGATCGAGCCGCGGCAGCCAGTCGGGCTCGAACAGTCCCTGGTAGGCGAGGTTGTGAATCGTGAAGACGCTCGGCGTGCCGCCGAGCACCGGATGCGTCGGCGTACAGCGTCTTCAGATAGACCGGCGCGAGGCCCGCCTGCCAGTCGTGCGCGTGCACGACCGAGGGGCGTGCGCCGCGGCGCGCGACGAACTCGAGCGCGGCGCGCACGAGCACGCGCGAACCGCCGCGCGTTGTCGGGATAGTCGCGTGCGTGCCGACGCCGTACAATGCCGTCGCGATCGTAGAGCTCGGGCAGTCGACGAGCAGCGCGCGCGCGCCGTCGGCGAGCGGCGCCTCGAAGAAGCCGACCTCGGTCGGTGTAGCCGCCGACGCGTCAGCGGGAAGCGCTCGACGCAGCGTCGCCGGCCGACATCCCGCGATACCTCGGCAGCGCGAGCGTCACGTCCCAGCCGAGCCGCGCCAGCGCCGGCGGCAGCGCGCCGAGCACGTCGGCCAGCCCGCCGGTCTTCGAAAACGGCAGCGCCTCGGAGCCGATCATCAGGACGGACAGCTCGGTCGCTGGCCTTGGTCCTGGTCGTCGGTCCGATCGTCGTTGGTCCTTGGTCCGTCGGCGCTGGCGACCGTGGCATTGGTCGGTCCGTGCTCATTCGTATGCCACCGGTCACCGCCATCCTGCCACCGTTCCGGCCTCGATACAATTCGCAGCGTGACCGACCGACCCGTCCGCGCCGCCGCGCGCCGAACCCCGCGAAGTCGTCGAGCTCAAGCAGCTCAAGGCCGCCCATCCCGAGCTGGCGTCCGCCGTCGACATGCAGCTCGCGCTCGTCGAGATCCAGCGCCGCGTGCAGGCGCGCGTGCCGCTGCCGTGGATTCAGCCGGACCCGAGTGGCTCGCGGCGCAGCAGGCGGCTGGACGCCCGATCGTCCGCTTCGGCGACATCCCGCTCGAGTGGACCGACTTCCGCCTGACGCTCCGGCAGACCGCCGACATCCTGCACCGCTACGAGGCGCTCGACCGCGCCGAGCACGAGCAGATCCTCGCGCTCGGCCGCGACGGCAACGCGCTCGAGCCGCTCGTGACGCAGTGGTACCTCGCGACGTCCGGCGTCGAGGCGACGCCGATCCCGCGGCGCGCAGCCGCGCCGACGGCGCGCCGCCGAGCCTCGATCAGGTGCTGCGTGCTGGCGCTCCGGCCGTTCCTCGCGCGCTGCGCCGAGGCGCTGCTGCAGCGCGTCGAGTTCGTCGACGTGGCGCCACGGGCACTGCCCGTTCTGCGGCTGGGAGCCGGACTTCGCCGTCGATCACGCCGAGCGCGGAGCGGCGGCTGATCTGCGGCCGCTGCCTCGCGCAGTGGGCGTTCGACGCCGCTCGCCTGCCCGTTCTGCGCGAACGACGACCGCGCGCTCATCACGTCGTTTGCCACGCGCGACGGCCGCTACCGCGTCTACGCGTGCGACGTCTGCCAGCGCTATCTGAAGGCGTACGACGCGCGGAACGCGGCGCGGCCGGTGCATGGTCGCGGTGGACACGATCGCCACGCTGCCGCTCGATGCGGCGGCGATGCAGCGGGGGTATCAGGGATAGCGTGCGGATGCGGACGGAGCACGGACTCGGTCTCGAGCCCGTCGCTGACCTGCAGTTCTGTTCTTCCGGAGACGGCGGCGCTTGGTCGCGAAGAGCGTCGAGGCCTTCGTGCGACAGCCAGTTGAAGAGGTTCTGCGTTTCCAGGAACCGGCCGGCGTTCGAGCGCGCGCCGAGGACGACGACCGCGACCTGCTGACCGCCCTGCGGCAGCCGCAGCAGCGTCGCCAGGCAGTAGCCGGACTTCGAGATGAAGCCGGTCTTGCCGGCCCGCACGTCGACGTCCGCCCGGCCGAGCAGATGGTTCGTGCTGCGGAACGTGATCGGACGCGTCCCGGTGATGTAGCACCGTGTACTCGGACATCCGCATGATCGACCGAGATGCGCTCGTCGCTGCGACGCGTAGCGCGATCAGCCGCGCCATGTCGTACGCCGACGACACGTTGTCGGACAGCAGCCCCGACGGATCCGCGTAGTGCGTGGTCTGCGAGGCCCGAGCTCGGCGGCCTTCTCGTTCATCCGCTGCGATGAAGCCGTCCGACCCGTGCGGCGACACGCGCGCGAGCGCGCGAGCGGCGGCGTTGTCGGACGCAATGAGCAGCAGGTGCAGCAGGTCGTCGACCGTGACCTTGTCGTTGGCGCGCAGGAAGCGTCGTCGACGCCCGGATAGACGTCGCTGCGCGCGATCGGTGACCTGCTGGCGTCAGATCGGGATTGTTTTCGAGGAACACCGTCGCCGTCATCACCTTCGTGATGCTGGCAATCGACCGCTGGATCCTGCGAGTTCTCTTCCCAGAGCACCTCGTTGGTCGTCGGGGTTGTAGATGATGGCGGCCGCGGCGCGCAGGTCGGGGACCAGATCGCCGCTCGCGTCGACCTTGTAGCGCGGCAGCGCGGTGTCGGCCATCTCGCGGGCCATCGCGGCGGCGCGGGCGCGCGCCAGCGTGAGCTTGCGCGACCGCGACCGCGCGGCCGAATACGCGGTGGTGCGCTTGGCGCGTGTCGACTTTTTGACGGCTGCTGTCGATTTCTTGACTGCTGACGTCTTCGCGGTCACCCTCGGCGACTTCGCCGACGTTTTGGCGCGAGTCCTGGTCGCGGCCGCAGCTGCATCAGTCGGGATCGCCCCAAAACTGATGAGGCCGGCGAGCGCAAGGGCACAGAGTGACAGCTGTCTGTTCACGCGGGAAACCCCAGTTTGATTGTGATTCCGAGTCGTGTCGGCGAAAGGCATTCTAGCAGATAATTCATAGACCGCAAGGGGATTATCGTTGCTGATGAGCCGGAAACAGGCGAGCTGCCCCATGATCCCCATAACGGTCTTATCGGCATGAGCGCACCTGAGCAAGAGGAATACCGGGCACTACGCGCCACGATTCGCGAGCGCGGCACCGCGCGGGTGTGGATTTTCGTCGTCGGTGTGTCTGTCTGGGCCGCCCTGACGCTAGCCGCCGCCGCATTCGTCGCGCCGCCCATCGCGACGCTCGTTCCCCTGCTCGTGCTCGGCGCGACGTTCGAAGCGGTGTATGCGCTGCATGTCGGCGTGGAACGCATCGGCCGGTACCTCGATGTCTTTTTCGACGATTCGTGGGAGTCGGCGGCCGGGGCGTTCGGCCGGCCCGCAGGCGCCGCCACGATCGACGCGCTGTTCGTCGTCGTGTTCGCGCTGGCCGCGATGTTCAACTTCATCCCGGTCCTCGTCGCGCAGCCGACGCCGCAGGAATTGGTGTTCATCGGCGGCGGGCATGCGCTGTTTGGCGTGCGGCTGGTTTTCGCGAAGCTGACGGCGTACAAACAACGTGCCATCGACCGCGAGCGGTTTCAGCAAATCAAAAGAGACCGCTAGAACAAAGGCAACCACGAAGCGCACGAAACCACGAAGAAGAGAACGTTCCTTTTTCAACGAACCGCCGAGAGGATTCGTCCGACTTCGCGGCGATCCTCCGCATAGAACGCTTCGGGCGCCGTTCGCAGGAACTGCTCGAGATATGGGCGGGCGCGATCCAGGTGTCCATCGCGCGCGAGGTTGACGCCGAGGTTGTAGAGCGCCTCGAAATTGGTGGGCGCGATCTGGACGGCGCGCGTCCAGGATTCATACGCCGCCGCCTTGTCCCCCGCCTTCATCGCAACTGCGCCTCGACCCGCGTGCGCGCGCGACGAGCCGGGCGCGACGCGGATCGCGCGATCGAAAAACGCGGCCGCCGCCTGCAGATCGTCGCGCTCGAGCGCCAGCACGCCGAGATTTTCGAGCGGGATGCTGCTGTCCGGGTTGATCGCCAGCACGCGCTCGAACGTCTGGCGCGCAGCGTCTCCGACGGCCCGCCCGCGCGTAGGCGATGCCGAGACTGTTCAGCGTGTCGGTTTCCGCGTTGGCCGCACGCGCCAGCGGCTCGAGCAATCGAATGCCTTCGGCCACGTGATCGGATTCCGCCAGGTATCCCCCGAGCTGGGCGATCACGCGCGGGTCGGCGACGCCGCGCTCGACGGCACGGCGCAGCGTCGCCGTCGCATCGGCCGGGCGACCTCCCTGCCATTCGATGAAGGCGAGATGCCGGTACGCGATGGCCATGTCGGGACGCTGATCGACGACTTGCCGGTAGATCTGAATGGCTTCGGCCGCGCGTCCGACGCCGAACGCTTCCACGGCACGGTGCACCGCCTGATCGATCGCGACCAGCTTCTTGGGATCGTCGTCGGCCGTATATGCGGACTTCCTCGGAGCGCTGCCGGAGATGTACCCGAGCGAGCGCAGTTGCGCAGCTGTCTGCTGATCCTCGGCGACCCGCTCGCCGGGCGCCGAGCTCTGAAATGCGCGCAAGGCGTCGCCGAGCTCGCGATCCTTGCCGGGCGTGCGGCCGAGGAGATTCGTCGCTTCGGCGGCATCGGCCGTCAGGTCGTACCGTTCGGGCAGGGGCAGCTCGATGAACTTGTCGCGGCCGAGGATCACGCCGGTGAGCGGCGCCCACCCGCGATTCAGCTGCGCGGATAACGCTTCGAAGTAGACCGGCCGGGAGCGGCGCCCTCGCTGCGCTCCTGACGCGTGAGAAGACTTCGGCCGGGCAGGTCCGCCGGCACCGGCTGCCCTACTGCCTCGAGGATGGTCGGCAGGATGTCGATGTGGCGCGCGGAAACGGAGGACACCTCGCTGGAGGTCCGGCTAGAGCCGGACGCCACGTACGAAAGGACTCTGGTCGAAAGGTCCGGTTTCGGCGTGTCTGTCGTGGTGTCCGGCTTTAGCCGGACCTGCCCGCCGAGTTCGGCAACTATCAGCGGCACCCGCAACGTCGACTCGTACGCGAACAGCCCGTGCGATTGCTCGCCGTGATCGCCGAGCGCTTCGCCGTGATCGCCCGTCACGACCACGAGGGTCCGCCGCTGCAGCGCGCGCACCTCGTCCAGGAGCGGCGCCAGCGCCGCGTCCGTCGCAGCCACCTCGCCGGCATACGGCTGCTGCGCGTACCGCGCATCGAACGGCGCCGGCGGGCGATACGGCGCGTGCGGATCGAAGAGGTGCACCCACACGAACCACGGCTCTCCTCTGTCTCCTCCTGCCCTCCGCACTTCCTGCCCTTCGCGTGCCTCCTACCAGCCCTTCCCGCCCTGTCCGCGATCCATTGACGAGCAAGCGGGACGACAGCCGAGGCCGGCCGCTCCGGCATGACGAATTCAGTTGGCTCGCGCGTCTCCCCGAATCGATCGTCGTAGGTCTCGAAACCGTTGGTCAGGCCGAAGCGTGAGTGCAGCGGAAATGCGGCGACGAACGCTGCGGTTGCGTAGCCGGCGCCCTTGAGGATCGTGGCGGCGGTGCGCGCGTCGGGCGGTAGCCGGTACCCGGAATTGTCGCGAAGACCGTGACGAAACGGGAGCTCGCCGGTCAGGATGCTCGCGTGCGACGTCAGCGTCACCACCGCGTGGGCGTGCGCGAAGTCGAACCGGACGCCCTCGGCGGCAAGACCGATCGAGCGCCGGCGTCGCGGCGACACCGCCATAGCTGCCGAGCGCGTCTGCGCGGAGCGTGTCAATCGTGATGAGGAGAACGTTCTGATTGGGAATCGTGCGAAGGTCAGGCCGCCGATCGCGCGTCCGTGTGAGCCACGCGGCCGCCGCGAGCGCAATCATGATCGTGACGAGAATCCAACCCTTCCTGCCCCTCCTGCCTTTCCCGCCTTTCCTGCCCATCAGCGAGCAAGCGCGACAGCGAGCGAGCATCGCGTACTGCGTGCCCATCCACGCATCGGTCGTGTCGAACGACTCGTTCAGCGCATGGGCGTTGCTGCCCCGTCCGCCGCCGCCGACCGTGATTGCGGGAATCTTGAGGCTCATCGGCAGGTTCGAATCCGTCGATCCCTCGCCGAGGTTGGCGTTGAACCCGAGCGCCGTGGCGGTGGCGAGGCCGGTGCGAACGATCGCCGAGTTCTCGGGCGTCGATCCCGCGGGCCGATCGCCGACGAGCTCCTTGACGACGGTGATCGTGCCGCGTCCCCAGCGCTGATTTTCCTCGGCGACCGCCGTGTCCACGGCCTTCTGGAACATGGCGTCCACGGCAGCCAGTGAGGCGGCGTCCGAGGACCGCATGTCGACTTCCATCCAGCCCTCGAAGGGAATCGAGTTCACGGACGTGCCGCCGCCGACGCGCCCGACATTGAACGTGGTCTTCGGCTGCTTCGGCACCTGCATGTCCTCGATCTTCGCGATCGCGCGGCCCATGGCGCCAATCGGATTCGCCATGCCGAAGGCGCCGAAGCTGTGACCGCCGGGACCCTTGAAGGTGACGCGGTACCGGTGACTGCCCACCGCCACGTTCGTGACGTGAATGCCCGTTCCGTCGATCGAGACGAAGCGATCGATTGATCCTTCAGCGTCTCGTTGAACAGCTGCTTCATGCCGCGCAAGATCGCCGAGGCCCTCTTCGCCGACGTCGGCGACGAAGGTGATCGTGCCCTGCGGCTGCACGTTCGCTTTCTTCATCTCGCGAGCGACGGCGACGAGCACCGCCAGGCCGCGGCAGTCGTCGCCGATGCCCGGCCCGCGCAGCGTCGCGCCGTCGCGCTTCACCTTCACGTCTCGTGCCTTCGGGAAACACCGTGTCGAGATGGGCGGCCATGACGACGTGCGGATGGAGCGCGGCGCCGCGATACTCGCCGAGCACGTTGCCGACTTTGTCGACGCGCACGTTCTGGAGACCGAGCTCCTGAAAGACGCGCTTCAGTTCGGCGCCGCGCACCTCTTCCTTGAACGGCGGCGCGGGAATCTCGCAGAAGCGGATCTGATCCTCGATCGTCTGCGGCTCGGTGGCTTTCGCGGCGGCGAGGGCGGTCTTCATCGCGGGCACCTGCATGAGATCGGTGACCGGCCCGGGCGCACCGGACGGCGTTCCCTGCGCCCACAGGCCGGCCGCCGTGCCTGCCAAGAGCCACCGCAACCGTTACACCGCCGAGTAGTCCGCGCACGTCAGCCTCCTTCTCGCAACTCTACGCAGAATCGTAACGCACAGAAGCACTTCCGCCTAGAATCCAAATCCCCGGATTCACGTCTCCGGGCGCTGTCCGCGAGTAACTTTTGTAGACAACCGGCCCGAATTTCCGCGTATTCTGAGCGGCACACAGTATTGGCATTTCCGTCCCTGTTCTGCAGGGACGAGCAGGTGCTTTTTCAGGAGGTCATCTGTGACACGTGCGATCCTTCGGGCCTTCGCCGCTCTGGCCATCGTGACCGCGTTCGGTCTGGCGCCGGCCGCGGCCCAGACGGGCCAGATGTTCGGTGAACTAGTTGGGAAAGTCTCGGACGACCAGGGCGGCGTGCTGCCCGGCGTGACCGTGACGCTGTCGGGCCCCGCCGTGATGGGCTCGCCGACGGCCGTCAGCAACGCACAAGGGCTCTATCGCTTCCCCGCCGTCAACACCGGCACCTACACGCTCAAGTTCGAGCTGTCGGGCTTCGCGCCGCTCACGCGTGAAGGGATCATCGTTCCCGTGCGCCAGACGGTCACCGTTGACGCCGCGCTGAAAATCGCGGCGTTGCAGGAGACCGTCGTGGTCACCGGCGCGTCGCCGACCGTCGACGTCGAGAACACGAAAGTCGGCGCGCGGCTGGACAACGAAATCCTCCAGGCCGTCCCGACGTCGCGCACGATCTTCGGATCGACCACCGTGCTGCCGGGCATGACCATGACGCGTCAGGATCCGGGCGGCCTCACCGCGGCCACGTCCACCGGTATGGCGGCGCACGGCTCGTCGAGCTACAACCTGAACTACTACGGCGTCACCGCCGACACGCCGCAGAACTACGGGTCGATGTACTACATGGACTTCGGATCTGCGGAAGAGATCTCGGTGGACACGGCGGCGATGGGCGCCGAAATCGGCGGCGGCGGCGGCGCGAACATCAACGTCGTGCCGAAGTCGGGCAGCAACACGCTGAAGGGCAACTTCTTCACCAGCGTGACCGGCAAGGGCTACTGGGACGACTTTACCTCCAGCAACATCACCCCCGAGCTGAGGGCGCAGGGCGTCACCGACCCGACGCTGCGGAATCTGCGGGACTTCAACGCGGACGCGGGCGGGCCGATCATCAAGGATCGCATGTGGTACTTCGGCTCGATCCGCGATTACCGCACGATCGAGGCCACCGCGGGCTACACGGTCGTCAACTCCGACGGCACCCTGACGAACCCGTTCTTGTCGAACCTTCGCAACTACACGTTGTCGTCGAAGTACCAGATCAACAAGAACAACAACGTCAACGGCTTCTGGACCTACAACAAGAAGTTCCAGCCGAATCGCGGCGCCGGCGTGGCGCAGCCGCTTCCGGCAGGCACGCTCAATCAGCAGTCGCCGAAGGACCTGTTCAACGGCAACTGGACGTCGGTGATGGGCCAGAACACGTTCCTCGAACTGTCCTCGACCTACTTCCACATGCACTGGCCCAGCGACTTTGCCGATGAGTTCTACGCGTCGCCGGCGATCCGCGCAGCGTCCGTCGACCTACAACATCGGGACGGCCATTTACATCGACGGTCCCGAGCCGACCGGCCAGCGCCTCCGTGATGCCTACCGGCACCAGACCAACCTCGGGGTTACGAAGTACATCGACGGCCTGATGGGCGCGAGCCACCAGCTGAAGACCGGCTTCGAGAACTGGTGGACGCCGACCGGCACTGACACGTTCAACATCTTCCAGGATCACCGCCTGCGCGTGACGGGCCCCGCGGCCACCTGCAATCCGACGGTGCGGACCGGCTGCACGCCCTCCGAGGTGTACCTGTTCAACACGCCGCTCACCCAGAAGACCAAGATGCGCAACTTCGCCGCGTTCGTCCAGGACCGCATCAGCTATCAGCGGTTCACGCTGAACCTCGGCGTGCGCTGGGCCTACTACGACGGCACGATCCCGGCGCAGGGCAACGGCGGATCGCAGTGGGCGTCGGTGTGCGCCGCCTGCAACCAGACGTTCCCCGAGATCAAGACGCCGTACAACTGGAACACGATCGCTCCGCGCACCGGCGTGGTCTGGAAGGTCACCGAAGACGGCAAGAACGTCGTCAAGGCGAGCTACAGCCGCTACTACGAGGGGATGTACACGACCGAGTTCAGCAGCATCAACGGCAACGGGATTGTTGGTACCGGCGTCAGCGGCGGCGGCGTCGCGACCTTCGCGTGGGCCGGCGATCTGAACGGCAACGGCCGGGCGGACATCGCCGAGCTCCGCAACCCGGACAACAGCGTTCCCGCGTCAGGCGTGCCGACGGCGAAGGCCGTCTTCACTGCCAGACAGAACGCAATCGATCCGAACCTGAAGAACCCGCGCAACGACGAGATCATGTTCGCGTTTCAGCGTGAGCTCGCCAACAACTGGTCGCTGAGCGTCGATTGGATCCAGCGCTGGTTCAACGACTACACGATCGACCAGAACTGCTACGGTCTCCCCTGCGCCCAGACCGCCTCGACCGCGTACCTGCAGAACAGGGTCGTCACCGATTTCGGGGCGGACAATCTCACCGGAACCGGCGACGATCGATCGGTCACCCTGTTCAATGTCGCGCCGGCGCTACCTGGGGAAAGACACGATCTTCCACACCAACTGCGGCAACAACACGTCGATTGCCTGCACGCAGAAATACAAGGCGTTCGAGCTCTCAATCGGCAAGCGGATGTCCAACAAGTGGCAGATGCAGGGTTCGTACGTGTGGTCGCAGCTCGACGGCGATCTCGTGCTCGACTACACCAACCCGAACAACGCGCTGCCGTTCGTTGGCCAGGGCCGCGGCGCTCATCGATCAGCCGCACGCCTTCAAGCTGCTCGGCAGCTACCAGGCGCCCTACGGCATCACCATCGGCGCGAACTACCAGGCGCTCACGGGACTGCCGATCGATCGCCTGCTGAGCGTGCCGTTCTCGCAGGGCACGTCCAACCTCCGCATGGAGTCGCGCGGCACGTTTCGCGCGAGCAACCTGACGCTGCTGTCGCTGCGGGCGGACAAGAGCTTCCGCATCAACGGGCCGCGCCGCGCGTCGGTCATCGCGGAGATCCACAACGCGACTGAACTCGCACGCCGGCCAGAGCAACTACGGCACGGTGACCCGCGGCTTCGCGAGCCCGGCGGCGTTCGACGCGGCTCGACTCGGGACCTCGTACTTCGGCCGCACGCAGGAAATCATCGCCCCACGCGTGCTGAAGCTCGGGTTCAAGTTCGATTTCTAGAGAGCTGTTGACAGTCCACAGTTAACAGTCGACAGTCGTCGACGGTTGGGAGCCGGCGCTCGAAGTCGAGCGCCGGCTCTTTTTTTGTCCTGTCGACTGTAGACTGTCGACTGTCGACTCTCGACCTTCATGATTCCCGCGCGCCGCGTTCTCATCGCGCTGTACATTGCCTCGGGCGCGGCTGCGCTCGTCTACCAGGTCGTCTGGACCCGCCTGCTCACCCTGCAACTCGGGCACACGGTCGCGGCCGCCAGCACGGTCCTCGGCGCCTTCATGGGAGGGCTGGCGCTCGGCGCGTGGATCGCAGGGCGGCTTCGTCGCCGGAGCGCAGGCTTCAACGGACACCTGCTGCGCGTACTACGCGGCGCTGGAACTCGGCGATTGCCGCCGGTGCGCCTCGCACTGCCATTCGCGCTTCGCAGCGCCCGGTCCCGCTGCTCGCATGGGCCTACGCCGACGGGACCGCGCCGCTTCGCTTCGCGCTGCTCCGCATCGTCATCAGCCTGATCCTCGTCGGACATTCCCGGCTGCCGCGATGGGCGCGACGTTTCCGCTCGCGGCGGACTGGCTCGCGCAGCGCAAGCGTGAATCCGCGGCGGGCATGCTCTACGCAGCCAACACCGTCGGCGCGGCGCTTGGCGCCATCGCGGCCGGCTTCTGGCTGATCCCAGCGATCGGGTTGCGCGCGACAACCTGGGTGGGCGTCGCGTTGAACGTGATCGCGGCGGCCGGCGCGCTATGGATCACGACATCTCACGCAGAACCCGCAGAACCCGCAGAGCCAAAGCCTTTAGACACCATAAACACGGGCCGTAAGAAACGCCAGGCCGGCGAGAGAAAATCTCCGCGTGTTCCGCGTGTTCTGCGTGAAACGTTGCCTCCTTCACCGGCTCTCGCATGGTGCGCCGTTGCGATCTCGGGCTTCTCCGCGCTCGCCTACGAAGTCGCCTGGACGCGACTCCTCGCGCTCGTGCTCGGGCCGACGACGTATGCGTTTTCGACGATGGCCGGGGCGTTCATTGCGGGGCTTGCTCTTGGATCCGCGCGTCGGGACGCCGCTGGCGCGGCGAACGGCACGCCCGGCACACTGGCTCGCGGCGATGCTGATCGCCGGCGCGCTGGCGTCGATGATTGCCGCCTGGTACGCCGCCACACGCATGCCGCTCATCGTCGCCGCACAGGTGGGTGATCCGAACGTGGTGTTCGGCCGCGTCGTCACGCTGCAGGCGATGGCCGTGGGACTGCTCTTGCTGCCGTCTACGCTCGCGCTCGGGGCCACCTTCCCGTTGGCGCTGGCTGCGGCGTCGCGCGGAAACGAGACGGTGGGACGCGACGCCGCGCGCGTCTACACCGCCAACACCATCGGCGCGATTCTCGGCGCGTTGACCGCCGGGTTCCTGTTGATTCCGCTATTCGGGCTGAGGACGACGTTTCAGCTCGCGGCGATTGCGTCGGTGGTCTGTGGCGTCGTGTGCGGAGGTAGCGCGGCCCTTTCAGGGCCGCGGATCGCGGGCCTGAAAGGCCCGCGCTACAAGTATCTCGTCGGGTCCGCCGTCGCCGGTCTCGGCGCTGTGGCTGCAATCCTCGCCCTGCCTCGGTGGGATCCCGCGCTGCTTTCCAGCGGCGCCTACAAGTACGCGCCCTACCTTCAAGCGAGCGATCTCGAAACGGTGCTGCGCGCGGGGACGCTGGAGTTCTACAAGGAGGGAGCGGCCGCAACCGTCAGCGTGCGGCAGGTCACCGGCGTCCGATCGCTCGCCATCGACGGCAAAGTGGACGCGAGCAACGGCGCCGACATGCTGACCCAGCG
The DNA here is from genome assembly GCA_963731545.1 of uncultured Acidobacteriota bacterium. Lineage (GTDB taxonomy): Bacteria > Acidobacteriota > Vicinamibacteria > Vicinamibacterales > CAVVIG01 > CAVSWN01. Next base: position 113,975 of record CAVSWN010000004.1, on the reverse strand, counting down.
CATGCTCGGGCTCCTGCCGGTGCTGCTGCACGGGAAGGCACGGTCGCTCGCGGTGATCGGACTCGGCAGCGGCGTCACGGTCGGGTCCGCGCTGGCGCCCGGCACCATCGAACACGTCGACGTGGTCGAGATCTCGCCGGAGGTCGTGGCCGCGTCGCGCTTCTTCGACGCCGAGAGCGGCCGCGTGCTGTCGCAACCCGGCGTCCGCCTCATCGTCGGCGACGGCCGCTCGCACCTGCTGCTCACGCCGCGCCGCTACGATGTGATCGTCTCGGAGCCGTCGAACCCGTGGATGGCGGGCGTGGCGGCGCTGTTCACCCGCGAGTTCTTCGAGGCGGCGCGCGATCGCCTCGAGCCAGGCGGCCTCCTCTGCCAATGGGCGCACACCTATGACATCAGCGCGGAGGATCTGAAGTCCATCGTGCGAACGTTCGCGTCGGTGTTTCCGCAAGGCACGATGTGGCTGGTCGGCGACGGGGATCTGCTGCTCGTTGGACCCAACGACGCCGGCGACGGCGCGATCGATGCCCGTCTTGCCACGCTCGCCGCCGGGACCCGCGAAGGCGCGACGCCGGCACTGTTGTCCACGGTCGGGATCGATCCCGACGTCGCCCCGTTCAGCCTGCTGTCGTTGTTCGCGGGCGGACCTCGCGATCTTGCACGCTACGCCGGCGACGCGCCCGTGCAGACCGACGATGGGATGGCGCTCGAGTATTCGGCGCCGCGGGGTATTTATGGCCGCAGCACGGTCGGACAACACGGCGGTCCTGCGCACGGTCGCCGAGGATCTTCCGCCTGCCGTTCGCGAGGCGCACGCGACCGCGACGGACGCATCGTGGACGTCGCGCGGCGCTATGCTTTTCAGGGCCGATGCCTACGGCGCCGCCTACGACGCGTTTCTCAAGGCGGTGACGCTGAACAGCCGCAACGTCGCGGCCCTGGAAGGCCTGTCCGACGCGGCCGCCGGCGCCCGGCGCGAAAAGGACGAGGAAGCCTGGCTGACCGCGCTCGCGGCGCGCGAACCCGCGAACGCCGCAGTCAGCGTCGAGCTGTCGCGGGTGCTGGCGTCAACCGGTCAATACGAGCCGGCGCTGCAGGCCGCCACACGGGCGGTCGAAAGCGCGCCGGCGGACCCTCGGGCCGCGGAGCAACTGGCGTCCATTCTCGCCGACGCCGGCGACGCCGATCGCCTTGCGCCGATGGCCGAGCGCCTCATCGAGCGCTTCCCTGGCCGGCCCGATCCGCTCTATTACCGCGCCACGGCGCTTTTCCTGCGTGGCCGGACCGAGGAGGCCCTGGCCGCTGTGCAGCCTCTCGTCGCCGCCCACCCGGACCATGCGCGCGCGCAGAACCTGCTCGGCGCGGCGTGTGCCACGTTGGGCCGTGAGGACTGTGCGCGCACGGCGTTCGAGGCGTCCATTCGCGCCAACCCGCGCGATTCGTCTACGTATGTAAACGTCGGCACCTTCGCGCTGCAGAACGCGAATCCCGCAGTCCGCCCTGAACTACTTCGCCGAAGCGCTGTCGCTCGATCCGCGCTCCGAAGCGGCGCGCAACGGACTCGCTCAGGCGCGCGCGCAGCTCGGATCCCTGAGCGACGTCGCGAGATCGCGCTGCGGCTCGAAGGGAATCCACGCTGACGTATCGATCTTCAAACGTTCGGATGACATGTAGAGACAAGACGCTGCCTCTCCTCTGAAGCCGTCGCTCCTCCGATCGAAATTTCAGCGGTACATAGTTTGCTCAACGAACTCCAGTAGTCGGTGACGCCGCGCTCTGCGGCCCTCGGAGGAGTGATGAGTCTCGTGCGACTTCTCGGTTTCACAACGCTCGCGTGCGGCTGTGTCGTGGGCCGCTACCGCGAGGTTGCGACGAGCCGTGAGGTCGCCTACGTCGAGGAAAAAGGCAATTTCTGCGCGGCGCACGGCCATCGCCGCAACCACACCGTCACCGCCGACCGCGTTTTGATCCCGCAGGCCGCTCTCGCGGTCAGCCGAACCGCCTGACAAAACTGCGTTCGTCGTCGTTTTTTGTCGCTGCCGATCTTTGGCGGCGATGTGCATCTGTCGCCACGCGCGTGTGTAGCTGGACCGCAGCGGTTTTGCACGCGGTTGCACACTTTCCCGGCCTCCTGCACGCGATTGCCCTAAGGCTCCACACCCGTCCTGACCGAAACGAAGGGCGTGGCCATTCTGGTGAAGCCCTTCGCCAAGGTCGCGCTCGGCACCAAGAGCGCGAGCTTCTATCACTCGGACTGCCTGGAGGTCTTCCGCCAGCTTCCGCCGCACAGCGTCGACGTCATCGTCACGTCCCCGCCGTACAACCTGGGCATTCGCGTACAGGCCAATACGAGGACACGCTGTCGGCAGGCGATTACCTGGAGTGGACGAGCGCGTGGATCGCGGCGGCCGCGCACGTGCTGCGCCCGGACGGCTCGCTCTTCCTGAACGTCGGCGCCAAGCCGTCCGACCCGTGGACGGCGCTCGACGTGGCGCAGGCGGCGCGGGCGCACCTGCGGCTCCAGAACATCATCCACTGGGTCAAGTCGATCGCCATCGAGCGCGTCGTCAGCCGGCGCGGCGGCCGGCCTCACGCGCGACCTGGCGGTCGGCCACTACAAGCCGATCAACAGCGACCGGTTTCTGAACGACTGCCACGAGTTCGTCTTTCACTTCACGCCGCACGGGTCGACGACGCTCGACCGCCTGGCGCTCGGCGTGCCCTATCAGGACCAGTCGAACATCGCGCGCTGGCGGGCGGCCGCCGACGGCGTGCGCTGCCGCGGCAACACGTGGTTCATCCCGTACGAAACGATCCAGCGGCGCGACCGCGATCGGCCGCATCCGGCGACGTTCCCGTCGCGTCTGCCCGAGCAGTGCCTGCGCCTGCACGGCCTGTCGCGCATCGAGATGGTGATGGATCCGTTCACCGGGCTGGGCAGCACGGCCGTCGCCTGCGCGCGGCTGGGGCTGAATTTCGTGGGCGTCGGATATCGACGAGGACTACCTGACCGAAGCGGCGGCCCGAACGCGAGGAGCGGCGGCGTCGAGATGTCGAACGCGGGACTGTCGCGGACGCTGGACGAGCCGACCGAGCAGGATGAAGAAGGCCTACGGCTTCCTGCCTGCTGCCTTCGCGTACTTCGTCGTCGCGTCGCCGGCTTCGGGTTCGGCTTGAGCACGTATTCCTTGCGCGAACCACGACCTGCGCGCTCTTGCGCGTCGACCTTCACGTCGATCTCGCGCCGGCGCTTCGTGCGGATCCGGATTGCTCGAGTAGTACCCGAGCACGTAGTAGTCGCTGGTCTCGGCGTCGATCCGCTTCAGCGCCTTGTCGAAGTCGTTCTTGTTGACGACGGCGATGCCGCCGGTCTCCTCGGCGAGCACGCGCATGCTGTCCTGCGACTTCCGCACGTAGTTCGTTCCACTGCTGTCGGATCCACCTGCTCGTCGATGTCCGCCATCGCCAACCAGCCCGCGCGGGTCGATCGTGTAGATCGTCGTGTTGGCGCGGTTGGCCGGACGCGTCATCTCGGCGAGCTCGCAGCGCGAGGTCCGCGTCGGCTGAACGCTTCGTTCTGCTTCTGCTGGTTCGACCATCGGATCGTTCGCACTGCCCGGAGCTCGCCGTCCTCGCTGTTGCGCCCGCGTCTGATTCCGGCAATTCGTTCTGCAGGAACGGCGAGTTGGGATCGCATCAGGCCGAGCCGCGAGTCCTGGAACGGATTGAAGTCGTAGCCCTCGCTGACCTACACGAGCGCCTTGCGGCGGTTGTGCACCTTTCGAGATTCGTCGAGCGCCTCGTAGCATCGGTCGAAAACGCGACGTGCGCGCGGTAGCGCAGCTCGGTCGGCCCTCCGAGCCGGTGCCGGCGTTGATGATTTCGCTCGGCTTCAGCTCGCCGCCGGCAATCTTCTTGATCGCTTCGTCGAGCCGCTGCTGTCGTAGGTCATGTCGATCGAGATCGACGAAGGCCCGCTCGACACGATGCCGAACAGGTCGCCTTCGTGAATGAGCTCCTTCGAGATCCTCTTGAACAGCTCGCGGACGCGGCCGGTGTTCTGGAACTGCAGGTGCAGGTCGTCGACGAAGAACAGGAAGATGCGCCCCGACGTGTCGTTCCACGGGCGCGACGGCGGCAGAATGATGCCCTCGGGCGGCGGCGGCGGCGGCGGCTCGAGCACGTTGGTGACGCGGCCGCCGTGGCTCATCGTCATCGACGTGATGTCCTGCTTGACGCCGTCCTCGTAGACCTCGAACTCGTCCTTCTTCAGGTCGGGGATGAAGTTGCCCTTGTCGTCCGTGACGATGACGTCGATCGTGACGAGCATCGACCTGGACGCGGAACGTCGGCGGCTGCGGCTGGCTGCGCGCCGGCTGTTTGCGCGGGCGGCGCCGGCGCTTGCGCAGACAGTCCTACGGTCAGGCCCACCAGAAGTGCCGCGGACCAGAACCCGTTCATTTTCAGCGTCATAACGTCGGAATTATACATCGCCGAGCCGGCCCGGCGGGACGGCGTACCAGCCTGCTCCCGGTGGTCGCGGCGGGCTCCGCGCCGGCGACGCCGGCGGCGCCGTTTGCCGGCGCGAACCGGCGTCCGATCCCAACGGCGGCCGTAGTCTGCGTCGGCGATTCTGCGGGTGCTCGACTCGAGGGTTCGGTGGCTCGGCACCGTTCATTAGACGCTCCAGCGAGCGTCAAGTCTGGCGGCTCCTCACGAGCTCGCAGGTCGGGATCCGTCAGACTCTGCCGCGGCCTCGAGCACATGCGACCGGCGGCGCGGCGGATTCCTCCTCGGCGTCATCGGACTCTCTCGCGCGTCCTCCGCCACCACGTCTCGCTTCAGCGCCTTCGCGGCGCGCTCGGCGCGCCGCCGCTCGCGCCATTTCTCGGCATCGGCGGATGGAATGGGCGTCTCGAGAATCTTGCGCCAATCGAACGCGACGTCGGGATTCTGCGCCTCGAGCGCGCGCCGGACGCTCGTCGAACGGCTCGCGCCCGACCTTGACGCCCGGCGGCGTGCGAAACCAGTAAAGCACGCGGGCCGGCGACTTGCCGCGGCTGTGCAGACGGTTGAACCAGGTAGATGTGCTCGTAGCCTCGCTTGTCGCGCGAAAATCTGAGAAAGGCCACGAGTCTACTTGCCGCTTTTGCGCTTCTGCGCTTGCGCCGGCTTCTTCGCCGCGCTGTGCGGCTTTGCGCGCGCGCGCCGCGGGCTTCCGCCGGGCGGCGGCGGCGCCGGGCGTCGCGGCGCGGGCTGCGCCGGACGGCGAGCCTGAGGCGCGCGCACCGGAGCGGGGGCTTCGCGGCTGCGGTGCACCAGCGTGAAGCGGACTTCGTCGCCGACCGTGTGAAAGCTCCAGATCTCGGTGACGTGGATCTGGTTGTCTTCGCAGAGCCGCCGCGCGACGTCGACCATGCCGGCAGGGCACGTACAGATGAAACGCGGCCCGCAGTCGCGCGAAGTGCGCCCACTGCGCGAGCGCTTCGAGATGATTGACCGATTCGCCCGTCTCCACCTCGACGACCACTTGCAGCCGGTGGCCGCGTTCGGGCGACGACGAGCACGAGATCCGGATACAGCGCGGACGGCCCGCTGCCGACGGCGGCGTTCTGCTCAGCGCCCGGGTTGATGCCGACTTCGTACCGGCGCCGGTTCTTGGCCTGCAGCAGACGGATGATGCGGTCGTGCTCGAGCTGTTCGCGGACCGGCCGCACCAGGATCGGGCTCACCAAGGCCTCCGACACGGCTGGATACTGCAAGAGATCAAATCCGCGAATAGTCTAGCATGGTTTCGCTCAAGCTCGACCGTGTGATCACGCGTCAGACGCACGAGTTGCTGAGTCGCGTCGGCTACAATACCTCCATGCCCGGGCTCGCGACCGAACGCGGAGTCTCGAAGATCCTGATTGTCGACGATGATGAGGGTGTGACACAGACGTTCGCCCGGATGCTGCGGCTCGAGGGCTATCAGGTCCGTACGGCGCTGAACGCCGAAACAGGGCCTCGGCGAGGCCGCAGCGCACCCATCCCGACGCGATCATCCTCGACCTGCGGATGCCGCTCATCGATGGCCTCGGCTTTCTCCGCCGCCTGCGCGGGCGCGACGATCAACGCTCCACGCCCGTCGCCATCGTGACCGGCGACTACTTCCTCGACGACTCGATTTCTTCGGAGCTGCGAGAGCTCGGCGCCGAGCTGCGGTTCAAGCCGCTGTGGCTCGAGGATCTCGTCGGCCTCGCGCGCGACGCTGCTCAAGGTGACCCACTGAACGACGCGGGCAGCCGATTCCTCAACGCGTGCCGCCGCCAACCGGTCGACGCGACGCCTGTCTGGTTCATGCGGCAGGCGGGCCGCTACATGAGCGAGTACCGCGCGCTGCGCGAGCGCTACTCGCTGCTCGATCTGTGCCGCACGCCCGATCTGGCCACCGAAGTCACGCTTGCAGCCGGTGCGCCGCATCGAGGTGGACGCGGCGATCCTCTTCTCCGACCTGCTGCTGCCGCTCGAGCCGATGGGCATCCGCTTCGACTTCGTCGAGGGCGAAGGCCCGGCGATCGAGAACCCGCTGCGCAGCGAGGCGGACCTCGCCCGCGTCCGGCGATTCGAGCCGCGCGAGCGCGCTGGACTACGTGCTCGACGCCATCCGCCAGATCAAGCAGGCGCTCGGCGGCCGGGTGCCGCTGATCGGCTTTGCCGGCGCGCCGTTCACGCTGGCGTCGTACGCGATCGAAGGCGGGCACTCGAGCATCGTTCGCGCACACCAAGGCGCTGATGTACGGCGCGCCCGGCGGCGTGGCACCGGCTCTGCGACCTCATCGCCGACATCGTCGGCGACTACCTGGTCGCGCAGATCGAGGCCGGCGTCGACGTCGTGCAGGTGTTCGATTCGTGGGTCGGCGCGCTGAATGCCGCGCGACTACCGCGAGTTCATCCTGCCCCACACCCGGCGCATCTTCGCACGGATCGCCGACGCGCATCCGGCGTGCCGACCATTCATTTCGGCGTCGGCACCGGGCGCGATCCTGCGGAGATTGCGCGAAGCGGGCGGCGACGTGATCGGCGCCGACTGGCGCACGCCGCTCGACGAAGCCTGGCAGCCGCATCGGCGACGACCGCGCCATTCAGGGCAACCTCGATCCCACGGTGCTGCTTCGGCCCGCTGGATCGCATGTTCGCCGCGGCCGACGATGTGCTGGCGCGCGCGGCCGGCCGGCCCGGGCACATCTTCAACCTCGGTCACGGTATCCTCCCGTCCACGCCCGTCGAGCACGTTCAGGCGCTTGCTCGATACGTGCATCAGCGACAATCGCGACGCCGTGACGGCTCGATGACGTGTCGGCGTGCTGCTGATGGCGCACGGCACGCCGTCCTCGCTGGACGAGATGCCGGAGTATCTGCGGCTCGTGCGCGGCGGGCGGCCGCCGTCCGACGAGCTCGTCGCGGAGATGCGCGCACAACTACGCGGCGATCGGCGGGCGCTCGCCGCTGACCGACCTCACCATCGCCCAGGCCGCTGCGCTGCGCGAGCGGCTCGGACCTGACATCCCGGTCGCCGTCGGCATGCGCAACTGGCGGCCGTTCATCAAGGAGGCGCTCGCCGACTGGCCGGCGCCGGCGTCACGCGCGTCATCGGCATCCCGATGGCGCCGCAGTTTTCCACGCTGAGCGTGCAGAAGTACGTCGATGCCGCGAAGGCGGCGCTGCCGGACGGGATCCAGTTCGACCCCGTGTCGTCGTATCACGACCATCCGCTGCTGCTCGACGCCTTCGCCGAGCGCGTCCGCGACGCGCGGCCACGGTCCGACGAGCTGATCGTGTTCACCGCCCACAGCCTGCCCCGCCGCGTGATCGACGCCGGCGATCCGTACGCCGACCGAGGTTGCGGCGACGGCGCGCGGCGTCGCCGAGCGCGCCGGCATCGACGCGTATTCGCGATCGCGTACCAGAGCGCGGGCCGGACGCCGGAGCCGTGGATCGGCCCGGACATCGCCGCGCTGATCGACGAGCGATCGGGGACCGGCACGCGAAAATTCCTCGTCGTGCCGGTCGGCTTCGTCTGCGATCACACCGAGATCCTGTTCGACATCGACGTCCAGGCCGCACAAACCGCCGCGCGAGTTCGCGACGACGCTGCGGCGCACCGAGTCGCTGAACACGTCGCCGACCTTCATCGCCATGCTCGAAGATCTCGTCCGGAAGAAGCTATGACCAGCTTCGTGGTTTGACATGTTTGTCGACGTCGTGGTCATCGGCGGCGGCATCGCCGGCCTTGCGACGGCCTACGAGCTCTCGCGGCGCGGGATCTCGTTCGTCGTGCTCGAAGCCGCGTCGCGCGCCGGCGGCGTCATCCTCAGCGAGGAGATTGACGGCTTCACGATCGACGGCGGTCCCGACTCGCTCCTGATTCAGAAGCCGGAAGGCATCGCGCTCTGCGAGGAGCTCGGCCTGGGCGATCGCCTGGTCGCGACGAAACCGCCGCGCCTCGCCTACATTCAGCGCGGCGGCCGGCTGCATGCGCTTGCCAGCGGCGTCGGTGCTCGGCATTCCGACGCGGATCGGTCCGTTTCTTCGCACCGGCCTCTTCTCGTGGGCCGGGAAGCTGCGCATGGGCGCCGAAATGTTCGTCGCCAGGCGCACCGACGACCGGCGACGAGTCGATCGGCGGCTTCATGCGCGCCGCTTCGGCCGCGAAGCGACCGACTACCTGGCCGAGCCGCTGCTGGCCGGCATCCATGCCGGCGACGTCGATCGCCTGTCGCTGCTGCGCCCTGTTTCCGCGCTTCGCCGAGGCGGAACGGGCGCATGGCAGCCTGATCCGCGCGTTTCGAACGCAACCGCAACCGCGAACCCGAACGCCGAACGAGCGGCAGCGTTCAAGTCGCTGCCCGGCGGCCTGAGCGAGATGGTCCGCGCGCTGGTCCGCGTGATCGGCGCGTCGAACCTCCGAATGGGAACGGCGGTCACGAGCATCCAGGGCCGCGGACCCTTCTCCGTGCGCGCGCGGGCCGGGGCCACCGTTCGACGCCCGCGCGGTCATCGTCGCAACGCCCGCGTTCGCGACAGCGGATCTGATCGAGGACCGCGACCCGGATCTCGCGCGGCGCTGTCGCGACATCCGCTACGCCTCCTCGGTGACGGTCGCGTTCGCGTTCCGCCGCGACGCGGTCTCGCACCCGCTGAACGGATCCGGATTCGTCGTGCCGCGCGGAGAGAAGAACGGCATTCTGGCCGCGTCGTGGCTGTCGTCGAAGTGGCCGGGCCGCGCGCCGGACGACCGCGTGCTCATGCGCACCTTCGTCGGCGGCGCGCGCGATCCGTGGGCGATCGACGAGTCGGACGATGAGCTGATCGAACGGTCGCTGGACGCCTTGCGACCGCTGCTGGGCATCGCCGGCGATCCGCTCCTGACGCGCGTCTATCGGTGGGATCGCGCCAACGCGCAGCACGAGGTCGGCCATCTCGAGCGCGTCGCGGCAATCGATACCGCGCTCGCGCGGCACCCTGGGCTCTTCGTCACCGGCAGCGGCTTCCGTGGCGTCGGCATTCCGGATTGCATCGCCGACGGACGCAAGACCGCCGGGCAAGTGGCAGAATGGTTGCGGGCGCAGGACGCGATCTCAGAGACGACCGAAATCAGACGGAGCTCGCGGTGAACCATCCCGCGATTCGGATCTGCCACGAAACCACGAAAGCACGAAACCGAACTGGGGTTTTTTCGTGTCTTCGTGTTTTCGTGGCTGTTCTGTGTCTCGCGAGCGGCGACGCGTCGCGCAGCCGCCGGATGTCGCCAAGCTGCTCCAGCAGATCAAGGCCGCCGACACCGAACAGCTCGCCGTGTCCGAGGAGGACGGGCGTTTTCTCCGGCTGATGACCGTCTCGAGCGGAGCGAAACGCGCCCTCGAAATCGGCGGCGCCAACGGCTACAGCGCGATCTGGATCGGCCTCGGGCTGCGCGAAACCGGCGGGCGCCTCACGTCCATCGAGTTCGATCCGGCGCGCGCGAAGATTGCCGCCGAGAACATCCGCAAGGCGGGGCTTGCCGATGTGGTGACCGTCGTGCCCGGCGACGCGTTCGAGGACATCCCGAAGCTCGAGGGAGACGTTCGACTTCGTGTTTCTCGATGCGTGGAAGCGCGACTACAAGCGCTTTCTCGACCTCGTCGGCCCGCGCCTGCGCGCCCGCGGCCTCTTCCTCGCGCACAACGTCGTCAACAAGCAGGCGGAGATGCGGGATTTCCTCTCCGCCATTCGCAACGACTCGCGCTTTCTGACGACGATCGTCAAGCCCTCGGACGAAGGCATGTCGGTCTCCCTCAAAGCTGAAATGAAGTCCGTCCACATCATCGGCGTGCCGCTGGATCTCGGCGGCGGGCGGCGCGGCGTGGACATGGGGCCGTCGGCGTTCCGCAGCGCGGGCCTGGGCGAGCGTCTCGCTGCGCTTGGCTGCGAGGTCGTCGACAAGGGCGACCTGCCGGCGCCGATTCCCGAAACGCAGGAGCAGCGCGACGAGCGCAAGAAATACATTCGCGAGATCGCCAAGGTCTGCCAGAAGGTCTATCAGACCGCGCTGGAGTCGCTCGATGAAGGCGCGCTGCCGCTCGTGCTCGGCGGCGATCACAGTCTCGGCGCGGGCTCGGTCGCGGCGGCGGCCGACTGGGCGGCGCAGGCCAAGAAGCTTCCGCTCGGCCTGTTGTGGATCGACGCGCACGGCGACATGAACACGCCGGCGACTTCCCTGTCGCGGCAACGTGCACGGGATGCCGCTCGCGGCGCTCCTCGGGCCCGAACCCGCGGAGCTCGCCAGGATCGGCACGATCTCGCCCGAAGGTGCTGCCGGCGCACACCGTGCTCGTCGGCGTCCGCAACCTCGACGAGCGCGAGAAGGTCGCGGTGCGCGATTCGCACGTCCACGTCTTCACGATGAAGGACATCGATCGCCAGGGCATCGCGTCGATCGTCGAGCAGGCCGTGAGCCTGGCCGGCACCGGCACGGCGGGCATCCATGTGTCGTTCGACATGGACGTCTGCGATCCGTCAGATCGCGCCCGGCGTCGGCACGCCGGTGCAGCGGCGGCCTCGACTATCGCGAAGCGCACATGGTGATGGAAATCGTCGCCGATTCGGGTCTGCTGACGTCGCTCGATCTCGTGGAGGTCAACCCGACGCTCGACGTGCGCAACGCCACGGCGCAGCTCGGACTCGAGCTCGCGCTCTCCGCGCTAGGAATGAAGATCCTTTGAGTCGGCGTCGGCCTTCGCGAGCATCTCTTCGAGCGTCGCGACGAGCTGCACCAGCGAATACGGCTTCTCGATGAGCCGCGTCCGCGGCCGAAGCCGTTCGAGCTCGCCCGACTGCGACGGCAATCCCGAGAAGATGATCACCGGAATGTTCGCGGGCGTCGAGGCGATGACGTCGCGGCCGGAGCCGCGCCGCAGACGCAGATCGATGACGGCGGCCACGATGCGCTGCTTGCGCAGCACGTCGAGGCCGTCATCCGCGGTTTCCGCGGTGACGACGGAGAAGCCGTGGAGCTCGAGGAACTTGACGAGCGGCCGCCGCACGGACGGGTCGTCTTCGAGGACGAGGACGAGCCGCACGGCGTCTTTGGACATCGGGACAAGGGTCCCGCCTTCGCCGCGCGATCGACGAACGGCAACCGCAGGTAAACCCGCGCCCCAGTATAGCGTCTGGGACGCATAGTACAATCGCGTCTTCCCGCGTCGACGTCGACGGGCCCCTAGCTCAGTGGTAGAGCACGTGACTTTTAATCACGGTGTCCCGGGTTCGATCCCCGGGGGGCCCACTTCACTCGTTCGTCGCCGGCCGCGCCTGCCGGCATCCGTTCAAGCATTGGTGTCAGCGCGCCTTCCGCCAAAGCCTGCGCTGGGCGGCGTAGCGGCGGCCAGTAGGTGGGGGCGAAGATGTTCGAATGGCGCGGCCAAGGTCGACGCGAACGTCACGTTCGGGCCAGTAGGTGCCTGCCCAGTCCGGCTGACACGTTCGGCGTTGGAAACGTGCCGGTGAGCGCTACTGCCAACAGCATCGCATTCACCGGTGACTTCTCGAACCCCGGCACAAGTCCAGGCGTGGTGAACGCGCCGTCAGCCACTGGAGCGGTGACCGACAACGTGCGCTTCGCTAGCCAAAAAAAAGGGGGCGGTTTGACCAACCCCCGCCGACCTTACGCGACGCGAACGTTCTCGCCGCGCGGACCCTTCGGGCCTTGGCCGCGATCGAACGTGACGGACTGTCCCTCACGAAGATCGTCGAACCGCGTGTCGGTGCACGCCGAGTTGTGGAAGAAATACTCGTTCCCGTCACTCGCCAGGATGAAGCCGAATCCCTTGTCACTCACGAGTCGCTTGATCGTTCCGGTCATGGGCGCCATAGCAGTCTCCTTGAAATCACACCGCGGAATGCTCGGCAGGCGAGTGGCTGATGAGGTCCCCAACGCTTGCCCGGAGGCCGGTCGGCGCTGGATCAACGCAGGCAGGTCTACGCAAAGAGCGGAGTCAAGTCTACCTCGTTTTGCCGGCGAGTTCCCACTTATACTTTCGTCCGCATGGCGGATGAGACGGTCAAGAAATTCGTAGCCAGCCTGGACGCCCTCAAAGTCAGCTCAGCAGGTCGAGAAGACTCGGCGCTTTTTCGCCGGCGGCGAGCCCGGCCGCCCGGGCGAGACGCAATTCATGGGCGTTCCGTTCGGCAAGGTATTCGCCGTTGCCAAGAAGTTCACCGGCGCATCGCTTGCGGATATCGAAGAGTTGCTCGAGAGCCGGTTCTACGAGGTCCGCATGGGCGCGGTCAGCATCATGGACTTCCAGGCGCGGGCCAAGTCCACGACGCCCGCGCAGCGAAAGGCGCTGTTCGATCTGTACGTCCGGCGTCACGATCGCATCAACAACTGGGATCTCGTCGATCGCGCCGCGCCGCACGTCGTCGGCCGTTATCTCGCGGATCGCCCTCGCCGCGTGCTGGACAAGCTGGCGCGGTCCAAGAACCCCTGGGAACGCCGGACCGCCATCGTCAGCACGTACTACTTCATCCGAGCGGGCGACGTGGCCGACACGTTTCGCATCGCCGAGATCCTGGTGATGGACCCGCACGAGCTGGTGCAGAAGGCGACGGGTTCCTGGTTGCGCGAGGCCGGCAAGAAGGACCAGGACGCGCTCCTGCGCTTTCTGAAGAAGCACGCGGGAACGATGCCGCGCACGACGCTGCGGTACGCGACCGAGAAATTGAACAAGGGTCTCCGCGCGCGATTCATGAACGTCAAGACGCCCGATTAGTGCGCCTGAAGCGAACAGCCGCGCTTGTCGTCTTCGTCCTGCTCGCGTGCCTCCATACGTGGCCGCTGGCCACGAACCCGGCGCATCTCTCCCGAACGGATAACGGCGACGCCCTGCTGAACATGTGGACGATCGGCTGGGTCGCCCATCAGTTGCCGCGCGACCCTCGCCATCTGTTCGACGCCAACATCTTCTACCCGGAACGCCTGACCCTCGCGTATTCGGAAGCGATGATCGTGCAGGGCGCCCTTGCGATGCCGGTGATCGCGGCGGGCGGATCGCCCGTGCTCGCATTCAACCTCGTGCTGCTCGCCGGCTTCGCGTTGACCGGATGGGCGTTCTGCCTGTTGATCTACCGGTGGACAGGCAGCTGGGCTGCCGGGTTCACGGCCGGCTCCCTTGCCGCGTTCAACGCCCATGTTCTCGTTCGACTGCCCCATCTCCAGACCTTCCACGTGGAGTTCATCGCGCTGATCCTGTTCGCGCTCGATCGGCTGATCGTGTCGCGCCGCATACGCGACGCGGTTCTGCTCGGCGCGGCCTTCGCGCTCCAGGGGCTCACATCGATTTACCTGCTCGTCTTTTCCACCTGGATGCTCGCCTTCGCGGTGGCGGGCCGCGCGCAAGATTGGCTACGACGCGATGGCATCAAGATCATCGGAGGGTTTGTTGTCGCCGGACTCGTCGCCACCGTTCTCCTGGCTCCCTATCTCCTGGCGTACTACGAGATGCACCGGCTGACCGGCTTCGAGCGGAACATCGTGCATGCCGAGCGGGGCGCTGCGTCGTGGCAGGACTACCTGAGCACCGTCTCGCGCGTGCACTACAGCCTGTGGAGCCACGCCTTCGTCGGCCGCAGTGTTGCGCCGGCGTTCCCGGGCGTCACGGCCATCGCGCTGATCGTGTTCGCATTCGCGCGGCCGGAAACGCGCCGCGACGCCCGCCTCCGCATGTGCGCTGCCGCGGCCATCGGATGCGTGATCCTGTCGCTGCTGCCGCGGACCGCCATCTTTCCGCTGCTGTATCCGTACCTGCCAGGCTTCAACGCCATTCGCATCGTCGCCCGCATGGGGCAGATCGTCCTGTTGATGATTGCGGTGATGGCGGGATTTGGCGTCGCCGCCGTTCATCGCCGCTGGGGTGCGAGCCGGGCGTGGCCGGCGATCGCGCTGGCGATCTGCGCCGCCGTGAACGTGGAGGCGCTGCATGCGCCGACCCGGTTTCGCGTCTTCACGGAAACGCCACCGATCTACGACCTGCTGGCGAGCGTCCGGACCGCCGTCGTCGTCGAGCTGCCGCTGCATCCGCCCGACGTGTTCTTTGCCAACGCCGGCTACATGCTGAATTCGACGCGCCACTGGCATCCGATGCTCAACGGCTACAGTGGCTTCTCACCGCCCTCCTACACGGAGACGTTCAAAGCCATCCAGGGATTTCCGGACGCGGCGGGACTGACGGCGCTGCACGACCGCGGCGTCACGCATGTCGTCGTGCACGCCGACGGATTCAGAGGCGCCTTCGGCGTGGATCGATTCGAATCGCTCGGCACAAAACCCATCCTTGATGAAGCTGGGCGAAGACGGCGACATCCAGATCTACAAGCTGCGGTGATGCTACGATCCGAAAAGCCATGGCGTCTCCGGATCGCGTAACCGCAGGACAGATACGTACCTACCTCGCCGCGCTGCCGCCTGACGCTCGCGCCGCACTCAAGAAGATCCGCGCAACCATTCGCGCGGCCGCGCCGGGTGCGGTCGAGGCGTTCAGCTACGGCATTCCCGGCTTCAAGCTCGACGGACGATCGCTCATCTGGTACGCGGCCTGGAAGGAACACACCAGCTTGTACCCGATCGGCGCCGCCATCAGGCGCGACCTACGCCGCCGAGATCAAGGGATACGGAACCTCGAAGGGGACGATCAGATTTCCGCTTGCGGCGCCGCCGCCGTTGCCGCTCGTGAAGCGGATCGTCAAGGCGCGCATCGCTGAATTGCGCGCGCGCTACCCGACCAAGCCAACCCGATGACGGACTGGTTCAGCGTGATGGCCGCGGGGTCCACGCTCCCGGCTGACGCGCTCCACGATCTGCATGACCTGGGTTTCGTGGTCATCCCCGGGCCGGTCGACCACGATGACATGGGACGGCTCGCCGACGCTATGACTCCGCGGTTGCGTGCCGCGAGCCCGGACGACGTGAGGGTCGGGAGCACGACGACGCGTGTGACCGATTTGGTGAACCGTGGTCCGGAGTTCGATGCGTTGTATGTGTACGCTCCGGTCCTCGAAGCTGCCTGCCGCATCATCGGCCGGCCGTTCAGGCTCAGTACACATGCACGCACGGACGGTGCGGCCGCACATGCCGGCGCAGAACCTTCACGTCGACTACGCGCGCGAGGACGAGGGGTGGCCGATGGTCGGGTTCATCCTGATGGTGGATGCGTTTCGGAGCGACAACGGCGCCACCCGCTTCGTGCCGCGTTCTCAGCACGGGCCTCAGTCGGAGCCCGAAGTTCTGGCATGCGGTCCGGCGGGCTCGCTGATTGTCTTCAATGGATCCATGTGGCACGGCCATTCGGTCAATACTCGGCCGCACCGCGGCGGTCCATCCAGGGGGCGTTCATCCGGCGCGAGGCCCCGTCCGGAGTCGATCTGCCCGGCCGCATGCGCGCCGACACGCTCGCGCGCATCGGGCCGCTGGCGAAGTACGTATTGGCCGTGTGACGCTGATCTCTGGAGGACCGATGACCCCGACATCTCGCACCGCGCTGCTGCTCGTCGACGTGCAACAAGGGTTGGACGATCCGCAATGGGGCGCTCGCAACAATCCCGGCGCCGAGCAGCAGATCGCTGCCCTGCTCGCGGCCTGGCGGCAGGCGAAGTGGCCGGTGATCCATGTGCAGCACATGTCCCAGCGGCCGACATCGCCCTTGCGCCCCGATCTCCCCGGCAATGCCTTCAAGCCTGAGGCGATGCCGCGCGAAGGCGAACCGATCTTTCAGAAGACCGTCAACAGCGCGTTCATCGGCACGTCGCTCGACGCGCATTTGCAGCGCGAAGGCATCCGATCGCTCGTGATCGCGGGCCTGACGACGGACCACTGCGTGTCGACGACGGTCCGCATGGCCGGCAATCTGGGCTTCGACGTCGTGGTCGTCGAGGACGCCACCGCCACGTTCGAGCGGACAGGCCATGACGGCGTTCGGCACTCCGCGGAGGAGATGCACCGTGTCGCGCTGGCCAGCCTGCACGGTGAATTCGCCCAGGTGCAGTCCGCCCGCGACGTGCTGGCGCGCCTGCCCGCGCGTGCGCCCGCCTAGCCCGACGCCGATCGGCTCTCGGTGACGCGTTGCAGAAGTGTGTGTTGACACACATGTTTCTGTGTGTTACAACACGCATCGATATGGCCGAGATGGGCATTCTCGAGCGGCGGCTCAAGTCGACCAGGGCGGTGAGCCACCCGATACAGCGGGCGGTCATCAATATCCAGGTCGCCTTTGCCCACTTCGAGGAAGACTTCGAGCGCGTGGTCGGCGTTGAAGGGGTCTCGTCCTCGTCGTTCAACCTGCTGCGGATCCTGCGCGGCGCGCCCGACGGCCATCCCCGGGGCGAGATCGCCAGCCGCCTGGTCTACCGCCGCGCCGACGTCACCCGGCTGATCGACGGCCTCGTCCGCCGCGGGCTGGCCGAGCGGGTCCGCTCCAAGCGCGATCGGCGGCTGTCGCTGACGCGGATCACCCGCAAGGGGCTGGCGCTGATCGACCGGCTCGACGCCCCACTCGATCGTCTGTTGAAACTCTACGAAAAGAAGCTGTCCGTGCGGGAGTGGCTCGAGTTGAGCCGTCTCCTCGAAGCGGTCTACGAGGAGCACGTCGACTGAACCGATGTGAACCGGCGGCTCGCTGCCGACCGTCTTATTTACGTGTTTAAACACATAGTGTCGACACACATACATTGGAGGACGTATGAATCGCAAATGGATGTTCGGAGTGATCGCGGCCCTGGTGATCGTCGCGCCGGTCGTCGTCGCGCGCGTCGGCTCGACGCGCGAAGGCCGCACCGAAGCCCGGGTCGAACGTGGACGCTATCTCGTGTCCATCATGGGCTGCCACGACTGCCATACGCCCTGGAAGATGGGCGCGAACGGCCCCGAGCCCGACATGACGCGCGCGCTCTCGGGACACCCGGAGGGCTTCGCGATGACCACTCCGCCGGCGCTCACCGGCACCTGGCTGTCGGCCGGCGCGGCGACCAACACCGCCTACGCCGGACCGTGGGGCATCAGCTACACCGCCAACCTCACGCCCGACCAGAACACCGGCTCGGGATCTGGACCGAAGACATGTTCATCAACGCCATCCGGACCGGCCGTCACATGGGCGTGTCCCGCCCGATCGCGCCGCCGATGCCGTGGCCCGCGTACCGCAACGCCACCGACGAGGACTTGAAATCGGTCTACGCGTTCCTGCGGACGATCAAGCCGATCGTCAACCACGTGCCGGACTACCAACCGCCGCCGGCCGTGGCGACGCACTGACGCCGCGCGTCAGAGCTCTTCGTTCTTGGTCTCGCGCGTGGCCGCCAGACCGAGCAGCGACAGCGCCGCGGCGGCCGACAGGTAGTAGCCGACCCACTGCAGCCCGTAGTTGGTGGCGAGGTAGGTCGCCGCGTACGGCGCGAGCGAGGCGCCGAAGATGCCCGCGAGGTTGAACGTCAGCGAGCTCCCGGAATAGCGCACCGCCGTTGGGAACAGCTCCGACAGCACCGTTCCCAACGGCCCGTAGACCAATCCGACGAGCGACATCCCGATCACCATCGTGAGCAGCGCGCCGATCGTCCCGGCGCCAAAGAGCGGGCCCATGAAGAGCCCGAACACCCCCACGGCGAGGTTGACCCACATCAGCATGCGCCGCCGCCCGTGCTCCGCCATCTTCGCGGAGATGGGAATGAACAGCGCGAAGAACAGAATCGCGAAGAGCTGCATGATCAGGAACTGCTCGCGCGTGAACTTCAGCGCGCTCACGCCCCACGACAGCGCGAACACCGTCATCAGGTAGAAGATCACGAACGCGGTCAGCGACACCAGGATTCCGAGGACCAGCGTGCCGGAGTGGTGCTTGAACACTTCGAGCATCGGCACTTTCACCCGCTCGCGCCGTTCGACCGCCTCGCTGAAACACCGGCGTTTCGGTAATCGTCAGCCGCACGTACAGGCCGAGAATCACGAGCACGGAGCTGGCCAGAAACGGCAGCCGCCAGCCGAAGGCAAAGAACTGATCGTCGGTGAGCCACGTCGACAGCAGGAGGAAAATCCCGCCCGAGAACAGGAACCCGATGGGCGCGCCGAGCTGCGGAAACATCCCGTACCACGCGCGTTTGTCCGGCGGCGCGTTCTCGACCGCCAGCAGCACCGCGCCACCCCACTCCCCGCCCAGACCCAGCCCCTGGCCGAAGCGGCACAGCGCGAGAAGCAGCGGCGCCGCAATCCCGATCGTGTCGTATGTCGGCAGCACGCCAATCATCACGGTCGACACGCCCATCGTCATCAGCGCCGCGACCAGGGTGGTCTTGCGGCCGATGCGGTCGCCGAAGTGGCCGAACAGGGCCGATCCGATCGGCCGCGCCAGAAAGGCGATCGCAAACGTCGCGAGCGACGCCAGCGTGGACGTGGCAGGATCGGATGCCGGGAAGAACAGCCGCGGAAACACGAGGACGGCGGCCGTGGCGTAGATGTAGAAGTCGAAGAACTCGATCGTGGTGCCGATGAGACTGGCGAATAAGACCTGGCCCGGCGTGTTGACACGTTTGGGCGCCGCAACCGTTTCACGCATGGCAAGATGATATTCGCAATGCTCGCGCAATCGGTTCTCGAGTACGCCGCCATATCGGGACTCGTGGCGAAGGGCAAAGAGGTCGTGGACGCCGCCCTGGCATGGGTCGCGGACGTCAGCCCCGAGACGTGGGTCGCCGCGGGCGGGGTGCTCGTGCTGTTGCTGATCGTCTGGGGCCGCTGGCGATCTCGAGCCTGAGCGCACGCTCCTCCCCACGTCCACCGCCCCAGCGACGACAAGACGGCCAGATGAGCGGTGACACAAACAGCCGGGCGACGCCGCCACGAGCGGCGGTCGCCACGATCGCGTCCCCGTAGCGCCCCTCGCCGAGCGCGTCCTGCGCCGCATCGAACCACCAGGTGCTCTTGCGAATCAGCACGCTCGCCGGCGATCGCGGCGCGGAAGGCGCGGATGGCCGTCCGCGCCACGTACTCGCGAAGTGCCCGAATGGTGGGAAGTCGACTCTGGCCGGGATGCCAGCGATAGGTCATGACGATCTCGGGACGGAGCGCGACCGGGCCGTGACGTGCGATGCGCTGCCAATGCTCGCGATCCTCGCAGGGAGGCAGATCCTGTCTGAACCGCCGATCTGCTGCAAGATCGACGTCCGGTAGAGACACTGCCCTGACACCGCTGACCATCCGAACAAGAGCTCGTCGAAGACCGATCGCGTGCGCGCGATGCGCGGATGTGCGTCGCGACGCTGGTAGCCTTCCTGCGTGAACCAGTCCCAGCGAGCGCCCACTGCAGCCACCGCCTTCGGTTCGCGCTGCAAAGCCGTCGACAACGTGGTGAGCGCATCGGGCCACAATAAGTCGTCATCGTCCATGAACATGACCAACGAGCCGCGTACCTGCGCCAGGCCCACGTTGCAGGCGGCTCCGTACCCGCTGCGCTTCGGCACCGTCAGGATCCTGATGTCCCGTCCGGCGAGCTCCGCCAGATACGCCGGCGTGTCGTCAGTGGAGCCGTCGTCGACGATCAGGAGCTCCAGCGTCGGACCTGTCTGAGCGAGCACGCTCTCGACCGCTTCTGGCAGAAGTGGACGCCGGTTGTGCGTCGGAAGGACGACGCTGACCGTGGGGGCCACGGCGCCAGCTTATCCGCTTGCGCGCCGCTTAGGCGACAATGACCCGTCGTGCCCGCACTCTCTGTCGTCATCTGCACTCGTGACCGCGGCATTTGCGTGCTCGACACCGCGCGGAGCATTCTCGCCGGCGGCGGCGCGGATCTCGAGCTCCTGATCGTCGATCAGAGCAGCGACGCGTCCGTGGAAAACGCATTGACGACGATGGGCGCCGATCCGCGTGTGCGATACGTTCGAACCGACACGCGCGGCCTGTCCGCGGCACGCAACGTCGGCTTGCATCTCGTGCACAGCGCTCTGGTCGGCATGACCGACGACGACTGCGAGGTCGCGCCCGAATGGGCGGGGGGCATTCAGCGCGCGTTCGCGCAGCATCCGCGCGTCGCGCTGCTGTTCGGCAACGTCGTGCCCGCGCCGTTCGATGCCGCCAAGGGGTTTATCCCGCACTATGAGCGAACAGCGCCTTTTCTCGCGACCGGGCTGCAACAGAAAATGTCGGTCGAAGGGATTGGCGCGTGCATGGCCCTGCGGCGCGATCCCATCTGGCGCTCGGTGGATCGACGAGAGCTCGGCGCGGCGGACCGTTTTACGCCGGGGAGGACGTCGATCTCACGTGCGCGGCTGGCGTCCGGCCACGCCGTACGAAACCCCCACCGTGCGCGTCGTCCACTCCGGTTTCACGCGGGCCGAGAGCCCGGCGCTGACCGATCTACGGTTTGGCGCCGGCGCGGGTACGGCAAGCACGTCCGACCCGCGGCGTCAGGCCATCGGTTGCTCGCCCGTCTCGCCTGGCGCTTCATCGCCGACGGTCGCCAGTGGTTGACGGCCTTGCGGCGGCGTGTCGAGCTGCGGCTCCGCGCGTTCGTGCAGGATTGCTCGCGGGGACCTCGACTCCGGTCAATCGCGGACCGGTCTGTTCACCGGAGTGACCCGATCTGTCCGGTCAGACACTTCTAGCAGCGCGGTAGCGGCCACGTGCGCGTCGACAGCGAGCGGCGTGGCAAACAAGCTCTTCACGAAGCCTGACCCTGTTCGCCGCGCTCGCGCCAGCGCGCATCAGTCAGCAGCCACTCGAGTCCTGCCTTCAAACCATCCTCTACGCGACGAAGCCGAATCGCACGCGAAGCCGTCAGGATCGACGTGCTCAATGGCGCATCGAGCGCGCAGCCTCGAGAAACGTGTTTGCAGCCCCTCGCGCGGTGAGGTGTTGACCAATCCAGCTGCGCTCAAACGCGCGACAGCGCATCGGTTTGAACTGATCGATGAACCCAGTCATCTCCATTGCCGGTCGCAAAGTCCCGCGAAGCGCTGATCGCAACGCGATCCCGCCGCCACAGCGATGAAGTGCACGTCCAAACTCGCGCGCCAGCGAAGAACCGCTCCGGCCGCTTCCGCCCTTCCCACACCAACAAAGCACACATGACGTGACGCCTTACAACAGCCAGCGGATGTCCACCAGCGTGGAAGAAAGCCAAGCGTCACCACACCGGCGTACTTGCAACAACCCACACCAAATCACCACCAACACCACCACACACACACCACCACCACACCACCACAACTACCAAACAACCACCACCCAAACACACCACACAAACCAACAAAACCCAACCAACACCACAACACAACAACACCCACACACACAACACACAACACACCCAACAACACACAAAACACATCTCCGATAAAGCATCGCCTGCCACCGCCACAGCGCGAACTAGCGCACCGCCATCCCGTCGAGCTCGTACGCATCCACATGGCTCGACCAGCAGGCATCACGACCGCGACGCTCACGCCACGCTCGACCAGCGCGCAGCCAATCGCGCGCGTCGCGCAGCCAACCCTCCTGATGCCATCAAAACAGCTCGATCACGTCAAACAACCCACATCACCTACATCATTATCGTCTGCCGCGTCCCTGACCGAGGGCGGCGGCGGCGCTCGCTGCAAAAACCAGCATGAGCGGGAAGACGTACAGCAGATAGCGCCCGTCGCGGTCGCTGAAGGTGATGCCCACCAGCACCAGATGGGCGACCACGATCCCGAGCATCAGTCGCGCCAGCGGCTGTCCCCGGCTCCTGAGGAATCCCCACACCGCCAGCGGATAAACGACCGCGAGCATGGCGAAAACCATCAGCTTGTGCTTCAACGAAAAGCTGCGGTGCACGTGGAGCAACTCGGTCCCGATCCGTTTGGGAATCTGGACCGGGTTCAACCGCCCTCGCAACGTCATGGCTGGAGCGAATGGCAGCGGCTTGATCTCCCCAGTCGGCCGGCGCGGACCGGGTCTCGACGGCGGCAGGCGGCCGAACTGTACGATCGCGACCGCGGCGCCGCCGCCCACACACGCCAGCACGATGCCAACGACCATGGCACGCTTCGCGGTCCGACCGAGGTCGCTCCTGGCGATCCAGTAAATCGCGGCAACCGGAATCATCAGCCAGCCGTTGGGCCGGACAAGAGCGATGGCCATCAGCACCATGGCGGCCAGAGCGTACGCGCGGCCACGGCGTTCAGCCGCGCGATGCACCGCCCAGGTCGCGATCGCGACAAGGGAGATGTAGAGCGAATCGGTCAGCACGTACAAATGCCAGCGCGCGATGTCGTAGTCGATGACAAAAACAGTTGCGGCGATCAGCCCCGCCAGCCGCCCGCCGACTTGCCGACCGAGGTCGTACAGGGCGAGCGTCGCGCACGCCGCGACGGCAAACTGGAATCCGATCACGCCGAGTTGGCCAGCCCCTGTCGCCTCGGTGGCGGCGAGCAGTCCGTTGTATCCGATATAGAGCCAGCCGTTCTGCCCGCGAAACGGTTGACCCGCCAACATCTCGGCTGCGCTGGCGATGTAGCGCACAGTGTCGTTGCCGTGCTGCACGCCGAGCATCGCCAGCAGGCCGAGGTTGATCGCGATGCTCCCGGCCCCGAGGAATCTCAGCGCGAGCCGGTCCTCGCGTATCATCAGTGGCCAACCTTCATCGCATGAATCGGTTTCGGTCCTGCATCGGTCTCTCTCGCATCACGAGTGCAAACGGAAGACAGCCGATTATCCGCTCAAACGAGTGGAAAACATCGCATGGCGGGTAGCATCCCGCTGGTCAGCGTTCTCATTCCTACCTTCAACGCCGGCCGGTTCGTCACCACCACCATCCGGTCGGCCCTGCGGCAAACGCTGGAGGACTTCGAGATCCTCGTCCTGGATGACGGGTCCACCGACGACACGGTCGAGCGCGTACGTGCGATTCGCGATTCGCGTCTGCGCCTGACGCAGCACGAGCACAGCGGCGCGCCCTTCGTCTTGAACGCGGGCCTCGCGCTGGCCAGGGGCCAGTTCATCGCGCTGCTCGATCACGACGATCTGTGGCTGCCATCTAAATTGGCGCGGCACGTTGCATTCTTCGAGACGCATCCCTCCGCCGCGGTCACGTTTTCGTGGTGCAGCCTGATCGACGAGCACGATCGGCCGATCGCCGTGCATCCGTCTCGTTGGCGTGGCTCGATCGGCTTTCGCCACCTGCTGGAGGACTACGTCGTCGGCAGCAGCTCGACGCTCGTGATGCGCCGGGCGACAGTGGAACGCGCGGGGGCTTCGACGTCGCGCTGCCCCGCTGTCACGACTTCGATCTGACGCTGCGCATCGCCTTCGCGGATGCCGACAGCGTTCACGCGGTGCCCGAGGCGCTCACGATGTATCGGCGGCACCCGGGTCAGATGTCGCGCGACTGGCGCGCGATGCACGCGGAGTGGAACGTGGTGTTCGAGAAGTGCCGCGCCTTGGCACCGGCGGACACCGCGGCCGTGGAGGCGCGGGCGCGCAGCAACATCAATCGCTACTTCGCGTACCTCGCGTACGAAGCGGCCGAGTTCAAGGACGCGCGTCGGTTCGTCCGGCAGGCCTTGAAACACGACCCGCGCGCCTTCTTTGGCGACGTGCGGAACTGGAGGATCGTCGCCGCGTGTTCCGCGGAGGCCGCGCTGCCCTCGGGGCTTCATCGACGGCTCGAACGGCTCGCCGGGATCAATCGCGACTGAGTCCTTGGCTACCTCCGTCCGATTTCTTCGAGGACGGTGTTCAAGTACCGACAAGTCGGCGACGTTCTGGAATTCGAGCGTGCCCGGGACAGCGCCGACTTCTTTCAGGAAGTTCAGCGTGAACTTCACGTTCGCGTCCGTGAGGGCGCCGTTTGGATCCCAGGCGCCAGCGGCGAGCGATGCGTCCACGATGAGTTTCGCGGCGTCAGGTGCAAGCTTCAGCTGATCGGCCGCCCTCGCATACAAGACCTGCGGCTCGTCGATGACGCGCCGGTGCGCCAGCAGGAGCGCGCGGATGAAGTCGCGCGCGGCGCGTGGATTCTGCTCGAGCCAGTCCTGGCGTGCATGCACACCGGTCACCTGCAGGAGCGGAAACGCCTTGGTGAGATCCACCAGCACGTCGTAACCGCCTGGCGCATGAGTGCGCAGCTTCACGAGCTCTTCAGCAGACCAGAGCCGCATCCACGTTGCCCGAGGCGAGTGCCGCGCTCCGCGCCGTGGAATCGGGAATCACCAGGAGCTGTGGCTGCGTGCCCGGGCACTGGCGATCCAAATAGAGCGCAATCAACCTGGGATTCAGGCCGCCCTGGGCGCCAAGCGCGATCGGTTTGCCGTCGAGCGCGCCGCAGCCGGCCACGCCGGCCTTCGCGACGAGCAGATTCGGCAAACTGAGCCGCTGCATCAGCGTACGCGCCCGGGCACCCTTGGCTACCGCTGACCAGAGCGTCTCGTTGTTGAAGGACCCGATCTCGGCATCGCCGCGCGCCAGCGCGTCCGGCATCAGCGCGCCGCCGAGCATCGGCGTCACTTCGGCTTGATAGCCCTGCACCTTCAGATCCTCGACAGCGAGCCCGAGCGGAATGTCCCGGATGTCCGTATTGGCTATGACCAGCACATGAATGCGGCCCTTCGCGGCCGGCTGCCCGCACGCGAACACGACGCAACTCAGAACCGCCACGATCAGCGCGCGCAAGCAGGACACAGCGGGTTTCATGCCCGCTACAACCGTGTTGTGAGACGGCGTTGAATGTGAAGCGGCAACACTTTGCCGGTCGCGGTCACGCTTGGCTCCTGGCGCTTGATGTGAATCGCACGCGCCGCCTGCCAGACCGACCGCACCATATCGCCGGGAGGCGACGCCTGAGCGAGCGCCTGATACATGAATGCCAGCACCTCTGGTTCGTCGCGGATTTCGACTCGCGGGCTGATGACGAGATTCAGCCTCGTGAACCCCTGATTGTCCTCCTCCTCGAGCAGTTGATAGTCGGCGGCTTCCGCCAAAACGCGCCGGCAGCACACGTTCGAGGATCTCGATCATCTCGTCGCCCAGCAGCGTGATGCCTTCGCCGACGAGCTTGCTGTAGCTGCGGATGTCGCGAACGTGCGTCGTGAACCCGTTCGCCTCGAGCTCACAGCCGCACTCGCGGCGTTCGACGATCCCGTAGTCGTCGATCTGCACGTTCAGCAGGATCTTGGACGCCGTGTCCAGCAAGGTCGTGATGTTGAAGGCGGGGACGGTGACGCCGCTCGGTTCGACTCGCTGCGGGTACGTGAACAGCGCGAGCGCGTCCGATTCAGGTGGACGTCCGTCACATCGCTGGGGTTGGCGCAGCCATACCCGACCATGCCGGCTTCGACCACGCCGTAGGTGGGAATGACGCGCGCGCCAACCTGCTGCATCTGGCGCGCCTTCGCAGGGTCACCGTTCGCCGGCGACCAGCAGCGCGCACCCGGTCAGATCCAGACCCAACTCGCGGGCGGCGATGCACACACGCAACGCGGTGCTGACCCCACTGAAAAGCATGCACCCCGGATGCGAGGCCAGCAGCCTGTCAACGTGGCGGGCGACGACCTCCGCGCGATCGAGGGTCACGACCTCCGGAAACGGCACCGCGACGCCGGCCGCGCGAAGACACCCAATCATGTACACGGCAGCCAGACCGTATTTGACCCAGTACTTGGAATCGCGCCACGGGCGCAGCGCGAACCACTTCTCCACCGGCTGCCCCATGCGCGCGTACATGAAAATCCCGCGATCGACGCTCCCGGCAGCACGTGACCCCACAGCACGATGGGAGAGCCGAACATCCCATGCGCCTCGAGCATGAGCCGCCGGAACAGCGTTTCGTCGCCAGCAGATCCAAATTCTGGTTGACGCCCATCGCCAGCCCGCTCGAACCGCCGGTCGTGATCCCAAAGTCGCGCCGGACCAGGGGATTGTCGAAATCCCGCGCAACGACGGTCAGTGTCAGCCCATTGCGGACGATGGGCTTGCGGCCGCGCAGTTCTTCGAAGGTGACGAATACGCCTCGTTCACGGAGCGAGTGCAGCGCGCTCTCGAGTCCCTCTTGTGTGACGAGATGGCGCAGGTCGCCCAGCTCGCATCCAGCGTGCTTGAGTAATTGCAGGTATGGACTGCGCGGGTGGCCGTACACGCTCCGCTCGACCAATCGCAGAAAGCGCTCGTCACGATTCGCCATGCGCTCGCGAATCACGCGCCGAGCTTCGTCCAGCGAGACTGTGTGCCGAAGGAACCGCCGCAGGGCGAATGGAAAGCGAGCAAAGAGCTGGAGGTACTCGAGCGTCTCGTTCACGACGATCGATCGCCGATCCCGCGATCGCCGATCACCCGCTCGGCGATCAGCCGATGCTGACTAACGAGTAGCCTCGCTCCTGCGCACGCGTCGCCGCGACGACGCCCGCCGGGACGAAATGGGTGTTGCCGACGGTGTTCGTGGTGAGCTCTTTGTAGACCTCGTCGGTGCTGCGCTGCGTTTCCCGCGCGATGATGTCCGTGTAGGCGCGCGTGGTCAGATTGCAGACGGCGAGATGCACGCCCTGCTTCACGAAGTTGGTCAGTTGCCGTGTGTAGAGGTTGACGACTGGCGGTTCCTGCGTTTTCGGATCCACCCACTCCATGCGCCGGGAGAACGCTTTGCCGTACTTCGCCCACAGCGCGTCGCTGAAGGCGAACGGGGCCGTCTGGTGGCGCATGACGATGATGACGGCGAGGTCGCGCTCGGTGAGGCTGTAGTCGCGATTGCCGCGAAAGATGTTGCCCGCGAACAGCATGCTGTCGGGAAACCGGGACGCGGTCCAGGTGTCGAACACCACGCGGTGCTTCCCGGGCAGCTCGTCGAGCCACGCATCCTGTTCGTGGCGTGCGGGCTGCCACGGTGTCGCCGGTGCCGGCGGCGCGTCGGGTGCCTTTTGATCGACGAAGCCCAGGGCTGCGGCGAATCCACCCGCGCGTGAGAAGAACGAGCGTCTCAGCATGGCGCCATTGTCGCACAGCTTGTCGCGCGTCAGGGATCGCACGTGTAGGCCGCCTTGTAGCCGGCCTACGGTCCGCGCGTCGATCACAACTTCAACAGCGCCGCGGCGTTGCGCCAGTAGATGCGTTCCCGATCCTCGTGGTCGATCGGCAGCCGATCGACGATCGCGATCGTCTCGCGGATGTACATCGGTCCCTGCTCCGGGTCGAACGGCGCATCGGACGCGAACACGACGTGATCGGCGCCAAAGAACCGCAGGCCGCACACGGTGGCGTCGTAGGCGCCGAAGAGCGCGGTGTCGGCGTAAAACATCTTGAAGTAGTCGAGCGGCCGCTTCGCCAGCGCCTTCAGCACCACCGAGTAGTCGGTGTCCGACGTTCGCGCGCCGAGCTGATCCCAGCCCGGGCCGATCCGGCCTTCGAAGTACGGCGCCATCGCCCCCATGTGGTGCGTGATGATCTTCAGGTTGGGAAACCGATCGAAATGCCCGGCGAACACCAGGCGCGCCATCGCCACGCTGGTGTCGTACGGCCAGCCGAACGTCCACCAGATCTCGTACTGCGATCGATCTTCGGTGGCGTAATCCGAGAAATCCGCGCCGCGGAACGGATGCAGCCAGATCGGCAGGTCGTACGCCGCCATCGCCTCGAACAGCGGGAGAAACTCCGGCCCCGAGATCGGCCGGCCGCAGATGTTCGAGAAGATCTGGAATCCGCGCGCGCCCAGCTGCCCGACCGCGCGATGCAGCTCCCGCAGCGACGCCTCCGGGTCGCTGAGCGGCAGCGAGGCGACAAAGCCCGGAAACCGGGCGGGATGCCGGCGCACGAGATCGGCCATGCCGTCGTTCGCCGCCTGCGCCAGATCGATGGCGTCGGACGGGCTGGCAAAGACCTCGATCGGCGGCGTCGGCAGCGACAACACCTGCTCGTAGTCGTCGAATCGATCCATCACGCGAAAGCGCACGTCGAGATCGACGAGCATCGGGATGTTGCGCATCCGCTTGCCGATGTCCTTGTAGTTGGGCGCGACCTTCATCAGCCGCTCGTAGTAGCCCTTGGGATAGATGTGGTTGAAGACGTCGAGTTTTCGCATCTGTTTTTCTTGTCAGGCCTGCGACGAACCATACGGATTTGCCGCGAAAGCACAAAAACACGAAGGCTGATCTGAGCTGTCGATATGATCCGCAGGTGGATTATTTGGGCCGCCGTATTCGCGATCGCTCTTGTCGCAGTCGTCTGCGATCCGCGCGCCTCATCGGAGTGGACCCAGTGGGGCGGCCCGACGCGCAATTTCATGTCCGACGCGAAGGGCCTCGCCTCCACCTGGCCCGCCGGCGGTCCGAAGAAGCTGTGGACCCGCGCGCTCGGCGAGGGGCACCTGTCGTGGACGCCGCCGACGCTGGTCGGCACGACGCTCTACGCGCGCGATCGCAAGAGCATCGCCGCGTTCAACCTCGGCGGCTAGGTCCGCCTGAAGGCGGACGCCACGTACAGAAGTTCTTCGCGGTTTTGCGGCCTTTGCGTTCTTACTTGGCCTTCACGTCGTAAGCCGTGATCATCGACTGGTTGCGCACGTACAGCTTGCCGTCGCTGATCACGAGGTGCGCCCAGCTCGGCAAGCCCTGGTCGGCAATCTTGAACCGCCCCTTCTCCACGTAGCCTGACGGCGACGCCGCGGCGAGGCCGACCACGTTGTCTTCGCTCAGCAGATACAGATTGCCGTCCGCGTAGGTGAGCGTCCCCTTCCCCACGCTGCGGTGCCGCCACAGCGTCTTGCCGGTCGCGAACTCCATGCAGACGAGGATGGAGTTGTGAAAGCCATACAGGTAGCCGTCGACGAGCACGACTCCGCCATGATGGTTCTGCATTTCCCGCGTGAAGTAGACCTGCCGCGCGCTCACTTCGCCGTTCTGCGCCGCGAGCTCCAGCAGCGCGGCACCCGTGCCGTAGTTCGACGAATAGAACACTTTCTTGTCGGCGAAGACCGGCGTCGCGACGTTGGCCGTGTCGTTGGCGACGGCCGGGAACCGCCACATCAACTTCCCGTCCGATGCGCGGACACCGACGCCGGCATTCGCGGTCAGCGTCATCACCACGCGGACGCCATCCACGTCGGCGGCAATCGGCGACGAATAGCCCGCTTCGTCGCTCAACTGATCGCTGGTCCACACCGTCTTCCCCGTCATCTTGTCCAGCGCGACCATGCCGGCGCGCGACCCGCCGGGCGTGACGTAGACCTTGCCGCCATCGACGAGCGGCGATTCGCTGAGCAGCCAGCCGATCTGCCGTCCACTGAACTCCTGCAGGATGTTGCGGTGCCACACTTCGTTGCCGTTGGTGAGGAGGCACCAGAGGTCGCCTTCTTCGGTGAGGATGTAGAGCCGGTCGCCGTCGACCGTCGGCGTCCCACGCGGGCCCGATCCGCGGTCGTTGCTTCCAGCGCGGCCGAGCGCCTTCGACCAGAGCCCGCTGCCATCCGCGCGGTTCAGGGCGTAGACGACACTCTGCCGGTCTTTCGCGCCCTGCGCGAAAATGGAATTGCCCGAGATGGCCAGCGATCCGTAGCCGGCGCCCAGCGTCGCGATCGACCACACCTGAGCCGGACCGCTCGACGGCCATTGCTGCAACAGTCCAGTCTCCGAAGACAATCCGTTACGATTCGGTCCTCGCCACTGTGGCCATCATCGGCCGCGTGCGGACGTGCAGCAACCGCGAACCCGAGACCAAACACGAGCGTCATACGTCTCACGACCGACGGAAGCGTCATGACAGAGCTCCAAAGATGTGGGAGAATTCTGCAATGTATAAGACGACATGCCACGGTCATTGCGGCCGTGGCCGCTCGTCCTGGTGCGTGCCGTCGGCGCCCTGGCGCAAGCGCCGCAAGACCCGCCACGCATTACGCTACCGCCGGTCGAGGTCACGGCGCAAAAAGAACCCGAGGATCCCCAGGTCCTCCCGCTGAGCGTGACGGTCATGCTGCGCGACTGGTTGACCGCCGCCGACTCGCGCACCGTGAGCGACGCCGGCTGGTTTTCACCCAACACGTTCTTCAGCGAATTCAGCGCCCGCAAGTTGAGCAACGCGCGGTTCCGCGGCGTCGGCTCGAGCCCGGCCAACCCGGGCATCACGAGCTACATCGACGGCGTCCCGCAGCTCAACGCGAACTCGTCGAGCGTCGAGTTCATCGACGTCGAACAGGTCGAGTTCGTCCGCGGACCGCAGAGCGCGCTGTTCGGCCGCAACGCGCTCGGCGGCGTGATCAACATCATGAGCGGAAGCCGTCGCTGAAGAAGTGGAACGGCAGCGTGATTGCGCCCGTTCGGCAATTTCTCGAGCGGCGACGTGCGCACCTCGGCATCCGGACCGATCGTCGCCGACAAGCTGGCGGCGTCGTTCGGCTTCGGCTTCACCCGCCGCGACGGCTTCACGACCAACGACATCACCGGCAACGACATCGACTCGCGATCGGCCACGTTCGGCAAGGCGCAGCTCCTGTGGAAGCCGAACGCGCGGTGGGAAGCGCGCGGCGTATTCAGCGGCGAACGCGCGCGCGACGGCGACTACTCGCTGAGCGACCTCGCGGGCCTTCGCGCGAAACCGTTTCACGCGTTTCGAACCGTCGAAGGCTTCACCCATCGCAACATCCGTTCGCAGACCGTCCACGTGGCGTACGCCGGAACCAAGATTGACTTCTCGAACACCGCCGGCTTTCTGCATTGGGACACCGACGATCTGACCGACCTCGATTACACGTCGCTCGCCCTCATCACGCGAAGCAACGCCGAGAAGGATTTTCAGTTCACGGAAGAAGCCCGGTTCTCGTCAGCCAAGGGCGCGCCGATCGTGCTCTCGCCTCGCGTCACCCTGAAATGGCAGGCCGGTGCGTTCCTGTTCACGCAGAACTACGAGCAGGACGCCGTGAACAACTTCTCGCCGTTCCTCGCTCTCGCAGTTCCTGGCGTTTCCGGTCAGCCAGCACTCGCCGCAGTCGTCGCTCGACGATCGCGGCGTCGGCGTCTACGGACAGACCACGTGGACCATCGCCAAGACGCTCGACATCGTGGTCGGCGCGCGCGGCGATCGCGAGCACAAGACCGCGCGCCTGAACACGTTCTTCATTCCCGACTTCGATCGCGCCGGCGATCATCCTGACGCCCGAAAAAGACTTCAGCGACGTCTCGCCGCAGTTCGCCGTCGCCTACCGCGTCGCGGCCGACAACGACGGTCTACGGGACGGTCTCGCGCGGATTCAAGGCCGGCGGCTTCAACGCCGGCCTCGCCGACGGGCGCCGAGGCCTACGACCAGGAGCACAGCTGGAACTACGAAGGCGGCGTGAAAACGTCGGCGTTCGACAACCGCCTGTCGGGCCAGCCTCGCCGCGTTCCACATCGACTGGACCGATATGCAGGTGAACGTGCCCAACGTGCTCGTGCCCGGGCAGTTCTTCATCGACAACGCCGCCGGCGCGACGAGCTCGGGCGTGGAATTCGAGATCCACGCGCGCGCCGGATCGCGATCTCGATCTGTTCGGCGGCGCCGGCTTCTCGCACGCGCGCTTCTCGGACGGCAGCAGGTCCAACGGCGTCGACGTGAGCGGCAACAAGCTGGCGAACGCGCCGAGCTACACCGCCGACTTCGGCATTCAATACGCCCGCCCGCTGCGCAACGGGCTCTCGCTGACCGCGCGGGCCGAGGCCATCTGCTACGGCGACTTTCAGTACGACGATGCCAACACGGCGGGGCAGGGCGCGTACACGCTCACCAACCTGCGCGCCGGCGTGCGCGCCGCGCACGTGTTCGGCGAGCTGTGGATTCGCAACGCGCTCGACACGCGCTACATCCCGCTCGCGTTTCCGTATCCCGGGCTCGCGCCGTCGGGCTTCGTCGGCGAAATGGGCGCGCCCCGAACGTTTGGTGTTCGGATGGGCGTGAGTTTTGAGTCGGATAACGAAGCAGAGACGAGGAAGAAACTGCAGTTGCTTCGTGCTTTGGTGGCTGATCCTGGCGCTCGAGATGCGCAAGACGCTGAGAGAGTCATGATGCTGAAGAATCGCTCTGCGTGCGCGGTGGCCTCGGCGCTCCGTCGCCAGGCTCGGCGCAGGGCCCACGGAAGGTCGCCCTCGGCGACTGGCCGGAGGCGCGCGGGCCGTTCCGCGACGGCACGTCGAAGGAAACCGGCCTCGTCGAGAAATGGGCGCTCAACGGCGAGAACTTCCTGTGGCGCGTCGCCGTACGGCGGCCGCTCGGCGCCGATCGTCATGGGCAACCGCGTCTACCTGCAGAACCCGGCCGGCCGCGGGCCGGCGCTGCAGGAGCGCGTGATGGCGCTCGACGCCGACACCGGCAAGGTGGTCTGGGAATACAAGTTCAACATCTTCCAGAGCGACGTGCCGCCGCACCGCGTGGGCTGGGCCTCGCCCGCCGCGGATCCCGACACCGGCAACATCTACGCGCTCGAGCGTCGGCGCGCAGGTCGTCGCGCTGAGCAAGGACGGCAAGCTGCTGTGGGATCGCTCGATCGGCGAAGAGTTCGCGGCGTTCACGACGCACGGCGGCCGGACGATGTCGCCGCTCATCGACGGCGACCTGGTGATCGTCAGCGCGGCGATCTCGAGCTGGGGCACGCAGGCGCAACCGCGCGCACCGCTTCGTCGCGCTCGACAAGCGCACCGGCGAGATCGTGTGGATCGCGACGCCCGGCGGCCGCCCCTACGACACGGCCTACGCGGCGCCGACGATCGCGACGATCAACGGGCTGCGGCTGCTCATCGCCGGCACCGGCGACGGCGCCGTCCACGCGCATGAAGCCGCAGACCGGCGAGAAGGTCTGGAGCTTCGTCGCCGCCAAGCGCGCGATCAACACCGGCGTCGTCGTCAGCGGCATCGAGCGTCATCGTCTCGCACGGCGACGAGAACCTCGACATCGAGCGAGCTCGGCATGATCGCGCGCGATCGACGGATCGCAGACCGGCGACATCAAGACGACGAAGTGGGCGGTGAAAGGCGACCAGTTCGGCTTCTCATCGCCGGTGATCGACGGCAACCGCGTGTACCAGATCGAAAACGGATCGCGGCTGAAGGCGTTCGATCGTCGAAACCGGCCGCGAGCTGTGGCGGCAGCCGCTCGGCACGGGGCAGAAGGCGCCGCTCGTGTTCGCCGACGGCAAGCTGTACGTCGGCACCGAAAGCGGCAAGTTCTTCATCGTCCGGCCGCAGGCCGACAAGGCGGAGGTGCTGAGCGAAGTGGAGCTGCCGATCAGCAAGGACAGCGTCCAGCAGCAGGAAGGCACGCCCGAGCCGGTGCTCGCCGGCGTCGGCGATGTCGCGCGGCCGCGTGTTCTTCGTCTCGAGCGACGCCGTGTACGCGATCGGACCGAAGACCGCGAAGGCGCTCACCGGCACTGGCCGTCGACGCGCCGGCGGAGAAAGGCGAAGGCGCATCCGGCGTTCGTGCAGGTGTCGCCGACCGAGCTCGTGCTGAAGCCCGGCCAGACCGTGAAGCTGCGCGCGCAGGCTCTTCGACGCGCAAGGGACGCTTCCTGCGCGAGGAGCCGGCGCGCGACGTGGGCGCTTGCAGGGCTTGAAGGGCACGGTCGCGCCGACGGATCGTTCACCGTCGCCGCCGACCCGATCGAGCAGGCCGGCACGATCAAGGCGACGGTCGGGGCGTGAGCGGCGAGGCGCGCGCGCGCGTCGTCCGCCCGCTGCCGTGGACCGAAACGTTCGACGCGTACGCCGACGGCGCCGTCCCGGCCGGGTGGATCAACGCCGTCGCCGGCAAGTTCTCGGTGACGACGCTCGACGGGCAGAAGGTGCTGCAGAAGGCCGCCGGACAACACCATCTTCAAGCGGCTGCGGGCGTTCATCGGACCGACCGACTGGTCCAACTACACCATCGAGGCCGACGTGCGCGGAACGACGCGGCGGCGGCAGATGTCGGACATCGGCATCACGGCGCAGCGCTATTCGCTCGTGCTCTACGGCAACTCGCAGCTGCTCAAGCTGGAGCCGTGGGAGCCGGAGACGCAGCGGACGGCCAAGGTCGCCGTTCGCCTGGAAGGCCGACACCTGGTACCACCTGAAGCTGCGCGTGGAGAACACTGCCGGACGGCAAGGTCCGCGCGCGCGGCAAGGCGTGGCCGACCGGCGAAGCGGAGCCGGCGGACTGGATGATCGACAAGACCGATCCGATCGGCAACCGGCAAGGCGCGCCGGGATTGTTCGTGGACGCGGAGTTCGGCGCGTATCTGGACAACCTGAAGCTCGTGGCAAACCAATGAATCAACTGCATAGCACTACCGGTGGTCACGGCAGATCGAGACACGTCGTCGACTCGCCTGCCGTCGTGCCGTGCTCCGTGGTCGTTCTCGCGCTGTGATCGCGCGCGTGTCGCGACTGTCGGCGTCCGATCCCGGCAGCGGCGACTGGCCGATGTGGGGCGGCACGCCCGACCGCAACATGGTCT
Source organism: uncultured Acidobacteriota bacterium (assembly GCA_963731545.1). Classification (GTDB taxonomy): domain Bacteria; phylum Acidobacteriota; class Vicinamibacteria; order Vicinamibacterales; family CAVVIG01; genus CAVSWN01. Next base: position 78,998 of record CAVSWN010000004.1, on the reverse strand, counting down.
CGAACATGAAGGGGCTGCCGATCGACTGGGACATCAAGACCAAGAAGAACGTGAAATGGGTCGCGGATCTCGGCTCGCAGAGCTACGGCAATCCCGTCGTCGCCGGCGGGATGGTGTTCGTCGGGACGAACAACGAAGGGTTGCGCGATCCGAAGCAGCCGGGCGATCGCGGCGTGCTGATGGCGTTCCGCGAATCGGACGGGACGTTCCTGTGGCAGCAGACCAGCGAAAAGCTGGCGTCGGGCCGCGCGAACGACTGGCCCTACCAGGGCGTGGCCTCGTCGCCGCTCGTTGAAGGGACGCGTCTCTACTACACGACGAATCGCGGCGTCGTCTACTGCCTCGACATCAACGGGTTCCGCGACAGCAAGAACGAAGGCCCGGTCACCGACGAGAAGCTCACCGGCGAGCACGATCCCGACGTGATCTGGTCGTTCGACATGATGGAAGAGGTCGGCTCGTACCCGCACAACCTGTCGAACTCGTCGCCGGTCATCCTCGGCGATCTGGTGTTCGTCAGCACATCGAACGGGCAGGACGAGAGCCACGTCCACATTCCGTCGCCGAAAGCGCCGGCGATCATCGCGATCAACAAGACCACCGGCAAGCTGGTGTGGGAAGACAACTCGGTCGAAGACCGCATTCTCCACGGCCAATGGTCCACGCCCTCGGTCGGGAAGATCGGCGGCGTCGACCAGGTGGTGAGCGCGCAGGGCGACGGCTGGGTGCGCGGCTACGAAGCGGCCACCGGCAAGAAGCTCTGGGAGTTCGACACCAACCCGAAGGACTCGGTGTGGCCGAAGACGCGGAACGAGGTGATCGCGCACGCCGGTGATCTACGAGGACAAGGTCTACATCGCCAACGGACAGGATCCCGAGCACGGCGAAGGCGTCGGCCACTTCTACTGCATCGACGCCACCAAGCGCGGCGACATCACCCAGAGCGGGCGGGTCTGGCACTTCGACAAGATCCGCCGCTCGATCTCGACGGCGTCGATCGCCGACGGCCTCGTCTACATTCCCGACTTCAGCGGCTTCCTGCACTGCCTCGACGCGAAGACCGGCGAGGAGTACTGGAGCACGACATGTTCGCCGCCGTCTGGGGCTCGACGCTCGTCGTGGACGGCAAGGTCTATCTCGGCGACGAGGACGGCGACGTCACCGTGCTGCAGACCGGGAAGGTCAAGAAGGTGCTGGCCGAAACGAACATGGGCAGCGCCGTCTACGCGACGCCGGTCCCCGCGCACGGCGCGCTGTTCCTGAACAACAGGAACCAGCTCTTCGCGCTCGCGGCAAATGCCGGAACCAAGTAGACAGATGCAAGCCACGAAGACACGAAGGCACGAAGACAGAGTCACGATTCTTGTTTCGTGTTCTTCGTGTTTTCGTGGCTGATCCTGGTCGTCGCCGCTCGGGGCGCAGACAGCCTTCCAACTGGCCGCAGTTTCGCGGCAACGCCGCGCCTGACCGGCGTCGCGCCCGCCGCACCGCCCGACACGCTTCGGCTGAAATGGACCTACGAAGCCGGCGAATCGATCGAATCCTCCGCCGCGATCGTTGACGGCGCGGTCTACGTCGGATCGTCGAAGGGCGAACTGCTCGCGATCGATCTCGAGACCGGGAAGCTGAAGTGGAAGTACGCAACCGGCGAAGCGGGGTTCATCGGCGAGTCGTCGCCGGCCGTCAACGCCGACGCGGTCTTCATCGGCGATCTGGCGCGGCATCCTCCATGCCGTCAACCTGCAGGACGGCCGCAAGCGCTGGACGTTCAAGACCAACGACGAAATCCGATCGTCGGCGGTGCTGGTGGACGACCTCGTGCTGATCGGCTCGTACGACACGAACCTCTACGCGCTCGAAAGCCGCACCGGCGACCGTGCGCTGGAAACTGCAGACCGACGGCCCGGTTCACGCCACGCCCGCCGTCCTGAACGGCGTCCTCTACTTCGGCGGCTGCGACGAACAGTTCCGCGCCGTGCGCGTGGCCGACGGCAAGACGCTGTTCGCGCTGCCGATCGGATCCAACACCGGCTCGTCGGCCGTGGTCGAGGGCGACCGCGCCTACTTCGGGACGTTCGGGGCGGACGTGCTGGCGATCGACGTCCGCACCCGCAAGGTCGCGTGGACCTTCCGCGACTCCGAGCGCGAGTTCCCCTACTACTCGTCGCCCGCGCTCGCCGGCGGCAAGGTGATCATCGGCGGCCGCGACAAGGCGGTGCACGCCATCGACGCCGCGAGCGGCAAGCGCGCGTGGAAATTCGTCACGCGGGCGCGCGTCGATTCGTCGCCGGTCGTCGCCGGCGGCCGCGTCTACGTCGGATCGAGCGACGGCAAGCTGTACGTGCTCGACGCCGCGACCGGACAGAAGCGGTGGGAGTTCGAAGTCGGCGACGCGATCACCGCCTCGCCCGCGATCGCCGCCGGCCGCGTCGTCATCGGCTCGACCGACGGCGCGTCTGTACTGTTTCGGGTAAGATCAATCGCACGCACGAACACGCGAACACGCAGAGACATTGAGCTTTTTCTGCGGGTTCTGCGTGCTTTCGTGGCTAACTCGTGGCTCGTCGAGAGCGACTCGCACCGATGAATGAACTCCGGACGCACCGCGCTCGCAGATCAAACCGACGTCGGCAGCTATTTCGTCGCGACCTATCCGCCGTTCTCCGTGTGGACGCGCGAGGCCGTCGACGTCGACGCGCGGCCCGCGCTGGCGCGCGCCGCCGATCCGAGCGTGCCGCTCGGGCTCTACCTGCACATTCCGTTCTGCCGCAAGCGCTGCCACTTCTGCTACTTTCGCGTCTACACCGACAAGAACTCCCAGGAAGTCGCGCACTATCTCGACCTGCTCGCGCGCGAGTGGGAGCTCTACGCGCAAGCAGCCGGCGGTGGCCGGGCGCCCGCTGAACTTCGTGTACTTCGGCGGCGGCACGCCGTCGTTCCTCTCGACCCAGCAGCTCGAAGGACTGGTCGGCCGGCTGTCGGCCACGGCGTCGTGGACGGGCGCCGAAGAAATCACCTTCGAGTGCGAGCCCGGCACGCTCACCGAGACCAAGCTGGCGGCGATCCGGCGGATGGGCGTGACGCGCCTGAGCCTGGGCGTCGAGAACTTCGACGATCGGATCCTCGAGCTGAACGGCCGCGCGCACCGCTCGCCGGAAATCGTGCAGGCGTACCGCGCGGCGCGCGGGCTCGGCTTTCCGCAAATCAACATCGACCTGATCGCCGGCATGCTCGGCGAGACCGAGGAGAACTGGCGCGCCTGCGTGCAGAAGACCGTCGAGCTCGAGCCGGACAGCGTCACGATCTATCAGATGGAGCTGCCCTTCAACACGACGATCAGCCAGGACCTGCTGAAGGGCACGCAGCGTGTTCGGCGATCCGGTGGTGAACTGGTCGACCAAGCGCCGCTGGGTGCAGGAGGCGTTCGAGGCGCTCGAAGCGCGCCGGCTACACCGTGCGCAGCGCCTACACGGCGGTGAAGGATCCGTCGCGCACGAAGTTCATCTACACCGATCGGCTGTGGCAGGGCGCCGACATGGTGGGGCTGGGCGTCGCGTCGTTCGGGCACATCAACGGCGTCCACGTGCAGAACCAGGACAAGTGGGAGACCTACAGCGACGCCATCGCGCGCGGCGAGATCCCGCTCAGCCGCGCCTATCGTCCCACCGGAGACGAGCGCATGATCCGGGAGCTGGTGCTGCAGCTGAAGCTCGGGAGCGTGCGCCCCGCCTACTTCGCCGAGAAGTACGGCGTCGACATCCTGGAGCGATTCCAGCACGAGCTTGCCGCACTCCGAGACGAGGGATACGTCACCGAAGCCAGCGAGCGCATCGTGTCCCTCTCGCGCGAAGGCTTGCTCCGCGTCGACGTCCTGCTCCCGCGCTTCTTCAAACCCGAACATGTCGGTATCCGATACACCTAGAGCAAACGCAACCACGAAGACACGAAAGACACGAAGAAGACAGTTCTGTTCTTCTTCGTGTCTTCGTGTCTTCGTGGTTGCATTTGTTCTGATGCCGATGCGCGACTTCGTCCTGCGCCGCCGCGTGCAGTTCTACGAAACCGACGTCGCGGGCATCGTGCATTTCAGCTGGTTCTACCGCTACATGGAAGAAGCCGAACACGCGCTGTGGCGCGAGGCCGGGTTGAGCATCCATCCGCCGCAGAGCGAATTCGGCTGGCCGCGCGTGGCGGCATCGTTCGATTTTCAGCGCGCGCTGCGCTTCGAGGACGAGTTCGAGGTCCATTTGCGCATCGCGGAGATGACGCAGAAGACCATCCGCTACGAATGCGTCGTGCAGAAGGACGACCAGCCGATCGCCAAGGGCACCATGACCATCGCGTGCGTGCGCAAGACGCCCGACGATGCGCGCCGTCGACGATCCCGGCAGAGATCGCAAGTCGCTTGCGAACGGCTCGCTGAGTGCAATGGACCACGTGTCCGCACGGACCGACTCATGGGTTCGCCTCTAGGAGTGGCAAATGTACCGACGTCGTTGTTATCGGAGGCGGACCCGCCGGGATCCACAGTGTCGACGCTGCTCGCGCAGCAGGGCGTGAACGTCACCCTGTTCGAGCGGGAGCAGTTTCCGCGATTCCACATCGGCGAATCGCTGATTCCGGAAACCTACTGGGTGCTGAAGCGGCTGAACATGCTGCCGAAAATGCAGGGCAGCCATTTCGTGAAGAAGTACAGCGTCCAGTTCGTCAACGCGAGCGGCAAGCTCTCGGCGCCGTTCTACTTCTGGGACAACAAGCCGCACGAGTGTTCGCAGACATGGCAGGTCGTGCGCAGCGAGTTCGACAAGCTGATGCTCGACAACGCCCGGGAGCACGGCGTCGACGTCCACGAGGGCGTGCGCGTCGTCGACGTGCTCTTCGAACGGCCCTTCGACTTCGCTCAGGGCAGGCAAGCGATCGGCGTCACGATTCAGGAAGAGGGCGGCAAGCGCCGCGACGTGCATGCGAAGGTGGTGGTCGACGCCAGCGGGCAGGCGGGGCTGATTCAGAATCGCCTGCGGCTTCGCGTGTGGGATCCCGGTGCTGAACAAGGGCGCCATCTGGACCTACTGGGAAGGCGCCTACCGCGACACCGGGCGAGACGAGGGCGCGACCATGGTGCTCCAGACGGCCAGCCGCAACGGCTGGTTCTGGTACATCCCGCTCCACAACAACATCGTCAGCGTCGGCGTCGTCGCGCCGTTCGACTACCTGTTCAAGAATCGCGAGAGCCACGAGCGGACCTATCACGAGGAGGTCGACAGTTGCCGCGCCGTCAAGGAGCGGATCGCGCCGGCGACTCGCGTCACGGGCTACTTCGCGACGAAGGACTACTCTTATCGCGCCACACAGGTTGCGGGCGACGGCTGGGTGATGATCGGCGACGCGTGGGGCTTTCTCGATCCGCTCTACTCGTCGGGCGTCCTGCTCGCGCTCCGATCCGGCGAGATGGCCGCCGACGCGATCGTCGAAGGCCTCGGCAAGGGCGACCTCTCGGCGGCACAGCTCGGCAAATGGGGACCTGTCTTCAACCAGGGTGTGGATCGCATGCGCCGCCTCGTCTGCGAGTACTACGACGGGTTCAGCTTCGGCAGTTTCGTCCGGCAGTACCCGCAGCTGCGGGGCACGATCACCGATTTGCTGATCGGCGACCTGTTCACCGATCGCGTCGACAGCGTCTGGCAGCCGATGGAGTCGCTCTATCCCCCGGACAAAGCCCCGATTCCGACCTGGAACCAGGGCACGCCCATCGATGAGGCGCCCGACAAGCGCAACGAGTTGATGTTGCCAGAAGGGCGCCGACCCTGAGATCCTAGGCGCAGCAAATGCACGCGCGACGCCGACTCATCGGAATCCTGGCGGTCGTCGGTGGCCTGGCCGCCGCGACGGCCTACGCCCAGCGGATCTGGGTAGGCGGACCGACCGGCGGCTTCTGGCGCGGCGGCCCGCCCGCCTTCGCCTCGCGCGACGACTTCGACGGCTCCTTCAACTACTGCCGCGGCTACTACGGCAGCGTCACGCGCGAACGCAGCGGCAGCGGCTGGGGCACGGACTATCCCGGCGCCGACAACAACTTCTCCGTCCGCCTCGCCGAGCTGACGTTCGTGCGCGTCAAGCTGAAGGCCGACGCGCAGCCCGCGCACGTCGTCGTCCGCCTCACCGATCCGCTGCTTGCGCGCTGCCCGCTCCTGTTCATGGAAGACGTCGGCACGGTGCGGTTCAACGACGACGAGATCAAGGCGCTGCGCGACTACCTGCTGAAGGGCGGCTTCCTCTGGGTGGACGACTTCTGGGGCTCGTACGCCTGGGAGCGATGGGTGGAGCAAATCGGGCAGGTCCTGCCGCCCCACCGTTACCCGATCGTCGACGTGCCGCTGGACGATCCGATCATGCACACGCTCTACGACGTGAAGCGCATGCCGCAGGTCCCGGCGATCAGCTTCTGGTACCAGAGCGGCGGCCGCACGTCCGAGCGCGGGCCCGACAGCGACGCCGTCACGTTCAAGGGAATCAAGGACGAGAAGGGCCGCGTCATGATCGTGATGACGCACAACACCGACATCGCCGACACCTGGGAGCGGGAGGGTGAGAACCGCGAATACTTCAGTCTCTTCTCACCCGAGGGCTACGCGATCGGCGTCAATTTCGTCCTTTACGCGATGACGCACTGATAGCTGATAGCTGACAGACGTGGCGCAGGGCTTCAGCCCTGCGATCGCTATCAGCCTCAAAAGGCTGCGCCACATCCAGCGTCTAGCTTCCGGTGTATCGCAACTCCTGACCAACCAGCTTCGCCTTGTCGGCATTCGGCTTCGGCCGGAACTTCTGCACGCGGCCGTTGAACACTTCCGCGAGATACAGGTTGCCGTCCTGATCGGTCGTGATCGAGTGCGGCCCGTTGAACTGCCCCGGCTGCCCGCCTGAGATCCCCCAGCCGTACAGATACTTCCCGTTCAGGTCGTACTTGACGATGCGGTTCGTGCCGCCGTCCGACTGCCACAGGAACTGATCCGTCGTGATCAGGTGCGCGTACGGCTGCGAGCGCACGCCGGTCGTCCACATGTCGAGGAACTTGCCGTTCTCGTCGAACACCTGAATCCGGCGATGGCCGCGATCGACGACGAACAGCCTGCGGTCGTTGCTGATCTGGATGCTGTGCACGGTGTTCCACTCGTTCGGGCCCGGATTGGCGGGGTCCTTCGGCGCCGCGCCCCAGTCCATCAGGAACTTGCCGTCCTTGTCGAACTTGGCGACGCGCTTCCCGCCGTAGCCGTCGCTGATGAAGAACGTGCCGTCGGGCAGCCAGGCGATGTCGGTCGGCCGATCGAAGAGCTTGCCGCCGTCGCGGCCGCGCTTGGCCGTCGTGCCGAGCGTCATCACGAGCTTGCCGTCGTAGGTGAACTTCCAGATCACGTGCAGCTGGTCGTCGATGATCCAGACGTGCTTCTCGCGATCGTACGGGTTCATCTTGATCTTGTGCGGCTCCGCGCCCGCAGGGATCGGCGCTGAACATCTTCTCGAGGTGCGGCCATTCCTGGACCATCTTGCCGTTGCGATCGACGACGAACACGGAGTGGTGCCAGCGGCGTTCCCATCCGCGCTTCGCCACCGGTTCGCACGTCGCGCTCAGGCCGTCGGTGTTGCCCGTCGAATTTCCGCGCGACGGCTGGAGCAGTGCGTACGGCGTCCACGGCTTCGCGCCCTCCGGCAGCGGCAGTTCGCCGCGCTGCGCGATCCAGATCCGATCCGGCGTTTCGGCGTACACGGCGCCGACCGATCCCCAGGTCCAGCCGTCGTGCTTGACGCCGTCCGCGCCGTCGGGCAGCGGCTGCGGCCAGTTCGCGACGAGCTCGTACGGCCCGAACTCCTCCTGGCCTCCTTTTTCCTGTACGGCAAGCGGCGCGGCAATGAGTATTCCGGTCGCGAGGAGAATGGTGAGCGATGCGAGGCGGACACGCATGAGAACGCTCCTTTCTCGGATAATGTGTGGGACGACCCTCCGACTACTGGGTGCATGGCGACCGAGTCTACTCGAATTCAGGGCAAGATTTCCGACGCTCCGCGCGCTCTGACGGTGTCCGCGGTCGCTGCGTATGCGGCGATGCTGGCCGTCTCTGCCGTGATCTTCTTCCTCGTTGCCCGTTCGGGCGCGACACTGTCCGCTCCTGCGCCGCAGCCGCCGCAGGTCGTGACCGGCGTCGATACCGGACCGACGTCGAACATTCTCCTCCACGTTGTCCTCGCGCTGGCTGCCGTGATCGTCATCGGCCGCGTGCTCGGCAGTCGTCCTGGCGCGCGTCCGGCAGCCTCCGGTCATCGGCGAAGTCCTGGCGGGCATCATGCTCGGGCCGTCGCTTCTTGGCCGCATCGCGCCGGAGATCGGCGCCTACATCCTTCCGGCCGCCATCACACCCTCGCTGAGCCTCGTCGCGCAAGTCGGCGTGGTGCTGTACATGTTCCTCGTCGGGCTCGAGCTCAACCTCGATCGGGTCGGCGCGCGCGCCCACACGACCGTGGCGATCTCGCACGCCAGCATCGTGACGCCGTTCGTGCTCGGCTCGTGCCTCGCGCTCTACCTGTATCCGCGGTTCTCGACCAACGACGTGCCGTTCACCAGCTTCGCGCTGTTCCTCGGCGTCGCCATGTCGATCACCGCCTTTCCGGTGCTCGCGCGAATCCTCGCCGACCGGCGGCATGACGCATTCCGAGCTCGGCGCCATCGCCCTCACCTGCGCCGCCGTGGACGATGTGACCGCGTGGTGCCTGCTGGCGTGCGTGGTCGGCGTCGCGCAGGCACGGCCCGAGAGCGCGATACTCGTCGTCGGGCTCACACTCGTGTTCATCGCGGTGATGCTCGTCCTCGTCAAGCCGCTCGTGCGGCGGCTGGTCGCCGCTTCGGAACAGCGTCAGAGCTGGCAGACCGTTGTCGCTGACGCTCGCCGGCGTCGTGCGTCTCCGCGCTCGCGACCGAGTGGATTGGCGTGCACGCGATTTTCGGCGCGTTCCTGTTCGGCGCCATCGTCCCGCACGACAGCCGCCTGGCGCGCACGTGGACGGCGAATCTGACCGGTCCCGTGCACGATGTTCCTGCTGCCGGCGTTCTTTGCGTTTGCGGGCATGCGGACACGGATCGACCTCGTCTCGGGTCTGTCTGCGTGGCTGGTGTGCGGGCTCATCATCGCGGTGGCCACGGCCGGCAAGTTCGGCGGCACGTTCGCCGCGGCGCGCCTGACGGGCATCGGCGTGCGGCAGGCGGCCGGCCTCGGCATCCTGATGAACACGCGCGGCCTGATGGAGCTCATCGTCCTCAACATCGGGCTGGACCTGGGCGTGCTGACGCCGGCCCTGTTCACGATGATGGTGTTGATGGCGCTCGCGACGACCATGGCCACCTCGCCGATTGTCGACGCGGTCGTGCCGGAGCAGTCCGTGCGCTACAATTCCTGACACGCACATCGATGACTGTAACGACCACATCCAGCAGCGAGGACACGTATGGGATGGGTGATCTTTGTGGCGGGGGCCGTGCTCTCGTGGGGCGCGTACGGCGCGCTGCTGCATCTCGGGCAGACGCAACTCGGCAACCCGCTCAAGGCGCTGCTGTGCGTCGGCGTGGCGTACTTCCTGATCGCGGTGATCGTGCCGGTCGGCGCGCTCTCGGCGCAGGGCTCGCTGTCGAACTTCAACACCAACGGGCTGATTGCCGCGACGATCGCCGGCGCGCTGGGCGCGGCGGGGGCCGTGTGCATCATCTGGGCGTTCAAGTCGGGCGGCCTGCCGCTCTACGTGATGCCGCTCGTGTTCGGCGGCGCGCCGATCGTGAACGTGGCGATCACCGCCATCATCCATCCGCCGAAGTCCGCGGTGAACCCGATGCTGTATCTCGGCTTCCTGCTCGCGTCGGTCGGCGCGGCGATGGTGCTGTACTTCAGGCCGACCGCATGACAACAACATGAACGCTTAAAGGGCGCTGAAGACCGCGACAGTTACCGATGCAGACGCTTTCGACCCGGTGTTGGGGCTTTTCTTTGCGTTCTTAGCGGTCTGTTGCGTTCTTGGAGCGGCGCAGTCGAGCGACCGACAAAGCCGACGCCCTCTCTGACGCCGCGCGGAAAGGCGACGCGGCGGCGGTCAAGAAGCTGCTCGACGAAGGCGTCAACGTGAACACGAAGTTTCGATACGACCGCACGGCGCTGTCGTTTGCCGCGGATCGCGGGCATGTCGAGGTCGTCAAGGTCCTGCTGGCGCGCGGCGCCGACGTCACGCTGAAGGATACGTTCTACAACGCGACCGCGCTCACGTGGGCGGTGAACCCCGCGCAGGATCGCAAGCCGCAGCACACCGAGGTCGTCAAGCTCCTGCTGGATCACGGAGGCTTCTCCGCCGACGCGCTGTCCGCGGCGCTTCAAGCCGCGACGCGCGCGAAGCTCGACGACGTCGTCGCGCTGCTCGAGAAGGCCGGCGCGAAGCCGAAAGCAACCATGAGCAACGCGGATCAGCCACGAAAGCACGAAAAGCACGAAACCGCGTCTGTGTTCTTTCGTGCTCTCGTGTTTTCGTGGCCTGTGCTGGCCGCATCGGGGCCGCGTCTCCGCCCAGAACTGGCCCATGTTCCGCGGTCCCAACGCGTCGGGCGTCGCCGACGGGACGCCGACCGCCGTCACGTGGAATCCGGCCACCGGCGAAAACGTGTTGTGGAAGACGCCCGTCGACGGCGTCGCGGTGTCGAGCCCGGTCGTCTGGGGCGATCGCGTCTTCGTGTCCACCGCCCTCAGCGCCGATCCGGCCTCGGGCATCCGCACCGGACTCTACGGCGACGTCGAACCGGCGAAGGACGTCTCCAAACACGTCTGGAAGGTCCTCGCGCTCGACAAGCGCACCGGCAAGATCCTGTGGGAGCGCGTCGCGCACGAAGGGATTCCGAAGACCAAGCGCCATCCGAAGTCCAGCCAGGCATCGGCGACGCCCGTCACCGACGGCCGGCGCGTCATCGTGTCGTTCGGATCCGAAGGGCTGTTCGCCTACGACATCGACGGCAAGCTGCTCTGGAAGCGCGACCTCGGCGTGCTCAACGCCGGCTGGTTCTACGATCCCGACTACGAATGGGGCATCGCCAGCTCGCCGATCATCTGGAAGAACCTGGTGATCGTGCAGTGCGACATCCAGAAGAACTCGTTCATCGCGGCGTTCGACGCCGCAACCGGCGCGCCGGTGTGGCGAACCCCGCGCGAGGAAATTCCATCCTGGTCGACGCCGACGATCTTCGAGGCCAACGGCCGGACCGAGCTCGTGACGCAGGCGACGCAATTCACGCGCGGCTACGACCCGTCGAACGGCAAGGAACTGTGGCGCCTCTCGGGCAACTCCGAAATCACGATCCCCACGCCCATCGTCGGACCAGGAGTCGTGATCGTGACCAACGGCTACCGCGGCGTGCAGCCGATTCATGCCATCAAGCCCGGCGCGAGCGGCGATATCACGGTCAAGGACGACAAGCCCGGCCCGTCGTTCGCCTGGAGCACGACGCGCGGCGGGCCCTACATTCCGACGCCGGTGATCTACGGCGACCTGCTCTACATCCTGCAGATCAACGGCGTGCTCGCGGCACACGACGTGCGAACCGGGCGAGCGCGTCTATCAGGAGCGCATCGCCGGCGGCGGCTCGTTCAGCGCCTCGCCGGTTGCCGCCGACGGCAAACTCTATCTGACCAGCGAAGACGGCGACGTCTTCGTCGTCAAGGCCGGCCCGAAGTACGAGCTGCTGGCCACCAATCACATGGGCCAGGTCGTGATGGCGACGCCGGCCATCTCCGACGGAACGATCTTCATCCGCGGGCTGAAAGATGTCTTCGCGATCAAGCAAAAGCCGTGAGGAGACCGACGCATAAGTGGCGCAGCACCTTTCGGGCTGCGTCTCGCAGGGGCTGACGCCGCTGCGCCACATCGTTGTCCTCGTCCTGCGCGAGCGCCGCGACGCTGGCCGCGCAATCGCGCTCCGCCGACTGGCTGCAGTGGCGCGGACCGAATCGTGACGGCGCGATCGTCTCGTTCACCGCGCCCAAGGCGTGGCCGGACGCCCTCACGCGCAAGTGGAAGGTGACGGTCGGCCTCGGCTACGCATCGCCAATCCTCGCCGGCAACCGGATCTACATGTTCTCGAGACGCGGCGACAACGAGGTGCTCGCCGCACTCGACGCCGAGACCGGCAAGGAACTCTGGACCAGCGACCTACGCCGGCGGCGTTCACCGTCAGCCAGCCCGCCGCGCCCCACGAAAAGGGGCCGAAGTCCACGCCGACGTTCGCCAACGGCGTCATCTACACGCTCGGCATGACCGGCATCGTCACCGCCTTTGACGCCGCCGATGGCAAGAAGAAGTGGCAGACGGCCGCGCCGCCGGTGCATCCGCTCTATCACACGGCGATGTCGCCGCTCGTCGAGCGCGGGCATGGTCATCGTGCACGTCGGCGGCCACGACAAAGGCGCGCTCACCGCGTTCGATGCTGCGAGCGGGGCGGTCAAGTGGCAATGGACGGGCGATGGCCCTTCGTACGGATCGCCGATCGCCGCCGATATCGGCGGCACGCGACAGGTGATCGTGTTCACGCAAGAGAACTTCGTCGGCGTCGCCGAGGCGACCGGCGAACTGCTATGGAAGCGGCCGTTTTCGACGAACTACTCGCAGAACGCGATCACGCCGCTGCTCTACGGCGACATCGTGGTGATCTCCGGCCTCGAGAAAGGCATCACGGCGTTCAGACCGATCAAGCGCGGCACGCAGTGGACGACCGAGAACGTCTGGGAGAATCGCGATCTCTCGCTCTACATGACCAACGCCGTCATCGTGCGCGACCGGATCTTCGGGTTGTCGCATCGCAACCGCGGGCAGTTCTTCGCGCTCGACGCGAAAACGGGCAAGGCCCTGTGGACGAGCCCGCCGCGGCAGGCTGAAAACGCCGCCATCCTGCATGCCGGCGACACGCTGTTCATGCTGAAGGACGATGCGGAGCTGCTGATCGCGAACGCGACCGCGAATGCGTTCGAGCCGACGAAGCGCTACACCGTGGCCGACAGCGCCACGTGGGCGCTGCCGACGATTGCGGGCAACAGGATCTTCGTCAAGGACACCGTGTCGCTCGCCCTCTGGACCTGGTAGCGTCAGCGCCCGATCTGCGACTGCTCCGCCGCCTTCCGCGCCTGATCCGCTTCCGGCTTCAACAAATAGCCGTCCCGCTCCAGCGCGTCGACCGCCGCCGTGAACTTCTTCACGAACGCGTCGTGGGTTGGATACAGCGACGTGAGCGTCGCTCGATCGAGCGGCACGGTGTGCCCGAACAGAAAACAGAAATTCTGCGCGCCGGGCGACGGCGCGGCCACGTCGTTGCGCCGTCCGTCGAGCGTCGCCGTCGGCGCTTCCAGCTCCGGCAGCCGGATGCCGCCTTTCGCGTTGCCGTGCGCGTCGCGCACGACGGGATCGCGGCGCGCTCCGATCGCCGAGCTCGATCGCCGGCGACTGCGGCGGCGCGACGCCGTCGCGGACCCAGCGGGTCAACGCCCGCAGCGCCGCCTTGACGACCGCGTGATGCGGCGCGCTGTTGATCGGATCCTTGCAGCCCGCACCCATGTCGAGCGGCGGCGGCACCTCGGCGACCCAGCGCGGCGATTCGGCGTGCGCCGCGCCCGCAATCTCCCACCGGCGATAAGCGCGGTCGGCGTCTGATGCGTGAGGTGCGCGCGCAGCGTCACCATGTCGCCTTCGGTCTGCAGATCGAGCACCGGCACGTCGAGATCGGTCCGGATGTGCGCGCCGGGCGGAATCGGTGTCGGGTCTGGCGCGAGCTGCTCCGCCGTCAGACCGGCAGCCGATGCGCCCGCGGCTATGAACGAGGTAGCCGTGGAACAGCGCCGCCTGGCGGTGCAGCGCGTTGAGGTAGGTGACCAGGCGGAAAGCCGACTGCGATCGTCCGGTCGCCAGCATGTGCCGGATGCGAAGACCGCCGAGCGGATCGACGCCCTTCGGATGCAGCACCGCCTGCGCGCCTGCGAGAAGATGTCGTAGGAATACGCGTCGCCGGGATGGACGAGCGATTCGTAGCGCGCGCCATCCCACGCCTTGAGACCGCTGCCGCGGCGCGTTCACGCCTGACGCCTGCGCGCCGACGCCGACCCACGCGTACCCTTCGCGCTCGATCTCCTCGGCCATCTGGCTGTAGTCGGCGGCGCCCTCCGCCATCGCCGTCACGTTCAGCCATTCGACGACGAGGATGCCGTTGAACCGGCTGGCGTCGGACGGCCGCCGCACGAGCATGCGGACCTTGAAGTCCGCCGGCTTGCCCGGCTTCACGGCCCACAGACCGTCGGCGCTCCACACACCCTCTTTCTCGTACGCGTTCGCGGTGCCGGCGACGAAGTACTCCGCCTCGGTGAACGCGCTCGAGGCCAGGCTGGCCGCGGGGAGCGCGCCGAACGCCTGACCGCGTGTGCCGCCGCTGATGGGACCGGTCACCACCGGATTCGGCACTGGCGTAGCGGCCCGCATCGGCGATCCGATCGCCGTGCCGATCAAGAAGGCCGACGCCGCGAGTCGTTGTGCCCGTCGCATCGTGGCCCCCTTCCTGCTGTCGCTATCGGCGAGCCAGAAGCGCGGCGAGTTCGTCTCGCCAATTCAACACAACCCTGAGGTTGTTGGATCCGTCTTCCTCGCGAACCATCACGAAGCGCTGGCCGTCCGGCATGACGTCGTAGTTGGCGATCGACAGTGTGTTGCCGTAGGCGTATTTCTTGTCGAACAGGACCGCCGGTTGCCCGAAGTCGACGTCGGCTCCCGCAGGTTTCACGTCGATCGCGATCATCTTCGTGCCGTTGCGGTAGAACAGCTCGCGCCCGTTTCTGTTCCACATCGGGTGCGTGCCGCCCTCGGTCGAGACCTGCCACCGGCGATCCCCACCCTGCGCCGCTCGCAGGTACACCTGAAACAGTCCGGATTCGTCCGACGCGTACACGATCCAGCGGCCATCGGGCGAGAACTGGGCGCCGGCGTCATAGGCCGGACTCTGAATCGCCACACGCGCCGTGGGGTTGCTGTCCTGCAGGTCGACGTAGTAGACGTCCGTCGACGTATCCGAACTGAAGCGGCTGATGGCCAGCGTGCGCGCATCGGGCGAAATGGAATTCGGAAAATCGGCGCCGCTCGTCTTGTAGACCAACGTCCCGGCGCCGCCGGCGTTCGGATCGACCGAGCGCACACCGTCCGAGCCATTGAAAAAGATGCGCCGTCCGTCTGGGGTCCAGGACGGAAAGAGCGCTCGCGTGTCGCGCGTGACCGGAGCGAACGTCTTCCGAGCGAGATCCGACACCCAGATGGTCCCGGCGATGGCCAACGCGACGCGCCGTCCGTCCGGGCTGACACGCGGCAGCAGCGCCCCACCGGGTGTTTCAATTTCCACGTCTTCCGCGCCGCGCCGCGACACCACGACGATGTGGTTCGCCTTCCCTGTTGTCACATACACCATGGAACCTGAGCTCGAGACGGCCGCCAGCGCCCAGACCTCCGAGTTGGTCGTCACGTCGTCCTGGATCAGGACCGGCGCCGCATTGAGCGCCGTGCCTCCCGGCTGGAGCGACGCCGCCAGCAGTTGCGTGCCGCGAAAGAAGATCAGCGTGTCGCCGGCGATCAGCGGGCTGGAACCGTGTTCGACGAGCGTCTTCTGCGCGCCCGTTGCGCGATCGAACGATTCGATGTGGTAATCCCCGCTGACGCGCACGGTGAAGAGGATGACGGGGCTGGAAGGCACGTCGGTGACCGACATGATCGTCTTGCCGCCAGCTTGTTTTGCGTCGAGCGTGAGTATCTTCTTCGGCGGCCCTCCTCCCTGAGGCGCCTGCCACAGCGAGTTGTCGTGGACGTAAGTAATCTGATCATCCGTTCCCCAGGCGCCGCCGGCCTGCGGGTGCACACCGGACGCGAGCGGCACGACCAGGCCGTCGGCCAGCGAGATGCGTTTCACCTCGGAATTCGTCACGAACCCGAGCGACGTGCCGTCCGGCGAGAAGAAGCAGGAGAACGCGCCTTCGGTTCCGCGGAGCGGTTCCGCATCGAACTGGTCGAGCTGGCGCGTGTAGATCGACCGCACGCTGTTCCTGACGCCGATGAACGCGATGCGTGTCCCGTCCGGCGAAATCGTCAGCGTTCGGCCGGCCGTCGTGAACAGCTCGACGCCCGGCGGCGGCTGCAACTCCAGTCGCGCCACGCCTTGCTTCGCCGGTGGCGCGGTTCGAAGAGCCGTCACCGCCAACGCCACGACGACTGCAGACAGAACCGCGACGAGCGCCCAGGGCACAATCCGCAGCCAGCCGCTCGCGCGTGGAGCGACTGGCACAACGGGAACAACTGGAACGGATGGAACGTCGGCGACGGCCTTGCGGACGATCGTGGGCGGCTCGACGTCCACTTCCTTCAGCTCGAGGCGCACGTCGCCGATGTGATGCAGCCGCTGGTTGGGATCCTTCTGCAGGCAGCGCCGCAACAGGCGATGAATCGACGCCGGCGTGTTCGCCGGAAGCGCCGTCCAATCGGGCTCGGCGCGGACGACAGCCGCGAGGACATCGGTAATCGTGTCGCCCGGAAACAGCTTGCGGCCCGTGAGCGTCTCGTAGAGTACGCACCCAAAGGCCCAGATATCAGTTCGCGCATCGACGGGACGCCCGCGCGCCTGTTCCGGGCTCATGTACGCCGCAGTCCCCAGAATCAAACCCGACGCCGTCGCCGCCGGCGCCATCGTCGGTGAAAACGAAGGATTGCCACCGAGCGCGCCGCTGTCGAGACTGAAGGCCTTGGCCAGCCCGAAATCGAGCAGCTTGACCTTCCCCGTCGGATCAACCTTGATGTTCGCCGGCTTGAGATCCCGATGGATGATGCCCTTGGCGTGCGCGGCCTCGAGCCCTTCCGCAATCTCCCAGCGATCTCGAGCGTTTCCTCGAGTTCGAGTCCGCGTCCGGGGAGCAGGCGCGCGTCCAGCGTGTCGCCCTCGACCAGTTCCATGACGAGCGCGCGCTGATCGCCGAAGTGTTCGAGGCTGTAGATCGCGGCGATGCGCGGATGATTCAACGATGCGAGGAGCTTGGCTTCGCGATCGAGCCTCGCGACGCGATCAGGGTCGCTGACGAGGGCCGCAGGCAGGATCACCGCGCCGCTGCGGTTCTCTTCCCGAGGCAGTACAGCTGCGTCGCGGTGCGAATGAAGATCTGCCCCTCCGACACCGCGGGCGAGCTGAGCGTGTAGTCGTCGAAATCGTTTTCCGCGAGCACCTCGAATTTCGGGCCCGCTTTCACGACGACCGTGACGCCATCTTCGTTCGTGACGTAGATCTTCCCATCCGCCAGGACCGGCGAACCGCTGTACGTCGCCGAACGCAGACGCTGGCGGCCGTAGATCTCTTTTCCCGTCTTCAAGTCGAGGCACCACATGATGCCGCGGTCGTTGACGACGTACACGTAGGTGCCGTCGGTGACCGGCGTGGGCACGTCGGGTCCGTTGTCGAACGACCAGAGGACATGCGACTTGCTGATGTCGCCGCGCCCGCCGCTCTTGACGACCACCATCGGGCGCTCGCGCGAGGGGACGACGATCAAGTCGCCGTGCACGACCGGCGACGCCACGATGCGATAGCTCCCGTCGTTGTACGGATTGAGCCCGTTGAAGCGCCACAGTTCCTTGCCGGTCGCGGGATCGTGGCCGGTGACCGCGTCGCCGCCGGTGACGACAATCTCGGACGTCGCGCCGTACTTGAGCAACGCCGGCGTGGTGTACGAGTCCGGCGACTCGAAGCGCGCCTGCGTCGGCCGCTCCATGCGCCACAGCGTCTTGCCGGTCGCGGCGTCGATGCGCAGCACGTACGACGGATCGTCGGTTTTCATGCCGTGCAGCACCTGCACGTACAACGCGTCGCCGACGAGCAGCGGCGACGACCCGTAGCCCCAGTTCAACCCGAAGCGGCCGTAGTCCTTCTGAATGTCGCGGCTCCACAGCTCTTTGCCGTCGAAGTCGAAGGCTTTCAGGATCCCGGTGCCGGTCATGACCCAGACGCGCTTGCCGTCGGTGACCGGCGACGGCGACGACATGTTCTGCTTCCGCTCCTGGTGATTCCCGCCGCTCAGCGGGCGCTTCCACA
Source organism: uncultured Acidobacteriota bacterium (assembly GCA_963731545.1). GTDB lineage: Bacteria > Acidobacteriota > Vicinamibacteria > Vicinamibacterales > CAVVIG01 > CAVSWN01. The sequence goes on along the minus strand of CAVSWN010000004.1, from coordinate 60,829 downwards.
GCACGGTGCCCTTGGTGCGATCGATGGACCACAGGAAGAGGTTGTCGCCCTCGCGCTGCTTCAGATCGTGGGCCACGTTCAGGAAAATGCGGTCGCCCCAGATGATCGGCGTCGATCCCGACCAGGCCGGCATGTCGATCTTCCACGTCACGTTTTCGGTTTTCGACCAGCGGACCGGCAAGCCTTTCTCGCCGCTCAAGCCGTTGGCCGAGGGGCCGCGCCACTGCGGCCAGTTTTCGGCGGACACCGTGGAGACAGCAATACCGCAGAAGGTAAGGATGAAAACGACGAGAGACGTATGACGGGCGCACATACCAAGAGTCGATATCATTCGTTCACTCCGATCGCAGCGCTTCAAGCAGCGGCGTGCCCAGCGCCGCGCGCGTTGCCACTACAGACGATAACAGGCCCGCGAGAAACACCGCAAACAACAACAGGCCCACCGTGGTCGTGACGGGAAGCCGGCCGCCGCGCTCGAGCGCAGCCGGCGCAATCGCCACGAGGGCACACGCGGTCCCGATTGCCAGACCCCAGGCCAGCAGCAGCAGATTCTCCGAGATGACGATGGTGAACATCGAGGAGCGCCCATACCCGACGGCGCCGAGCAGCGCCAGTTCGCGCCGCCGCTCGAGCACGTTGCGCAGCACGACGGCGGTGAGCCCCAGCGTGCCGACGAGCAGGCCCAGACCGCCGAGCGCCTGGAAGGTCGCGAGGTAGGTGTTCTCGACGGTATGAAACTCGGCGAGGCGGGCCGACGTGCCCGCGGCGTCCGCGCCGAGATCGGCGGCGCCCTGCTCGATCGCGACGCTCCGTCCCCGCGCCGGGGACGGAGCCGTCGGACCGTCGATCAGCAGAAACCGAAACCCTTCCTCCTCCGGAAACTGGCGGACGAAGTGTGCGTCCGCGATCAGCAACTCGCGTTGGAAGATGCTGTCGGCGAGGGCGGCGACGAGCCGCACCCGGACTGGCTGACCCGCTCCCGCCACCTGCAGCTCGTCACCGAGCTTCTTGTGGAGCACGTAGGTCATCGAGTTGGCGTCGGCAATCGCCGGCACGACGCCGGCGCCGAGATCCCGATTGAGAAGGAGCCACGGGTTGGCGCGCTCGGCGTCGGTCGACGCCAGCGACGACTGAAACGCGAAGCGCCCGGCGTCGACGAACGCCTTGCTGACGCCCAGCACCCGCGGGTTTGTCGCCTCGTACAGATTCAGGCAGCTCGCATCGTCTCCTGGGAGCACGCGAAACGGTTCGATGTGCAGCGACTCGCCGGGTTCGAGTCCGAGGGCCTCGCGGCCGTCGCGGCTGTTCGGATCGGCGACGAGCGGCAGCAGCAGATCGACGAGGACGCCGTAGCCGCCCGTGCCCGAGTGGCGATCGTGCGCGATCGGCCCTTCGCGGCGGAACGCGCCGACCGCGACGAGCAGGAACGTCGCCGACGCGATGACGCCAATGGCGAGCACGCTGCGGCCCGGCCGATTCGCCGCGTTGCGGACGCCGATGCGGGAGATCGGCCGCCAGCCATGCCCTTCGAGCGCCGAGCGCGGTGGCCGGCGGAGTCTGGACGCGACGAAGCACAGGCACGCGATGAGCAGCAAGCTGCCCGACCCGAAGAACGCCGCGGTGCGATCGAGTCCGGCGAACGTGCCCGCGGCGACGAGCGCGAGCGCGATGAGGGCACACACGCTCGCCGCCGACGGCCGGGCAGTTGTAGCGCGGGCCTTTTAGGCCCGCGATCGCGGCCCTGAAAGGGCCGCGCTACTGACACGTTCCCCGCCAGCAGACTTCGCTCCGATACCCGCGACAATCTGCGCAGCGTCCACCAGATGCAAATCATCGCCGCCACGAGCGCGCCCGCCGCGCCCGCCGCGAGCGACGCCGGCGCGACATGCAGCCGCAGCGCCGTCGTCCCGACCGCGCCGGACCACCACGTGCGCAGCCCGTACATCATCAGCGCGCCGTATGCGACCGCACCGGCGACACCGATAACGGCGCCGACGCCACCCAGCACGAGACCTTCCGCGAGAAACATTCGCCGCACGCGGGCGGGAGGCACACCGACGGCGCGCAGCAGTCCGGTTTCGCGAGCGCGCTGCTCGACAGTCAGGCGAAAGAACAACACCGCCAGAAGCAACGCCGACGCCACCAGAAAGGTGCTGAAGTACGAGAAGTACTCGCCGAAATCGGTGGCGCCTCGCGACGCACGGAGGCTCTCGTCGCGCACCGACCGCACCATCAGCCCGAGCTCGGCCGGGTTGAGACGCGCGCGGAGCGCTGCCGCGTAGCGATCGCGCGTCTCGGCTGTCAGCTCGCCGTCGCGCGGCGCCAGGCGCATCGACGTGCGATCGCCAAACCGCGACGCCCAGAGCCGCTGGCCGACCTCGAGCGGAATGAACGCCTTCGGCGTCGTGCGGTACTTGTCCCAGTAATCCTCATCGTCGCGGCCCATCCGGCGAAGATCGACGGGAAACGGCGGATCCCAGTTGGACAGCGTCCTGGCGTCCGTGATTCCGGGATACACGGGCGCGAGATCCCGATCGGCCGCGAGCCCGGCAATCGGCACGATCGCCGCGACGCGAAATTCCGCAGACTGCGTCGCCAGCCGGCCCGGTTCTTCCCACACGTAGTAGTCGAGTGAAACCGGATCGCCGACGCGAACGCCGAGTCGTTGCGCCGTCCAATCATTGACGACGATCGACGGAGCGCCAGGCTGTTGTAGCGCGACCATTTCAGGATCGCGGTCCGTCGGGCAGGATCGCGCTCAAATCCAGCGCGCTGACCAGCGAATACGGCACCTCGCGATCGCCGCTCTTCATCGTGTTCGCCAGGTAGGTCAGCACGGTGTGCGACGTCAGGCCCGTCGCCGTCGCGGCCTCCTCGACCGCGCGCGCGCGCGGCGCATCGAGCAGCCCGGCGGCGCCTTCAACGATCACTTCGTCTGCACCGCGGATCGACAACCCGACGTCTTCGAGCGCGAATCGCCGCCGGATCAGATCATCGAGAGGCGCAGCGCCGGCCACCAGCAACGCGTTGGCCCGGCCGGCGACGTCGAGGTCGTCCTGCAACCGTCGAAGCGGCACGAACACCGCGCGCACGTCGCCCTGCTGCGCCTGCAGCGTGAAATCGCCCATCTGCTCCGCGTCCACGACGGCGCGCACCGTCAGGCGCAGCGTGCGGCCGAGATCCTCTTTCCGCCCGTGCAGCGACTCGACGGGAATCGCCGACGGCCGCTCGACGCGCACCAGCACCGCGTGGTCCGGCACGGCGCCGATGTCGGCGGCGAGCGCACGGCTGAGCAGCGCCTCGCGGCCACCGGGACCGCGCACGCCAGTCACGCCGTGGAATTGCCAGAACCGATCGTCCACGCCGTAGACCTGCACGCGCGAGACGCGGCGGCCCGTTTCCTGATCGGTGACTGTGCCTGGGATCGCGATCAGCGGAGCCACGGTGCTGCCGGTCTGCTGAAATCCCGGATCCGACTGAAGGTCGGCGGCGAGCGCTTCGCGAAAGAATCCCGACGAGAGCACGACGCGATCGGTGCGGCCCAGACGCTGGAGCACGAGGTCGCGCAGGCTTCCCCGCACCGAATCGCCGACGAGCAACGCGCCCGCCAGCACGGCGACGGCGGTCGCGACGCCGATCACGACGGCAAGATTCGTGCGCCAGTAGTAGCGCAGGCTCCGGCGAACGAGTAGGCGCGTCCGCATTGTCCGTTACAAATGCACTACCACGGTGACACGAGCACGAACGAGGACACGGTTCCGATCTGGTTGCGATCCTCGATGACAGTGACCTCGGTTCTTCCACCGTGACCTCGCGTGGTTTCACGCACGCCGCAACTGGCACTCTACGATCTCGAATCGAATCGGGCATCGCTCGGCCAGTCGACGCGCTGTGGGTGACGATGATCAGCGTCGTGCGTTCGCGGGCGGCGAGGTCGAGCAGCAGCGCGGCGACGCCGTCGGCGGCGCCGCGATCCAGGTTGCCGGTGGGCTCGTCGCACAACACCAGCTTCGGGTTCCGCACGAGCGCGCGTGCGATGGCGACGCGCTGCCGCTCGCCGCCCGACAGCTCACCCGGCCGATGGTCGATGCGATCGGCGAGCCCGACGCGATCGACCAGCTGCATGGCGCGCGCGCGTTCGTCGCCGTCCGGCCCCGGGACCAGCGTCGGAATCAGCACGTTCTCGAGCAGCGTGAGCTGCGGCAGGAGACAGTGATCCTGAAAGACGAATCCGATCGATCGGTTTCGAAACGCGGCGATCTCGGTCGCGCTGAGCGCGAAGGGATTGGCGCCGTCGATCGTCACGGTTCCAGACGAGGGCGGCTCGAGCGCGCCCAGGATGTACAGCAGCGAGCTCTTGCCGCTGCCCGACGGCCCTGTCACCGCCGCCACGTCGCCCGGCGCGAGCGTGAACGACACGTCGGACAGCACTGTCAGCGGTCCGCGCGGGGTTGGGTACTGTTTTGAGAGATGCAACTTCGAGCATCAGGTCAGCCACGAGAACACGAAGTCACGAAACCAGGACTTGAGACCTTGTCGTGCCTTTGCGTCGCTTCGTGGCGATCCATGCAGCGATTCGTACACCTCGAGCAGCCGATCGGTCGATTGCTGAATGCTGTAGTGCAGCCGGACGCCGACCGCTCCGCGCTCGCCGAGGGCGCGCGCCAGCGCGCGATCGTTCCACAGCTTGTACAGCGCGTCGGCGAGCGCCTGGGGATCATCCGGAGTGACCAGCAGCCCGCCGCCGGTCTTCTCGACGATCTCCGGAAACGCCCCGCGCCGCGGCTGCACCACCGGCACGCCGCTGGCCAGCGCCTCGAGCAGGAACACGCCCTTCGGCTCGTCGTACGGCGTCGGCACCGACAGCACGTCGAGCGTCTGCAGGAACGCCAGCTTGCCCGCGCGATCCACTGCCCCGTGATACGTGAAGTCGCTCGCGACGCCCGCCTTCTCCAGACCGCTCTTGATGGTTGCGAGATACCCCTCGTGCGCGCGCGAGATGTACCCGGCCGCATCGAACCGCACCGGCGCGTTGCCCGTGCGCCGGCGGAAGATCGGATAGGCCTCGGCCAGCACGTGCAGACCTTTTTCGGGCGCGATGCGCGCGAAATATCCGACGCGAAACGTCGTCGTCGGCAGCCTGCCTGACCTTGTAGCCGTCGAGGTTGATCCCGAGCGGCACCACGTCGATGCGCTCCGGCGCGACGTTGAGCAGCCGCGCCATCGGCGCGACGTAGTAGTCGCTGACCGCGATGAACCGATCGACGTCCACGACCTGCCGCCGAATCAACTCGATCGCCTTGCCTCGATACGGCTCGATGAGATCGTCGAGGAACAGGTCCTCGCCCTGCAGCGTGCAGCAGATCGGCCGCTTCAGCGCGTCGCGCAGCGGCCGCGCCAGGCTGATGAGGAGCGAGTTCGAAATGTTCACCAGGTCGGGCACGGGCTCGTCGGCGAGCCAGGCCCGCAGCTTGTCGAACTCCTTGCGCAGCACGCCGCGGTCCCCTTCCAGCATCGACACGGTGAGGTCGCCCAGCAGCTTCGGGTCGGTCGAGATCGAGCGGCTGGCCAACGATCGGATCACCGCCGGCGAATCCCACAGCCGATCCAGGAATCGCGGCGTCTTGCGGAACAGCGCGCATGTGCTGCTGCAGGTAGATGCTGATGCCGCCAAACAGCACGCGATCGCGGCTGACGTTGGTTTCGTCGGGATTGGTCGGCGTGTAGAGCGGCAGCAGCGTGACGTCGTGGCCGCGCGCGATCAGTTCGACCGCGAGCGCGTTGTCGCGCGAGCAACTGCCGCAATACATCCCCGCGGCGCCGGCGGTAATGGACAGGATCTTCATAAGTCCGCCGTCTGAAAGGCGCGCGCCCGGAACAGGAAATCGATCAGGTTGCCCTCGTGCGGCTGCCGCCAGTTCAACTGCGTGGTCGGCACGGGCCCCAGGTTCAGCCGGTCGATGTGCACGGCGTCCATCAGCCCGCGGCGGAACGCCGGGTTGCAGGTGATCGCGCTGCCCACCAGCGTCGGCCCGATCGCGCCGAGCATCGTCGGATTCCGGGCACTGCACGACCGTCACGAACGGGAAACATGTACTCCTTGGTGGCAATCGCCGACGCGCGGCGACTCGCAATGAATCACCGTCGGCAGCAGATAGTCGGCCCGGCCGGTCTTGATCAGCCGCGGACCGCTCCTCAGCGTGGCCGTCACGTCGGTGACGCCAGGCGTCTCCAGATCGTTCTCGATCTCCGCCGAGATCGCGTCCGCGACGCCGGGAACCGTGAAGGCCGCCAGGCTGGCCTCGGGATCTTCGGGCGGCAGCGGCTGCACGGAGGCAAACCGTTCCGCGATCGCGTTGGCGATCTCGCGGGTGTGCCGGCTCGCCCAGATGCCGGAGCAGTTGATGCAGCCGCGTCCGCTGTTGAGGAACACGCTGTCGACCATCACGTCGAGATACTGTTCCCACCGATCGACCTGATCGTCGCCGAGCAGAATTTTCGAGAATCCGGGGCCGTGCGCCTGCACGGCGGGATTGCCTCGATACCGATCCACGGTGGCGGTGCCGCCGAAAATCATGCTTCGGCCGCAGCTTTCGAGCACCGCGGCGCCGACGTCGCCAAGGCCCGGATAGATCGAGATCGCCTCGCGCGGAATGCCGGCGGCAAAAAACGCCTCGGCCATCCGATACGGCGTCCACGGTTCCTGCGGCCCGGGCTTGAGGACGAGGCCGACCTGCAGCGGGATCACCGGCAGCCAGAGCGTGTGCACGCCCGGCGAATTCGACGGCAGCACCAGGCCGACGACCGGACTCTGCGGCTGAAAGCTGATCGGCACGCCGCGCTCCTCGCCGTAGCCCCTGGGACAGCACGTCGAACGAGAGGCCGCGGGTCAGCGACGTGAGAATCGAACGCATCTCGGTCAGCACGAACGCGTTCTTCTTCATGTTCGCGCGGCACATGCGCTCGGGAAGGCCCGTGGACGCCGATTGCGCGCGCACGAACTCGTCCGGCGTCTGCGTGCCGTCGCCCATCGGCAGCGTGCCGTTCGTGTACAGCTCGCCCGCCTGGCCGACTCGCGCGATCAACTCGTCGATGGGAATCTCACGAAGCACGTCCCGCGCACGCCAGGCCTTGCGCTTGTCGCGCTGAATCAGGCCGCCGTTGGCGCGGCTGACCTTCGCGATCGGCTCCCCGGTCGCAAAGTGCACGACCTCGTCGACCTCGAGCGAGGTGTAGGACTGACCCCAGCGTAGAACAGGAAGATGAATCATGTGTTCTAAAGCCGCAAACCGAACCTTATCGTTCTTCTTCGTGTTTTCGTGTCTTCGTGGTTGCATTTGTTCTAGTACACGCCCACTGTGGTCGTTGCCGCAAATGCGCGGAACGGCCGCACACCGCTGATGCCATCCCACGGGAACTTTTCGTACGGCGGCTCGCGCTCGCCTTCGTCGCGCTCGAGGAAGCCCGGCATGAAGAACTCTTTCGTCAGCGTCGTCAACTTCACGCGTCCGGTCTGGCCGTACTCGACGATGCGGTCCGGGTGGTCGAGATCGACGACTTCAATCACCGCGCGCGGCTGCGGCGCGTAGTAGGTGATCTTGTAGTCGTTGTGCGGACCGCTCGGCGCGCTCGCGGCCAGACCCATCAGCGTGTTGCCGTAGGTGGGCGTCATGTACGCGCCGTCGAGGAGCTCTTCGTGCGCGAAACGGTTCCATTGGGGCGTAAACTCGGTGCCGCCCGAAAAAATTCCCGTAATCCCGGCCTTGCGAATCGTCTTGCCATTCGCCTCGAGCCGGAGCGCCAGCGATTCGAGCAGCTTCGGCGTCGCAAACAGGCAGTGGATGTCGTGTCCTGCCCCGAGAATCGTGATCGCCTGGTCGATCACGTGGTCCTTGTACGCCTGCAGGTGATCGCCCCAGCCTTTCTGGATCAGCCTGATGACCCAGCGCGGATCGAGATCGACGCAAAAACAGATGCCGCCGCGATACTGCGCGAGGTGCTCGACCGCGAGCCGCAGACGCCGTGGTCCCGACGGTCCGAGCATCAGCCAGTTCGATCCCTTGGGGAAGAACTCGTCCGGCAGCGTCTCGCTGAACAGTTCGTAGTCGGTTCGGAAATCCTCGAAGGCCACGCGCGTCTTCGGCACGCCGGTCGTCCCGCCGGTTTCGAAAACGAACACCGGCTTGCCCGCGAGGCCCTTGGGAATCCAGCGCTGAACCGGCCCGCCACGCAGCCACTCGTCCTGAAACGCGCCGAACTTGTTGAGGTCGGCAAACGTTTTCACGTCGCGCCGCGGATCCCAGCCGGCCTTCGCGGCGAAGTCGAGCCAGAACGGACATCCCGTTCCCGGATCGAAATGCCAGTCGACGACTTCGCGCACCCAGGCGTCGAGCGCCTCCCGAGAAGCCGTGACAGCCGCAGACGATACCGATGCGATGGAGCGTGGTAGAAGGACCCGCAGACATGATCGCGTAGTATAACGCCCTCGACCGCGGCTCTCGCACCGCAGTAGAGCGTGGCGCAGGGCTTCAGCCCTGCGATTGGAGCGCATCCGCCAGTTCTTCCATGCGTGTATCTGTTCGAGCCCGAGAATGGATAGCTGTCGAACGTCTTCCGCCAGCCCAGCTCGCACTGGATTGTCCAGGATGTACCTCGCGACACGACGATCGTCTGCTCGTCGTTCCGCAGAATGCGATCGTAGTAGCCTTCCTGCCACAGCGGCGCGCGACGCGCCTGCTTGAACTCAAATCCGGTCTTCTGCTTCATTCGCCGACGAACGCTCGAGATCGGAGTCGAGCGACTCTCCGAGAGCGAGTATGTGGACGTGATCGGGCATGAAAGTGTACGCAGGAATTCCAAACCGAAAGGCATCGGCACTTTGCAGCAACTGCGATCTCGCTGGATCCACGACGGCCGCGGTCGTGAATCGCGATCGCGCGCTCGAATGTGCAGAAGGTCACTGAATACGTTGGAAACCGACGTCAGCGTGGCGGAGACGGCCAGGGCGGCGAAGACGAGCGTGGCCATGAAGCGCCTTAGCGCTCGACCGTGCGATCGCAGCTGAAGCCACGCCGCAGTCTCCGCGTTCGCAGGGCTCAAGCCCTGGCTACTTCTGACAGGCGAACGCGACTAGCACTCGACGATGCGCTGTATGGGTCCGCCTAAGCGGCCTAGTACTGGGCACCACCTCGAACACAACACCAGTAGAACGTGGCGCAGGGCTTTAGCCCTGCGGAACCCCTTCGCGATAAGCTAGACGCTTCATAAAACGCCAAAGGTGACGACGTGAAGCGAATTCATCGCGCCCTTCTTGCCTTTCTCCTCATGCTGTTGCTCGGCGGGGTGTTCTCGATCTCCCTCCCCGCGCAGCAGACACCGCAGATCAGCCCGACGCCTCTTCGCCGAGATGCGCTGGCGCAACATCGGGCCCTTCCGCGCCGGCCGGACCAAGGCGGCGGCGGGACATCCGAGCCATCCGTACACCTTCTACATCGGCATGTGCAACGGCGGCGTCTGGAAGACCACCGACGCCGGCCGCACGTGGAAGCCGATCTTCGACGACCAGCCGACCGGATCGATCGGCTGGGTCGCGGTCGCGCCCTCCGATCCGAACATCCTCTACGTCGGCACCGGCGAAGGACTGCCGCGCCCCGATCTCTCGGTCGGCGACGGCATCTACAAGTCCACCGACGCCGGCGCGACGTGGACGCATCTCGGCCTGCGCGACGCGCAGCAGATTCCCAAGCTCGCCATCGATCCGCGGAACCCGAATCGCCTGTTCGTCGCCGCGCTCGGCCATCCGTACGGCCCGAACGAGGAGCGCGGCATCTTCCGCTCGACCGACGGCGGCCAGAGCTTCCAGCGCGTCCTCTTCAAGAACGTCGACACCGGCGGCAAGGACGTCGACATCGATCCGTCGAACCCCGACATCGTCTACGCCACGCTGTGGGAGCAGCGGCAGGGTCCGTGGGAGAACGCGGCGTGGAACGGCACCAACGGCGGCATCTTCAAGTCGACCGACGGCGGCACGACGTGGAAGCCGCTGACGCAAGGGTTGCCGCCCGGCATCATCAACGCCGAGATCGGCGTCTCGCCGAGCAATCCGCGGCGGCGTCTTCGCGACGCTCGAAGCGGCCGGCGACGGAACCGGCATCTATCGCTCGGACGATGCGGGCGAGACCTGGACGCGCATCACCACCGACACGCGCCCGACCGCCCGGATCAACGAAGTCGTGCCGCACGTGCACCCGAAGGATCCCGACACGCTGATCGTCACCGACATCGTCAGCTTCAAGTCCACGGACGGCGGACAGGACGTTCGTGCCGTTCAAGGGCGCGCCCGGCGGCGACGACAACCAGAACATCTGGTGGAACCCGAACGATCCGAACATCATGCTGCTGGTGATCGATCAGGGCGCGGTCGTCACGCTGAACGGCGGCCAGACCTGGAGCTCGTGGTACACGCAGCCGACCGCGGCGCTCTATCACGTGATGGCCGACAACGCGTTTCCGTATCGCGTGTGCGGCGGACAGCAGGACAGCGGATCGGTGTGCGTCGCGAGCCGCGGCAACGACGGCCAGATCACCTTCCGCGACTGGCATCCGGTCGGCGTCGAAGAGTACGGCTACGCCGCGCCCGATCCGCTCGATCCCGATCTCGTCTATGGCGGCAAGGTCACGCGATACGACCGGCGCACGGGTCAGGTGTCGGATGTCGGCCCCGTTCGAAGCGGACGCGGGCGCTGCGGCGTCGCCACGGCAGGCAGGCCCGCCTATCGCACCGTGCGCACGCAGCCGGTCGTCTTCTCGACGGTCGATCCGCGCGCGCTCTTCTACGGCAACAACGTGCTGTGGAAGACGCATCGACGGCGGCATCAACTGGAAGCAGATCAGCCCGGACCTGACGCGCGAAAAATGGGACGTGCCGAAGAGCGTCGGCACGTACATCCCGCGCGTGACGCGCAAAGAGCGCGGCACCATCGGCGCGCAGGTGATCTACACGATCGGGCCGTCGTATCGCGACATCAACCGCATCTGGATCGGCACCGACGATGGCGTGATCTACACGACCGCCGACGGCGGCCTGCACTGGACCAACGTCACGCCGCCGCAGGTCACCGACTTCATGAAGGTGTTCATCGTCGATCCGGGCCGCTTCGATCCGCTGACGGCCTACGCAGCGGTGAACACGCTGCGGCTCGACGACATGAACCCGCACATCTACCGGACGCACGACGGCGGCAAGACGTGGAAGGAGATCGTCAACGGCATCCCTGGCGGCGCGCCCGTCAGCGTCGTCCGCGAGGATCCGAAGCGGAAGGGTCTGCTCTTCGCCGGATCGGAGACGCAGGTCTACGTGTCGTTCGACGATGGCGACCACTGGCAGTCGCTGCGACTGAACATGGCGCGCGTCCTCGGTCCGCGATCTGATCATCAAAGACGACGACCTCGTCGTCGGCACGCACGGGCGCGGCATCTGGATTCTCGACGACATCACGCCGCTGCGGCAGATCGCGGAGCTGTCCGACGACGGAACGCGACGGCCTAGCCGAGCGGACGCGTATCTCTTCAAGCCGCAGACCGCGTATCGCGTGCGCTGGAACATGAACACCGACACGCCGCTGCCGCCCGACGAGCCGACGGCGCCGAATCCGCCCGAGGGCGCGATCATCAACTACTACCTGAAGTCCGCGGCGACCGGTCCGGTCACGCTCGAGATCTCCGGCAGCGACGGCAAGCTCGTGCGCCGCTACTCGAGCACCGACGAAGTGTTCAAACCGAACCCGGCGACGATCAACGTTCCGCTGTACTGGTTCCGTCCGCTGAGCGCGCTGTCGGCAGCGGCGGGCATGCATCGCTTCACGTGGGATTTGCACTATCAGCCGCTCGATGGCGGCGGCCGCATGCGGCGGTCCCGACGCTGCCGATCGCCGCCATCGGCTACAACACGGTCCCGTCGCCGACGACGCCGTGGGTGAACCCGGGGCAGTACACGGTCAAGCTCACGGTCAACGGCAAGACGCTACTCGCAGCCGATGACCGTGAAGCAGGACCCGCGCGTGAAGACGCCGCCGCTGACGATGCAGCAGATCTACACGCAGTCGAAAGCGATGTACTACGGCGCGCTGAACGCGCAGGCTGCGGCGCGTGAGGCGCAGAAGGTTCGCGATCAGCTGGCCAATCTGAAGCCGCGCGTCACCGGTGGCGCAGTCCAGGTGCTCGCGGATCTCGAAGCGAAGATCAACGCGATCGAAGGCGCCCCGTTCGCCGACGGCGGCGCCTTTGGCGCGAGGAGGCAGAGGCCGCGGTGCCGGCGCCCCGCCCGCCCCACCCGACACGCTGACCGGTGCGAGCGCGACGCTGGCCGGCGTCATGAACATCCTGCAGGGCGCGGACGTGAAACCGACCACCGTGCAGATGACGGCGATCGCGAACGCGCGCGCCGCCGCCACGCGCGCGATGACGCGCTGGTCGACGCTCAAGACCGTTGACCTCGTCGCGTTCAACGCGCGAATGAAGGCCGCGGGGCTGTCGACGGTGACGCCATGACGCCCGCCCACGCCGACGCGGCCGCGCCGCGCCTGACGCCCATCCAATGGGTGATCGTCGTCATCGCCGCGATCGGCTTCGCGTTCGACTCGTACGAGCTGCTCATGCTGCCGCTCATCGCCCGGCCGGCCCTCGCCGAGTTGCTGGGCGTGCCGCCGAACAGTCCCGCGGTCAACGAGTGGGTCGGCATCCTCTTCTACGTGCCCGCCGTGGCCGGCGGCATCTTCGGGCTCCTCGGCGGCTATCTCACCGATCTGCTTCGGCCGCCGCGCGGTCCTCGTGTGGAGCATCCTGCTCTACGCGGTGTCCGCGTTCATGGCGCGGGCTGGCGACCTCGGTCGGATGGCTGCTCTTCTGGCGCTGCTGCACCTTCGTCGGCGTCTGCGTGGAGTTCGTGGCCGCCGTCGCCTGGCTCTCGGAGCTGTTCCCCAACCCGAAACAGCGCGAGGCGATCGTCGGCTACACGCAGACCCTGGGATCGATCGGCGGCATCATGGCCACGGCCGGCTACTACCTCGCCGTCACCTACGGCCATCTGCTGCCCGCAGGTGCGCGGTGGACACGAGGCCTGGCGATACACGCTGATGTCCGGCCTGATCCCGGCGATCCCGCTCATCCTCGTCCGGCCGTTTCTGCCCGAATCGCCCACCTGGATGGAGCAGAAGCGAGCGGGCACGCTCAGGCGCCCGAGCTTCGGCGAGCTGTTCCGTCCGGAATTTCGCACGACGACGATCGTCACGACCATCATGATGGCCGCCGCGTACGCGGCGGCGTTCGGCGCGATCCAGCAGGCGCCGCGCATCGTGCCCGGCCTCGAGGAGTTGCGCGGGCTGCCGCGCGCCGCGGTCGAGCAGACGGTCAGCGCCGTGCAGTCGTTCCAGGAGTTCGGCGGGCTGACCGGCCGCATCCTGATGGCGTTTCTCGCGATTCGGATTGCAAGCCGCCGCACGCTCGTTCGGCTCTTTCAAGTGCCTGGGCTGCTCATCGTTCCGTTCGTCTTCGCCGTGGCCGGCACGAGCAGCCTGACGATGCTCGAGTTGGGGATCTTCTTCTACGGAATCACGACGATCGGCCAGTTCAGTTTCTGGGGGAACTACCTGCCGCGCGTCTATCCCACGCATCTCCGGGGGACCGGAGAAAGCTTCGCCGCCAACGTCGGCGGACGGATGTTCGGCACGTCCGCCGCGCTGCTCACGACGCAGTTGACCGATCTCATGCCTGGCGCGACCCTGCCGACGAAGCTCGCGTACGCGTCTGCGATTGTCGGAACGGCCGCCTACGTGCTGGGTCTCGTGGCGAGCTACTGGCTGCCCGAGCCGAAGCGCGAGGAATTGCCGGATTGACGACGAAAATGCAACCACGAAAACACGAAGACACGAAAAAGAACACTTGGTGACGGCGTGACAGCGGCGCTGATCGGCGCGCTCGTCACGGCCGTGGTCAGCACGATCGGCGACTACCTCTGGGCCAACGTGCTGCCGCACGGCATTCCGATCTATTGGTTCGCGCACGGCGCGATCCTGTTCGTCACCGTGGGCCTGTGCCTCGGCCTGCCCGCGCGCAAGCCGCTCGCCGGTGCGGCCGGCGGCGCCGCGATCGGCCTGGCAGCCACCGGCGGCTTCTACCTGCTGCAGCCGCTCATCGGCTACTCGGCGCTCTTCGTGCTCTTCGTGGCGTTGTGGGTCGGCCTCGGTCTCCTGACCGGCCGCGTGCTCGAGCAGCGCGACAGCATTCGCGCCGTCCTCGTGCGCAGCGTGCTCGCGGCGGCGGGATCAGGCCTGGGGTTCTACGCGATCTCGGGGATCTGGTTTCCGTTCGACCCGCGCGGATGGGACTACGCGACCCACTTCGTGAGCTGGATCGTCGCGTATCTGCCCGGGTTCGCGGCGCTGCTGGTTCGAACGCGACCCTAAAGGGTCGCGCTACACCAGACGCGACCCTGAAAGGGTCGCGCTACACCCACACGTGCTCGGTCGCGGTGGTCATGGCCGGCGCAGTCGTAGCGCGGCCCTTTCAGGGCCGCGACATCAGCGCTTCCCCACGCAGAACAACTGCCCGTCGCTGCGCAGGAAGATCTGGCCCTTCGACACGGCCGGCGACGCGATCAGCCGTTCACCGATGTCGTTCTTCGCGATGACGGCGGGCTGCTTCCCGGATCGCACGACGATCGTTTCGCCGGTCTCGCTCACGAAATAGATCTTCCCGCCGGCTGCCACGGGCGACGCCGAGAAAATCCCGTCCACGCGCTCCTGCCACACCTTCGCGCCGGTCGCCGCATCGAACGCCATCAACGCCCCGACGTCGTTGGCCATGAACACCAGGCCCGCGTCGTACACCAGAGACGAGATGTAGGGCGCGCCGGTGTTGACCTGCCAGACGACGTGCGACGAGGAGATGTCGCCGCGACCGCCCGGACGAAGGGCCATGAACGGGCCGCTGCGGTAGCCGCGGCTCATGTAGACGACGCCGTCGTGGAACGTCGGCGCGGGAATCGGAAACTGGTTGCTGCCGCCCACGTGCCAGAGGAAAGCGCCGTTCCGCGGATCGTACGCGTCAACACGCTCGCTCGAGTTGACGATCAGCTCGGGACCTGAGGGCGCGTTGACGACGAACGGCGTCGTGTACGACATCCGTCCGCGGCCGCGATCGGTCTTCCAGCGATCCTTGCCGGTGCGCTTGTCGACCGCGAGCAGGTACGCCGCCGGCTGATGATCGCAGAGGAGAAGCAGCGAATCCTGAAACAGCGTCGGCGAGCTGCTGTGGCCCCAGTTGATGTCGAACGGTGAATTTTCCTTGCCCAGATTCCGTTCCCACACCAGCTTGCCGTTCATGTCGAGCGCGACGACCTGCCCGGTGCCGAACCACGCATAAACCATCTGCCCATCGGTGACGGGGCTTGGACTCGCGAGGTTGTGTTTGTCGTGCACGCCGGGCAGCGGGCCCACCGCTTCGGCGCGGTACTGCCAGAGCCGCCGGCCGTCGCTCCGCTGAAACGCCTCGACGACGAACATCGTGCGATCCTCGGCCGACACGGGCAGCGGGCGCTCTCCCGCCGACGCCGCGGCCGAACCCTGCGCGAGCCGCGGGTGATTGCCGGGACGCCGAACGCCGGAGCCGACCTGCGAGGTCACGAACACACGATCGCCGGACGACGATGGGCGACGACACGCCGAGGCCGGCGAGCGGCGCCTTCCACACGAGGTTCTCAGCGGCGCTCCACCGATCCGGCACGTTCGCATCGTCGGTGATGCCCGAACCGTTCGGGCCGCGCCAGCTCGGCCAATCCGCCGCCACCGGAGCTCCGCCGATTCCCAGCGCCAGTACCGATTGCGAGACGAACTCTTCGCTCCATCGTCGACTCCATTAAAATCTCCATCATAGTCTTGCGAAGCGCGGAATTCACGGAACTGGAATTGCTCGAACGCGTGGCCGGCCGCATGCGCGAGTGGTTCGGTCCTTCCTCAGGCGTCGGTGTCGCCGTGATCGACGGCAGCCAGCCGCTGTTCCCCGAGGAAGAGGCGCACGTTCAGCGAGCCGTGCCGCGACGCCGCGACGAGTTCGCGGCCGGCCGGTGGTGCGCCCGGCAGGCGCTGGCCGAGCTTGGCGTCGCGCCGGCACCGATTCCTGTCGGTGCGTGGCGCAACCCGCTGTGGCCGAGGGGCATGACGGGATCCATCTCACACACAACCGGCGCGTGTGCGGCGGTCGCCGCGCCGTGCACGACGTGGAAAGCGCTGGGCATCGACCTGCTGGACCGCTCCGGCGCAGAAAGCCTCCCGGTTGACGCCCACCATTTGCTCGCCCATGCACGCGACGGCGACGTACAGTCGCCCGCACTCCCCTCGTGGGCGCCGCCACTCGCGCTGATGTTCAGCGCGAAGGAATCGGTCATCAAGGCGCTCTCGCCAGGCCTCCAGCGCTTCGTGGACTTTCCTGAAATTCGATTGCAATCTGGTGCAGGCGTGTTCACCGCAGCGCTCGATGCCGCTGATATAAGAATTGAGGGCTGGTGGACTCTGGTTATGGATGAGCTCATTCTGACGGGTGCGGTGGTCGTGTAGGTCCGATGCTTCGTGGCCGCACGTGCGTTTATCACCTATTGGAAGACCAGGCCGCTGCTCAACCGGACGCGATCGCTCTGCTTGCGCCCGGTCGGCCGCCAATGTCTTACGCGCGGCTGTGGCGCCATGTTTCCGAAACCGCCGCTCTCCTGAACGAACATGGCATCGGCGAGGACGACCGTGTGGCGATCGTCCTTGCCAACGGCCCGGACATGGCCACGGCATTCCTGGCGGTGTCGGCGGCTGCCGCCTGCGTTCCGCTGAACCCGTCGTATCGCGCTGACGAATTCCACGCCGTGTTCCACGGCCTGTCGGTGAGAGCCCTCATCGTGCAGGCGACGGTGCCATCGCCTGCGCGCGCGGTTGCGAGCGCTCTCGGAATTCCGGTGATCGACCTGTCACCGATCGCGGATGAACCGGCCGGCCTCTTTTCAGTCCACATCCCGGCCGCCATCGCTTCCGCCCGGCGGCCGGCTCTCGCGAGCGCAAACAACGTCGCGCTCGTCTTGAATACATCGGGAACGACGGGGAACGCGAAGGCCGTGGCGCTCACGCATGCGAACCTGTGGCACTCGGCGCGGAACACTGCGGATGCGTTCGGATCTTCACGCCGAGCGATCGCTGCCTGAACGTGATGCCGCTGTTTCACATTCACGGTCTGGCCGGGGCGCTCATCTCGTCTATCGCCGCCGGCGCCAGCGTGGTGTGCGCACCCGGCTTTCTTGCGCCGAAGTTCTTCGACTGGATGCGACGAGTTCGCGCCGACCTGGTACACGGCCGTGCCGACGATGCATCGCGGCGATCGTGGCGCGCGCGTCGCACCACCGAGCGAGCGTGACGCGATCCCGATTGCGATTCGTGCGCTCCGAGTTCGGCCGCGCTGCCGACATCGTTGATGTCCGAGCTCGAATCCATCATTTGGCGTTCCGGTCATCGAAGCCTACGGGATGACGGAAGCCGCACACCAAATCGCCAGCAATCCCCTGCCACCGCGCGCGCGAAAGCCAGGATCGGTCGGGATCGCCGCGGGCTCCGACGTCGCCGTGCTGGACGATCTCGGCAACCAGCTCGACGCGGGACGCGAGGGCGACATCATCATCCGGGGGCCGAACGTCGTCGGCGACGGCTGGCTAACCACAGGAGATCGAGGCTGGATCGACGCCGACGGCTACGTGTTCCTCAGCGGCCGAACCAAGGAGATCATCAATCGCGGCGGCGAGAAGGTCTCGCCACGCGAGGTCGAGGAGGTCCTGACGCAACACCCAGCGGTCGCGAGCGCGATCGTCTTTGCCGTGCCCGATGCCCGGCTGGGAGAGGAGGTCGCTGCGGCCGTCGTCGTTCATGAGCACGCGTCCGTCGCGGCGGAGCAGCTGCGCGAGTTCGCGTCGGGTCATCTCGCCGATTTCAAGGTTCCGCGCCGAATCGAGTTCGTCGACGGCATTCCGACAGGCCCGACCGGCAAGCCACAGCGTATCGGCCTGGCAGCAAGGCTTGGGATCGCGAGCAGCGCCGAAGCGACGGAGCCCGTCGCCGCCGAACCGCCACGAAACGCTGTCGAGGAGCTGCTATGCGGTCTCTGGGCGCAGGTGCTCGGAGTCGCGTCGGTCGGCGTTCACGACAACTTTTTTGCGCTGGGCGGAGACTCGATTCTCGCGACGCAGATCCTGTCGCGGCTGGAGCAAACGACCGGTGCCGAAATATCGATGCTTCGCTTTCTCGACGCGCCCACCGTGGCGGAGATGGCGACGCAACTCTCGTCGACTGTGGACCGCTGCCGCACGGCGCGCCCAGACGTCCCGCTTCGACGCGCGCCGGACGGCGCCGCGCTCTCGCACACCCAACACAGCATCTGGATTCTGAGCCAGCTGGATCCGCAGAACCCGGCCTACAACGTGTCGATGTCGCTGCGCCTCGACGGTCCGCTTGACGTCCCGGCGCTCGAACGGAGTCTCAACGAGATCGTGCGTCGGCACGAGATCCTGCGAACGACGTTCCCGGCACCGGACGGCCACCCAATCCAGAAGGTTGCGCCGACGCTGGCCCTCTCCCTCGACATCGTTGCTCGAGCGGACTCGGATCGGCCGTTCGACCTCGCGCAGGGACCGCTCATCCGCGCGTCGTTGATGCGCTGTTGGACGCGACGAGCATCTGCTCCAGATCGACATGCATCACATCGTGGCCGATGCCTGGTCGCGTCGGGTCCTGGCGAGCGAGCTGGTTGCGGGTTACGACGCCTTCGTGCGCGGCCGTGCGCCGTCACTCGGCGAGCTCCCGTGTCAGTTCGCGGATTTTGCCGAGTGGGAACGGCACGCGTTCACGGCCGACGCCGTGGCGCCGTCGATCGCATTCTGGAAGTCGCAACTGGCTGGAGCACCGGATCGTCTGCCGTTGCCTGCGGCTCATGGCGCGCCGGCGGCAAGCAGCGTGCGGCAGCTCACCGAATCGATCGTCTTCTCGCGGCAGTTCGCCGAACGTCTCCGGAGCTTCAGCCGGAACCGGCACGTCAGCCTCTTCATGACGCTGGCGAGCGTCTTTCAACTGCTACTGAGCCGTCTGACGGACGAGGACGACATCGTCATCGGCGTTCCCGTCGCCGGCCGCAGCCGGCCGGAGCTTCGAGCATCTCATCGGGTGCTTCGTCAATGCCGTGGTTCTCCGCACCGACCTGTCCGGCGATCCGACGTTCGCCGAGCTGCTCAATCGCGTGCGTGACGCATCGCTGCGTGGGTACGCGCATCAGTCGCTTCCGTTTCCGCTGCTCGTTGACGCGATGGGGGTGCCGAAGGGCCACGACCGAACGCCGCTGTTCAACGTGATGTTCGATTTCGTCGATCACGCGTACGCGCGGGAGACCGGCGGCGGTGTGACGTTTGCTCCGCTCGATGTCGCCGCGCAGATGCCGCAGCTCGATCTGCTCCTGTACGTCAAACCGCATGAGGATGGGGCTCAGCGTACGGTTGCACTATCGACCCGCCGCCTTTGCTCCAGAGCGTGCGCCTGACGTGCTTCCACGCTTCCAGCGTCTACTCGAGCAGGCCATCGAGATGCCGGACGCGCCCATCGCCTCGGTACTCGACCGCGGCGACGCTGTCGGAGGCCGAGCGCCGGCGACTGCTGATCGAGTGGAACGACACCGCGGTCGACTACCCGCAGCTGCTGGTGCATCAGTTCTTCGAGCAGCAGGTCGCGCGCACGCCAGATGCCGTGGCGGTTACCTGCGAAGGCAGCCACCTCACATATCGCGAGCTCAATCAGCGTGCGAACGGGCTCGCATCGGAACTGCGCGAGTTGGGCGTCGGACCGGACGTCCTGGTTGGGGTGTGCATCGACCGTTCGCTCGACTTGATGGTCGGCTTGATCGCCATTCTGAAGGCGGGTGGCGCGTATGTGCCTCTCGATCCGGCCTACCCGCCCGCGCGCCTGTCGTTCATGATCGGCGACGCCGAACCGCCGGTCGTCCTCACCCAGCGACACCTCGTTGCGCGTCTCCCGCGGTCCGAGGCTCGTGTCGTGTGCGTGGATGCGCCCGAGGTGCGGGCGATGTGTCGCGACGAGAATCTCGACGTCGAGATGTCGGTCGAGCACCTCGCCTACGTCATCTACACGTCTGGTTCGACGGGTCAGCCGAAGGGCGCGATGAACCCGCATCGTGCGGTGGCGAACCGGCTCCTCTGGGGCCAGGAGGCGTTTCAGCTTCGGCACGTCGGACAGCGTGCTCCAGAAAACACCGGTCAGCTTCGACGTGTCGGTCTGGGAGCTCTTCTGGCCGTTGATTGCGGGTGCGCGGCTGGTGCTGGCGCGGCCGGAGGGCACAAGGACAACGCCTACCTGTCGCGGCTGATTCGCAGCGAGCACATCACGACCATCCACTTCGTGCCGCCGATGCTCGATGTGTTCCTCGACGAGCCCGATGTCACGCAGTGCACGAGCCTGCGCTACGTCATCACCAGCGGCGAGGCGCTCCGGCCGGAGGTTCAAGCCAAGTTCTTCGATCGTCTGGGCGCGGATCTCTTCAACCTGTACGGACCGACCGAGACGGCGGTTGAGGTCACGTCATGGCGGTGCGAGCGCGGCGCCACTCCCGAGACGGTTCCGATTGGCCGGCCCATCGCCAACGCGCGCATGCACATCCTCGATCGCGCGATTGCACGCCGGTGCCGGTCGGGCGTTCCGGGGGAATTGCACATCGCTGGCGTGCCGGTGGGCCGCGGCTACTGGAAGCGGCCGGACCTGACAGCGCGCGCGTTCGTGCCCGATCCGTTTGTCGATCGGCCCGGGGCGCGCATGTACAAGAGCGGCGACCTGGCGCGATACCTGCCTGACGGCAATATCGATTTTCTCGGCCGCCTCGATCATCAGGTGAAGATTCGAGGACTTCCGAATCGAGCCGGCGGAGATCGAAGCGGCGCTGCTCGCGCACCCGGCCGTCGAGCGATGTCTCGTCGCGGTGCGCGCGACATCGGGTCGCGACCAACTCCTGACCGCGTACGTCGTCTGTCGCGACGACGCACCGGTGTCGGCGGCCGCCTTGCGCGCCTTCGCGCAGTCGACGCTGCCGCAGGAGCTGATCCCCGCTGCATTCGTGATGCTCGACGCATTGCCTTTGAGCCCGAACGGCAAAGTGGACCGGCGCGCGCTCCCGTCGCCGCCAGCCGTTTCGGGACGCGCGCGGCTTCGTCGCGCCGCGCGACGAGACCGAGCGCGAACTGGCAGCGATCTGGGAGGAACTGCTCGGGATCCCCTCGATCGGCGCCATGGACAACTTCTTCGATCTGGGCGGCGATTCGCTGGCCGCCATTCGCGTCTTCGATCACATCGCCATACGTTTCGGCGCAAGGCTGCCGGCGTCGGCCTTGTTCCAGGCGCCGACCGTCGAACAGCTGGCGGCTGCGATCCGGTCGCGCTGTGCGCCCGACGACACGTCGCTGGTGTCCATTCAGCCCTTCGGATCGAAGGCGCCGCTCTTTTGCGTGCACGGACTGGGGGGCGGCGTGCTCGGGTTCCGCGATCTGAGCGCGGCGCTGGGCAGCGACCAGCCGCTCTACGGACTCCAGGCGCTCGGCGTCGACGGACGCCAGCCGGCGCACGTTCGCATCGAGGACATGGCGGCGCACTACGCCGGCGAAATCCGGCGCCTGCAACCGTCCGGCCCGTACTGTCTGGCCGGCTGGAGCCTCGGCGGCAGCATCGCCGTGGAAGTCGCGGGCCGGCTGCGCGCGGAGGGAGAGGAAGTCGCCGTGCTGGCGCTCTTCGACTCGCCGGCGCTTGGACGTCCCAAACGGCTACCGCCACTCGAATCGCTCAAATACAGATGGCTCGCCATTGAGAGAACTTCGCTGAAGCACACGCGTCGTTTGCTCGCCCAGAAATGGATCGACAGGCCCGGGCTCGTTCTCGAGATCATCAGAGCGTGGCGCGAACGGGCTCGGCTGCGACCGCGCGTACCGGCGTCGCGAACGGTCCGGAGAACGGATTCGCGTGCAGACGTCAAATGTGCGAATCGCTCAGGACCTCGCCGTCCGCAGGTATCGGCCAACGCCGTACGACGGGTCCGCGATCCTTTTCCGCACGAAAGCCTCAGCGGACACGAGCCGGCGCGGCGGCACATTCGGGTGGGGACACCTGATCAAGCGCGAGCTGAGGATCTACGACGTGCCGGGCGAGCACCTCACGCTGCTTCAGCCGCCGCACGTGCAGGTTGTGGCCGACTATCTGAGCCGTCACCTGCCGGAAGCGCCGGTCCTCAAAACGCGCGCTCGTACAGCGCGAGCGCGGCGGCGGCATCGAACGGCCGCGGATTGAACGTCCCGGTCCACTGCGTCGCAGCATCCGCGGCCAGGGCCGACAATCCGTCCCGCGGGACGCCCAGGTCGCTGCAGCGTCGCCGGCAGGCCGCCGGCCCGCGCGAGCACTTCGAGGCGATGGGCCAGGCGATTGGCCGCGTCGACTGCGTCATCCGCGGATCCGTCGGGCTGTCCGCAGCAAGTCCGCGTAGCGAGTCGCCGACGTGGCCGGCGTTCCAGCGCACGACGTGCGGCAGCATCACGGCAATCGCCACGCCGTGCGTCGTCCCGTGACGCGCGGTCAGCGGATTGGCGCAGGCGTGCGTGGCGCCGAGCATCGACTGCTCGATCGCGACGCCGGCCTGGTGCGCGCCCAGCAGCATGGCGCCGCGCGCCGCCAGGTCGCGTGGACTCGCGCAGCACGTGCTCGTAGTGGCCCTCGAGCAGCGTCCACGCCTCGCGCGCGAACAGGCTCGACATCGGCGTCCGCCGCGTCGTGACGTACGACTCGACCGCGTGCGAGATCGCGTCGTAGCCGGCGACGGCGGTCACCTCCCGCGGCTGCGACACGGTCAAGGCGGGATCGAGAATCGCGATCCGGAACGCGGCCTTCGGATCGCCGCACGCCATCTTCTCGTGCGTCTCCGCATCCGAAATCAGCGCGTAGCTCTGCGCCTCGCTGCCCGTCCCCGCCGTCGTCGGGACGCCGATCGACGGCAGCATCGGCCGCGCCGCCTTGCCGAACCCGCGGTAGTCGCGCATCGTGCCGCCGTTGGTGAAGCACGAAATTGATGCCCTTGGCGCAATCGAGCGAGCTGCCGCCGCCGAGCGCGACGATGGAATCAATCGCTCCCTCGGCGGCGTACGCGCCGTCCGGCCTCGACCATTCGCGCGTCCGGATTGGCGCCAAACTCGTGAAAGCGGCACGTCGCGATCGACGCGTCCGTCCAGGATCGCGATCGCACGGTCGACGTGCCCCGCCGCGACGAGGCCGCGATCCGCGACGACGAGCGTGCGCGAAAACGCCAACTCACGCGCGAGATCCCCCAGCCGAGCCAGCGCGCCGTCGCCGAACACCATGCGGGTGCGCAGCTGAAAATCGAAAGGACCATTCATCGTTTCCACAGGTAAAAGCCCATACGTACACTCGCGCGATGATCGGACGATTGCCGCTCGCGGCGCTGATCGCGCGTTGTGACCGCCGCGGTGCCCGCAGCCTTGGCACGCCAGAGCGCCGCAGGCGCGACGGCGGCGCAATCGAACCCGAACGAACGGTTCTGGCCCCAGTGGCGCGGGCCCTATGCCACGGGCGTGTCGAGAACCGCCAACCCTCCGCTCGAGTGGAGCGAGACCAAGAACATTCGCTGGAAGGTGGAGATGCCCGGCCGCGGCTCGGCGTCGCCTGTCGTCTGGAACGACCGCGTGTTCGTCCTGTCGGCGGTCCCGGTCGGCGTCACCGGCGCCGCCGCGCACGAGCCGCGCGGCGGGCTGCGGCCGCGCGACCGCTACCGCTTCGTCGTGCTCGCCATCGATCGGCGGACCGGCAAGACGGTCTGGGAGCGGACGGCGCGCGAAGAACTGCCGCACGAAGCCGCGCACGGCGAGAACGGCACGTACGCGTCGAGCTCGGCGATCACCGACGGCCAGCGCGTCTACGCGTGGTTCGAGTCCCAGGGCATGTACGTCTACGACATGGACGGCAAGCCGCTCTGGCAGAAGGACCTCGGCGACAAGAAGATGCGCAACCAGTTCGGCGAGGGCAGCACGCCTGTCCTCTACCGCGATCGCCTCGTCATCGTCTGGGACCATCAGGGGCAGTCGTTCATCGTGGCGCTCGACGCGCGCGACCGGCAAGGAAGCTGTGGCGCGCCAACCGCGAAGAGATCGACACCTGGGCCACGCCGCTGGTCGTCGAGCACGGCGGCCGCGCGCAGGTGATCGCGCCGGCGATGAGCAAGGTGCGGAGCTACGACGTCGAGAACCGGCCAGATCGTCTGGGAAGGCCCGGGTCTGACGATGAATCCGATTCCGTCGCCGGTGGCGGCGGACGGCATGGTGTTCCTGATGAGCGGCTTCCGGGGCAATCGGCTGCGCGCGATCCGGTTGGCCGACGCGAAGGGCGACCTGTCAGCATCCAAGCGCCGAAGCGTGGACGCTCGATCGCGACACGCCTGTACGTGCCCTCGCCGCTGCTTTACGACGGCATTCTCTATTTCCTGAAAACCAATTCCGGCATCCTCTCCGCGTTCGATGCGAAGAGCGGGACGCCGCACTATCAGCTGCAGCGCCTCGACGGCGTGCCGAACGTGTTCGCCTCGCCGGTCGGCGCCCAGGGCCGCGTGTACTTCCCCGGGCGCGAAGGCATGACGCTCGTCATCAAGCACGGTCCGGCGTTCGAGGTGCTGGCGAAGAACAAGCTGGATGACGGGTTCGATGCGTCGCCGGCCCTCGTCGACAACGAGATCTATCTGCGCAGCTACCAGTTCCTCTACAGCATCGCTGAGGATCGGCGGCCGCTGAAAGGGCCGCCCTACGAACTGCCCTCACGCTGGTGTAGCGCGGGCCTTTCAGGCCCGCGAACTCGAATCCCGATCGCAGGAAGAGTCTGCCGGCGCCGACCAGTGCCAGCGACAGCCCGGCGCACAGAAAAAACACGATCGCGCACGCCGAAGAGATCGGCCAGGGTGCCTGACAGCACCAGCCCGAGAATCTGGGCGAGAAACAGGACCGAGATCTGCGTGCTCGAGACGCGTCCCAGCATGTCCGGCGGCGTCTCGCGCTGCGTCAGCGTCTGGGCCGGCACCATGATCGCTCTGAACGCGAACCCGATCGTGAACGTGGCGGTCAACGTCGCGGCCGCGAGCGGCACCGCGCCAAGGATGAACACGCCGGCGCCGATGCCGGCGAGACCCGACAGCACGAGCGTCTCGTGCGAGAGACGCGTGGTGAGCTTTCGCACCACCTGGGTTCCGAGAATCATCCCGAAGCCGACCGCGCCGCTGACGATGCCGAAGAGCCCGAATCGCCGTGCAGCGTGTCGCGGACGTAAATCGAGATCAGCGGCGCGAAGCAGCCGATCGTGAACAGTCCCGCCGCCATGGCCAGCACCACGAACAGCAGCGCGGCGTGATGGACGATGAAATCGCACGCCCTTGCGCATGTCCAGCCACAGCGCGTGGATGCGGTTGCTCGACGACTCCGATCGCCCGGCGCCGAGCACGGCGCGCGCGATGGCCACGGATCCAATCAGCGCCGCCGATGCCATGAAGCTCGCCACGTCGACGGCGTAGCAGATCGCCGGACCGAATGCGGCGACGATGGCGCCGGCCGCCACCGGTCCGACGATGCGGCTGCCCATGAAGGCCATCTGCATCAGCGCGTTGGACGACACCAGCCCGTTCGGGGGCACGTGCGTGCGGATGGCCACCGTCTGCGCCGGAGCGAAGAACGCCGACACGCAGCTCACCGCGGCCAGGACGAGATACACGTGCCACAACTGGGAGGACACGATCAGCAGCACTGCCAGCACCGCGCGCAGGAGATCGCTCGCGATCAGCGTCGGCTTGAGCGGCCAGCGATCCACGAACACGCCGGCGATCGGGCCGACGAACACTATCGGCAGCATGTAGGCGATCTGCACGCCGGTGAGCTGTGACGGTGTGCCGTGCATGCGGAACGACACGACGGCGATAACGGCGAACAGCGCGAGGAAATCTCCGAACAGGCTGACCAACTGCGCGTACCAGATGCGCCGGATGACATCGATGCGCAACACGTCGCGGAAGGTGAGCGGCGTCGCGACCGCTGTGGCGCTAGACATTCTCGACTGCCAGCGCGGCCAGCAGCTCGCGGTACGAGGCGTCCAGCAACTGCCCGATGCGGGCCCAGTCCGGCTGCGAAGCCTGTTCATCCCGGAGCTTCGCCGCCGTGGCGCGCAGGAGCGCCGCCTCCGCCACGCGCTCGACGGATGTTTCGTACAAGAGCGCGTACTCCTCGGCGATGAGGCGTCCGACCTGCTCCGCGCTGTTCTGCCCCGGCACGCGGCGCGCGACCCACCACGCCAACTCCGCCCGCGCGACAGCCTTCGGATCGAAGCCGGCGCCGAGCCACGACTTCGCCGTCGTGTACCCGGCTTCGAGATCCGGCAGCACCTGCTCGTAGTCGCCTTTCAAGTCGCCGAACGTGGCGGCCGCGCGAGCGAGATGAAACGCTTCGCGCGTCGCCGTCGCCCATGAATACCGATACTGCTCGTGCAGCATCGTCACCAGCAGACCAAACAGCTGCGCGCGCTCCTTGGCGTAGTACGCCTTCCACATCCGCAGCTCGAGATCGGCGAGCCGGCTCGGATTGAACTGCCGCATCGATCGCGGACCGCTCGGCGGCACGAGAGTGAACGCGAGCGCAAACGCGACAAGGCCGGCAGGAATCGCGATCCAGAGAGAGCGGCGCACGGGGATGTGCGGATCTTATACCGGCTCGGAGTACAATCGAGTCGCCACATGAAAGGATCTATGGTGACTCGACGCGCCCTCGTCGTCGCGTGTGGACTGACTGCCTTGTTCGCGCTCGGGTGCGGCGGCATCACGACGCCATCGAACAATCAGACCGAGACGTTCAGCGGAACATTGGTGCAGCAGGGGGTCAACCGCCACCAATTCTCGACCGGGAAAACCGGCGAGCTCCAGGTGAAGCTCACCGCGTGGGCGCCGAACTCGAATATTCTCGCGGGAATGGCCTGGCTGGTCGCGAACAACGACGGCACCTGCACGGGAACCGTTCTTCAGCAGAACAATTTCGTCATCCTCAACTCGCAGGCGATCGGCGGGCAGATCGTGTCCGGCAAGTACTGTATTGCTGTGTTTGATCCCGGAACGTTGACGGCCGCGCAGACCTACACGATTACCGTGTCACATCCGTAAGACCTCGCGTCTCATAGGCGAGGGCCGACAGCACCTGACCGTCTGAACCGTAGGGGCGGACCCGTGTGTCCGCCCCTGGTTCTCTACAGTCGGCGCCGCAGCGAACGCACCACGCCGGCGCCCGAAAACGCGCCGAACGCGCTGAGCAGCATCAACGGCAGCGAGCTCGCCGTGTCAGGCAGCGTCGTGGGCCGCGGGGCCTCTGAACCGCTCGTGCCTACCGGCGCCGGCTCCGGAGCGACGGTGCGGTCGGCGGAACGGTCGTCGGTTCCGGCGCGGGTGTTGCCGCCGGAGGCTGCGTCACGACAGGCGCTGCGGCCGGAGCGGTCGTGGTCGCGCCGGGCGAGGTTGTCGTCGGTCCAGCGGTTGTGCTCGCGGGCGGCTCAGTCGTGGTCGCGGCCGCGTGGTCGGAGCCGGCGTGTTGTGCTGGCCGGTGTGCTGTCGCGGTGCCGGCGGCTGCGCCGTGGTCGTCGCCGGCGGCTGCGCGTGGTCGTTGCCGGCGGCTGAGCAAACACACTCGCCGGGCCGATCGCTGTCAAGGCAGCGACGGCGCTCGCAGTGATGAGTGATTTCAAATACACAGTGACCTCCTCCATTCGATTGGCGTTCAGCAATAAAGGTGCACGTCGCCATTGCCGCCGCTGCTGAAGGCGAGCATAATGTTGAGATGTCTGCGGCTCGACTCGAAAATTGACGACCTGTATCAGCAACCGTTGGAAGCCTTCGTCGAAGCGCGCACCGCGCTCGCCAAAACGCTGAGCGGCGCCGACGCGCAGCGCGTGAAGCGTCTCGCCAAACCCACCGTCGTGCCGTGGGCCGTGAACCAGGTGTACTGGCGCGCGCGTCGTGTGTTCGACGCGCTGCTCGACACCGGCGCGAGCCTTCGCAAGGCGCAGGTCGCCGCGCTCGAAGGACGCAAGGCCGACGTTCGGGCGGCGAGCGATGCGCATCGCCGCGCGGTGGCCGCCGCCGCTGCCGAGGCCGTTCGGCTCGCCGATGCCGCCGGCTCGAAGCCGAGCCCGGACGCGCTGATGCGCACGTTCGAAGCGCTCTCGCTCGCACCCACGCCGGCCGAAGCGCCGGGAAGGCTGACACGTCCGCTGCAGCCATCGGGATTCGAGGCGCTTGGCGGACTCAAGCTGAAAGCGATCCCTGCGCCGTCGGCGGCGTCGACCGCCGCCGCCAAGAAGGCCGCAAAGAAGGAAGAAGACGCGCGGCGCAAGGCCGAAGCCGCGCAGCGGAAACACGATGCGGAGATCAAGCGCGCCGAAGCCGCCCTCGAGCGCGCCCGCCAGAAAATGGCCAAGGCCCAGGCGCTCCTCCGCGAGACGCGAAACCGCGAACCGTGATCGAGTAAGCACCTTTTTCCCTTCCTGCCCTTCCTGCCCTTCCCGCCCTTCCTGCCCTTCCCGCCCTTCCCGCCCTCCACCTGCTGCCGTGTTAACGTCTAGCGCATGTATAGCGGCGTCCTCCTGATACATTCCTGGCTTCGCTGGATTGCGTTGGTGGCGGCCGTCGGCACGCTGCTCGCCGCGCTGCGGATTCGACTCCCGGCCGACCGCGGGTCAGCCGATCGCTGGAGTCTCGCCGCCATGGCGACCCTCGATCTGCAGATGCTGCTGGGACTCCTGCTCTACTTCGCGCTGAGCCCGTTCACGGCCGAAGCGATGAAGAATTTCGGCGCGGCCATGCGGGATTCGAACCTGCGCTTCTGGGCCGTGGAGCACATCACGTCGATGTTCGGCGCCGTGATCCTGGCGCACATCGGCCGGGCCCTCGCGCGCAAGGCGTCGCAGGCCGACGCGCAGCGCAGGCGGCTGTTGATCTGCTTCGGCCTCGCGGCCGCACTGATGCTCATCGGGATTCCGTGGCCGGGCTTTGCCAACGGCCGTCCGCTGTTCCGCCTATGAACTTCATCGCCGACTGGGTGCGAGAGTTCACGATGCTCGCGTGGCTGGCGGTGGCCTTCGTGGCCGCCGTCATCGAGTTGTCGGTTCCGCATTTCGGGTCGGCGTTCATCAGCGCCGGCGCGATCGCCGCGGCGGCCTCCGCGTACTTCGGCTTCGGCGTCCCGATCCAGATCGGCACCTTCGCCGTCGTCATGATCGTCTCCCTCGTGATGCTGCGCTCCACGCTGGTCGGCCTTCTCGGTGGCAAAGGCGTGCCGTCCCGCACCGATCCGCTGATCGGCCGCCAGGGACTCGTCACCCACGACATCGATCCGACCATCGGCACCGGCCGCGTGACCGTCGTCCGGCGAAGACTGGGCGGCGCGCAGCACCGAGGTCATCGCGGCCGGGGTCAAAGTCCGCGTCGTCGGCGCGGACGGCATCGTGCTGGAGGTCACTCGCTCATGAACAGCATCGTCTTTTTCGGCATCGCGCTGGTGCTGCTGATCGTGTTGATGCGGACGATCAAGATCGTCCCGCAGAAGCAGGTGAAGATCATCGAGCGCCTCGGCCGCTACCACCGCACGGCGGAAGCCGGCCTCAACACCATCGTGCCGTTCCTCGATTCGGTCCGCGACACGATCGACCTGCGCGAGCAGATCACGAAGATCGAACCGCAGCCCGTCATCACGCGCGATAACGTGACGATGGAGGTGGACGCGGTCATCTATTACCTGATCGCCGATCCAGTGCGGGCCACCTACGAGGTGCAGAACCTCCGCTGGGGTCTCGAGCAGTTGACGCTGTCGGCGCTCCGCAATGTCATCGGTCAGCTCGATCTCGATCACACGCTCGCCTCGCGCGACACGACGAACTCGCAGCTGCGCGCGGCGCTCGATACCGCGACGCAGCAGTGGGGCGTCAAGGTGATGCGCATCGAGCTCAAGAACATCACGCCGCCCGAAGAGATTCGCCTGACGATGGAGAAGCAGATGACGGCGGAGCGCACGCGGCGCGCCGTTGTCACCACCGCCGAGGGCGAAAAGTCGTCGGCGATTCTGCGGGCCGAGGGCCAGAAGCAGGCGGCCATCGTCAACGCCGAGGGCTCGAAGGAAGCCGCCATCCTGGCCGCCGAGGGCCAGGCGCAGGCGCGGCTGCGCGTGGCGCAAGCCGAAGCGCAGGCGATCCAGGTTGTCGCGGAGGCGCTGGGCGCGAGGGACAGCCCCGCGCAATACCTGATCGCCCAGAAATACCTCGAGTCGCTCGGCCAGATCGCGAACAACGCGCAGAAGCTGGTGTTTCTGCCGTACGAGACGAGCGGCATCATGGGCGCGCTCGGCGGCATTCGCGAGCTTCTGCAGCCGACGAAGTAATTCCGCCGCCCGGGCTATTCGCGCTCGGCGAGATCCTTCACCACGTCGCGCAGGCATTCGTCCGCCTGGCGCAGATGATCGATGACGCGCTCCGCGTCGCGGACGACCGTGCGCGACATCGAAGTGTTCCGCGATCCGATTTCCGCACGGGCTTGATCGATCGCCGGTACCACCGCGCGCAAATCGTCGGCGGCGCGGGTAGCGCTTCGCTCAACGCTTCCAGAGACATCTCGACCGTAGCTGTGCTCTTCTCAGTCATGTCGTGAACAACATCAAGACACGTGCCTGCACACAGGCGCGGCTGGAACGAATGGTCGAGCTCGCCTCGTGACCGAAGCTTCATCCGCGGCCCGTGTTTCGCCCGACGCCGACGGTCACGAACTGTCCTTGATCGATGATCTGCGCTCTAGGGCTGCTTGAATTCGACGAACTGCTCGAGCGCTTCCAGGACGAGCGGGCGTTCGGTGAAGACCTTCGAGAGCGGCACCGGCCACTTGACTTTGACCGCGGTGACGGCCTCGTCGCCGATCGCCGCGGCGAACTCGAACGTCACCTGATCGACGCCGACGCGCACGCCGCTCACGACCAGTTCCACTCCCGGATCGTAGCGGTTGATCGCGACCGCTTCGAGTTTCCGGTACGACCGGACATCGAGCGCATCGGGCTGGTAGGCGGTGTTGACCGCGACGACGAAGCGGTCCAGCTTCCGCTGCATGACCTCGGGGCGGCCCTGGCGTCCGTCGAACTGGAAGTACGCGCCTTGCGACGGCGTGGCGACGACAAGACCTTCGCGCAGCCCGCTTCGGGTGGTGCCGAGTTTGCCGCGCTCGTTGTAGATCAAGCTGTAGAGGGTTGCCTTGACCGTGACGGTGCGGCCTTCCCACGCCTTGGCAAACGTCTGCTGCGGCGTCTCAGCCCCGAGCGTCGCGCCCGCCGAGACCAGCGCAAGCACACCCACGAGTATTCGCTTCATAGCCAACCCAAACCTGCAATCGCAATGGCAGATCTGAAATCGAGACGCGGTCAAATCCGCGCCGTTGCACGGATCTCACCGTACGGGGCGCTCTGACAGCGAATCTCGTGCCGGGTTGGACCTGTCGCTTATGCGCTTTTGGATCGGTGATACGTCCGTGGCGTCCGCCTTCAGGCGGACCTTCAGCGAGCGCGATCGGCAGGCTAGGTCCGGCTAAAGCCGGACCCCACGTACGACGATTGCGCCAGGGAAGCTCTACCTCGAAATGGAGAACGCGCTAGACGCGGGCGCGGGTCGTTTTGCAGCCGTCGACGAATGTTTTCTTGATCGATTCCGGCGTCTGGATGGTCCGGAAGAAGCCTTCCAGGTAGTCCTTCATTTCGCCCTTGTGGGCGCCGTTCAGGTCCTTCAACGACTCGATCGCCGCGAACATGTCGGCCTTGCGCGCGCGGAACGCCTGCGCGCTCGCGTCGAACTCCTCCACCGTCCGGCACGGGCCGCGGTACAGGCGGTCGGTCACGCTCTTCAACAGCAGCCGCGGATCCGGCTGCGCGTATGGCGGATGGACCATGCCGGACAGGTCGAAATCGTACGGCACCGGGATGAGCGTGCGCTTCTTGTCCTGGACGATCACGACGTTGTGCAGCGACCAGATCGAGTAGTCGGTGTTGCCGAGCATGTACTCGAACAGCATCATCGTCGTCAGCGCGCCCGGATCGAGGTCCTTGAACAGCCGCTGCGGCACGCCGACGTCGCGGCCGCCCAGCCGCCGCGCCACGTCGTTCTCGTGCTCGAGGAACAGGGCGCTGTGCGTCGAGATCGGTTTCTGCGATTTGACGTCGACGTAGGTGCCGCGCGCCAGCCGGGCGCGGAAGGAGATCGGCGTCACGAGGTTCGCGAGCTTGTAGGTGAGGTACTCGCGCATCACGAACTGGTCGTACTCTCTGTCGCTCTGGCAGTGCGTGCCGAGCTTCAGCGACGTCTGCCCTTCGAAAATCGTGGCGGCGATCTTGTCCGCCGGGAACACGACCTTGATCGGCACGAATTCGCACGTGCGCGGATTCAGCCGCGAGTGGCCGCGCGACCCGAGCGTGACCGGGATCTCCTTGCCGTCCACGGTCAGCACTCCGGGGAACTGCTTCGAGTTGTTCGGGTTCCGCTCCTTGTTGAGCAGCTTGAAGTCGGTCGTCAGCGTGAACTCGAGCAGAGGGCCGTCCTGAAACAGCTTCCGCGCCTCGGCTTCGCTCTTTCGCGTCGCGATCACGTCGTCTTCTGGCCAGGGTTCGACCAGCTTCAGCATCGGGTTCTTCGCGGCCGGCGCCGCGGCCGGAGGGTTCTGCGCGAGCACCGCCGGTGCAGCCAGGACGATGGCGAGCAGCGCGGCAGCGGAAAGACGGCGCGTCATAGGTGGCTCCTGGGTGAAGCGCCTGGATTTTGGCGTCATCCTACCACCAGCACGTCAACGAGTTAGAACAGCTCAGCAGAAATCCTCTGGCTGTTTTCTTGCTCAGTTCGAACTGCAGGATATGGACCAGACACAGACGTGTGCAAGGCGGCTTAACCGATGAGGCAAAACGCGAGAATGTGATTCGGCTCGCCTTTCGCGGCCGCGCCGACAGCTACGAAGCATTCTGCCGGACGCTGGTCGACGAGATTCCCGCGGGCACAACCGTTGTGCTTCGCGGCAGCGCGGTCACGGGGTACCGCTGGAAAGACCACGCGCCATTCGACTCCGAGGGTCCCGGAACGAGCGACCTGGACGTCACGCTGGTCGGTGAGAAAGCGATCGGCCTGTTCAAGCTGACCGGATTCTTCGTGCCTGGCGTCCACTCGCGGCCCGTCAGCGAAGACGATCCCGACATCGCGCCGGATCTGGTTCCGCTGCGCGAGCGACTGATGGCCATGGTGCAGCGCCCCGTCAACATTCAGGCCTCGCGCGAGATCGTCATCCAGTTTCGCGGCGATCTGCTCGATCAGCCGTATCTCGTCCTGTGCAGCAAACCGGACGAGGCGTGAGCTTCCGGCTTCTCACGTACAACATCCAGCGCGGCGGCCGCGCACGCGTCGAGCGCATCGCGCGCGTCATCAAAGCCTGCGAGCCCGACGTCGTCGTGCTTGCAGGAAGCGACGGATCGGGCGACGGTGGAGCGCCTCGCGTCGTTGACGGAGATGGCCGGTTGGGGGACGTCTCGCCGGCAGTCGCTTGGCTTCCTCAGCCGGCAGCCTGTCGCTCAGGCCACATGGCGCCGGCCGTTCGTCTCGCGACACGCGTTCATCGAGGTGGTGCCGGCCGGGGAACGGATCCGCATTTTCGGCGTGCACCTGAGCGCGGTTCATGCGGCGTGGACCGAACAGCGGCGCGTGTACGAGCTGCGGGCGCTTCTGCGCAGCGTGAAGCGCCATCAGGACGGGTTTCACGTGCTCGCCGGAGACTTCAATACGCTCGCGCCCGGCGAGCTGCTCGACACCAACCGCCTGCCGCTCCGGCTTCGGCCGTTCGTCTGGGGCAGCGGCGGACAGATCCGCTGGCGGACGATTCAGACGGTTCTGGACGCGGGGTATGTCGATTCGTACCGAACCAAACATCCCGGCAAGCCGGGACTGACGATGCCGACCTGGGATCCGCATGTGCGGCTGGACTACGTGTTCGTGCCGCGCGGCTTTGCCGATCGGGTGATCTCGTGCGACGTGGTCACCGACGCCGAGGCCGCCGCCGCGTCCGATCACTTCCCCGTCGTCGCGGACCTGGCGATGTAGTGTCCGGCTTCAGCCGGACTTTTCGAGGTCCGCCTGAAGGCGGACACTACTTACAATAGCCAACCGGAGCCGGCGGCCATATCCAACAGCGGCTGCCATTCTTCGTCGTGCGGCAATGGAGGCACGCACAGATTCCCGAATGGACCTGCGGGAACCTTGAATTGCTTCGCACGAAAGTCCGTCGCCGGGAAGCGAAGAATCTCGGCCAGGTTGTTCGCCGTCGCATCGCGGACGGTGAGCGGAGGCAATCCCCATCGCCACTCGATCATCCTGAGAACCGACGTGTGATCGAGCTCGAGGCCGGACACATGTTCCCGCCTGGCAAACGGCGAGACAACGAGGCACGGTGTCCGGAATCCGCGAAGCCCGTCTTGATTGCCGGCGATCTGATCCGCTGGCGGGATAGGGGCCGCCGTCGGAGGAACGTGGTCGAAAAAGCCGCCCCACTCGTCGTAGTTGATGATGAACACGGTGTTCGGCCACGCCGGACTTCGCGTGACGGCGGCATACACCAGATTCATGAACGCCTGCCCGTTCCGGACGTCCGCGAAGGGATGGTCGTCGTTCGACAGTCCGAGCTCTTCACCAAGGAAACGCGGCTCGACGAACGCCACGTGCGGCAGGGTGCCAGCTGCAGCGTCTGCCAGGAACGCGCTGAACGGACGACCGATCGACGCGTATTTGCTGCCCCAGAGGCCAAGAAACGGGACGTCGCTGAAGTAGTACCGTCCGTCGAGTCCGGCATTCGCCAGCTGATCCCAGATCGTCGGCAGAGTGCTCAGCTCGAACGTATTGGCCAACCGATCGGTTTGCGCGGCGTGCTGGTAGATCCGATTGGCGAACGTCCCGGCCATGATGGCCGAGAAGTAGCGGTCGCACACCGTCCATTGCGTCGTCGCCGCGGCATAGAAGGCGAGGTCCTTTTTCGAGTAGTACCCGATCGAGAACGCATCGTTGTCCCCGGCTCTCAACCAGCCGTCGCACGCGCCGCTGTTGTATTCGATGCGTCCACCTTCGTACGAATGATCCGGATCCGGGTGGCCGCAGCCCTGGAAATCGGGCGCCAGTCGGAATGTTTTGTGTGGCTGGCCCGCCGAATCCAGGTATGTCAGTCCTTTCTGTCGACCGTCGGCGCCGTCTACCCAGCCCATCATGTGATCGAAGGATCGGTTTTCCATCATCAACACGATGATGTGATCGATCCCTGACGAGTCGGGTGCCGGAAGCCCTTGCGCGAGCGCTGGACCGAGCGAGGCCAGGTCGCCAAAGGCCACGACACCGGTCGCCGCCGCGACTTCCGAAGAAACCGGCGGCGCGTCACTGCGCGCAGTGCCTGTTGTGCTTTGTCGTGTTCGTCGTTGGCCATGTCAGCCTCCGCGCAAAGCAATCGCGATACCGGATCACGGCAACGACGACAGTGGTACGAATGTCGCACTCAAGAGCGGTGTGAGAAACGAGGTCAACGTCAAGCGGCTGCGCGAATTGCTGGACCGTTTCAGGCGATTGGCGAAAGAGCTCGCGCGCACGCAGACGTTCATCGACGAGACTTACAAACTAGTCGCGGCGGCGCGACGACGATCGGTGGCTGCGACTCGCCTGCCTGGCTGACGCACGACCGATCGGCGGCAGGTCGTCGCCTAACCTCGACAGTTGTTTCTGAAACTTTTTCGATTCGATCAGCCTCGGCAGTACACTCTTCCCCGAAATTGACGCGACGATTCGCCCAACACGCGTGGTGAGACTTGCGGCCGGCGTCTTAGTCGGTCTCGCCACGATCCTTGCGGCCGCGTGCGCCTACGCGCCACTCGAGCCTGGATCGGGTGCTGCCGCAGCCAATCTCCAGTTCTGTCTCAGCGAAATCAACAGGTACCGAGCGACGCTGAACCGGGCCGCACTGCAACAATCCTCGTCGCTCGACGACTACGCCGCGACGGCTGCCGAGTTCGACGGCAGCCGGCACAATGCGCACGCCTACGCCAACTCGACCAATTTCAGCGGTGGTTACGTGCGCTTTGAGAACGAAATTCCGTGGTGGTCGTTGAGGATCTACGGGTCGGTTCGCGCCGTGATTCGACAGGGCCTCGCCACGATGTGGGCGCAAGGGCCCACCGGCGAGCACTATCAGACCATGACGCACCCGGCCACGAGGGAGTTTGGGTGCGGGGTCTACCTTGGGAATGGAGAAGTGACCGTCGTGCAGGCCTATCGGTAGAGTCCAAAAGCTCGGCGAGCCTTCGCCGCCGACTAGCGCGACGTGATGACGCCCGATCTCATCAGCGCGGCACTTTAGCACTGCCAATTGCCGCCTTGATCATGCTGACCCGTTCCGCCACGCTTCCTGGCTCGACCGAGACCAGTTCGAATCCGAAGTCTCGGTAGGTCTCTTCGTGGATTTTCTCGAACCGCAGCCGCTTCCTCAAAGCTGATTCGCCGCGCTTCGGTAGGCGTGATGAAGCCAAGATTGCGAATGAAGAAGACTCGGTTTTGGTAGATCGCTTCTTTCTTGATGCGCTCCAGTTCGCCTTTAAGAAACGGTGAAAACGGGTAGCCGAGGTAGACTGCCAACGCCGCGGTGCACACAGCGCAACGGTCGTGAAACTGAACCTCATCCGGTTGATACGACGCTCGAATCTGACGGTCCCTTTGCAGATGAGCGATGGCATCAATGAACGAGGGATCCGTCCAGGGTTGAACCGTTCCCTGAGCTTGCGCGGCAGCGATGACGTCAGTAGCGGCCTCTTCGACGACGCTGAACCCGTCGAGTTCCAACTGACGGATGATCGCTGTCTTCCCTGCACCCGGCGCGCCGGTGATGATGAACCTTCTCATCTGGTCTCTTCTGCACGGAACTGCGCGTTACACGCTCCTCTTCCGGGCTACCGGCCCTCCGAGCGCAATGGTACGATCAACTTAGTGAAAGGATTGCTGTTGTGCGCCGCGGTCGCGTCGGCGTCGATGGCCTCGATGACGGCGCAGAGGGTCCAGCGCTGCCGTGATGCGCGTGGGATCGATGTCAAGAATCTCGTCTATCCGCTGAACGAGCCCCGCTTCACAAACGGGCGCGTGCTGCAGCCCATGGTCATTGACGGGCGCTACGAAGACCCGCACCGCCAGGGCTACCAGGGATTTCTGTATCTCGACATTGTCGACGTCGCATTCGGGGATCTGACTG
This sequence comes from uncultured Acidobacteriota bacterium, assembly GCA_963731545.1. Taxonomy (GTDB): domain Bacteria; phylum Acidobacteriota; class Vicinamibacteria; order Vicinamibacterales; family CAVVIG01; genus CAVSWN01. The sequence continues at coordinate 23,353 of CAVSWN010000004.1, read as the reverse complement.
GAGACGAGGTCGAGGACGCAGCCGTCGTCGCGAAGTACGGAAGCAATTCAGGCAATTTTCACGTGACCGACACCTACGTCTTCCGCTGCTCCCGCGGGAAACCCTCACTCGTCAGCATCCTGACGCAAGACCAGATTCAACGTGACAGCGGCACCGAAATTCGGACGGCAACTGATCACCCCATGAAGATCAACGGCAATCTGCTTGAAGTAACCTACGAAACGCCTCGGCTGAGCGCCTCGCCAACCACGTTCCACTACAAGTTGGTTGGGAGTCGCTGGTATCGGCAGGATTCGCGATGAGACCGGCCGGTTTGCTGGTTAGCCTCGTGTCATAGGAGCAGCCACGTGGCAACATTCTCGTCCACGACGACGCTGCTCCTGGCGCTCATCGGCACTCAGCAGTCTGCGATGTCCATCGGCGACTTCATTGCCGCCGACCATAGCCGGGAAGGTTAGAGTCCTGACCGACATCACATCGTCACGCATGAACATCGCAATCGGCGAAGTCATTGCGGTGGTACGTGCCGGGCTGCACGACTCCTCGGCTGACGTGCGGATGAGCGCATTGGGCGTTCTGATGGGACGCGCCTTAGCCACGCGGTGGTGCCGGGACGTCAGGACCGTTAGTGGGACCGAGTCCTGCGCCGCGTCCCGAACCGCTCGTCATCCCGGCGGAATGGAAAGGCGACCCGCAGGCGCTGCGCGACGCACTGGAGGATGACTGTCTCGCGCTGCTGAAGAGCGACCCTGACGATCGCGTCCGCTACCAGGCGCTGCTCGCCGTCGGTAATCTGGAACGACCTGCTCTGAGAGAGGGCCCCCTGCCCGAGCGGCTCGTCGCGTTATTCGTGGACCTGTATCGCCATGATCCTTCCGCTCGGATTCGAGCCGAGGTCGTGAAGACGTTCAGGCTCGTGCCGAACAACACACCAGTGATGCGTGCCATTCTGCGAGATGCGCTCGTCGACACCAACGCGTCGATTCGCCACGAGGCCCTGACCGGCATTACTCCGCAAGCGACTCCCGAATCTCGGAAACTCTCCTTCGACGAGGCGCGTGACACAATTGTGACCGCCCTGACGCATGCGGACCCAGGTAGTCGTCTCGGAGCCGTGCAGGCACTGAATGTTTTCGGAGCACCAGCGGCTCCGTACATCCAGACTCTTGAACGCCTCAGCCAAATCGACTCTAGACGCCCAAGTGAGGGCATCAGCTCGCCTGGCGATTGAAGCGATCCAACGCGCGCTGCGCCCTCGCGGGGAACGATAGATCCCGCGCTGCGGACGAGACAGCTTAGTTGCGAGACTCGCACTCGCGGTCCAATGGGCCCGATCTTGCTAGAATCGATTCGAGGCAACTAAATCGATGAAGGTCGTGTGGTTCGTCGTCATCTTGCTGGTCGTCACCGCTGCTGTATTCACGTTCCGCGCGTCGCCACCGCCTAATCCGCGAGGGCCGGACGGCGCGTGCCTGCTCACCGGCGACGCCAGGATTGTCGAAACCATGGGCGATGTTGTGGTTCAGCCGACCGGGCATGACGAGTGGACTGACGTCGTGCTGGACCTGAGCGGTCAGGGAACCAGTGCGATCAATGCCGGCCAGTCGATCGGTCCCTTCACGCTGAAGCGCGAGGTTGTCAGGGGCCGCACGGCTCTGCAGATGGAGACGTTTCAAAAACCGACAGGCGAGCGATGGATCCGAATGGTGATGCGACCGACCGAACTGGACGTCGTTGCGACAGTTCATGGGGAACGGTGCCGCCTCAACAGATCGTTCTGACGTTTGTCTTGGAACTCGACCGCACGTCTTCGCTCTAATCCGCTCTCACATTTCAACCAACACCACCCCGCTGCCGTCAAAGGCCGCATGCGATGTATCGCCGCGTCTTTCATCGCCTGTTTCTTGTCGCCGGATCTGTCCACGCGCAGAGATCCGCCCAGCGAATCGAACAAGCCTCTTTCATCACGCTGCCGGCCGGACCGCCGCTCTGACACCGCGAGGCGCGCACGGCCCCGGAAGCGGACGTAAACTACGGCGTGCCGTGAACACGCCGCCTCCCTTCTCGACCGCCCTGCTTGCGCTGCTGCTGGCCACGGACGCGCTCCTGGCCCAGCATTCTCCTGCGACGCTCGCCTCCAAAGAAGAACCCGATTGCGCAGCTCGCCGAACCGTGGCCGGACGACGACGTCCTGGCTGCCCGCAGGGCCGAAGCGCAGGCAGCGGCGGCTGTTTGAGGACGGCCCGCCGCTCGACATCACGCTGACGTCGGAGTTCAACCTGATCAACAAGGAGCGCAACCCGGACAACTCGAAGCAGTTTCCCGGAGTGCTGACGATTGACGGCAGGGACATCGCGGTCACGCTCGGATCGCGCGGGCACTTCCGCCTGAAACGCACCACGTGCGACTTCGTACCGATCAAGGTCGTGTTCGCGCCGGCACAGATGGCGGGGACGGTGTTCGAAGGGCAGACGACGCTGAAACTTGGCACGCACTGCCAGAACGCGAGGGAGTTCGACCAGTACGTGATGCGCGAATACCTCGCCTACAGACTCGCCAACCTGGTGACGCCCGCGACGTTCCGCGCTCGTCTGGTCCGGGCCACGCTACGTCGAGTCGAGATCGAAGAAGCGGAGTCTCGACGCACAGCGCCATGTTTCTGGAGCACGAGAACGACGTGGCGCGCCGGTTGAGCGGCCGCGACGTGCCGGTGCCGCAGCTCCTGTTCAAAGACCTCGACCACGCTGGCGCTCACGACGATGATGCTGCTCGAGTACATGCTCGGCAACGTCGACTTTTCAATCTGGGGGCTGCACAACGTGCTGATCGTGCAAGACAAGACGCGCACGTTGGTGCCGGTGCCGTACGATTTCGACATGTCGGGGATGGTCCATGCGCCCTACGCCAACCCGGATCCCCGCCTGCGCCTGCGCCAGCGCAGCGTGACCGATCGCCTGTATCGAGGTCCATGCCGGACCGTCGGCGAGTTCAACACGGCCGCGGAGCCGTTTCGTGCGCGCAGGGCCGACATGTTTGAAGCGATCGACTCCGTGAACGAGCTGGAGCTGACGCACAAACGCGAGATGAAGGATTACCTGGAGAGCTTTTTCCGGGCCATCGAGACGCCGGAGTCGATCAAGAGAACGTTCGTCGATGGCTGCTACACTGCGCGGACGCGCATCTGAGGCGTCGGTACCATGGAGGAGGACGTATGGTGGATCCAATCAGACGCAAGCTTCTGAAGACCGGCGCTGCGGCGGCGGCGATGGCCGCGACGCCGTCAGCGTTCGCGCAGCAGGGCGGGAACGCAGAAAGCGGACGCTTCTACCAGAAAGGGAATGTCCGCATCCGCTATGAGGAGACAGGCTCGGGCTTCCCGCTGTTGCTCATCCCGGGCGGGGGGTTGAACGGCTCGACGATCGCGGGCATCCGCGGCGGCAATCCCTTCAACACGATCGAGGCGTTCAAGGGAGAGTTCCGCTGCATCTACGCTGACCTGCGCAACTCGGCCGGTCAATCCACCGGCCCGCTCGAGATCGACCGGCCGTGGGATTCCTACGCCGACGACCATCTCGGTCTGATGGATCACCTCGGGATCGACAAGTTCATGGTGCTCGGCTTCTGCATTGCCGGGCCGTTCATCTGGAACCTCATCAAACGGGCGCCCAATCGCGTCGTCGCGGCGGTGCCGGCGCAGCCGGTCGGGTTCCGGCCGGAGCTGCCGAATGCGCTCTATGACAGTCAGAAAACCGGTTGGGGCGAACCGCTGGTCAAGCGGCGCTCGGAGATCACGGCTGACATGGCGGATCGATTCCTGACCAGAATGTTCCGCACCAACCCTGACTTCGTGCTCACGGTGACGCGCGACTTCGTGAAGAGTTGTCAGACGCCGGTACTCGTCCTGCCGGACGACACCGCGGGGCATTCATTGACCGTCGCGATCGAGAGCGCGATGCTCGCGCCAAAAGGCCAACTGAGCATGTACCCCTGGAAAGACACCCCGGAGAAGATTCCGCTGGCGGTGCGCCACGTTCGCAGCTTCCTGCTGTCGCATCGGCCGGCCTAGAGGCGGATTCCTGCCGCGGACTATGTCACCATCGGGATGACCGGAAGCCAGGCGACCCGCGCGGCCCTGGGCCGCCCGACGGTGCGCTCCATATTTCGAACAAGAGCATGCCGCGGGCGCGGGCGAAGTGGTGCGGTTTGAGCCGTAAAAACGTCGCGGGATTTGTCGACGCCGGCGTACGTCTCACTCAGAAGTAACAATTACACGACACTCTGCGAATCGTACTCGCGATCAGACGTCGAGTGCCGGGTGTGCGCTGACAACTCACGGTCTGCGCGTCAATATAGGTTGTTCGCCTGGCGGATCTTCCGTCGGTATCGACTTTGCTGCCGGTCCCAGTCTACCGCCCGCCACGACGTTCGTTAAGGGATTTCACCAAAAGAGGTTCATATGTGGAAACGCGATCAATCGTACCGCCTCTCCCCCTCTCAGCACGATGCGTTGCCCAGCGCGCCGCCGAAAGCCTCGGAGAACCTCGTCATGAATCTCGGGAACTCCATGAGCATCAAGGGCGAACTCAGCGGTTCTGAGGATCTGACGCTGTACGGCCAGATGGAGGGCAGCATCCGGCTGCCCGATCACACGCTGACGATTGGTCCAGACGCCGACATACGCGCCGAGATCTCTGCGAAGACTCTCGTGATCATGGGCACCGTCACCGGCAACGTCATGGCCGCGGAGAGAGTGGACATCGGGTCAACAGGAACCCTGGTTGGCGATCTCGTGTCGCCGCGGCTCGCGATCGCCGACGGCGGGTGCATTCGCGGCAAGGTGCAGACGCCGTCGACCGCCAGCGCGCCAGGTCGAACAATGAGATGAGAAGAGATCGTCGCCTTAACGCTTGCGTCTGTCTGGCGTCACTGGACGATCCGCGACTCGCCGTTGCGGCTTCACTCGCACCCTGACGGGGGTCGGGCGCGGCAGTGCGGCGAATGGGTCTTTAGAAGCTGTCGGTTCCTCGGACGCGGTCCTGCCCTCACGGATGATTTGTGCGATCCGGGCCCGCTCCTCGTCGTCGACGTCGTAGCGAGTCGCCATACGTGAAGAGACAGGATTTTAGCACATCAAAGCGACTCTAAGAGACAGAAAGAGTCTTTTTGCGGTCGGCCTAGCGACAATATGGCTCACTTCTTCGAAGGCGGCTGGCTCTGCTCCGCGAAGCGCCGGCCCTTGAGGACGTTGCCGAGGGAGTAGTTACCCTCGTGGCACGCGTACTCGTACATCGGGCCATCGGTCGCGGTCATACGGCTCTCGGCCGTCCACGAACGCGTGAAGGCGGGATCGTCGACGGTAAAGCTGTAGGTCAACACGCCTGGAGTTTTCATCGAGAAGCGCTCGACGAGATGCAGTTGCGCGCTGGTGCCGCGAAACGACGTTTTGCCGGTGAAGTTCGTCGTATCGACGACCAGCGTGTCGCCCTCCCAACGCCCGATGGAATCTCCGGTCCACCGACGGAGCGTCTGCGGCAGGTGGGCCGCGCGCGCCAGCGGAACGATGCGCGCCTCGTGCACCATCTCGCTGACGATGACCACGTAGTCGGGCGTTTGCACGATCTGCAGGGTGTTGTTGTAGAAGGCCGGCAACAGCGGCGGCACCGCGGCGCTGCCGACCACGAGACAGCGTTCTGCGTTCGGCAGGTCTTCAGGGTTGTCGGCGTAATGTGCGTTGAGATGAGCGGCGCGATCGCTGGACACCCGCTGCGCCTCGGGCGTCAGTGGCGGCAACGCGCCATTCGGCGGATCGGTCACCAGGGAATTCCGGCGCACCGGGAGCAGATCCCCGGGCTCGTATGTGTCGAGGTCGCCGGCGGCATCCAGCTCGAACGCCTTGTCGCGGCTGATCGCCACGGTCCGATCCAACTGATACCGTGTCGAGGTACGCCTTGGCCTCGGCTTCCGTGAACGCTGTCCGATCGCCGTGCTCCCGCGGGCGTTCGAGCGGCGTCGCAGTGTTATTGATCCACAGGCCCTGAAAATCCGGATGGCCGTCAGGCGTGCGTTTGCCCTGGGCGGTCAGATCGACCGAGGCGCAGCTGAGAGCCACGAGGCACGCCAACACCAGCCGCGGCGCCTTCATCAGGACGACACCCTGCATGAACCCGCGCTTAGCTTAACAGTCCGTGGTGAAAGTCCTCAGTTTGCGTGAATTGCCGGCGAAACCACCCACCCTGCCGTCAACGGGCCGGGCTCTGTGGGCTCACCTCTTCTGCTGGAAATTCGTCGAGCGTCATCCGATAGCGCTCTTTCGCTCGGCGGTCCGGCTTCCGCCTGGCCCTCACCGTTGCCTTGGGTGGATGCAGGACGTTCAACTGGCGGATGATTGAGTCGACCCGTGACCGGAGATGTTCCAAGGCATCGGACTCGCGTTCCATATTTGGCACCGCCTCATGAAAACTCCGTGCCAGCGACATCCTCGGATCGGCCCGATGGCGCGTCTCGAGCTGCTGCGCTGGAGCCTAGGCACCGTCGTCGTCTACTGCACTGAACGCTCCAAGGTCCCCAGTGAGCTCGTCAGCCCCTTGGCGTTCCTCTCTCTGCTCAGCCAGATAGTTTTCGTTCCGCTCCTTCATCAGCCGCAACCTTGCGTTCTTCGCCTTGGCCCTATCAATCGCTGGCCCGACGACCTTGCTTGAGCTGCCACCCGATTTCTGTTCGATTCCCTTACTCCGCTCAGCTTCCGACATGAAAGCCCCTCCAGTTTCTGCGGCCCTAACCTGCAAAACACGGAGCAAGTATCCCTCCGGCCTCGGTGCGTTCGGGTCCAATGGCGGAGGTCGAGAAACGGCTCGGCGTGACGCGGAACTCGCCGATGGGTTAAACGCCCGAGCCGTTCCGCAAAGTCTCGCCGGACTGGGGATCGCCGAACACGGGAGGCCCGATTGCGACTACAAGGCGGTCTCGTGTTCATTGGCGCGGCGCTTGATCGATCGCCGCACGTGTACGACGCGAGGATGGTGACGAGCTTGTGACTGAGTTCGCGTCGAAGAGCAGCTTCACGCCACTGAGTTGGCCAAGCGTCGTTCGCGCGCCGCGGCAAACGCCAAAGTCGCCCGGATGTCATCGCGCGTGAGGTCCGGGAAGTCGCTCAGGATCGCGTCTTCAGTCATCTTTCCGGCGAGGTATTCCAGGACGCGTACACGGTGATGCGGGTTCAGCTGAATACACGGCTTGCCGCCGCGCACAGCCGAATTCACCGAAATTCTGTCTCGCCAGTGCATGACAGCCTGTACCTGGCCGCGGGGCTGCCGAGACTCAGCGCGAAAGGATCGTCCCCAACTGACGGTATTTCAGTCTCTCATCGTCTGCGCACGCAGCCTCGCAGCTGTTTCGCCGGCTGCATGCGGTGTAGTTCTTGTCGCAGGGTCTCGGTCTCGCGGGGCCGCACCTTGAAAAGCGCGTAGACCTGGGGCGACCAGTGTTCAGCGACGAGCGCGACTCGAACATCTCAGACCACGGCTACGACGTGCTCAGGTACGCGATCGCGGCGCGCGAACCGGCGCCGACAGAGAAGTCGAACCGGGGGCTCGTAGTCGGGCTGGCCATGGTCCCGAGACTCGTTTTTCACCTCGAGCTAGGGGGCCGCAGGCGGCTCGCGGCGTCTTTCGACCCTCTCGGTATCGCCCAGATGGCTTGGCGGCGCGTCACCAATTCGGGTGAAACTGCCTAACCATGCGGATCCTGCTCTGGCACGGCTACCTGCTCGGCGGCACCGGCTCGAATGTCTACACGCGCTCGATTGCGCGGGAGTGGAGTCGCGCGGGTCACGACGTCGTGGTCGTCTCGCAGGAGCCGAACCCGGAGCTCCACGACCTCGGCGGCGCGCAGACCGTCCGTCCCGACATCGGCGCGCTCCTGCCGGTGTTCGTGCTCGACCGCTACGAGGGAAAGGAGGCGAAGCTGCTCCAGGACACGACGATGGAGGAGCGGGAGCGGTTCGTGGACGCCAACGCCGCGGTGCTTCGGGAGCTTGCGCCCGCCGACCTCGTCTTCGCGAACCACGTCCTGCTCGGCGCTCCGGTCGGAGCCGCCTCGGGTCTCCCGTTCGCGGTCAAGGCGCACGGCTCGGAGCTCGAGTACTCCATGCGCGGGAACGAGGAGCTCGCCCGGTGGGGACGCGAGACGCTCGCCGAGGCGCGGGCCGTCTTCGTCGGCTCGGGGCACATCCGTGAGGTGCTGAAGGAGGTGGTCGGCCACGTCGACCGCGTCCACGAGGTCCCGCCGGGAGTCGACGTGGACGAGTTCCACCCCGAGCGAAGAGGCGACGCACTGGCCAACCTGGTCGAGGAGGCGCGCCGCGACCCGCCGAATCCCGGTCGCGCGAACGAGCGGCTGCCGGACGACGGGAACGCCGAGAGGTTGGCGGAGTTCCTCGCCGGCGAGCGCCCGACGCTCCTCTACTTCGGGAAGCTGATCCGCAACAAGGGCGTCCACCTGCTCGTCGAGGCGCTCGAGCGGGTCGACGCCCGCGCCGTGATCGTCGGCTTCGGCGACTACCGGCACGAGCTCGAGGCGATGGCCGGCCCGGATGCGCTCTTCACGGGCCCGCTGGAGCACCGGCATCTCGTCCACCTGATCCCGCTGGCCGACGTCACCGTCGTGCCGTCGATCTTCCCGGAGGCCTTCGGGATGGTGGCGGCGGAGGCCGCCGCGGGCGGTTCGCTCCCGCTCGTCGCCCGCCACTCAGGCCTGTCGGAGATTGCGGACGCGCTCGAGGACGAGGGCGTCCCGGCGGCGTTCGAGTCCGGCAGCGTCGACGACCTCGTCGACAAGCTCGAATCGCTCCTTGCGCGATCCGAATCGGAGCGCGAGGAACTCCGCCGCCGGCCCGCCGTGTCGTCGAGCAGCGCTGGTCGTGGGCGACCGTGGCCGACCGGCTGCTCGAGCCGTTCCAAGGCGCCGACTAGGCGGCGCCGAACCAGAAAGACCATATCGGCTTTGCCGGTGTGATCGCCTATAGCCGTCACGCGCCGCCGGAGCCCCGCCGACCGTCTCCACGGGAAAACCATTCAGGCGATCGACATCGACGACGAGCGTCCCGACACGTACCATCTTTTCATCATGCCGGGGACGCTTACATCGCGATCAAGTGAGGGGCGGCTCGCGCAGGTAGCCGTCGAGCGGCCGAAACCGATGTCGTCGGCAAGAGGCCGAGCGACTTGTCCCGCGAAACGCGTCGACGAGAAAGCGGAGGTCTGGCGGGCCGGCACATCGGTTGCACCGTTGTTGCGCAAGAAGAACGGCGCGGCCGGCGCTGGGCATACCGACTCGAAGTACGGTGGTTATTCGCCGCGGAACGGGGGATTCTCAGATGTGGTTGATGTTGCGACGTTTTGTGATGATGTCAGCTGCGTCTTGGGTTCTGGCGAGGATGGCGCGACGCTGGCCAATTTTCGGAGCGGGTCAACGGCTTCTTGGAACCCGACGGTACACACGGCCATAGTCACTCACGCGGCACGCAAAGACTTCGACGCGGATGATCGTCGTGCTCTGTCAGACCCGCTAAGTCGACATTTCCGATTTGCCCTCCGAAGATCGGCCACATCCTAGGTGATCGACATCGACGACGAGCGCCCGCAGGTGCCCTGTTTCATCATGACGGAAGACACGAAAATCGCGAATGTGTGGCTAGTGGCCCGTACACGGTGAACAAGGACCAGATCGCGGAGCGTGGCGCCCAGATGGCAAGGCGCGGCACGGTGGGCTAGACGCCGACGTGTCCGGGGTTCGTTCCGCCGGGCATTAGCCTTGCAAACTCTCGCCGTATGGCAGAGTCCCCCCCGATGCAGTCTTTGAGTCAGCGGATGGAGGTACTGGCCGCGCTGGAACCCAGTCCGTTTCCAGTAATCAGCCTCTACCTCAGCCTCTCGACCAATCAGAACGGCCGAGAAGACTATCAACAATTCGTGCGGAAGGTGTTCAGCGAGCGCGCCAGGGCGCTGCCGGAACAATCACCCGAGCGCGAGAGTTTCGACAAAGACGTCAAGCGCATCCAGGAGCATCTCGAGAAGAAGGACGCCACGGCCGGCCAGGCGGTCGCGATCTTTGCGTCCAGTGGGTCCGAGCTCTTCGAAATCATTCCGCTCGAAGCGCCGATCGCGGAGCACTCGTTGTTCATCAGCTCGGTCCCTCACCTCTATCCGCTGGCCAGGGTCGTAGAGAACTACCCGCGCTATGCGGCCGTGATGCTCGACACCAACAAGGCGCGCATCTTTGTCTTTGGCGGCGAAACCGAGCGCGAAAAGAAGATCGTCGGCGAAAAGACCCGCCGCACCTCGAAGGGAGGATGGTCGCAGGCGCGTTATCAGCGCCGCGCCGACAACTTCCATATGCTTCACATCAAGGAAGTCGTCGATACGCTCGACAAAATCGTGCGCGAAGAAGAGATCCAGCACGTCGTGGTGGCGGGCGCCGATGTCGCCATGCCAATCCTGCGCGAGCAGTTGCCGAAAGAGCTCGCCGACAAGATCGTCGAGATCGGTCCCCACGAAGACGGCGAGAGCGGCAGCTTCGTCGAACGGACGATGGCCGCGTTGCGTGAGAAGGACGCGGAGACCGACGTCGAAAAAGTGCAGGAGCTCATGGATGCGTGGAAGAGCGGCGGCCTTGGCGTCGCCGGACCCGAAGCGACGCTGTCGGCGTTCCAGCTCGGTCAGGTCGACGAGCTGATCATCACAGGGTCACCGGATACGCTGAAGTCGGTTCAGGAACTGCCTGAGGATGCGGCGCCTGGCGACGTACAGGTCATCACGTCGAATCCCGGCGGAGCGGGAGACGAAGGCCAGCTGAAACTGTCCGACGAATTGATCACGCGCGCGCAGCAGACTGCCGCACGCATCAGATTCATCGAAGACGCGTCACTGTTGGCCGATGTCGGTGGCGTGGGCGCATTACTCAGGTTCCGCATATGAGCAGACAGAACAAAGTGAATCCCGGGATGTACACGCAGCGCGGGCGCCTGACCCAGGACGACGCCGCGCGGGAGTTGCGCAAGCAGAGCGCGATCGGGTCCCCGCACACATGGCAACCGGTGAACACCAAGACGAGGCCACGGCTGGCGCCGGCCGGCGACGCCGCTCGCGACACGGAGAGGTCTGCAGACAACGAGACGATGGTCGAGACGTCGCCACAAGTTGAGACACGTCCGGCTTCGCGTGTGACGAGGAACATGACGGCAACCAAGGCGGCTCCGTCGAATGCCAAGGCGAAAGCCGCGAAGGCGAAGACGGCCAGGACCCGCAAATCGAAGAGAACGACCGGCAATGCAAAGACCGGCAAGGCTAAGACAACGGCAATGAAGCGGACGACGACGAAGCCGACGCGAAAAGCCGTGCTGGCCCGCAACGTCGGCGGCGGTGGTGCAGCGCCGCGTCCGACCACGAAACGCCGTCTCGGCTAGCTTACATAGGGCGACCAGCAGATCTCGGCCCGGCGGCCATTGAGGCTGGCAGCATGACGCTGGCAATCCGATAAAGTTCACATCCGGTTGCGTTACACGAGCCACGCGCGAGCTTTCTTGAGACAGCGCAAGCCAGACTAAGTATCTGTTCGTCGTGTGCCGATTGCAGTCGCCCGCATCCACCGAGCAATGCCTTGGACGAGGCATCGTGTCCACGACCACTCCGTCAGCCAGCGACGACCAATCTGCTTAACGGCGATCGTTAGCTTTGTACCTTGTCGTGCAGTCGTTCAACCTGGTTGGCTAGCGTTTTGAGCGTGCGTTCCATCTGCGAGACGCGGTTCGAACACGCTTTCAGGTCGTCTTTAACGGTCCGCAACTCTAACTGTAAAAAAGCATCGCTCTTGCGACGCGGTGGACCTCGACGCTTTCCTTTTTTGTTGGGCATTGGGCGCGGAGTCTAGCACAGCCATTGCGCAAGGCCAGGCACGAGGGCGTGTTAACGACGGGAACGCGGCTCATCGGGCTCTCGCCTACGCGGGGCTGAGTCCGCGTCGTTGTCGCTAAAGAACGCGCAGTTCTGCGGGTTTCTCCGGATCGAGTTTTGGAGGAAGCCTTCGCCCCCGATTCAGGGCCGCTGGGCGGGTAGCCCCTCGTTCGCCTCGAGGTCGTCGAAGCGGCGACGATCGCCGGCCGAAGGTGATTGTCCATCCCCAAAGCTGCGTTCGACGCCACGTCGTCGCTTCAGCCCAGCCTGGACCTGGCGTCCTTCACCATCGCGACCAGCGCGGCGCGCACTTCCTCCGGCGTGCTGACCGGCTTGGCGAACGCCACGCGGACGGGTCGCGGACCCTCGGGGGTCTTCGCCGACATCTCGAAGCCATAGCGGTCGACGCCGGTCATCGTCGCGGAGGTGATATCGGTCGCCTTCGAGAACGCCTTGCAGTAGAGCACCATCGCGTCCGCGTGGTCGGCGTTCATGTGAGCAATCGCTGCCGGCCGCGGACGGCGCGAGCGGATCCGGCTCGGCGGCCTGCCAGTCGGCCTGGCTGATCCAGGACATCCGTCCGTAGCCCCCGATGTAGCGGATGGCATTCACGCGCAGCTTCCAGAACGCGAAGTCGCGGAAGTCGGCGTAGTAGGCGGCATTCGGATGCGCGGCCAGGAACGCGGCGCGAGCGCTGCCACCATCTCCTTCGACCCGCGTGCACGGACCGAGCATCGTGACGCGGCCGTTGGCGAGCGGATCGTCAGCGCCGCTCTCGGCCACCAGCAGGGACGCGCGAGGATCCCGCTCGAGGTTCTTGGTGTGTTCGGCCAATCCGCTGATCAGGAAGACCGGGTCCCCCTCGTCGAAGGCGACGGTCACGAACGAGCCGTAGGGGTAGCCCTCCGGCTCCAGGGCCAGCGTGCAGAGGGTCCCCGTCGAGATCTGAGCCACCAGGGTTCGCGCTCGCTCGGCGTGGGTGGGCGTCGGAATATTCACGTCGTACAGCGGCTCCGGCGCGCCTCCAGACGGTCGGCTGTGTGCGTCCTCGCTCATAGTTTCCCCTCACAGAAGCGATGACGGTTCCGACCATCGGCCGGGCAGCCCAAGGATCGGATTACTTTCCTTGATCGTGCGGGACAATACACGCAGCGGACAGCGCCGTCGTATTGCCGGCGAGATCCGTCGCTGATGCGGTCAATGTGTAGATGTGTCCGGCGCCTTTCCCTAACCGCTCGGCCCGCAACTGAATGGTCCGCGCCTGGAATCCGCTGCCGGTAATCACGATGTTGGACGCACCGGAACTCGGCGGCTCGTTGCTGGTCCCTGTGACAGTGAATGAGGCTAACCCGGCAAGCGGGTCCGCAACCCCGACCGTCGCCACGGTGACCAGCTTGTGGTTGGGCGGCCAGAGCGAGCAGCCAGGCGTTGGCATTCGCGAAATGAGTGGTGCCGTCTTGTCGATTTTGATGGTGATTGGCACCGAGCGCGATAGTCCGGCCGCGTTCGTCACTGAGCACGCCACCGTGACGCCGGCGGTGTCCGCGGTCAAAGTCGTGCCGGTGCAACCCACAGAAGACGTGATGCCCGATTCGAGATCGCTGATGTCCCAACTCACCTTCACATCGCTTGTATACCAGCCGTTGTTGCCCAATGTTCCCGTGACATGCGGCACGACATTTGGTGGTGTCGTATCTCCATTCGCTTGGGTCGCGACGACCTCGACTTCGCAGGTCGCGAGCACCAGCGTGCCAGTCACCAGCATTGAGAATCGGTCGGAGGCCGAGGCGGGAGGTGGTCGGTATCGCGACGTCAACGTTTGCGACACCAAGGCTGTCAACTGCACCCGAGCCAACGAGATCTCCACCGAAAAACACGTCCACGCTAGCGCCGGCACCTAGCCCCTCCGCTCGGTCCTCGCGTGCTACGGCCTCGGCTCACGACCGGGGCGCTGACGGAACAACCGGGCAGGATCGGCGCCAGCAAGGAGATAAGCCCTCCCGCATTCGGCGAGTCTGGAACTCGACTGAAGGTGCCTCCCACCTGGACCCGCTCAGCCACGCCCTGGACTCGAAGCACGTCGGCATGAGGACAAACGAGATCGCTGGGAGTCGCACACTGATGTGACTGAAAAGCCGTCCACCCTCCGTATGCAAGAGCTCGACGTCGTTTGCCCGTGACGTGATCGTTAGGTTGGGAAGAGGTACGAAAATTCCGAAGACGCAACGCCAGACGGTGGCATTCAGTTGCGGTGGACCGCCGATCGCATCCAGCAACACGCTGGTGACCAGTTCCGCGCCCGTGAAAGCTGTCGGTAAGTTGAGAGTGGCTGCGTCGCAGCCGGTCGTGGGGTTGTTATCGAGATCGATGATCGTCGTATATCGATTGTGGGCGGCGGTCGGCAGCGGACCGACAACCGCGTGAGAAATCGCCGTGAGGGCACGACCCGGGGTTTCGGCAATCTCGACGCTGGCAAGCAGCACGTCCGGAGGAATCCCGGTGGCATTGAAATCAACCCGTTCGGAGACGAGCGTCCCAGCGGGATACGGTTGACGCAATGAAATTGGCGCCCGGAACGAGCTTCGCCGCGGCGCGCGCCTGTTCGATCTGAAGCGGCCGAAGGAGAAAGCAGCCGTTCAGAGACTTGCGTGCATCAGACTCTCCGTCATCTCGCAACTGACGAAGGGTGTCCGCGCGTCCTCCAAACAATCGAGGTCACAATAGTCATCAAAACGCCGAGAGCCGGCGGTCGGCGGCAGTCCCCCCGTTAGCGTCATCGTCCAGACCATTGCCGTGGCCGAGCAGCAACGCGTGGCCGAGCTCGTGCGCAAGCGTATTGATCGTTTGCGCGATGCTGTTCGGCGGGGTCGGTGCGTCTGGTTCGAGAAGGATCACCCAATTCACACGAGTCACGTCGTCAGCCACCACCTGGCGAGGCTCTTGACACAGCGGCGTGTCGGTGGTCCCGGTTGGCGCGTTCCTCTCGAACGAGATCGTTCCGCCGCTCTTGGTGCGAATCCTAAGGCTAGATCTGGTGCTCGTGTGAATTTGCGGGCGAACACCACTACGTCCCCTTCGCCGCGGGATCGATGCGCTGCCATGCTTGCTCGCAGACCACCTTTGCAATGCCAGGTTCCTGCTTCGCGGAGGAGCCAAAGCTTGGGTATCAACTGCGCCGAGGACGTCAGACGGATCAGTTCCCGAGGGTCGTACAGGATCCTGGATGACGGGAACGCCCCATGACACGGCTCGAAAGGCGATGCGTGCGTCTTTCATCCAACTCTGATCATTCAGGTGGTCGATGAGGGACACCACAGACCCGCCAGGTGCGACCTGACCTGGCTCAAAGAACTCGTTGGTATCGGGGTTGAAGCTCAGCGCCGTTCCTTCGAGAAAGCACGGCCGCACGGGAATGCGAATCACATCGCTGAGTGCCACGGTCAGATTAAACGTGCAGCGTGCGAGGACAACGGCCCCGGAAGCCGACGACGTCACTTCAATCACCACCATGTCGGTCCCGAGCGGAGTGGTGTCAAACACTCCCAAAACATGATGAAATATGGTCAACGAGAGATCCGGAGGGACTACTGATTTCCCCACAACGTGTGTGGGTCCGAAAAAGCGATTCGCCTTCACTGTTGTGGTAAATGTCACGGGCTGCGTGGTTCCATTAGCAAAAGCTTCTCGGCAGAGGAAGTCCAACTTCCAGCTCACCTGAGAAGAGCAGGAGCGTGACGTCTTGCGCTGCACTGTTGGGATCGCAATAGCCCACGCCGACATCAGGGGATTGGCCCCAGGCGTTTTCGACGCATCCGGCCAAGCAGAAGGCCGCAAATACATTCACGACCACAGCCCTGAACAACGAGTCGCCGGTGAAGGAGCACACGGCTCTGGTCATGGGGATTCCTAGGTTGTTCCGGGATTAACTTGGCTGCCAGATGGGCCGAGATGCTACACCGGAGGACGCACCGGCGACGAAGTATTTAGTGCCGCCCTCAATCGCCGTCGGCGCGATCTTGGTACGGCCCGAAATCCAAGCCGTCGTAGGTGCTTCCCGCGCTCCGACTGATCCTGATGGCGTACTGGCCGATGCCACTCGTCTCTATTCCCGAGCCATTCGATCATCCCGAGTGGCTGTTCGAGCTGAAACACGACGGCTTTCGCGCCCACGCTCGAGGGCCATCAATGCCGTCTCGTCTCGCGACGCGGCCACACGTTCAAATCGTGGCCGACCCTATGCCGCGTCCCGCGGGCCTAAGACCAAGGGAGACCGATCGTTTCTGCCTGGTTGGAACTATCCTATCCATTGTGGCCGAACCTCGTTTGCACTTCTCGATGCTCCGGTCGTACACCTCGGCTGACGCGTTGACGATTGCCAATGCGACGTGCGGAGCGATCTGCATTTTCCTCTGTCTCGACTACATCGCGGCGGCCAACCGTCGGTTGCTCTGGATCGCGTTTCTCTTGCTGCCCCTCGCGTTGCTCTGTGACGTGCTCGATGGCTGGGTTGCTCGCCTGAAGGCGCAGCGGCAGTCGGTCCTCGGCGCTGATCTCGATTCACTGTCTGACGTCATTTCTTTCGGGGTGGCTCCGGCCGTCCTCGGCTTCACACTGGGACTGCGAGGTGGATGGGACATGCTCTGCCTGACGTACTTTATCGTCTGCGGCGTGAGCCGATTGGCGCGCTTCAACGTTACGGCTGCTGCCCTCGCAGACAGCAAAACCGGAAAAGTGAAGTACTTCGAGGGCACGCCGATCCCCACCAGCATTGTCATCGTGGCGCTGCTCGGCGTGGCTTTTCAGCTCGGACGGGTCGATGATGATTTCTGGTTCGGGGTGTACCAGGTCGGCCCTGCACAGCTCCATCCGCTCGCCTTGATGTACGTGGCCAGCGGCAGCGCGATGATCAGCGCAACGCTTCATGTTCCGAAACCCTGAAAACTGGATCAGTGGGATCAAAGCCTTGTTCAGTTCGAACACGACGCCACATCGTCTCTGTCGAATCACCGGTCTACCGGGCTGGACGTTGGCAGCTGCCTCTATTCGTCCAGCCGACCGACGAATCGGATAGCATCTCGCCGTTGCGCCCGTGGGTGGCTCGCTTAGCTGCGCGCAGATCAACGCTTCGCGTCCTTCTGCGGAAACGCCAAGCAATTGGGTACACGTTCGAGGTCACCATAATCGCCACTTATCAGACGCATTGAGGGCGAAGGGCTCGTTTGGCGGACCTTTCGCTTCGGCCGGATCAACAACTTAGCGTGGGGCGAAAGGCCGTTACAGGATTCTCGGAAGGGCGAAAGTGTCGCCGGCGGCGAGCCCTCGTATGGGCTTTCCGGGCGCGCGATCCCGAGCTGGCCGTGCGTTGGCACCGATTTGACCGAACTGACGCTGGGGCCCCACCGAGCGGTTCGACTGGCCCGCCGATGCTCCGCCCGCGGCTCGCCCAGACCTTACCCGAGCCCCGAGCAGCGGGCCCACAGGACGCCTTCAGCGAACCCCTGCCAGTCACGGACATCTCAAGGTCGAACGAGGAGTCGGTCTCGCACCAACTTGCGCGACTGCGGACGCTTACGGAAACCGGCTACGCCGAATTGCGAACGCGGTGCCCGGACATTCCTGACCTTGGTGGATGTCTGCTCTTGGGGCGCCGCTACGCCAACGAGGCCGGGGTACTCTTTCTTGGCATCAACCCCGGTGGTGCACGACAACCGACACATCTCGATACCGATCTGCAGCTGCACGACTTCCTGCTTGAGGGGCCACAAACATCTGGCCATTGGCAGAATGCGAGAGTCTTTTTCGGTTCGTCGACGCTCGTTCGATCCAGATTTGCCGCCGCTACATTCGGCTTCTGCTGTCCCTACCGTACGACTTCCTGGGACCTCCCGCCGCGACAGCGAGAGGTGTTGGTGGAGGTCAGTCGTCCTGTGCTGCAGCAAATGATGGCCGACTGCAGACCGCGCCTCATCGCGGTGGCTGGACGCACCGCGTTTACTCTGCTCCAGGAGATTCTGTCACCGGAGTTCGTGGTGCTGGCGAGCCTCGGAAGGGGCGGACCTGGTGGTGCATACCAATGGGCCGCGCACCGCGCGCGGTGGCGCAACGACGACACGCTCCTTGTGCAAGTGCCACACTTTTCGCGGGCGAACTCCGGGTCTCGTCTTCAGGAGTGTGCGCTCTGGCTCGCCGATGGATTGCGGCGATGGAGCGTTGCGGTCTAAAGCGCCTGGGACCGCCCCGTGCCGTTTCGATCGACCCGGCTGCTGTCCACTTCAACTGCCCCTTGCAATCCATCACCATCCCGACGATGATGTGCGCCAATTCCTCCGAGCTTTGATCCCGATGATGGCGATTAGGCCCCGCGCGGAACGGTTGTCGCTGGCGATTCCGATCTCGTATCGCCGAACCGGTGATCAACTGTGGTTTCAGAGTCGCGTCGTCAACATCAGCCAGACCGGCGTGCTCTTCGGGCCAGCGTACTTAATGCTGGGAACGCCTATCGAAGTGATCGTGTCGCCGCCGATCGACGTGGGATCGATGGCGTCTGGCAAGCATGTGTGCGTCGGCGAGGTCGTCCGCACTACCGACGGCGGAGGCGCAGCGGCACGATTCGACGGGTTCCGGTTCCTCTTGGAGGCGTGATCCACGGCGGCCGTGCTGACGTCGTGGACTTCTGGGTACTGGTCGCGTTCGGATCCGCCTCCGCCGTCAAGCGACGGTTCGGGGTGACACCGAGGATGCAGGACCGAAATGGTGGCCATCGCGGCGCTCGCCGAGCGTCTCCACGGGAAACCGATTCAGGTGATCGACATCGACGACGAGCGCCCGCAGGTGCCCTCTTTCATCATGACGGAAGACACGCACATCGCGATCAAGTGAGCCACGCAAGCAGGAGAGTACAGTTCCGGCGCCTTCCGAGGAATCGCCCACGTGAATATCGCCCTCCTTGGTCTAGTGCTCAACGCTTCTTACTTCTTTCCCTCGGTGGACCAGCTGAAAACCGGCAATTAGTGGACAGGGCAAAACCGGCCATTTCTCGACGGCCGAGACCCGTGAGTTCTACTTCGAGCTGTCCTCTGTGCGCAAGTCCGGCTGCACCTTGGTCCGCCAGCTCCGGGGCCCACATTTGAGCACGTGGGCATGATGGAGCAAGCGCTCGAGTAACGCCGTGATCGCCGCCGTGTCACCGAGCAGCTTGCCCCAATCGTCGACGGGACGATTCGATGTCAGCAGGGACGACGCGCGCTCGTAGCGCCGCATAATCACCTCCAGCAAGTCTTCGGCGGCCGTGTGCGGCAGTTTCCGCATGCCGAGGTCATCGATGATGAGAAGCGGCACAGCCGCGAGCTCCGCGAGATAGTCCTTCCGCGTGCCGGCGAGCGTGGCATCCGCGAGATCTTCGAGCAGTGCGTGGGCTTCGCGGTAGATGACGCGATAGCCCTGTTGAATGGCGGCGCGGCCGATCGCTTGTGCGAGGTGGCTCTTGCCGGTGCCGGGCGGACCGAGGAAGAGCGCGTCTTCTCGCTGGGCGATGAAGCGCGCGGTGGCCAGCTCGTAGATCGAGGGCGCGGTTCATCTTCTTGTTGAAATCGAAATCGAAGGTATCGAGCGAGCGATCGGGATCGCGGAACCGGGCCAGCTTGTGCCGGCGCTCGAGCAGGCGATCTTGTCGCCGCCGCAGTTCATCGGCGACGAGCGCCGACACGAGATCGATGGGCGTCATCTTCTCGGCCTGGGCTTGGCGTAAGCGGGTATCGAGGACGGCGGCCATGCCGGAGAGGCGCAGTTCCGAGCGCCGATCGATTCGACGAGATTCATGAGGCGTCTCCTGTCCGGCGATCGATGAGATCGCGATAGAGGGTGAGCTGGCGAATGAGCGGATCGACCTGGCGCAGGGTGAGCGGCACCGGCGGCCGCCGTTCGAGGTACCGGCGGATAAAGCGGTCGGTCGGGACGCCGAGATCGAGGGCCGCTGTCGCGGCCTCCTCGACGACCGCGGGACCATGTTTCTTGATGTGGGCGAGCACGCCAAGGATGCGACGGACCCCGACGATTTCCTCGTGGCGTGGATGGGGTCGTAGATGTCGGGCGTGAGGACGCCCTCTTTCAGGTTATCGAGGACGACGACTTTCACGGTCCCGCCGAGGCGTCGGAAGGCGCGTTCGTGGAGTTCGCACCAGATCTGTGCGCTCGACCGCCACGTGAGCAGCCGGACGGCTTTGCGCGAGTGCGCGAGCGTGAAGACAAACAGGCGGGTGCGACGATATTTACCAGTGAGTGCCCAGCGGACCATCGGGCCGTCGCCATAATCGAGTTGCCCTTCTTCGCCAGGGGCGGTCGTGATGACGACGCGGGCTTCGGTGCGTCGGGCCCGCGGAGCTGCACGACAAATCGACGCACGCTCGCGTACCGGGCGGTGAAGCCATGAACGTCGACCAGGTCCTGCCAGATCGCCATCGCATTGCGACCGCGCCCGAGCGCCTCGACGATCAGCTCGCGATACGGCTCGCACGCGCTCGCGCTCGGGGCACGGCCCGGCCGGTCGGTGCCCACGAGGTCGGTGGACACCGGCACGACCGGAATTGCCGGTTTTGCTGGCTTAGAGTCGGTGGACACCGACGCCGGAATGGCCGGATTTACTGGGTTTGAGTCGGTGGACACCACCGACGGCGAAATTGCCGGTTTTGATTCTGATTCGCTCGGGCGACCGCGGCCTCGCACCGGGATGCCGGCGGCCTTCAGATACCCGCCGATCGTTTCGCGGCGAATGCCGGTCGTCTGCTGGATGCGCGACAGCGTCCAGCCCAAACGGCCCAGTGCGCGAATCTGTTGCTGCTTCGTGTGGTCCAAGACGTTGCTCATGCGAGTCGAGGAACACCGCGTTCCTCGCTCGCGTCAACGTCTCGGCCGTCTCAGTTAATTGCCGGTTTTGAGGTGTCGATTAATTGCCGGTTTTGGGTGTCCACCGAGGATCTGGTAACACGAGAATGGAGCGGCCATCGACTACTCTGAGCGGCGTGTCGACGTCCTCAACCTTTAGGCGTCCGTCCTCGACGAATTGGAGCAGCTTGATCGCAAAGGGGCCCGCCTCGTTGCACCACACAAGCACAATCACGACACCGTCAACGGACGCCTGCCGTCGTCCTTTCGCAAGA
Source organism: uncultured Acidobacteriota bacterium (assembly GCA_963731545.1). GTDB lineage: Bacteria > Acidobacteriota > Vicinamibacteria > Vicinamibacterales > CAVVIG01 > CAVSWN01. The sequence goes on along the minus strand of CAVSWN010000004.1, from coordinate 2,250 downwards.
TGCCCCGCAATTGTTCGCGATAATTTAGCCGCGTACTCCGGCGAGAGTCGGAGCCCGTCGTTTCTCGCGAGAATCGTACCGATGCCGAGAATTGTTTTGATCTCAACGAGGATCGTGGCGGCCGAGGAGATGCGATCGTGAAGTCACATCGACTCTGATCCTTCGGCGCATGCGCCAGCCGGACGACACCAAGATTTCCGCGGTGAGCCATCGCCATCAGCAGGGCTTGATTCGAATTATGGAAGATGTCCGGCGCGTTGCCGAAACGATCGAGCGGTGCCAGTTGCTCGACCAATTCGGGCGCTTCAATCTGAGCGCGAACGAACCGGAACAAGTCGACGAACAGGTACATCGGACCGCGTTCGCGCCGGTAGGTGTGCCAAGCCTCGAGGAGCACCGCCCGCCGACGTTCGATCAATTCCTCAACGAACTGCAAATGCGATTGGAAGTACTCTGGAATGACGATGCCCGAAAACCGATCACAATCGTCGCGGACGACGACGGCGCGCTCACTTCCCTCGTCCGGCGAGATGACGGCGAGGTGGGTCGGTTCGAGTTTGTCTTCGGAGATCGGCGAACAATCCACGGAAGATGAGACCTCGAGACTACAAAAGCGCCGACGGCCAGTGACGTCGAGTGCCCTTCGGTGTCGTACGGGCCAAGTTGAGGTCGAAGGAATAAGGCCGAAAGCTATAGCTGCCGTTCTGTCGAGTCAGCATCCAATCAGCGGTCAATTCTGGTGCGTGAGTGCGATCCAGAAACGGGGTGGCGTAACGCCCTCGGACGGTACGATCACCTAGCGGCTGCGCTTCGTTCCATTGCGTGCCGTCGCCTTTTTGCCGGCCTTCCTGCGTCGGAGCTCCTTTGCATTCCGCGGCAAATCGAACTCCGCGACGAGCCGCTGAAAATCTTCTGCGGTTTCGAGGGCGCCAATCTCATCGGGCAATTCAACGTCGGTGACGACCTGGCCGGGCAACGGCGTCAACCGCACCTGCACATGCTCTTTGGCGGAGCCTTCGGTCTGGGGGGGGAGACCCGTCGGTCGGAAGACGCAACAACCCGACGATGGTCCCTTTCTGGTTCGTCAGCACCTGCGCGAGCCGACTCGGTTTCATGCCGACCTCCTCATGCGTTGCCGCCGCCCTGAAGTGAAAAGTGTGCGTGCTCGTTGCCGATGTTCACGATCGTGACCGTATAAACGACGATCGGATTTGGGTCGGGATGAACGCGCCGCGGCTTGTGCTGCTTCGTGTGGTCCTTGACGAGCAGGGTCGCGGGATTGATGCCAATGGGCGCAGCCATGATCCACTGCGCGCCCATGTCATAGCCACCCCACTCGGGCTCTCCAGGAAAGGAACCGAACCTGATGCTTTGACCCATCGACTCACCGGGTGCGAGCCACAAATCACCGACGTTGTTGAAAGCCATACCGTTACCCTCCCGACGCGAGGCTGGCAGCCGACGGCCGCCATTTCGCGTTTAATGACGCGCTGATTCCTGGCGCTCATGAAAGCCGACGAAGCGGCGCGCTGGGAAGATTACCACCGTTGATCCACCGCGCCGCCGTCGACTTCGACACGCCCCAGACTCGCGCTGCCTCGCGCACCGAGCCGCCAGGAACCGCGATCGTCGAAGGCACCTTGCGTGGTCTCCCGAGCCGTTTCCCTTGCGCCCTGGCCCGCTGCAAGCCCGCCTTGACCCGTTCCGCGATGCGTGCGCGTTCGAACTCCGCGATCGCGCCGAGGATGTGCATCTGGAGCTTGCCTGCCGGCGTCGTGGCGTCGATGCCCTCGTTGAGCGACACGAACGCGATGCCGAGCGCCTGCAGCTCCTCGAGCAGCGTGATCAGATGCCGGAGATTCCGCCCGAGGCGATCGAGCCGCCAGACGACGACTACGTCGAACCGGCGACGGCGAGCATCGGTCAGCAGGCGATCGAGCGCCGGCCGTCTGTCCTTCGCGCCGCTGATGCCGCGATCGGTGTACTCGACCGCCGTCCATCCTCGCGCGTCGATGTAGCGGCGAATCTCGGCGAGTTGGTTCTCGGGTTCTTGATCGAACGTACTGGACCCTGGCGTAAATGGCAGCGCGCACGGAACCCTCCTTGGTCGTGGCGGTCCCGTAAAATGACGGGCAGCCCGCTCGACCGACTTGACCTCGGTGACGGGTTAGGGGCGCTTGCGGGTGACCGCCCGCTTGCGCTCCGATTGCTGTGGCGGGGGCATCGGCGCGATGAGCCGGCAGCTGCTGC
>CAVSWN010000003.1:0-9494 GCA_963731545.1 uncultured Acidobacteriota bacterium | reverse complement strand
TCTTTCTTATCCGAGGGGCTTTGCCCCTCGGACTCCCTTACACGCGCCCTCGCGCGCCGCTTCGCCCCCGCTTCCCGCCTTGGCAGCTTCGCTGCTTCGGCGAGGCATGCCGCGGGCTTTGCGTCGAGGCAGCGTCCGCGCCGGCGGTGACGAGGATGCGTTTCATCGTTTACGCAGCTGCTCGATCTGCGCTCTCGTCCGCAACGCACCGTCATCACCCGGCTTCATCCTGAGCGCCTCGTCGACGAGCGACGATGCTTGGCATGCCGCCTGCGCGCCGGACGCCGGCGCCAAGCGGCCGAGTCGGTCACGACATACGCCGCGAGGAAGCCGGCCAGGGCGACGCGCGCGTCGGCGGTCCTTGGAATTGCGGCGCGGGCCGCGCCGGCCGCGGCATCGATCGGCTGGCCCTGCTGCGCAAGGAGCGCGATGAGATACGCGCGCGCGTATGGATCGGCGGGATATCGAGCGACCGCTTCGCGCACGAGCCGCTCGTATTCGGCCGGCCGGTCGACGCCGAGCACGCCGTGGATATCGATGAAACCGCGCATCCAGTCGAACGGCGCGCGACGGCCGGCGAGCTCGAGCCGCGGCGCATGTGCCGGATGGCGGCGGCGTAATACTTCTCGCGTGAGGCGCTCGCGTCAGGTGCGCGGCTGCCGACGGTCGCTCGCGCGGCGGACTCGTGTGCCCCGCCGAGCATGAAATGCGCCTCAGCAAGATTGGGATGCCGCGCGACCCATTTCTCGTAGAGCGCGATGACCTCGAGATTCCTTCCCGCTGATTGTGAGGTCCCGCGCCTGGCTCTTCGCCTCCTTCCAACCCGGAGGTGTGGTCTCAGCCGTTCCGGCTTGACGCACCGGCGGTGTGCCCTGCCCTCGGCTCGCGGCTTCGCCGCGACGCCGAGCAGAGAGGACACGGTGAGAATCAAGACGAGCTCTTTCATATCGTTTCTCGGTCCGAGGCGGGGGTTCGGGGACCTGACCGCAGCGCGTCAGGAGCGATTCCGACGCGCGACGAACATCGCAATCTGCACGGGCAACCAGATCCAGAACAGCAGTCCCACGCCGACGATCGCGTTTGCCACCAGCCGTATCGGATGCGGCCGGCGCACGAGACGGTTGTCTGCCGCGCCTCCCGGATCCACCCACCAGCTCGGCCACATCGTCAATTCGATCGCTGAAGCGTGAGCGTCACCGAAATAGCTCCGAAGGGGATCCCGGAGATCTCGTTGCAGTGACAGGTGGTCTCCCCACATGATGGTCCGCACCGGCCCAGCACTCGTGTTCAGGTACAAGGTCGTCGCGCCGCCGCGGCGGCTGGGTGCTGTGTTCACGATCTCGCCGACGGGCTGCAGCGCCGGCAGCGGCGTGTGGCGTATCGGCACCATGTCGAAGGCCACGAGCCAGCGGAGGTCGCAGTCGGGAGCGGCGGACGTGCGTGCCGGACACGACACGCGTACGGTTGGCGCGAATGCCGCCTGAAAACCACACCCAAACGCGATGAGGCAAGCCCCGGTGAGAGCCGCGGACCAAATGCCGCGCAGCGTGTAGGGGGCGCTCGCCATGGCGGGCAGTCTAGCAGACTCGTTCAACGGGCCGCGCGGCTACGGCACATGAAGGCCGTGGCGCCTATTCCGAGCGCAGCGCGATCATCGGATCGACGCGCGCGGCCCGCTGCGCCGGACGGAGCGACGCCAGCAGCGTGACGGCGACGAGCACACCAGCGACGACGGCATAGGTCAGCGGGTCGGCAGCGGTGAGTCCGAAGAGCATCGACTCGACGAACCGGCGAACGCCGTACGCGACGCCGAGGCCGAGCACGAGTCCGGCCGCGACCAGCGTGAACGATTCGCGCAGCACCATCCGCACCACCTGCGCCGGGAGCGCGCCGAGCGCCAGCCGCAAGCCCATCTCTCCGGTGCGTTGGTGCACGAGGTACGACATCAGTCCATACAGGCCCAGGCACGCCAGAACCAGCGCGGCCACGCCGAAGAAGCCCGACAACTGTGCGAACAGGCGCTCCTGCGAATTGCGGCGTTCGATCTGCTGCTCCTGCGTACGCAGATCGATGACGGGCAGCATCGGATCGATCTCGCGCACGGCGGCACGGATCGCGGAACCAATCGCCGCCGGATCGCCGGCGGTGCGCACGTAGTAGTTGGCCACGCCGTCCATCATCTGCGTCGAGGGCAGGTAAATGGTCACGGGCTCGGCCTCGCGCAACGAGGTGTACTTCGCGTCACGTGCGACGCCGACGATTTCGATCTCGCTGGCCGGGGCGTTCGGGTTGGCGCCGAACGTGAAGGTCCGGCCCACCGGATTCCCGCCGGCGAAGTAGCGGCGCGCGAAGGCGTGCGTCACGATCGCCACCTTGGGCGCGTCCTCGTCGTCTCGCGCCGTGAAGCTGCGGCCGAGGAGCAGCGGCATCTCCATCGCGGTGAAGAAATTCGGCGCGATGCCGTTGACGTTGATGTTCATCGACGCCCCCGCCGGCGGCGTGTAGCCCGGGATGATCGTTCGCCGGTTCGCCCGCGTGCCGGCGAGCAGCGGCACACGGGAGAACGTCGCGGCGCGCACGCCCGGAATCTGTTCGAGACGCTCCTGCACGCGTGACTGGAGCGTCGTGAATGCTTCGCGAGGATAACCGGCGGGGGTGGCTTCGATACGGAAGAGCGCGAGGCCCTGTGGGTTGAAGCCGGCCGCGACCTGTTCCAGATTCCGCAGCGTCTGGACGAACAGCCCGGCGCTGATCAACAGCACGAGCGACAGCGCGATCTGAACGATCATCAACATCTGGCCCAGCCGCGAGCGTGCGCGCGTCCCGACAAGGCGGCCGCCGCTCTGAAACGCCTCCGTGAGGTCGACGCGCGCCGCGCGCCGCGCCGGGGCGAGGCCGAACAACAGCGCCGTGCCGGCGGTCACGGCGATCGTGAACGCGAGCACGCGTCCATCCAGCGGAAGATCGAGTTCGGCGGGAGCACCATTGAACTGGCGCAGCCCCAGGAGCAGCCCGCGACTCCAGTACGCCACCAGGATCCCGAACGCAGTACCGGTGAACGCGAGGAGAAAGCTCTCGCCGAGAAGCTGGCGGACGATGCGCGCACGCGTGGCGCCAAGGGCAAGCCGGAGCGCAACCTCACGGCGCCGGGCACTGCCGCGGGCGATGAGCAGGTTGGCGACGTTCGCAGCGGCGACGAGCAGCAGCACGCCGACGAGGCCCATCAGGATGCGCAGCGACTCGGCGTAGGCGCGGCGGCGATCGTTCTCGCCCTGCCCGCCCGGATCCGCCGCGAGTGTCGGGACGGAAGGCATCGTGGAACCGGCCCCATCCTCCCGCCCGCTGCCGGCCAGCCACCCTTCTCTTGCCGTGTCCTGGAAGATCGGCTCGAGGCTCGCCCGGGCCTGCTCCGCGGTCACGCCGGTGGCGCGGCGCCCCATGACACGGATCCACCAGTACCAGGGCTGAGCGCGGCTCCTGGCACGATCCGGCTGGAAGCGTTCGTGCTGCGCCAGCGGAAGGGAGATGTCCACCGATTCGCCGACCTGCATCGCTCCCGCGAAGCCAGGCGGCGTCACGCCAATCAGCGTGACCGGCACTCTGTTCACCTGGATGGTCTTGCCGATGACCGACGGATCGCGATTGAAACGGCGTTCCCACAAGCGATACGAGATGACGCCGACCGGCGGCGCTGACGGCTGATCGTCGGCATCGGTCAGCGTCCGCCCGGCGATCGCCGAGACGCCCAGGCCCGCGAAATAGTCGCCGGAGACGAGCTGGCCCATGTCGGTGGTCTCGGGCTGACCGTCGATGAGCAGCGTCATCCGGTTGAACGGCGCGAACGCGAACACGTGCGACAGCGCCCGACCCGAGGACCGGAAGCGCTCGAATGCCAGCAGCGAGAATGAGGTGCTGGCGCCGCGCCCGGTGACAGGATCGATCGACCCGTTGTTCTCGCCGGCCCGCGACAGACGGCCATCGCGGCCGTCCACATTGCGGAACAGCACCAGCTCGGCCGGATCCTTCACCGGCAGCTCGCGGAGGAGCACGTCGTTGACCAGGCTGAAGATCGCCGTATTGGCACCGATGCCGAGCCCGAGCGTGAGCACGACGACGGCGGTGAAGCCCGGGGTCTTCAGGAGGCCGCGGACAGCAAGTCGGAGATTGGGGAGGGCCACGAGTGCATTAGACGTGTCCCGGCACCCGAAGCGTTTATGGACCGGATACGCGAAGATCCCCGCCAAGGCCGCCTCGTCGGCAGGTTTCGTGAGGTGCACATCGAATCCTGCGCGCGTCGCCTTCTCCTTGTCCTGTTCCTGGCCGAACCCTGTTAACGCCACAAGCAAGACCCGGCTGCCCAGAACACGACGAATCCGTTGACAGGTCTCGTATCCGTCCAGCCCTCGCATGCCAATGTCGAGGATGACGACCTCAGGTTGGTACTCATGGATCATCGTGAGAGCGCTTTCGCCGTCGTAGGCAACTCGCGTGTCTCCACCCATGTCCTCGATGAGCATTGCCGTCGCATTCGCCGCATCCTCGTTGTCGTCGATGACCAGAACTCGTCGTTCGAGCAGGCGTGCATCGGCGGGCCTCTCGGTGGCAGCGACCAATTGGGTCGTCGCCAGCGGCAGTTGGATAACGAACTCGCTGCCTCTCCCAGCTCCTTCACTGCGGCCGTCGAGACGTCCACCGTGAAGTTCCACCAGCCGACGCGCCAGCGCGAGGCCGATGCCCAGTCCGGGCTGCGAGGAGCGCGTCTCTCCTTGCGTGAAGAGCTCGAACACACGAGGCAGCAACTCCGGCGAAATCCCGATTCCTGAATCGACCACCGAAACCGACATCTGCGGTTCTACATCGCTCTTCGGGTCCGTGACGTGCGCAGCGATGCACACAGTGCCGCCGTCGTTCGTGAACTTCGCCGCGTTGTGGAGCAGATTTGACAGGATCTGAACGAACCGCGTCGGATCCACATCGATGACGTAAGGGTCCTTTGGTAGATCGACGCTCAATTCGATTCGTTTGGCAGCCATGGCGGCGCGATTGGCGTCGACGGCGCTGTGGACCAGACTGGCCAGCAGTGTGGGTTCGCGTTGGAGCACAATCTTGCCCGATGAGATTCTCGACACGTCCATGAGGTCGTCGATCAAGCGAACCATGTGACCGACCTGACGCTCCATGATCCCGCGCACTCGCTCGACGGCCACCACCGTTCGCCGCCGCGCCGAATCAGCTCGAGGCCGGTTCGTATCGGCGCGAGCGGGTTTCTCAGTTCGTGCGCCAGCATCGCCAGGAATTCGTCTTTCCGAGCATTGGTTGCCCGCAGCTGCTCCTCGGCGCGGGCACGCTCGATGACCTCCCAGGTCCGCTCCGCGGTTTCCTTGACCAATTCGATTTCGTCTGGCGTCCAGTCACGCGGTGACACGTCCGTCACGAGAGCGCCGCGAGCAGCCGACCGTCCCGGATCAACGGGGCGGCCACGAACGCCCCGACGCCGACCGCGGCGACCGCCGGACGATCCGCGTCGGGAATCAACGGCGAGGTTTGAGTGTCGGCCACGACGACCGGTCCGCCCATCCGAAATGTCCAACCGACCCAATTGAAATCAGATAGCGAAAATCGTCCGACCGTACTCGGGACCCCGGCGCGGACGAAGTTTCGTTCCACCTGGATGTAGCCTTGCGCTTCGTCTATTTCTGCGTAATAGGCACGGTCGGTCAGCAGCCGCTCGCCGAGAAGCCGGCTGGCCTCTCCTTGAATCGCCATCGGATCGATCAGCGGCCTCAGGGCGTCGCCAAGGCGGAGTAAGAACGCATGCCGTGATTCGCTCTCCTGGAGCGCCACCTCGACGCGCTTGAGATGATTGAGGGTTTCGCGAAGCCGCACACCGCCTTGGACGAGTTCAGCCTCGGACTTGTCGAGCAGCAAGGCCGCGAGCTCGCTGTAGCCGCGCAGGATTTCGACCATGTCTGGCTCATACGTCAGCTCCGGGTGCATCTCCGTCCAATAGTGCGCCGTACGAATGAAGGCGAGATAGGCGACCAGGAGTTCGAACGTGGCGTCGCCAACCGCCGCGCGAACAGCGCTGCGGGCATGGGCGGCGTCGCGTGGCGCCAGGAACATGATCGTCAGCGCGTCGAAGAGATCAGCCTCGCACTCGCTGCGAGGCTCCGGCAGCCGACCCTCAGGGACACACGCTCGAGGCGCTCGAGGACCTCCGTGAACGCCGGGCCATCGGGGAGGGGCCGCCGCAACATCTCGATCACCTGGTCGACGGTCTCGGACGCCGCGTCGGCGTCTCCGGCTGGCCGGCCCTGGCCGATGAGAAAGCCGACGTGCCGGACAATGCAGTAGCGGACCTCGCAGAATCGCGAGAGATGGACGAAGAGCCGCTCCTTGAACAGCGACGGCAGCGGGCTGTCCAGGTAGGCCGACTTCGCAAACTTCCACAGTTCCTCCGCCAGCCCCGGCGCGGCATCAGCGGAACAGAAGAAATTGGGGAGGACGCCGAAACGATCGGTGACCTCGCGCCTGAAACGAAGCGTGCTCGTGTCGGCGGCGTCGACGCCTGCGAGTGGAGTGTCGGCGGAAGCGGGAAAACGCGTCCGTTCAGCGTGCGCCATCAGTTCGCCCCCTTGAATACGACGTGAGGCTTCCGATGAAATGCTGAACTGCTAAGCTCTGGGCGCGCCGTTGCCTTCGGCCAGTCCGGCCATGGTCAGGGGAAGAGACAGGTAAGGCAGTGTACTGCAGTTGACCGATCCCTGGTCAGAATACCCGCAGGCGGAAGACTCAGCGGGCACGATCGCTGACCGACGTCTCGAATTCGCCTGGCTCGACGGCAAGCGAGCAATTGACCCGCCCGCGACGCGAATCATGTTATAAAACTAACGGACATGTGTTATTAAAATAACATGTCCAGCCCCTTCCTCGACGACCTCCGCGGCGACGTGCCTTACGCCCTGCGCGGGCTGAAGCGGAGCCCCGGCTTCACCGCCGCGGCGGTGATCACCCTCGGCCTCGGCATCGGCGCCGCGACGGCGGTGCTCAGCGTGGTCAACACCGTGCTGCTGGAGCCGCTGCCCTACAAGGATGCCGATCGGTTGGTGCGGATCGTCGAGCGGGCGGCCCCCGCCAATCCCAGCGCTCCGCTCCTGCGCCGGACCGGCATGTCGGGGGCCGAGTTGACGGCGTGGCGCAAGGAAAGCAAGACGTTGTCGGAGATGGCCGTCTCAATCACGCCGCCGATCACGCTGATGCCGACCGACGCGGGCTCCGCGCGTCTGACCGGTGGCCTCGTGTCGCCGCACCTCTTCGCGATGCTGGGCGCAAGTGCCCGGCTCGGCCGCACGCTCGACGCCGCCGACGAGGCCGCAGGCTCGAACGTCGTCGTCATCAGCACGGGCGCGTGGCAGCGCTACTTTCAGGGCGATCCCGGCATTCTCGGCCGCACCATCGCCCTCAAGACGCTGGGGCCCGAAGCGGGCTTCCTCGACGGCACGCCGCTGACGATTGTCGGGGTGATGCCGGCCAGCTTCGACTTCCCGTTGCCCAACATGGACTACTGGGCGCCGATTACCAACGGCTCACCCGCGCAGCGCCTGGGCGGAAGCGTCATCGCGCGGCTGCAGGACGGCACCTCCATCGCCGCGGCCACCGACGAGGCCAACGCCATCGGCGAAGGCGTGAGGCCGAAGCCCACCTCGGGTCCCTTGTCGAGACCACTGCCGCCGGGTGAGCGCCGCTTCGTGGTCGAAGCCGTCAAGGAACAAATCGTCGCCGCGAGCCGCCCGGCCCTTCGCGTGCTTGCCGATCGCCGTTGGCGCCGTGCTGCTCATCGTGTGCGCGAACGTCGCCAGCCTGCTGCTCGTCCGCGGCACCTCACGACAGCGCGAGATCGCGGTGCGCCTGGCGATCGGCGCCAGCCGCGGGCGCATCCTCCGGCAGTTCATCACCGAGAGCCTGGTGCTCGCGCTGATCGGCGGCGTGCTCGGCGCCGTGCTGGCGGTCGGGTTCGTCGGCGTGCTGCGCGAGTTCGCGTCGCCGCACGCGCAGGGCGTGTTCCAGCTGTCGCGTTTGGCGGATCGATGGTGCCGCGGCTGCACGAGATCGCCGTCGACGGACGTCTGCTCGGCCTGGCACATGGCGCTGGCGGTGATCACCGCGCTGCTCGTCGGCGCGATGCCGGCGTTCAGGATGTCGCGAGTCGATCATGCGCAGGTGATGAACGACCGCGGTGCCGGCGGGCAGGGCGGCGCCCGCCGCGCCGACACGCGCGCTGCGCAGCGTGCTCGTCGTGGCACAGATGATGGCGGCGACGATGCTCCTCGTCGGCGCCGGGCTGCTGATCAACTCCTTTTCGCGTCTCGCGCGCGTCGACCCCGGCTGGAATGCGTCGGGACTGCTGATGTTCTACCTCGTCATGCCACAGGACTATTCGACGGCGCGCAAAGCCGCGCTGATTGACACGCTGCTCACCGAACTGCGCGCGCTGCCCGAGGTGAGAGGCGTCGGCTACACCTATGCCGGCCCGCTGCTCGGGATCATCGATACGGTGGGCTGGTTCGTGCCGCCGGGGCGCTCGCCGGAGGAGATGCGCGACAACCCGGACAACCCGCATCTCCGCGCCGTCAGCCACGACTACCTGCAGACGATGGGTGGCCGGCTGGTGGCCGGCCGCTGGTTCGAGCCGAGCGACGATGCGGCGGCCCCGCCGGTGATCATCGTGAACCGCACGGTGATGCGGCGGCTGTTCAACAACGAGAATCCGGTCGGGCAGCTCGTGCACCTCGACGGAAACATGGAGTTCCCGCCGCAGCAGATCATCGGCGTCGTCGAAGACATGCGGCAGTCGCGGCTGGACGCCGAGCCAACGCCGCAGATGTTCGTCGACTACCGGCAAGTGCTGGCGCTGACGCAGGCGCGCAAGATGCCGACGGCCGCGCAGGAGCGTCTGGCCTTCGGGTTCCTGTCCTTCTTCGTACGCACCGACCGCGATCCGGCGACGCTGATGCCCACGGTGCGATCGCTCGTCAACCGCGTCGATGCCGCGGCCGGCATCGACGTGATGCTGCCGATGGAGCAGCTGGTCGCCTCGTCGCTCACGCGGCAGCGTTTCTACGCGATCCTCCTCGGGACCTTTGCCGCGATCGCCGCCATACTCGGCGCGATCGGGATCTACGGCGTGCTCGCCTACGCGGTCGGCCAACGCACGCAGGAAATCGGCATCCGCATGGCGCTCGGCGCCGAGCGCGGAGCCGTCTTGCAGATGGTGCTGCGCCACGGCATCGCGCTGATGACCCTCGGCATCGGGCTCGGGCTCGCCGGCGCAGCCGGGCTGGCGCGCTACCTGTCGGGGATGCTGTTCGATCTCACGCCGCTCGATCCGGCGACATACGTGGCGGTCGGGATCCTGTTCGCCGCCGTCGCGCTCGTCGCGTCATATCTTCCCGCGCGGCGCGCCACGCTGATCGATCCGATGGTCGCGCTGAGAC
>CAVSWN010000002.1:0-18041 GCA_963731545.1 uncultured Acidobacteriota bacterium | reverse complement strand
TATCTGAAGGCCGCGGAAGCCGGCGAAGGTGCAACTGCGGCCACGCCGGATCCTGCGATCGAAGACGGCGGGGACGTGACGTCTCAGTCTATCGAGGCAACCCTCGGTTGAGTCCGGATTGACTAACTTGCTCAACATACCTTTCTTGACCTTTCCTGACCTTTCTTGACCGCGGTTGAACGCGCATAGTACCGTCCTCTTTCGGACTCGCAGCGCGCTTCATGGAACAAGCCACCGCCCCGCTCAAGAAAACCCCGCTCAACGCTCGCCATCGCGCCTCCGGGGCGAAGATGGTCCCGTTCGGCGGCTGGGACATGCCGGTCGAGTACTCGGGCATCGTGCAGGAACATCTCGCGGTCCGCAGCGCCGCCGGGCTCTTCGACGTGAGCCACATGGGGGAGATCGAAATCGCCGGCCGCGATGCGCTCGCGGCGGTGCAGCGGATCTCGTCCAACGACGCGTCGAAGCTCGCGGTCGGGCAGGCGCAGTATGCCGGCCTGATGACGCCGCAGGGGACGTTCGTGGACGACCTGCTCGTCTACCGCCTCGCGCCCGCGCATTTCCTGCTCGTGGTCAACGCGTCCCACATCGCCAAGGACTACGAGTGGATCGCGGAGCAGATCAAGCCGGTTGGCGACGCGGTGGCCGTGGACTCGAGCTCGCGCTATGCGCTCCTGGCCGTCCAGGGACCGGCCGCGCTCGACATCCTGCAGCCGCTCACCGGCGTCGAGCTCGCAGGGCTGAAGTACTACTGGTTCGCCCACGGCGAAGTCGCCAATGTTCGCGGCACGATTTCGCGGACCGGCTATACCGGCGAGGATGGCTTCGAAGTGTTCGTGCCGCCGCAGTCGGCCGACCGCGTCTGGCAGGCCATTCTGGAATCGGGCAAGGCGGCCGGCATCATGCCCTGCGGGCTCGGCGCGCGCGACACGCTCCGGCTCGAAGCGTCGATGCGTCTGCACGGCAACGACATCGACGAGACCACGACCGCCCTCGAAGCAGACCTGGGCTGGATCGTCGGCTGGAAAAAGGACGACTTTCTGGGCGCCGCGACGCTGCGCGAGCAGAAGGCCGCCGGCGTGACGCGGAAGATCGTGGGCTTCGAGATGCTCGATCGCGGCATCGCGCGGCAGGGTTACGACGTGTACGTCGGCGACACGAAGGCCGGCATCGTCACGAGCGGGACGCAGACGCCCTTTCTCAAGAAGGCGATCGGCATGGCGTATCTGCCGATCGCGCACACCGCGCCAGACACCGAGTTCGATGTGGACATCCGCGGCCGGCGCACGCGCGCGCGAGTGATCCCGATGCCGTTTTACAAGAGGCCCAAATAATGGCGTATCCGGACGGCTACAAGTACACGAAGGATCACGAGTGGATCGAGCTCGCGGGCGAGCAGGGCAAGGTCGGCATCACCGACTACGCGCAGCAGCAGCTCGGCGACGTCGTGTACATCGAGCTTCCCGAGGTCGGCGCGAAGTTGAAACAAGGACAATCGTTCGGCACGATCGAGTCGGTCAAGGCGGTGTCGGAGCTGTATTCACCCGTCAGCGGTGAGGTCGTCGAGGTCAACGCCGCCCTCAAAGACAAGCCCGAAGTCGTCAACGCCGATCCGCACAATAGCTGGATGATCGTCGTCCGGCTGACGAACGCGGCCGCCGAGTCGGGCGGCCTGCTCGATGCCGCGCAGTACCAGGATCTCGTAAAGTAGAGCCCTCTTTGAGCCATCAGCCATTAGCCATTAGCCATGGCGCCGACACGTTCTTGAACGCGGAACATTTCCAGTCCCGCCACATCGGCCCGGACGAAGCGGAGCGCGACGCGATGCTGAAAGTCGTTGGGGTGCCGTCGCTGGACGCCCTGATCGACCAGGCGATTCCGGATCGGATTCACGCTCCGTCAGCCGCTCAACGTGCCCGACGGCCAGAGCGAGCACCAGTTCCTTCGCGATCTGCGGCGCGTGGCCGCACGCAATCAGGTCTTTCGATCGTTCATCGGCCTGGGCTATTACGACACGATCACGCCGAGCGTCATCCTGCGGAACGTGCTCGAGAATCCCGGGTGGTACACGCCCTACACGCCATACCAGGCCGAGATCGCGCAAGGCCGCCTCGAGGCGCTGCTCAATTTCCAGACAGTGGTACGCGATCTGACGGGGATGGAGATCGCGAACGCCTCGCTGCTCGACGAAGCCACGGCCGCGGCCGAGGCGATGACGATGCTGCATCGCGTGCAGGCGAAGAAGGTCGACAGCGTGGTCGGGCCGGCGCAGTTCCTGGTAGCGGATTCGTGTTTCCCTCAGACATTGGACGTGCTGCGCGCCCGCGCCGAGCCGCTCGGGATCGAGCTCGTGCTCCTGCCCATGGAGCAGCTGACGCGCGCCGATTTCGGGGATCGGGTGTTTGGCGCGCTCGTGCAGAGTCCTGACGAAGCCGGACGCGTCCACGACCTGCGCGATTTCATCGCGCGGGCCAGGCACGCCGGCGTCCTCGTCGCCGTGGGCACGGATCTCCTGAGCCTCGTGCTGCTCACGCCGCCCGGCGAGATGGGCGCGGATGTCGTGTACGGCAACTCGCAGCGGTTCGGCGTCCCGCTCGGCTTCGGCGGACCGCATGCCGCCTTCTTCGCTACGCTGGAGAGGCACGTGCGTCAGGCGCCTGGGCGCATCATCGGCGTGTCGGTGGATGCGCAGGGGAACACGGCGTACCGCATGTCGCTCCAGACGCGGGAGCAGCACATCCGGCGGGAAAAGGCGACGTCGAACATCTGCACCGCGCAGGCGCTGCTGGCCAACATCGCTGGGCTGTACGCGGTGTATCACGGGCCCACCGGACTCACCGCGATCGCTCGCCGCGTCCACGCCTACGCGCAGCTTCTCGAACGCGCGCTGGCCGAGATCGGAGTGGCACAGCTGAACGACGTCTACTTCGACACGCCGCGCTTCGAGGTGCCAGGCGGCGCCCAGGCTGTCGGCCAGATCGTCAAGGCCGCTCTCGCGTCAGGGATCAATCTGGGTTACCGGCGCGACGGCACAATCCACGTGGCGCTCGACGAAACGGTTGATCTCGAGGACATCAAGCACATCGTCGCCGCATTCGCGGCGGGAACGGGCAAGTCGCCGAACCCGAGAACCCTTGAACCCGAGAACCTGAGAACCGCTGAACCCTCGAACCTTCGAGCCCTCGAGCGCACGACGCCGTTTCTGACGCATCCCATCTTCAACACGCATCATTCCGAAACCGAGATGATGCGCTACATCCGGAACCTCGAGCGCAAGGACATCGGCCTCGACACGTCGATGATTCCGCTCGGCTCCTGCACGATGAAGCTGAACGCGGCGTCCGAGATGCTGCCGATTACATGGCCGGAGTTCAGCCGCCTGCATCCGTTTGCGCCGGCGGATCAAACGTCCGGCTATCGCCACATCTTCCGCGAGCTGGAACAGATGCTCGCCGAGATCAGCGGCTTTGCCGGCGTTTCGCTACAGCCCAACTCGGGCGCCCAGGGCGAGTTCGCGGGCCTCATGGTGATCCGCGCGTATCACCGGGACCGCGGCGAGACGCATCGCGACGTCGTGCTCATTCCCGCCTCGGCGCACGGCACGAATCCGGCGAGCGCCGTCATGGCCGGCATGCGCGTCGTCATCGTCGCCAGCACGCCGGAAGGCAACATCGACGTGCGCGACCTCGAAGCCAAGGCTCAGGAACACCGGGATCGGCTCGCCGCACTCATGGTCACGTTTCCGTCCACGCACGGCGTGTTCGAAGACACGATTCAGGACGTCTGCGCGATCGTGCATCAGCACGGCGGACAGGTGTACATGGACGGCGCGAACATGAACGCGCAGGTCGGCCTGACCAGTCCGGCCGTGATTGGCGCCGACGTCTGTCACATCAACCTGCACAAGACCTTCAGCATTCCCCACGGCGGCGGCGGGCCGGGCATGGGACCGATTGGCGTGGCCGCGCATCTCGTGCCGTTCCTGCCCGGGCATCCGATCGTCCGGACCGGCGGCGAGCGGGCGATTCACGCGATCTCCGCGGCGCCATGGGGCAGCGCCAGCATCCTGCTGATCTCGTACGCCTACATGAAGATGCTCGGCGGCCCAGGCATGACCGACGCCACGCGCTACGCGATCCTGAACGCGAACTACCTCAAGTCGCGGCTCGAATCGCATTACCCGGTTCTCTACACGCGTCCGAACGGCCGCGTCGCGCACGAGATGATCTTCGACCTCCGGCCGCTCAAGCAGGCGAGCGGCATCGAGGAAGGCGACGTCGCGAAGCGCCTGATGGACTACGGGTTTCACGCGCCGACCGTGTCCTTTCCGGTACCGGGCACGCTCATGGTGGAGCCGACGGAGAGCGAAGCGCTGGGGGAGCTCGATCGCTTCTGCGACGCGATGATCGCGATCCGGGCCGAGATTCAGGCGGTCATCGACGGCACGGCCGATCGCCGCGACAACGTGCTCAAGAACGCGCCGCACACGGCCTCGGCGGTCGCCGCCGACGAATGGACGCATCCGTACTCGCGCGAACAGGCAGCCTTTCCCCTGCCGTTCGTTCGCGCGCACAAGTACTGGCCGAGCGTTGGTCGCATCGACAACCCCTACGGCGATCGCAATCTGATCTGCTCCTGTCCGCCGATCGAGGAGTACGCGGCCTCTTCGTAGGCAGCTTTGATCTCCGATCCTGAATCCGCCGAAGCACTCGCCTGGGCGGAGCTCCAGCGCCGCGGGTCCGTGCGTTCACGGTATCTCCAGGGTCTCGAAGAGGAGATCGCGGCGGAGCTCGCGCGCTGCTTCGATCCCTTCATCTTCGAGCAGGCGATTCGGCCGTACGGCGCGATCGTCGCGCGCGAGATGCCTCACCTCCCGCGGCTGGGACGCGTCATCAACACAACCGGTCTGACAGCCGACGTCATCCGCAGCCTGGCCGACGGTCGAAGCACCTTCGTGCTGATTGTGAAAGGCGAGCCGCCGCAGCTCCTGTTGATGGACGAGCGGATGGATACGGATCAGGACTACGCGTCACGCGCGGCGTGGGTGGACGGGCTCATCATCTGCAACAGCGCGGACGGCATCGTTCGCATCGTCACCGTGAGCTCGGTCACGCTCGTCGAGGGGCGGCGATGGATTGCCAAGGATCTCGTGTTCGAGGCGGCGGAAGACATCATGGAGGTCGCGCCGGCGTCAAACGCCGAGGTCGTGCGGCGGCTCCTGGAGGTGACGCATCACCGCATGAGCCCGCATCGGATCGGCGCGACGCTGCTGTATCTGCTCGAGAAGACACCTCGGCCGACCAAACGCCGCGACGAGGGCATCTGGATCGAGCCGCTTGGCGTGTCGGTGCTGAACGAAAGCGAGGAGCCGCTGCTGGTGCACCAGGTGCGGTACCGCGACGGGGCGGTCCTTGTCGACCGCGAAGGCCGGCTCCTGGCCAGCAACGTCATCCTGCGGCCGACCAAAGCCAGCGAGCAGGCCGTGCCGCCGATCGGTGGCACGCGGCACACGTCCGCGGCGCGGCACACCTACGATTGCCCGGACGTGCTCGCGTTCGTCGTATCGATTGATGGTCCCGTCACCGTGTTCAGCGACGGTCTGCGAATCGCGCAGCTGAAGGCCACGCGGCCTCTCATCGCGCCGAAAACGCCGGAGCGGATCGCGGAGCTATGCGCGCTCCGTCGGGCGGAGCGCCGTAAGAGCCAGGTGTAGCGCGGGGCTGTCAGCCTCGCGATCGCGGCCCTGAAAGCGCCGCGCTACTTTCGGCCAACGTTATCTCCTGTGCTTTCTTGCGATAACCATCCAGCAGCGCGCGTGTGACCGGGCCTGGCGCGCCTTTCCCGATCTTGCGCTCGTCCACGGTCACGATCGGCACCACCTCGCGCGTGGTGCTGGTGAGGAACGCCTCGTCCGCACCGAACAAGTCCGCGTCTCTCAGCACCGCTTCACGCACCGGGATACCGACTTCCTGTCCCACTTCGAACAGGAATTCCCGCGTGATCCCGGGCAACAGACCGGCGTCGATCGGCGGCGTCAGCGCCGCGCCATCCTTGACGATGAAGAGGTTGGACTGCGTGCATTCGGCCAGCTCGCCCTTGTAGTTGCGCATGATCCCTTCGAAGCCGCCGCGCCGAAACGCTTCCTGCATCGCCAGCGCGTTGTTGAGCAGGTTGTTCGACTTGATCAGCGGATTCACCGACCCGGGGTGGTTCCGCACGATCGGCACGAGCGACGCCCTGACGCCGCGCTCGAAGGCTTCGGCCGGAGGATCGACGTTCGGTTTGACGATGATGACGACGGAGGGCGTGGGGCAGGCGGCGGTGTCGTAGGTGAGCTCGCCGACGCCGCGCGTGAGCAGGATCCGGATGTAGGCTTCGCGGTCGGCGTCGCCGAGACCGGCGACCCGCATCGTCTCGCGGAAGCGCGCGTCGATCTCCGCGTCGGTCAGCGGCACGTCGAGTGCGACCATTCCTGACGACTTCCGCAGGCGCCGCATGTGGCGGTCGAAGAGAAACGGCTGACCGTTATAGGTGCGCAGCGTCTCGTAGACCCCTTCGCCATACAGAAAGCCGTGATCGAAAACCGAGATCACGGCGTTGGCCTGATCGAACATCCGGCCGTTCACGTTCACCGTTGCTGCCATGAGCGAAGCGTACTCGTTGTGCTATTCTGCGCGCAACGGTCCGGCTGAAGCCGGACGCCACGTACGAGTGTTCGCGACAGCTGCGAGGTCCGCCTTTAGGCGGACCTTCTCGATGCGCGTGCTCAACGCTGCACAGATGCGCGACGCCGATCGGCGCACGATCGACGACATCGGCATCCCTTCCCTGGTCCTCATGGAGAACGCCGGCCGCCAGGCGGTCGCCGCCATGGAGGCGATGTACGCCGATCTGCTCGAGCGCCGAATCGCCGTGCTGTGCGGGCGCGGCAACAACGGCGGCGACGGATTCGTCATCGCGCGTACGCTGGCGCAGCGGGGCGCCGACGTATCCGTGTTCCTGCTCGCGCGCGTTGCCGACGTACGGGGCGACGCGCGAACGAACCTCGAAATCCTGGGCCGGCTCGGCATCACCGTCGTCGAGATTGCCGACAGCCAGTCGTGGGAGCTGCACTTCTCCGAAGTCAGCGACTGCACGCTCCTCGTCGACGCGATCTTCGGTACCGGGTTGAACGCGCCGGTGACGGGGTTGATCGAGTCGGTGTTCGCAGACGTCAACGCATCCGCCATTCCGGTCGTGGCGATTGACGTGCCCTCGGGCCTGTCGGCTGATTCGTCGGACGCCATCGGCCCGTTCATGCACGCCGGCTTGACCGTCACCCTGGCTGCCCCCAAGCTCCCGCTCGTGCTGCCGCCGGCCGAAGTGCATGCCGGCAGCATCGTGATCGCCGACATCGGCATCCCCAGCGAAGTCATCGACGGCGTGGACGGTCCGCGCATCGAGCTGCTGACCCGCGCCGCGATGCGCGACCTCGTTTCACCACGCGCGTCGGATGGCCACAAGGGGGACTTCGGGCATGTGCTGGTCGTGGCCGGATCGCGCGGCAAGACGGGCGCGGCGCATCTGGCCGCCGTTGGTGCGCTTCGATCCGGTGCAGGTCTGGTCACGATCGCGACGCCGGGCTGTTGTCTGTCGACGATCGCGGCGATGGGTCCGGAGTACATGACGGAGCCGCTGCCGGAAACGGATGCCGGCCTCCATCCCGACGGCGTCGATCGCGCGATCGAGATGGCGCGCGACGTGATCGCGCTCGGCCCCGGACTGGGACAGGCGAGCGGGACGCGAGAGTTCATCCAGCAGCTCGTCGATCGCGCCACCATGCCGCTCGTGATCGACGCAGACGGCCTGAACGCGTTCGCCGGCGATCCCGACCGGTTGATGGGGCGCGAGGGACGCGACGTCATCATCACCCCGCATCCGGGCGAGATGGCGCGGCTCGTCGGGATGTCGAGCGACGAAGTGCAGGCGAGCCGGCTCGACATCGCGCGCAATTTCGCGGTCGCGCATCACCTGTACGTCGTCCTGAAGGGGCATCGCACGCTCATCGCGACGCCCGACGAGAAAGTGTTCATCAATCCGACGGGCAACCCCGGCATGGCCACCGGCGGGACGGGCGACGTGCTGACCGGCATGATCGCGGCGTGGCTCGCGCAGCTGCTCGACGCCGAAGCGGCCTGCAAGCTGGCCGTCTATCTGCACGGCATGGCCGGCGATCTCGCCGAGGCCGACGAAGGGGAAGTCGCGATGACGTCGGCCGACGTGGCCGGCCATCTCGGCGACGCGATGATGGAGCTCACCGCGCGCCGCAAGGTCGTCAACCGGAACGATTCGTGACATCGAAAAGCGAAGGAGTACGTGGGGTCCGGCTTCAGCCGGACCTACCGTGACGGGTTCGGAACGCGAAACCGCGGAGGTTGGCCTTCAACTCGCGCAAACGCTGCGCCCAGGTGACGTGGTCCTCCTTCACGGCGAGCTGGGCGCGGGGAAGACCGCGTTCGTGCGCGGGCTGGCCGAAGGCCTCGGCATCTCACCGGAGGACGTGAGCAGTCCGACGTTCACGCTGATCCAGGAGTACCGCGAGCGGGCGAGTGCCCTTGTTTCACGTCGACCTCTACCGTCTCGACGATCCGCGCGAGATCGATGATCTCGGGATCGACGAAATCGCCCGCGACGGCGTGCTGGCGATCGAATGGGCCGAGAAGCTGCCGCGGGCGCTGGACGGCGCCATCCGCGTATCGATCGAACACGGCGAGGAGAACAATCGAACGATCACGGTACGATAGCGGAATGCTGGGCCGGGGAGCCTGCGCGGTGTTGTGCGCGCTCAGCGTGTCAGTTCCGGCGCTCGGCCAGGAGCGGCGGCCGTATGTCGGCGGTGGTCTGACGGTCTCCACGCAAGGCTCCGAGCGGCCCGGCTCGAGCCCGTCGTTCCCGACATCCGGCGTCGGGGGAACGGCCGCCGGTCTCGTCGTGGATGCGGGCGGATTCCTGGCGACGAGAGTCAGCGTCGCCTTCGAGGCGAGCATCCCGGCCCGCTTCGAATCGATCCAGGAGACCGACTACTTCCTGGTGTTTCGCACGGCGAGCAAGCACCGAGATCTCGTGCTCTCGGGCCTGTTCCACGTTCACGGAGGTCATGGCGGTCGCGTGGGCTATGCGATCGTCGGCGGCCCCGCTGTCGTTCGCGAGGACACGCTGCAGCGAACGGCCCACAAGTCCGGTCCCGCGCTCGGCATCACAGGCGACTTCGGTCCGTTTGGACCGGAAACCTCGGTCACGCGCTGGACTGTCGGCGTCACCGCCGGCGCGGACGCCGCCGTGCGGCTCGGCACGCCATCTCAGCGTCGTGCCGCAATTTCGGTTTCACTGGATCGACCGCGCGGAAGCGGGGGAGGGCGACAGCGGATTCCTGGGTCTCAGCCCGTGGGTCTGGCGACCCGGCGCTCGCGCTGCGGGCGTCATTCTGATCGGTAGTTGGGAGCTTCCTTGGTGATGGCCACGTCGTGCACGTGGCTCTCGCGGACACCGGCCGGCGTGATGCGAATCAGCTTCGCCTCGCGCTGGAGCGCCGGAATAGTGGGGCAGCCGCAATAGCCCATCCCCGCGCGCAAGCCGCCGACGAGTTGATGGACCATCGCCGCGACGCTGCCTTTGTGCGCGACGCGGCCTTCGATCCCTTCGGGCACGAGCTTTTCGCTGCCACCCGGCGCGTCGAGGTCGAACTCGTCCTGAAAATACCGATCGCGGCTGCCGCGGCGCATCGCGCCGATCGATCCCATCCCGCGATAGTCCTTGTAGCTGCGGCCCTGATACAGGATCAGCTCGCCCGGGCTCTCGTCGGTGCCGGCGAACAGGTTCCCGATCATCGTCGTGCTGGCGCCGACGGCGATCGCCTTGGTGATGTCGCCCGAGTATCGAATGCCGCCGTCGGCGATGACGGGCACGTCGTGCGCCGCCGCCGCACGCGCGCACTCCATGACCGCGGTGATCATCGGCACGCCGATGCCCGCGATCACGCGCGTCGTGCAGATCGATCCGGCGCCGATGCCGACCTTGACCGCGTCCACGCCGAGGCCAATCAGCGCGTCGGTGGCTTCGGCGGTGGCCACGTTGCCGGCGATCAGGTCGACGTCGGGAAACCGCCGCCGCAGCTGCCGCACCATGTCGAGGACGCCCTGCGAATGGCCGTGCGCGGTATCGACGACCAGCGCGTCCACGTTGGCGGCGACGAGCGCCTCCGCCCGCTGCACCGTGTCGCGCGCGATGCCGACGGCGGCCGCGCAGCGCAGGCGTCCGAGGGAATCCTTCGACGCGTGACGGATACTTCACCGCTTTCTGAATGTCCTTGACGGTGATGAGCCCCCGCAACCGGTAGTCCTGATCGACGACGAGCAGCTTCTCGACCTTGTGCAGGTGCAGGATCTCGCGCGCGGAATCGAGCGTCGTTCCCACCGGCACCGTGATGAGGTTCTCGCGCGTCATCACGTCCGAGATGGCGCGGGTGACGTTGGTCTCGAACCGCAGGTCTCGGTTGGTGAGGATTCCGACCAGACGGCCTTCCTTGCTGCCGTCCTCGGTGATCGGCACGCCCGAGATGCGGTACTTCTTCATCAGGTCGAGCGCTTCGTAGATCCGGTGCGAAGGGGAGAGCGTGATCGGATTGACGATCATGCCGCTCTCGGACCGCTTCACGCGATCGACTTCGAGCGCCTGTTCGTCGATCGACAGGTTCTTGTGGATGACGCCAAGGCCGCCCTGTTGCGCCATCGCAATCGCCAGGCGCGACTCGGTCACGGTGTCCATGGCGGCGCTGACGAGCGGCACCGACAATCGGATGTGGCGCGTCAGCCTGGTCGTGACATCGACCTCCGTCGGCACGACGGTGGAGTGTCGCGGCACCAGCAGGACGTCGTCGAAGGTCAGGGCTGTCGCAAGCCCTGATTCCGTCGAGAGCAGGGTGGGAATTTCGGTTTTCAGCTCCATGGTGTCGTTATGCCGCGGCGCCGTGACACTTCTTGTATTTCTTCCCGCTGCCGCACGGACAGAGGTCGTTCCGCCCGACCTTCGGCTGATCGCGCTTGACCGTCTTGATCACATCGTCGCCGCCGACGCGATCGGGCTGCCGCGCCTGACCGCGAGGCGCGCCGAACGGGCTGGCCGGCTCCGGGCTCTGCGCGCGGGCCCCGGCCAGCGCCGATGGGGCCGCCGCGCTCGGATCGTTCAGAATCAGCGGCGCCTGACGCCGCGGCATCGGGCGGCGAGCCACCTGGGCCTCGTCGTTCAGCACCGGTCGCAGCCCCCAGACGTATCCGACGATCTCCTCGTCGACGCGATCTTTCATGGCCTGGAAGAGCGCAAAGCTTTCTTTCTTGTACTCGACGAGCGGATCGCGCTGGCCGTAGCCACGCAGCCCGATGCCTTCCTTGAGGTGGTCCAGGCTATAGAGGTGATCCTTCCACTGCCGGTCGACGACCTGGAGCATGACGTCGCGTTCGATGCGCCGCATGAGCTCAGGTCCGATCAGCTTTTCCTTCTCGTCGTAGCTCGCGACGATCTTGTCCCACAGGGTGTCGCTGATCTCAGCCGCACGTCCGGTCGCTGAAGTCCAGCGGCGCCGTATCGATGGCGAACACACTGTCGACCGCGCGCTTCAGCGCGTCGAGGTCCCACGATTCGAAGTCGGCTTTCGCCGGCGCGTAGGTTTCGAGCATCGAATCGAGCAGCCCTTCGGCGAGCGCCATCACGTACTCGCGCGAATCGACGCGTTCGTCCTCGTCGATGCGGATCTTGCCTTCGAGGATCTCACGGCGCAGCGCGTAGATGCTCTCGCGCTGCTTGTTCATCACGTCGTCGTACTCGAGGAGGTGCTTGCGAACCGAGAAGTTCTGGCCTTCAACCTGCTTCTGCGCGCGCGCGATGGCGTTGGTCACCATCTTGTGCTCGATCGGAACGCCTTCCTCCATCCCGAGCGTCTGCATCAGGCCGGAGATCCGGTCGGACCCGAAGATCCGCATCAGATCGTCTTCGAGCGACAGATAGAACCGCGACGCCCCGGGATCGCCCTGCCGACCCGCACGGCCTCGCAGCTGGTTGTCGATGCGGCGCGCCTCGTGACGCTCGGTCGCCACGATGTGCAAGCCCACTCAGCGCGACCACCTCGTCGTGCTCGGCGTCGCATTGCCGCTTGAAGTGGTCGAAGATGCGCTGATAGGCCTCCTTCGGCACGCGATAGAACGCATCGAGGTGGTAGAAGTAGGCGAACTGTTCGTCCTCGGTGAACCGCTCCTCGCCTTTCGGCAGGCGCTCGGCAATCTCTTCGGCCAGGCACTGCTGCCGCGCCATGAACTCGGGATTGCCGCCCAGCAGGATGTCCGTGCCGCGGCCGGCCATGTTGGTGGCGATGGTCACGGAGCCCTTGCGCCCCGCCTGCGCGACGAACTCGGCTTCCTGGGCGTGGTACTTCGCGTTGAGCACCACGTGCTTGTCGGCGCCGCCGCCGGTCGTCGTCCCGCGCTTCAGGCCACGCCGATCGAGCATCGTCGACAGTTTTTCTGACTTCTCGATCGACACCGTTCCAACGAGAACCGGCCGGCCCTTCGCGTGCTCTTCGAGAATCTCGGTCACGATCGCGTCCCACTTTTCCTTCTCGGTCCGGTAGACGAGATCCGGATTCTCGATGCGGCGCAGCACGCGGTTCGGGGGAATGACGACGACGTCGAGGGTGTAGATCTTGGCGAACTCTTCGGCTTCCGTGTCGGCCGTGCCGGTCATGCCGGCGAGCTTCTTGTACTTGCGGAAGTAGTTCTGGAAGGTGACCGTCGCGAGCGTCTGGTTCTCGCGCTCGATCTTCACCTTTTCCTTGGCCTCCACCGCCTGATGAAGTCCGTCGCTCCAGCGGCGTCCCGGGCATGAGGCGGCCCGTGAACTCGTCGACGATGACCACCTCGTTGTCCTTCACCATGTAGTCCACGTCGCGGTGGAACAGAGGTGTGGGCGCGGAGCGCCTGGTCGACGTGGTGCTTGACGTGGGCGTTCTCGAGGTCGTAGATGTGGCCGCCGCTCAGGTGATGCTTCAGCGCCTCTTCGGCTTTCGCCAGGCCGCTTTCGGTCAGCGTCACCGTCTTGTGCTTTTCGTCCTTGATGTAGTCGCCCGTCGTTTCGAGCGCTTCGCGATCTTCGGCTTTCGCGTCGCCGCGAATGACGGCGCCGGCTTTGAGGCGCGGGATGATGCGATCGACTTCGTAGTACAGCTCAGTCGATTCCTCCGCCGGACCCGAGATGATGAGCGGCGTCCGCGCTTCGTCGATGAGGATGCTGTCCACCTCGTCGACGATGGCGAAGTGATGCCCGCGCTGCACGTACTGCGACAACTCGAACTTCATGTTGTCGCGGAGGTAGTCGAAGCCGAACTCGTTGTTGGTCCCGTAGGTGATGTCGGCGGCGTAGGCCACCTGCCGCTCGGCGTCGTTCAATTCGTGCTGAATCACGCCGACCGTCATCCCGAGGAAGCGGTAGATCCGGCCCATCCACTCCGAGTCGCGGCGCGCCAGGTAGTCGTTGACCGTGACGACGTGGACGCCCTTGCCCTCGAGGGCATTCAGGTAGGCCGGAAGGGTCGCGACGAGCGTCTTGCCTTCGCCCGTCTTCATCTCGGCGATCTTGCCCTTCGCACCACCTTCCTTGGCTTTCCAGTTGTGCAGCACGGCGCCGCCGACAATCTGCACGTCGAAATGCCGCATGTTGAGCACGCGGCGGCCGGTTTCGCGGACGACGGCGAACACCTCGGGGAGCAGGTCGTCGAGCGTCTCGCCGTCGGCGAGGCGCTGGCGGAATTCGACGGTTTTCGCTCGAAGTTGCTCGTCCGAAAGCGCCTGGATGGCCGGCTCGAACGCGTTCACCTCGCCGATGATCGGGCGCAGGCGCTTCAGCTCACGTTCGTTCTGGGTCCCGACGACTTTGGCGAGGAGTGTATCGAGAAGCGGCATCTACAGCTTGGGATAACCCCGACGAGGGTATCCACAAATTGTAGCATGCGGCCGTTTCGTGCAGGTGAAGTCGCTAGCGCCGCGCCGGCTGTGTGAGCAGCTGCAACGGGTTGATTAGCTTGCCGTTGGCGACGATTTCGTAGTGCAGGTGAGAGCCGGTCGCGCGTCCCGTGGCGCCCACGTAGCCAATGACGTCGCCGCGCTTGACGCTTTGACCGACCCGGACGATGAACTTGCTCAAGTGTCCGTAGCGCGTCGCCAGTCCGAACGCGTGGCGCAGCACGACCAGGTTGCCGTAGTCGCCGGTGTACGAGGCGGCGTCCACCGTGGCGTCCGCGGTCGCGTACACGGGATCGCCCTTGTCGGTCGAAATGTCGATGCCCTGATGGAAGTCCGGTTCGCCGGTGAACGGATCGCTGCGGCCGCCGAAGCTCCCGGTGAGCCAGCCGTGCGCCGGCCAGATCGACGGCGTCGCGGCAGCCAGCTCCTCGCGCTTCTCGACGTCGCGTCGCACGTTGGTGAGCCGGCTTTCGAGCGCCTGGAGCAGAAGACGGAGAACCCCGAAGGTGTCTTCAGGAGACGAGATCGGCGCGTTGGCGAGCGCCGACATCGCCAGGCTCTGCGTGCTGGTGCCACCGGAGGCGCGGGATCGCACCACGGCCGGAAGCTTCTGCATCGCGCGCGCCTGCGCCGGGTCGACGGCCGACCGGCTGCCCAGATCGTTGATGACGTTCTCGAGCGACTGAATCTGCGCCGTGAGCTCGCCGGTGGCGGCGCGGTAGCTGTTGTTCTCGGCTTCGAGCTGCTGCTTGACGGCGCGCAGGTGCTCTATCTCCGTGACTGAGTTCCACTTGGCGCCAAGGCCGATCGCGACCGGCAGCATGACGATCAGACCGGCCAACCACAGAATGGATCGGAGGCGAAGGTGCAGATGGCGCATGGCGCCGCCGGACCGGCCCGTGAAAATCAGCGAGTTTCGTCTAGGCATTCAAAAGACCCGGCACTGTAACACATGGCTCAACGGTGCCAAAGCATGAATTGCGCAGGAGGCGAAGGTCGAGCGAATCATCGATCGGCGCGCGATCGGCTCGTTTCGCGTACCATGCTGCGAACCTATGCCCGCAAAACTTGCCCGCGTCCTGTCCGTGATCTGCCTGATGGCCGGTTCCGGCTACGTCCTGCACGCTCAAGACATTTCGACGAAGGATCTCCTCGCGGGGCTTGCCAATCCCTCGCGATGGTTGACCCACTCGGGCGACTACGCCGGACAGCGTTTCAGCCCGCTGACGCAAATCACGCCGGCCAACGTCGAGCAACTGGCCGCCCAGTGGACGTTCCAGACCGGCGTCGTCAACAAGTTCGAAGCGACGCCGATCGTCGTGGACGGCATCCTGTACGTGACCGGCGCCCTCAACCACGCGTGGGCGATCGACGGCCGCACGGGTCGTCAGATCTGGCACTACCAGCGCGCGCTGCCGCAGGGACTGAAAGTGTGTTGCGGCATGGTCAACCGGGGGTTTGCCATCCATCGCGATCGCCTGTTCATGGTGACGCTCGACGCGCATTTCGTCGCGCTCGAGGCCAAGACCGGGAAGGTGATCTACGACATCGAGATGGCCACCGTCCCGGATGGCTTCGCCGGCACCGGCGCACCGCTCATCGTCAACGACAAAGTGATTGTCGGCATTGCCGGCGGCGAGTTCGCGAACCGCGGTTTCCTCGATGCCTACGATCCGGCGACCGGACGGCGCCTCTGGCGCTTCTATACGATTCCGGCGCCGGGCGAAAAGGGCAGCGAGACGTGGCAAGGCGATGCATGGCAGCGGGGCGGCGCTCCCACATGGTTGACTGGCACGTACGATCCGGAGGTCAACCTCCTGTACTGGGGCACGGGCAATCCCAATCCCGACTGGGATGGCCTGAGCCGGCCCGGCGCCAACCTCTACACCGATTCGCTGCTCGCGCTCGATCCCGATACCGGCACGCTGAAATGGCACTTCCAGTTCACGCCGCACGACACGCACGACTGGGATGCGAACGAAGTCCCGGTCCTCGCCGACCTGCCGATTGGCGGGCGCGACGCGGAAAGTCGTGATGATGGCCAACCGCAACGGGTTCTTCTACGTGCTCGACCGGGTGACGGGCCAGTACCTGCTGGGCAAACCGTTCGTGCACACGACGTGGGCCAGGGAACTCGACGCGGACGGCCGTCCCATCGTGCTGCCCGATCAGGAGCCGACCGAAGCCGGCACCGTGACCTGTCCGGATCTGTTCGGCGGCACGAATTTCATGTCGCCGTCGTACGACGCGTCGAGACGCCTGTTCTTTGTCACCGCCCGCGAAACCTGCATGCGATTCATTCGCCGGCCGCCGCCGCCGACGACCAAGCTTGGCGATCGGACCATGGGCGGCACGGTGCAGATCGTCACCGAGCCCAAACGGTCCGGCGCGCTTCGCGCGATCGATCCGACCACGGGCGAGCGCAAATGGGAGATCGCGTACGGCGACGCGGGCTGGGCGGGCGTGCTGGCGACCGCCGGCGGCATCGTGTTCAGCGGAGATCACGAGGGCGTGTTCTTCGCGGCGGAATCGCAGACCGGGCGGAAGCTCTTTCAGTACCAGACAGGATCGGCGATCTACGCGCCGCCAACCAGCTACGCCATCGACGGGCGGCAGTACGTCGTCATTCCTTCGGGCGCGAACCTCACGTCGTTCGCGCTGCCGGCGAAGCCGCGAACGTAAGCCAGGGGCGCCGCCGCACTCGACAGGAGCGAGCTATGCGGGTTCGCGCGTTGATCGGAGCCTTGATCCTGGCGGGGATGGCCGTCGGTCTTGCGTCTGCGCCGCGCGCGCTCGGCCGGCCTGGCGTGACGCCGGTGCCGTGCCCGGTCCAGGAGTGGGTGCCCGACGACCCGCAATTCGAGCCGCTCCCAGGCGCGAAGGCGTTTTTCGGCAAGTACGACGGCGGCATCTACCGCGTCGAGATTCCGGAGAAGTGGAACGGGGACCTCGTGCTGTACGCGCACGGCTTCGTTGCCAACACCGGCGAACGAGGCTCGGAGCTTCGTGTCGGGAATGTGGTCATCCGTCAACATCTCATCGACCTCGGCTTCGCCTGGGCCGCGTCGAGCTATCGCTGCAACGGCTACGTCCCTGGGCAGGGGCTCGTCGACACGATGGCGCTCACCGAGCGCTTCGTCACGCACAACGAAGGACGACAACCGCGCCGCACCTACCTGACCGGCACATCGATGGGCGGCCACGTCACCGTGTTGGGCATGCACGAGTTTCCGACGGCATTCGCGGGAGGTCTCGCGATGTGTCCAGCGGGGCCCGAGCTGTTCGACTTCTTTGCCGCCTCCAGCGCCGCCGCCGAAGTCGTGACCGGCATCCAGTTCACGCGCGACACGATGCAGCGGGACATCGCCGCGATGACCGAGCAGTTGGGCAAGCCGCCCGACCTGACCGAGAAGGGCAAACAGCTGGCGAGCATCCAGATCCAGATCACCGGCGGACCGCGGCCCTTCGCCGTCGAAGGCCTGGCCACGCGGTTTCTCCCGAACATGAGCACGTCGCCGGCAGCACTGATCGGCAGCACGACCCCGCTCAATCGCGCGATCGACACGACGCACATCCGCTACGGGATCGACGACGGCCTGGGCCTGACGGCGGAACAGATCAACACGCAAGGCCCGGCGCAAAGCCGGCGATCCCGAGGTCCGCACCGCCACCGGTCCGTACGAGGAGATCGTCCCGTACGACGGCAAGCTCGAACGCCCGCTTCTGACGATGCACGGCACCGGCGATCTGTTCGTGCCGATCTTCCTGCAGCAGACGCTCAAGAAATCGGTGCGCGACGCGGGACGCCTGGAGCTGCTCGCGCAGCGGATCTACCGCGTCAGCGGACATTGTGGCTTCAGCCAGCCGGAGATGATTCGCGCGTTCGACGACCTGGTCGCCTGGGTGGAACAGGGAAAGAAGCCGGCCGGCGACGATGTCGACGGCGATTTGTCGAATGCCGGTACGCAATTCACCAATCCGCTGCGCCCCAACGAT
>CAVSWN010000001.1:0-8011 GCA_963731545.1 uncultured Acidobacteriota bacterium | reverse complement strand
ATCCGTTGGGCGAGCGTGGCGGCGTCGACGCCGGGCAGCTCACGCACACGCGCCAGCAGATCGCGGAAGAACACCCGTCCGCGTGCGTCGTCGTAACCGGCAGGCAGGAGATCGATCGAGGCGACGAGGCCATTCCGGGTCGAGAACCCGGTGTCCATCAGTTGCGCGTTGCGCAAGGTGCGCACGAAGAGCCCCGCCGACACCAGCAATACGAGCGACAGCGCGACCTGGGCGACCACGAGCATCTGACGCAGACGAGTCCGCCGCGGTGACGCCGTCATCGCGCCGGCCGATTCCTTGAGCGCGGGCATCACTGAAGAAGTCGAGCCCTGGAGCGCCGGCACGAGGCCGAAGAACAGTACGCTGATGGCGGTGACCGCGACGGCGAAGACGAGCACGGGCAGCCCGATCGACGGGTCGAGCTCGATTGGAAGCGGGGCGGGCGGCACGAACCACTGCACGAAATCGTGGTCGCGTAGGCGATCGCGATCCCCGCAATGCCGCCGGCGACACGCCAGCAGCGCGCTCTCGGTGAGCAGTTGCTGCACCAGGCGGCTCCGGCTCGCGCCCAGCGCCAGCCGGACCGCCGTTTCACGCCGACGTGTCGCGGCGCGCGCCAGCAGCAGGTTGGCCACGTTCGCGCAGGCGATCAGCAGGACCAGGCCGACGACCACCATCTGGATGCCCATGACCATTGCCGGCCGCTCCCGCCCCCGTTCGGAGCCCGCCACAGCTCGTCCAACCGGATCCCGCGACCTTCGTTGTCGGGATAGGCCGCGGCGAGGTCGCGGGCAAGGATGTCGAAGTCGGCCTGCGCGCGGGAGATGCTCACACCAGGTTTCAGCTTCACCAGCGACTGGAGCCAGGAGCTCCTGCGAGCGCTGAGGCGATCGCCGCCGCTCATCAGCGCGGCCTGCATCATCGTCGGCACCCATGCGTCGAGATTGAGGAACGCCTCACTGCCGCGGAACCCGGGGGGCGCGACTCCGATGACGACGAATGGGTGGCCGTTGAGGATCACGGTTCGGCCGATCACGGAGGGATCGCCGGCGAACTGCCGCTTCCAGAAGTTGTCGCTGAAGACGACGACCGGATGGGTGTTCGGCGTCCGATCCTCCTCGGGAAGAAACCCGCGCCGAGCACGGGACGCGCGCCGAGACGTCGAAGTAGTTGCCGCTGACGAGCTGCCCGAACACTCGCAGCGGATCGCCACCGGTTCGCAGATTCATCGGCAGCAACGAGAACGCGATCAGATCCTCGACGCTCTCAGGCCGCCGCAGTCGGAAGTCGACGAAGTCAGGGTAGGAGATGCTCAGCGCGTCGCGAGTCCGCGTCGTCCCGTTGAGGGCGACGATGCGGTCGGGATCGGGAACGCCGTGGAGCGGCCGCCGCACCATGTTCTCGACCCAACTGTAATGGTGACGTTGGCGCCGATTCCAAGGCCGAGCGTCATCACCGCGAGCGCGGTGAAGCCGGGCTTGCGCACCATCATCCGCCAGCCGTATCGCAGATCGTGGGTGATCATCTCGAGGTTCCTCACGTGAAGTCGCAGCCAGAAGGCATGGCGCAGCGCGCCGGTGGTTCGTCGGATGAGGGTCGCCGCGCTCGGCCAGGCTGTGTTGCGGCCCGCTGAGCCATCGCCATTCGTGCCAGATGTCGGCGCGCCACTGCCGTCGCCAGTCGCGCCGGCGTGACGGCGGCGCCAGCCAGCGTCCGGCGTCGATGATCAGAACAGGAGCCGCAGCAGCGGGCTCGACGGCTTTGATCATCGCCCTAGGTTTCGCTCGGACGCACGCGCCATGCGTCGAGCGATACAGGTTTCAGGTTCTTGTAGCGGGTGAGCGCGGTCGCCGAGAGCAACCGCGCCGTCCGCGGTCAAATCGAAGTAGCGGCGCGGCGGACGCTTGTCGCGGCGCGCTGTCCGCGCGTCCTCCCACCGCGACGTGAGGTAGCCGAGCGATTCGAGCTTGTCGAGCGCCGGATACACCGTGCCCGACGTGAGCCCGGTCGCGTCCATGATGGTGAAGCCGAAGCGGTTACCGTCGGCAATGGCGTGCAGGATCGCGACGTGTCCAAAGGCGAGCGGAGCGGTTTTGCGCATGGCTATCTCTAGTCACCAACCTATGTTGGTGGGCAAGATAGTAGACGCGGTGTGCGTGGGGGCGGGTTCCATACCTGGCGGGTTCCTTCCCTTACTTTGCGCTACGCGCGGGCGTAGCCTTCCGTCTCGCGCTGCTCAGGTGAGCAGCGTTCCCTTCATACCGCGCGCCGGCATTTTTCGTTCGCATCGCCGCTCTTCGGAAGGAGCCGTTTCCTATGCGCCGCACTCTGTTCGTGGGTTTCACGTGGTTGCTCCTCTGCGCGCCAGGTTTCGCGCAGACGCTCGGCACCATCACCGGAGAAGTCAAAGATTCCACCGGAGGCGTGCTGCCCGGCGCCACCGTCACGGTGGTGAACAAGGCGACCAACGCCACCCGCACGACCAAGACCAACGAGGTCGGCCTGTTCGACTTTCCGGCGTTGCCGCCGGGCAACTACACCGTGAAGAGCGAGCTCGAGGGATTCAAGGCGGCGAGCCGCGACGTCGAATTGCAGGTGCAGCAGACGGCGCGCGTCAACTTCACGCTCGAGCTGGGCACGATCTCGGAACAGGCGACCGTCACCGGCGTCTCGCCCCTGGTCGAAACGTCGAATGCCACCATCGGCACCGTCATCGAGAACCGGCGCATCGTCGAACTGCCGCTGAACGGCAGAAACTATCTTCAGCTCGTCGCGCTTGAGTCCGAACGTCAGCGCCGAGTTCGCCGGGCGCCGGCCAGTCGGGCGACCGCCAGGGCGGGACGCGCGCCAACCAGCAGCTGTCGATTTCCGGACAGCGCCGCGAATTCAACTACTACACGCTGGACGGCGTCGACAACACCGACGTCAACTTCAACACCTACATCTTTCTGCCGTCGGTCGACGCGCTCGAAGAGTTCAAGGTGCAGACCGGCGTCTACTCCGCCGAATTCGGGCGAGAGGCGAGCCAGGTGAACGTGGTCACGAAATCGGGCTCGAACAACCTGCGCGGCACGCTGTTCGAATTCCACCGCGACGATGCGCTGGACGCCAGAACGTACGCCTTTACCGCGGCGCAGGCGGCCGCCAAGAAGGCGCCGTTCAAATGGGATCAGTACGGCTACACGGCCGGCGGCCCGGTGTGGAAGAACCACCTGTTCTTCATGTCGAATTTCGAAGGGTACCGGGATCGGAAACAGTTCCAGAACCCCTTCAGCGTGCCGTCCGTGGCGATGCGGAACGGCGACTTCTCGGAACTGCTGGCCAACCTCGGGCGCGATCAACCCGCAGACCGGACAGCGAAACCGGGATCATCGTCGACCCGACGCAATGCACGGTCGTCGGCAGCACGCGGACCTGCAACCCGTTCCCGGGCAACGTCATTCCTGCGAGCCGCATCAACGGCATCTCGAAGAAGCTGCTCGAGTTCTATCCGGAGCCGAACAACGGCGTCGCCACACTCAGCAACAACAACTACCTCTCACTGCAGAACCGCGAGATCAACAAATACCAGTACACGCAGCGGATGGATCTGATCCAGAGCTCCGCATCGGCCTGGATGGGCCGCTACAGCTACGCCAAAGAGAACGAGGTGTCGCCGGCGTTGAAATTGAACGGCACCAAGCTGGACACGCGGGTGCATCAGGTCGCGCTCGGCAATACCTGGACGATGTCGTCGTCGCTGGTCAACGAATTCCGGTTCGGTTTCAACTACTTCTTCAACACGTTCGGACGCGAGCTGGCGAACGTGCGCGACGTGATCAAGGAGCTGGCCATCCCCGGCATCTCCTTGAATCCTCGCCGAGGCCTGGGGGATTCCATCCATCAGCAGTCGCCGGCTTCAGCGGCTTTGGCGACAACACCGAAGGGCCGTATACGAACCGGAACAAGGCGTTCGAGTTCAGCGACAACATGTCGTGGATTCGCGGACGGCATTCGCTCAAGTTCGGCGGCGGCATCCGCTACGACATGTACAACCAGGTCGGCAACCAGTTTGCGCGCGGGAATTTCCAGTTTCAGCCGATCGCCACCGGCTACGCCTTCGCCGACTTCCTGCTCGGCTACACGCAGCAGGACGAATCGGCGGTGGCGCTGGCGGTGACGCAGTTCCGCGCGCTGAGCCAGTCGTATTACATCGCCGACACCTGGAAGGTCCGCTCGAACATGACGTTCGATCTCGGCCTGCGCTACGAATACACACCGCCATGGTTCGACGCGAACGGCACGCTGATGAACGCGTCGATCCCGTTCCACGACACGACGCCGAACGTGCAGGATCTGTCCCGCCATCCGGTGCTGGTGCGCATCGGCAGCGGCGACGTCTACGAGGACACGGTGCTCCGCTTCGCGCCGAACATTCAGGTGGCGCGCGACGGCCGGCTCGGCGATCGGTTGATTTTCGACGACAAGACGAACTTCGCGCCGCGGTTCGGCTGGGCGTGGAACCCGAGCGAGAAGTGGTCGTTCCGCGCCGGCACCGGCATCTTCTACATGCAGGATACCGGCAACCCGCGGTTCGACATGGCGCGCAACCTGTCCGGACGCCGCCGCGACAACACGCTGCTGCTGACGCCGGATCTGACGCTCGACGCGCCGTTCAGGGGCGGCAGCGGCACGGCGAACGACTGCGGCGTGGCGCCGCCATTGGTGTGCCTGGCGAACGTCTACGTGCTGGGCAACATGCCCGATCGCAAGACGCCGTACATGTTTCAGTACCTGTTCAACGTCCAGCGTGAGCTCGGCGGTTCGACGGCGCTCGAAGTCGGCTACCTCGGCTCCCACAGCTATCGTCTGGAGCGGATGTTCGATTGGAACGAAACGACTCCCGGCCTCATCGGCATCGGTGCAGAGCCGGAAGCCGTATCCCGAATTCACGAAAGTCCAGGAAGTCGGCAACGTCGCCGAGGCCAAGCTACAACTCGCTGGCGGTCAAGCTCACACGCCGGCTCCATCAGGGATTGTCGGTGCTTGGCGGTTACACGTTATCCAAGTCCGAGGACAACGGCAGCGGCATCCGCACGCTCAACGGCGACACGCTGTTCCCGCAGAACAGCAACTGCCTCGACTGCGAGTGGGGCTTGTCGGTCTTCGACGTGCGCCATCGCTTCGTCGCGTCGATCCTCTACGAGCTGCCGTTCGGCAACGGCAAGCCGTTCCTGCAGGACGGTATCGGCGGCGCGATTCTGGGCGGGTGGCAGATCAGCACGATCATCTCGAAGTCGAGCGGATTTCCGAGAACGGTCTACTTCGGCACCGACCGGTCGAATACCGGCGGCGGCCAGGATCGTCCGAACGTGACGGGGCAGGATCCGGTTCTGCCGGGCGACCAGCAGACGATCGCGCGATGGTTCAACACCGATGCCTACACGCTGAATGCGCTGGGCACATTCGGCAACGCCGGCCGCAACACGTTCTTCGGTCCCGGCATCACCAACGTGGACGCGTCGATCATCCGGAACTTCCGGATCGGCAGCAAGACGCTGCAGTTCCGGCTCGAGGCGTTCAACGTGTTGAACAACCCGATCTGGAACGACCCGAACACGACGATATCCAGCGGCCCGCTCTATGGCACGATCAACAGCACGCGGAAAGCCGATGCGTGAGGTGCAGCTCGGCGTGAAGTTCGTGTTCTGATGCGAGCGTCTGACAAAGCAGGCGCTGAAACCATGCGCCACATTCTGAGACCGAGCCCGGGGTTTCGTAGTTGGCGCTAGGGCTTCAGCGTGCGATCAGCGCTGCGCGGTGCTGGGCGTGGGCTTTCGCTCGCGTCCAAGTACTGCTCCCACCACCTCAACTCCTGTGTAGCGTGCACGGTGTTCCAGGGCGACCAGCCGCCGTGGACGTTCGGGATAGCGCACGAATCGCTGGTACGCGCCGCTTGTGGAGCGCCGTGTACATCTGCTCGCGCCTGTTCTATCGGCACTCGGAAATCCGACTCGCCGTGATGAACATCGTGGGCGTGTGACGCTCGCGGCGTAGGCTCATGGCGACTGCGTCAGCAGCGTCTCTGCGCTCGCGGTTCCCACGGCGGGCCGCGAACTCGCTCTCCTTCGTGCGCGGGATGTCGGCCGTGCCGTAGTCGCTGATCCAGTTCGAGATGCCGGCGCCTATATGGCGGCGGTGAAACGCGTTGCGTGCATGATCCAGTTTGTCAGGAAACCGCCGTAAGAATAGCCGGACACACCCAGCCGCTTTTCGTCGATGGCGTACCGCTCCATTGCGTAATCCACGCCGGCCATCACGTCCTCGTAGTCGAGGTCGCCCCAGCCGCCCCATGTGGCCCAGAGGAACTTTTCGCCGTAGCCGGTCGAGCCGCGCGGGTTGGTGTACAGACCCTGTAGCCGTGCGCGGCCCCAGCTGGAACTGGAACGAGAATCGTTGCCATAGGCGCCGTGCGGCCCGCCATGAATCCCCAGGATCAACGGATAGCTCCGCGCCGGGTCGTAGACGCGCGGCAGGATCACCCACCCTTCGACCTGCGTGCCGTCGCTGCTCGTGAAGCGCTGCGCTCCGCCGGCCGCGGATTCGACCTCCCTCAGCAGGCCGCGTTGAACGCGCTCAGCGGCCGCCTCATCGTACCCGTCGAGGCGCGCGCCGCGAACACCTCCGCGGGTGGGTGGCTGTCCCCGACCGACGTAGGCCATCGCGTCCGAGCCCGCGGACGAAGCCGAAGCCGGTGAGGCAGCCGCGCGCCGCGGGTCACCGCCTCCACCGTCCGCGCCCCCCCCTCCGCCGGCGGCCCGGAACAGATGCGCGTCGCCGCCGATGCCGCCGAAAAGTAGCACCCGCGCCCGTCGGGCGCCAGGCACGGCGCCTCGGGGATAAGTCCCAGGCCGGCGGTCAGGTTCCTCGAGCGCGCCGCCCGTCGCGCCGGATCGCGATAGAGGTCGATGGGCGCGCCGTGCCGTCTGCGCGGCTCGATCACGGCGCTGAGCCCCGCTTGCGGCGGACCAGCGAGCGTGCGCCCGTCCGGCGAGCAGGCGGGCTCCTCGTGGTGGTGCCCGTCGTCGGTCAGCCGCGTCGATCTCCCGGCAAGGGTCGACGATCCACAGATCGGCGCGCTCGCTACATCTCTCGTCCCGCTGATGCTCGTCGGCGGTGACGACGAGCGCCTGGGTCGGGCCGCCAGGCCCCCCCCGCCGACGCGCACTCCGGGGCCTCGTGAGCTGCTCCGCGGCGCCGCCTGTCACGGGCGACGAGATAGAGCTCTTCCGGGGCGAGGCCCCGGTCGCGCGGGATCGGGAAGGTACCCGCGCCGTCGAACCGATAGTTCATCCACTCGAAGATCCGAGCCGTTGAAGCGCTCGCTGCCCAGGCGGCCCCGCACGGTCCCTAGCGTCGGCGGGTCGGGCTTTGCGCGGTGCCGGCGCTTGGTGAACGCGATCCACCGGTTATCCGGGCTGAAGAGGGCGTGCCGTGACGCCTTCGATCTGGAAGCTTCGCCGCCGGGCGCGATCCAGGCGGAGGAACCAGATCGAGCCGACCTCCTCGTCCGCGCGGCGCGCCGGCCGCGGGCGCTGAAGGCGAGCAGCTTGCCGTCCGGGCTCCATCGGGCCCGGGCGTTGAACGCGGGAGCTGGAGCCGCCGCGGCGCCCCGCGCCGCCGTCGGCCGGCGCGAGCCAGATCTCGCCCTGGCGCGCGGTTCTCGCCCTCGACGACGAGTCCGCACGAACGCCACCCTCTGGCGCCCGTCGGGGGAGATCGCCGGGCCTGGAGGCGGTCTCCAGCCGGTAGTAGTCCTTCCAGCCTCGAGGGGACGGGTGGCGCTCTCCGCGGATAGGAATCCGATTGCGAGAACGAAGCCGACAACGGTCGTGGTCAGGCGGCGCGATCCGAACATGGCGACCTCCCGCGGCAGATTCTATCGAACTTACCGACGATCGAAACGTCTTAAGGGCCTGATGGACACACTCCTGCAGGACGTCCGCTACGCGACCCGGACGCTGATCAAAAA